>NZ_JBGLZA010000007.1:0-315053 GCF_047302835.1 Azospirillum sp. CT11-132
CATGGGGGGCCGCAAGATCGCACCAGCGCAGCGCTTCCTCATGGCGATCACGGATTTGGCCGGCCAGTTCGACGACGAGATCGGGCAGATGAGCGGCGGCGGCACGCGGACAAACGGCAAGCGCATGGGCGACGAGGGCGAGCGCATCGTCGGTCATTCCGTCGTCCCGGGCGGCCTCCGCCTCATCGACCAGCGCCCGTGCCAGGGCATCGGGGTCGCGGCCATGCGCCAACATTCCATGCGCCAGAACGGATCGCGCGCGCTCCGGGTCGCCCGCGTCCCGCAGCAGGCGGTTCAGGCGCAGCACGGATGCATAATGCCCCGGATCCACCGCCACCGCACGCTCGAACGCCGTCGTGGCGGCATCGCGGTCTCCCGAAGCCTCGAGCGCCACCCCCATCCGATGATGGTAGTGGGAGACGGTGGACCTGCGGATCTCCTCCCGCCAATTCTCGATGGCGATCCGGTCGAAGTCTCTCTCCTCTTCAGCTGAGGGATTCGGAAGTGACGATGCCGGTCGGCGCATCCGCGTCCTCATCCCCCTTCGCCGTACCGTTGGACACCAAATGCTGGTCAATATAACAATTATAATACATTCGAGCAATTCAGCCCGCATATTCAAAATTAGAAAGCCACAACCAGCAGCGCTTCATATGCGGAGTCTTCAAAAACTTGGGATTGCGAATATACAGGCCATGATAAAATCCAAACGAAGATTCCCCAAACCCGAAGGTTGTCGCGCGCCATGCCTTTTTCACTTTAGCGGCACCGGGGTGGGGTGTGATGTGATGGGGGGAGATGTCGATCCATGCGGGACCTGATCAGCCTTTCGGCCTTCCCGAAGTCGGGAGTCACCTATCTCGGATTCCTGATGTTTCACTGCCTGTTCGGCGACGCCGCCGAGATCGGCGACCTCGAAAGGAGATACGTGATCGACATTCACGCATGGCCGGCGCTGCGGTTCGCCATGCCGGAGGGACCCCGGATCGTGAAGTCGCATTTCCCGTTCGGACCGGACCGACCCGGCGTCGGGCGGACGGCCAAGGCGGTGTATCTGATCCGTCACCCCGTCGACGTCATGATGTCGGCGTGGGATTACCGCCGGTTCCTGAACCCCGCCGGGAACCCAGGCGCCGATGAAGGCGGCCCGGCCGATGGTCCCGCGTTCCGTCGCTTCGTCCATGGCTGGCTGACGACCGGCGGGGCGGAGTTCGAGGTCGCCGGGCCGTGGCGGCAGCATGTCCGCTCGTGGCTCGACCAGCGCGAGATCCCGGTGCATCTCGTCACCTACACCGATCTGGTCGATCACCCCGGCCGCGAACTGGCGGCCATCCTGCGCTTCCTCGACTTGCCGGTTCCGGCCGAGCGGCAGGCGATGGCGGTCGAACGCAGCGGGATGGCGGCGATGGCCGCGCTGGAAGCGGAGGAGGTCCGCAACCGGCGCGACGGCGTTTTCTATCGGCCCGAACTCGCGCGCAGCTATGAAGGCAGCCGCCGCTTCATCAACAAAGGCCATCGCGACTGCTACGCCACCCTGCTGACCGATGAGGAGCGGGCATTGGCCGACCGGACCTTCGGTGCCGAGATGTCTGCCTATTTCCCTGGCGGCAGCGGTGCGGGGGCGGGCTGAGCGGCGTCACGGCAGGGCACGCGCGACGCCGATCACGGTCCATGTCGTCTCGTCCGGCTCGCGGCCGATGTCCGGAAAGGCGCGGAGTGCCTCCAGCCGGAAGCCGCAGGCGGCAAGCGCCAGGCCGAGTTCCCGGTCGAAGAAGAAGCGCATGGTGTGAGTCTCCCGCTCCTCCCCGGCAACCCGGTCACCGGCGAGCCTCAGCACATGGAAATCGACCCGGCAAATCTGGGCCCGGATGTCGAGTTCCGACCGCGTGGTCCTGAGAATCCGCTCGTCCGCCTGGGAGACCGACCGCACCCGATCTCCCGGCCGCTGGGCGAGGACGGCGGGGCCGTACCAGACGTCGAAGAGGAAAAGGCCGGACGGCGGCAGATGGCGCCGGACCGAGGCCAGGGTGGCCAGCAGCGCGTCGTCGTCATACTGGTAGCCAAGCACGGCGAACATCATGATCGCCGCATCGAAGACCCGGCCGAGGCGAAGCGTGCGGACATCGGCCTCGATGAACTCGGGCGCGGCGACCGTCGCCCCGGCCATGTCCGTCGCCATCTCCGTCGCCATCTCCGCCGACTTCGCACGGGCGCGGGCGAGCATGGCCGGAGAGCGGTCCACCCCCGTCACGCGCAGCCCCCGCGCCGCCAGCGGCAGGGCATGCCCGCCGGTGCCGCAGCCGAGGTCCAGGACGCTCGCGACGGGGCCGTCCGCATGCAGGGCGAACAGATGCGCGATCAGATCGCTTTCACCCGCGTAATCCTTCCCGCCATACAGCGCGTCATAGACCGCCGCGTAGCCGGTTCCGAAAATCCCGCTCATGCCAGCACCCTCCGCACCGCGTCGGCGGCCAGTTCCAGGTCGGCATCGGGCAGGGTCAGGCCGGACGGCAGATACAGCGCCCGCCGCGCCAGCCTTTCCGCCACCGGATAGCGCTCCTCGCGGAACAGGCCGCGCTCCAGCAGGGCCGGCTGCTCATGCATGCCGAGGAAGAAGGGGCGGCTGTCCACCCCGAGAGCGCGCAGGCGGAGCGCGCATTCGGCCGCATCGAACGGCACCTCGTCATCCAGCACGATCCCGTACATCCAGTACACGCTGCGCGCCCAGGGGCGCTCGACCGGCAAGGCAAGCGGCAGTCCGGCCAGTCGCGCGCCATACTGCGCGGCGATGCGGCGCTTGCGGGCGATATGGTCGCCGATGCGCTCGACCTGGGCCAGACCGACGGCGGCCTGGAGGTTGGTCAGCCGGGCATTGACGCCCAGTTCGGTGTGAAGGAAGCGCCGGTCGCGGCGGAAACACAGGTTCCGCAGCGAACGCAGCCGGTCGGCGAGGGCGGGATCGTCGGTGACGACCATGCCGCCTTCGCCGGTGGTGACGATCTTGTTGGCGTAGAAGCTGAAGCAGCCGAGCGTCCCCAGTCCGCCGCAGCGGCGTCCGCGGTATTCGGCGCCGTGCGCCTCGGCGGCGTCCTCGACGATGTGGAGGCCGTGCCGCTCCGCCAATTCCCACAGGGGGGCCATGTCGCAGGGGTGGCCGAGGAAATGGACCGGCATGATGGCGCGGGTGCGCGGCGTGATCTTCGCCGCGACCTGATCGGGGTCGAGGCACCAGGTTTCCGGGTCGCTGTCGATCAGGACGGGCACGCAGCCGGCCTCGATGATCGCCACCGCGCAGGAGATGATCGTGCAACTCGGCAGGATGACCTCCGACCCGGGCTCAAGGTCGAGCGCGCGCATGGCGAGCTGGAGGGCGGCGGTGCCGCTGGACACGGCGATACCGTGCGCCGTGCCGCAATACTCCGCCCAGCGGCGCTCGAACTCCGCGATGAATCGCCCTTCCGAGGAGATCCAGCCGGTCTCGACGGCTTCGCGGACGTACTCCAGTTCCCTGCCGTCCAGCAACGGCTCGCTCACGACGATCACGGGAGACCTGTCCTTTCCCTGCCGGCCGGCGGCGCTCACTGTTCCATCACGATGCGCTCGGGACCGGCTCCCTCGAAGCAGCTCTTGTCGGCGCCGCCGGCGAAGGGGCCTTGCTTGACCTCGACCATTTCGACCTCCTCGATCACCTGGAAACCGTGTCCGCCCGACGCGAGAAGGATGACGTCGCCGGCCCGCAGAAGCCGGCTGTGCAGATAGGTCCGGCCGCCGTCGTAGAAATCGACCCGCAGAAGCCCGCGCCGGATCAGCAGGACCTCCTGGGTGTAATCGACCTGCCGATGCACCGGGTTGTGCAGGTGGGGCGTGATGGTCTTTCCCGTGGGGTGGCGCATGAAGGCCAGCTGCTGCGAGAAGCTGGTCGGCGTGAAGAAGGTGATGCCCGGCTCGCGGAATTCGGCACGGACGATGATCGCCAGGGTGCGGCCGTCATGGTCGATGGTCTCGATCATGGCGGCGGCATCCGGGCGGGGGCGGAGACGGGAACGGGGTGGCGGGAAAGCAGCATGCCGATGAACGACAGCTCGCTGCCGTCGTCCAGCCCGTGCCGCCCGTCGAAATCGTCGCTCCAGCGCATGACGGTGGCGTGCGTGGCGCCGATGAGGCGACGCCAACGCTCCTCGGAGAAGCACCAGTGCGGCACCGACACCCCGGCCTGGAGAAGTCGCAGATCCTGCACCGTGCAAAGGTCGGCCGTCACCGGCTCCGCCGCCTGCCGGACGGGAAAGCGGTTCATCACCATGTGGCGGTGCGGCCGGCTTGCCAGCCGGGCGAAGACCGCTTGCGGATCGGGCAGATATTGCAGCACGCCCGAGACCAGGATCAGGTCGTGGTCCCGGCCCTCCAGGGCGTCGAGCTTATCATGGAAGCGCAGGCCGTCGCCGGCGAACCGTTCATTGCCGGCCTGCGCCAGGGCCGGGGTTTCCACCACGTCCCACTCCAGCCGGACGGCCTCCCCCAGGATGGCGGACAGCACGGCATGCCCGTTTCCCAGCCCGCCGCCGAAGTCGCAGACGTTCAGCCGGCCGTCGAAGCCTCCCCCGCGCACCGCTGCGGCCAGAAGTGCGGCGGCAAGCTGCTGGAACAGGGGAGTGAGCACCCCGTCCCAGCGGAAGGCCGACCGCGCCTCCACCAGCCTCGCCACCACCCGCGGATCGTCGTAGGTCTGGGTACCCCGCCGGGCCGCGGCATGGTCGCCGTAGAGGCCGCTGAACAGGCCCATCACCCTGCTCCCCCGGCTTCTTGCGGCCATGCGATCGGATAGGCGGGGGTGCGGCGGGTGCGGACACGGTCCACCGCCTCGTCCAGGATGCTCCGCAAGCGCGACAGGAAATCCTCATGCCGGTAGCCGGCAAGGCAGCGGGCGCCGTTTGCGGCCAGGGTGGCGGCCAGGGCATCGTCATGCCACAGCCTGCGCATGGCATCGGCCAGCGAGACCGCATCGCGCGGATCGATGTAGAGGGCACCGTCGCCGAGCTGGTCGCGGATGCTGGGCAGATCGCTGACGATGACCGGCCGGCCGAAGCTCCAGGCTTCCAACGGTGGCATGTTGGTGGGACCGAAGAAGGTCGGCATGACCAGCCCGGCCGACAGGCTGTAGAGCGCCGGCATGTCGCGGTCGGGCACGAATCCCAGATAGTGGATGCGGTCGCGCACCCCCAGCCTGTCCGCCAGGGCCATCACATCGATGAAATTCCGCGCCCGCCATTTCTCCGTATAGCTTCCGGCGAACACCACCCTGACGGCTTCATCGCCATCATCGGCAAGACGGGCGAGCGCCTCGACGATCAGGCAGTGGTTCTTGTGCATCCAGAACTGCGCCGGATAGAAATAATAACGCTCCGGCAGACCGTACCGCGTCCGGACCCTGGCGAGGTCCCTCTGCGTCGGCGGGCGGGAGCGGCGGGCCGGCGGAAAGAAGGGCAGCACCCGGATGCGGTCGCCGTCGATCAGGTCGCCGTAGAAGCGGAGCACGTCCTGCCGCCCCGCCTCGGAATCGACCAGGACCAGAGTGGCGTAGCGGCAGATCGTCCGGTAGGCCTGCTCCCGCAGGGCGGCGATCCCGTCGGCGCTGACCTCGGGAAACTCCGGCTGGAGGCGGTGCTGCAGGTCGTGGATCGGCACGATGAAGGGGACCAGCGCCTCCGGCCCGATCAGCGACGGGTGGAGGGTGAGCAGAAGGTCGATGTCCTCCTCGCGCAACGCCTGTCCCATGGCGGTGTTCAGCACGATCTCGTCGGTCGGGGGTGGCGGGCGGCCACCCTCGCCATCCGTCGACAGATAGGATTCGGGCGGCCCCTGATGAATGTCCAGATCGCCCAGCGGCAGGATCGGCAGCCGGCCGTAGTGGAGATGGCGGGACTGCAGGATCCCACGCAGGCTTTCGCCGGCGGGATTGACGCAGACCAGATCATAGGGGACCTGCGGGGTCAGGTCCGACAGGGCGTCCAGCAGCGACGCCTCGTACTGGAAGCCACCTCCGGCCGAGGCGGGAAATCCCCGGTAGACACCGACACGCATGCTCGGACTCCTCACTGGTCTCTGCGGCCCGATCCTTCAGGCCGGCTGCGCCGGTGCGTCCCGCAGCCTCCGCGACGCCTCCGACCGGATGTGCCGCACGATGAACGGGTATGCGTTGTAGGGATCGGCGATGCCGACCCGCAGCAGGCGCTTGGCGATCTCCGAGACATATTGGCTGGAGATGATCACCGTCGCAGCGCACAGCGTGTCGGCGACGGCCTCCGGTGTCGTCACGGTCAGATCCCACGCGGTTCCCTTGCGCATCCCGTCGAGAAAGCCGGCCAGTGTCAGGTTTTCCCATTTGCCGAGCGCCATCTGCAGGATGCGCCCGCCGCGCGACGCGCCATAGAGATAGATGGGCCGGTCTCCGGGAAGGGCCGCGAAGTCCGCATCCCGGCACAGGCGCGGCAGGCGTGCGGCGAATTTCGGATCGAAGTCGAAGTAGCAGGTCACCTGCTCCGGAGGCGGTGACGGTGCGGCCGTGGCGGCGGACGGGACGGGCGTGAGGGCGGTCAGGCGGCAAAGCCGCTCCTGCTCTTCGGCCAGCCCGGCATCCGCCCGGTCGGCGGCGCGCATGGTGAGCAGGCCGCTGCATCCCAGGGGCGCCTGCGCGGCGACCCGATGGGCCAGGAAGGCGGCCGCCGCGTCGCCAAGCTCCGGATCGCGGCGCAGGAGGGTTTTCAGACGCTCCCGCCGCATCAGAAGGCTCGCCGGATGCAGGGTGGCCGCGGTGGATGCGGGGCAGGCGGTGTCGATGGCGCCAAAGCCGATGGCGGTCGGCCGCAGTTCCGCCTGGTACAGTTCCACCATCTCCTCCGGCAGCATCGGCTGGAGCGCCCCGCCATGGACGGCGTCGACGCCAAGGTCCTCAGCCGCGGCCAACAGCGTCGCGACATGGTTGGGAAAGGGCCGCGCCCCGGGCGGCAGGATGCCGACCCACTCGGCGTCGGTGGCCCGCAACCCGGCCCACAGGCGGGAGCCCGACGGTCTTCCCGCTTCCGTGCGCAGGACGCGCAGGGAGGCAAGCCGGCGGACGAGCCTGTCCGGGACGGTCTCCCGCATGCCGTCCGGCAGGACGAGCACCACGCCGACGGCGCCGGCCGTCTGCCCGGCCACCGCCTCCAGCCGCTGCAGGGCGTCGTCCCACCCACCCTCATCGACCGGCAGCACCAGATCGACGGGAACCGGCGGTGCTGCGCTGCCGGCGGGCGTCAGACCAAGCCTCGGCCGGGCGTCGGCGACGAGGTCGGGGAGGGGATCGAACAGCACCTCGAGGCTGAATTTTTCCAGGAAGATCGCCTGCGCGTCGCGCGCCATCGCCCGTCCGCGCGCCGGGTTGGCCCGTGCCCAGGCGACATGGGCGAGGATCTGCTCGGCCGTCTCCAACTCGCCGGCGGTGGTGTCGACATAAAGGACGCTGTCGCCGAAGGCCTCCATGATGAAGGGATGGTGGCCGGCGATGGTCAGCGCCCCGGCCGCCGACAGTTCGAAGATGCGCATGTTCGGGATGCCGGTTTCGACATGCGGCTGCAGATGCAGGCACAGCCCCATCCCGCAGGCATTGGCACGCTCGATCACCGAATGCCCGTCGAACGGCAATTCGCCGCTGAAGGCATCGGCCAGATGCTCCCACCGGTCGCGGCGGCCGTGCAGCGCCAGCACGCCTGCCTGCGCCAGCAGGCTCAGCATCAGCGGGAAACGCCGGCCGTCCCAGTTGGAGCCGATGTAGAACAGCCGGCTGTCCGGACCCAGCCTCGGCTCCAGCGCCAGTGCGGGAGAACTGGGATACATCGGGGTGGTCACCAGCGGGCGCGCAGTCGGCCAGAACAGGTCGGCCATCCGCCGCCGCATCCCCTCGTTGACGGTGAGCCAGCCGTCATAGGACCGTTCGTTCTGGGCGAAGAACCGGTGCGAGGCGTGGAACTGCGGCGGGTTCCAGTCGCATGCCATGGTCAGGTGCCGGGTCAGCTTCGGCGTGACCTGGGGATGCAGCGACACGACCAGATCGGGGTCGAAGGTCTCGATCTCGGCCGCGCGGCGGACGATGGCGGCCTCCCAACCCTTGGCACCCAGGGCGGACAGCATGCGCAAGGACAGCTCGCGTTCAGCCCACTCGGCGTTCACGGCGAAAGGTTCGAACAGCGCGACGCGCAGCCCGCCGTTGACGCGCCTGCCGGTCACCACGCGCGCCTTGCGTTGTCCGCAGCAGGAATCGTGGCTGGATGCAGTGATTGCATGAACCGGGCGCGCTCTCAACTGTTGGGCCGGATGGGCGGCCGGGGCAACTGCGGGCGTACGAACATGCTCGGCGCCGGCATATTAATAAAAGATGAATACGCGAGTATTCCCCCGCTGCAGGCCAAACCGCGAGCGGGGGACGAGGGCTGGGGGACGAGGGCTGGGGGCAGGCGGCCGGGAGTTTGTCGTTGCGTCCGGCACCGGCGCCGCTTAGATGCCGGGAACGTCCGCCCGTCCCGGGGGGCTCCAACAGCCGCGTCCCGCCATGTCCCTGCCCCCCATTCCCCTTCTTCCCAAACGGAAGGACGCGGGCGACCGGCCGTCCGAACATCCCGGATCCCTGCACCCCGTCCCGGAGGGCCGTCACGGCGGCTGGTTCCGCAGCCGCCTGTTCCTGCTCCGCGCCCTGGCCAGCCGGAATGTCCGCGACAATGATTTCGCCATCGTCGCCCTCGGGGTGGTTGCCGCGGCGCTGATCGCCGGCGGGGTCGCCCTGCTCCAGAAAGCCGTCGGGCTGCTGCATTCGGTGCTCTTCGATCTTCCACGCGGCGCCCATCTGAGCGCGGGGGTGGCCATCGGCCCGTGGCAGCCGCTGATCATCCCGATGGTCGGCGGGCTGGCGCTCGGCATTTTCGGCAGCTTCGCCCGGCGCCTGCGGGCGAAGGACATCGTCGACCCCATCGAGGCGAACGCGCTCTACGGCGGCACGATGTCCCTGCTCGACAGCCTTCGCTTGGCCGCCTCGACCTTGGTGTCCAACGCCTTCGGCGCCTCGGTCGGCATGGAGGCGGCCTACACCCAGGTGGGGGCGGGCGTCACCTCCACGGCCGGGCAGGCCGTCAAGCTTCGCCGCGCCGACCTGCGGATCCTGGTCGGCTGCGGCGCCGCCGCCGCCATCGCCGCCGCGTTCAACGCCCCGCTCGCCGGGGCCTTCTATGCCTTCGAACTGGTGATCGGCAGCTACACGCTCGCCGCCCTGGCGCCGGTCAGCCTGTCCGCCATCACCGCTGGCATCATCACCCGCTGGACCAGCGGCCACGACACCATCTTCGCCGTCTACGACCCCGTCAGCGTGGGGCCGAGCGACTATCCCTTCTTCGTCCTGGTCGGCATCGGCGCCGCCATCCTCGGCATCGCCACGATGAAGGCGGTGACGCTGGCGGAACGGCTGTTCCGGGCGGCGCATGTTCCCGGCTGGCTCAGGCCGGCCGTCGGGGGCCTGCTGGTCGGCGCGATCGCCATGCTTTTCCCGCAGGTGCTGGGCAGCGGCCACGGCGCGATCCAGCACAACATCGTCCTCGGCTATGACGGGGTCATTCTGGCGGCCCTGCTGGCCGCCAAGGTCATCGCCTCGTCCATCTCCCTCGGCGCGGGCTTCCGCGGCGGGCTGTTCAGCTCTTCGCTGTTCCTGGGCAGCCTGTACGGCAGCCTCTTCGTGAAGATCGCCGGCTGGCTGCTGCCCGACGTGGGCATCCATTATACCGCCTTCATCCTGGTCGGGATGGGGTCGGTCGCCGCCGCCATCGTCGGCGCCCCGCTCACCATGGTCATGCTGGTCCAGGAGGCCACCGCCGACTTCCCCGTCACCCTCGGCGTGCTCACCAGCGTGGCGGTCGCGACGATGATCGTGCGCCGGATGTTCGGCCATTCCTTCGCCACCTGGCGCTTCCACCTGCGCGGCCTGCCCATACACGGCGCGCACGACATCGGCTGGATCGAGAACCTGACGGTAGGACGAATGATGCGCCGCGACGCCAAGAGCGTTCCCGCCTCCATGAGCCTCGCCGAACTGCGCCGCATGTTTCCGCTCGGCAGCGCCAAGCAGGTGTTCGTGTTCGACGAACGCGGGGCCTATGCCGGCATCGTCACGCTCTCCGCCGTGCATGATCCGACCCTGCAGGAGGACATGGAGCAGCGCACCGCCGGCGACCTCGCCCGGGCGGCGGATGCCGTCCTGCTGCCGGGGCAGAATGTGCGCAGCGCCCTCAAGCTCTTCACCGACACGGAGGAGGAGAGCCTTCCCGTCGTGGAGAGCGCGACGACGAAGCGGCTGGTCGGCTATCTGACGGAAGCCTACGCGCTGCGCCGCTACAACCAGGAACTCGAACGCAAGCGTGCGGAGGAATTGGGCGAACGGCACCTCTTCGGCTGACGGATGCGCATTGGTGCGGACCGGAACCGTAAAAGGGCCGCGCCGTCGGCAAGTCCAGAGCTGCTTTTTCCACCACCCTGTTCTTCTGCCACACCCCACTGCCCAAACGCGCGAACTCCCTCCCGCCGGGGTGGATTTATCCTCGTGTCCATACCGGCGTCCACCGGCCTTCGGCAACCCTGACAGCAGTGGGAGGTTGGCATGAGTATGATAAGGCGCAGCTCCGCCGAGTTTCTCGGGACATTCTGGCTGGTCTTCGGCGGCTGCGGCAGCGCCGTGCTCGCCGCCGCCTTTCCGCAGGTCGGGATCGGACTGCTGGGTGTCTCCCTCGCCTTCGGCCTCACCGTCCTGACCATGGCCTATTCCATCGGCCACATCTCCGGCTGCCACCTGAACCCGGCGGTGACCGTCGGGCTGTGGGCCGGCGGGCGGTTCCCGGCCAAGGACATCCTGCCCTACGTGCTGGCCCAGCTGGTCGGAGCCTTCGCGGCGGCCCTGGTCCTGTATGTCATCGCCACCGGAAAGGCCGACTACAGCCTGGCCGTCAACGGCCTCGCCGCCAACGGGTACGAGGCGCATTCGCCCGGCCAGTACGGCATCACCTCGGCCCTGGTGATCGAGCTGGTGCTGACCTTCTTCTTCGTGCTGGTGATCCTGGGCTCCACCGACCGGCGGGCGCCGGCCGGCTTCGCGCCGCTGACCATCGGCATGGCGCTCGTCCTCATCCATCTGATCAGCATCCCGGTGACCAACACGTCGGTGAACCCGGCGCGCAGCACCGGTCCGGCGCTGGTGGTCGGCGGATGGGCGCTGCAGCAGCTCTGGCTGTTCTGGATCGCCCCGCTGGCCGGCGGACTGGCGGGCGGACTGGCCTACCGCGCGCTTGCCGAGGAGGAGGCAGCGAAGCCCGCCATCACCGGGCAGGCGAAAAGCTCCACCTGAAGCGCATCCGATCGAGGGGACCGGTTCGCAAGAGCCGGTCCCGGATGACCTGTCCTGGATAGCCCGCCCCGCATAGCCCGCAGATGTCGCAACGCCCCGCCGCCGTCCACTGTTATTCAGGCAGGACAGACGGCGCAGAAGGCGTATCCATGCGGCAGTTCGACCCCGATTCCAATCCGATGACCGAGGCCGATTACGGCATCGTGCTGGGCCTGTTCATCGGCATCTATCTCGGCCTCCTGGTGGTGTCGGCGCTGCCCTTGTTGGCCTGACCCTCACGGCCCCTCCGGCAGCATCAGGCAGCGGTTGACCAGATTCATCAGCTCGCTCTGGCGGCTGGTTCCGGTCTTGGCGAAGATGCTGCGCAGCTGGCTGCGCACGGTGCTGATCGCCACGCCGCGGCGGTCGCCGATCTCCGCCGGGGTCAGGTCGGCCAGCAGGTCAGCGACCAGGGCGGCCTCCACCGGCGTCAGGCCGAACAGTCCGCCCAGCCGCGCGCCCAGCCCCGGCGCCACGGCGGCCGGGTCGACGATGTAGACCGCCGCACGAATGCGGGCGCCGTCTCCTCCCCCGCCGCCGGCATCGCCGAACGGCCCCGCCGCCTCGGGCGACAGCGGCAGAACGGTCAGCAGATAAGGCGCCCGGCCGGACGGGCGCGACACCCGGAGGTCGGCCGCCTCGCCCCGGCGCGCAGCCGCGGTCCTGGCGCCCGCCGACACCGCCGCCTCCAGCGCATGGGCAAGCCGGCGCGCCTCGGCCCCCTGTTCGGCCTGCAGACGCCCCTGCCGAAGCTGCAGCCCGTCCCGCGCGTCGACCATCGCCTGTCCGGCCCGGTTCAGGCAGAGGATCCGCCCGGCGGCGTCGAGCAGGGCGACCCCCATCGGCAGGCGGTCGATCATCCGGCCGCTCCACAGGACGTCCTCCTCCCGGCCATCCTGGCGCGCCCACAGCCGGACGCGCAGCCGCATCGCCCGCTGAAGATGCGGGGCGCAGCCCTGCAGGAGCCGCACCGTTTCGTCGGGGAAGGGGGAGGCGTCGGCCGACCGGTAGAGGCTCAGCACCGGCTGCACCGGCGCCAGTTCGCCACCGTCGGACAGGGCGAGCGCGCACAGCCGGCCCATGCCGTGATCCCGCAGAAGTTCATTGAAGAAGGCGGAGCGCCGCAGCACCGCGTCGGACACCAGTTCCTCGCCGCGGCGGACCTCGCAGCGGCTCAGCAGGCCACGCGCCGCCGCCGCGTTCGCCCAGACGTCGCGGTGACGGAAATGGGTGGTGTAGTCGCTCAGCTGCCTGTCCGTGATGTTGTGGCGGGCCCACAGCGCGGTGGCCCGGCTGTCGTGATGGGGGGCGGTGGTGAACAGGAAGCCGTGCGTCGCATCGGTCAAGGCGCAGAGCCGTTCCAGGATGCCGCCCCAGCGCTCCGGGAAAGTCACCGCGTCGTAGATGTCCTCGATCAGTGACTCCGCAGCCTGCGCCATGGGGAAAATCCTCCGCTCATGGACAATTTTCTGTAGGCAATCGCCCGCGCTCAAGACCAATCGGTTGCGTATGACAATCGGCCGAGCGTTTCGTCCGTCATGTGAAGGATGCGGCCGCTGGGATTTTCCTCAAAAGTCATCGGATTGCCCCCTGCCGGAAACAGGAGCCATCGAAGCGGAGCAAGGTCCCCATGACGAACGACTGCGGAATGGAAGACGCCGTCCTGCCGGCGACCGGCGGGTCGGCCATGCGCAGGGACGGAGACCGGGTGCGCTGGGCACTGGTCGCCGACCACAGTCCGTTGCTGCGCGAGGGGTTGCGGCTTTATCTGGAAACGCTGGGGTGGCGGGTCGTGGCGGGCGGCACGATGGACGAAGGGCTGGCGCTGCTGGCGCGTGGCCACCTCGTTCCCGACCTGATCGTGGTGGGGGAGGCGGGTGCGGAACGCCGGGAAGCTTGCGGGGCGTGGCCGTCGGCCTTCGACCGGCTGGCGGCGATGCGCGGTGCCGTACGCCCCGTCCTGTTGTCGATCGCCGCGGCGAACCATGACTTGACGGTCCGGGCCCGCGACCGCGGCTTCGAGGCCATCCACATCGACATGCCGCCGCTGAACCTGGAAGAGCTGCTGCTGGGCTGCGTTCGCCGGATCGAGCGGGGCGAGGTGCGGCGATGAGATGATGGCGCATAATTGAATATATATTTTCATGAAACCATATCATCTTATCGATGAGTGATCTGCTTTGTTGACGGGGCATGGACTGGTTCTGTGACGAGATGCTGGGCCGGCTCGCCCGCCTGCTGCGGGCCGCCGGCCATGACACCGCCCTGGCGCCGGCCGGCACAACCGACCGGACGCTGCTCGACCGGGCGCGGGCGGAAGGGCGCATCCTGTTGACCCGCGACCGTCGGCTGGCCGAGACCGCCGGCCGGCACGGATGCCTTCTGCGCGGCCAGTCGGTGGAGGAGCAGGCCCGCTCGCTGACCGCCGCCTTTCCGGTCGATTGGCTGCAGGCCCCCTTCACCCGCTGCCTGATCGACAACTGCCTGCTGCACCCGGCGGCGCCGGACAGGCTGGCGGAGGTCCCGCCGGGCGCCCGCGGCCTGACTGCTCCGTTCGGCAGTGCCTCCGACGGAAGTCCTTTGACGAGTTGCCCGTGCTGCGGGCGGCTCTATTGGGCGGGCAGTCATGTCCGCCGCCTGACCGGCACCCTCCGGCGGCTGGCGCAGGCCGGGACGCCGTATCCGGGTTGATGTATCCGGATTGACAACGGCGGCGCCTGGGCGGCTTTTCAACCAGACCGAACCGCAAGTTTGCCACCGCGAGAAAGACGGCCCGCCTTCATCATGCCCCTCTCTATCATGCCAGACGGGTCACACCCGGCCCCGAACACCAATCGCCGCAGAGCCGCCTTCTTCGACCGTGACGGCGTGCTGAACGAGGACATCGGCTTCGCCCATCGTCCCGACCAGATCACCTGGATGCCGGGGGCAAGGGAGGCGGTGAAGCGGCTGAACGATGCCGGCTTTCTGGTCTTCGTCGTCACCAACCAGGCCGGCGTCGCCCGCGGTCTCTACAGCGAGGAGCATGTGCGGACCCTGCATCACTGGATGCAGCAGGAACTGCACGCCGTCGGCGCCCATGTCGACGCCTTCTACCACTGCCCGCACCATCCCGAGCATGGCGAGCCGCCCTACCGGACCGACTGTGCTTGCCGCAAGCCGGAACCCGGGATGCTGCTGCAGGCGATGGCCGAGTGGCCGGTGGAGCCGAAGGGCAGCTTCCTGATCGGCGACCGCGACACCGACCTGCAGGCGGCCCAGCGGGCGGGCATCGAAGCCACGCTCTACCGCGGCGGCGACCTCGACGCCATCGTCGCCGGCATCCTGGCGCGCTCCACGGGCGGCATGACGGCGGGCGGCTAGGACAGCCAGCCTTCGACCGACGGCACCAGCCACCGCCACAGCAGGGCGCCCGCCGCCAGCCAGAGGGCGATCATGACCATGGCGGCGGCGACGCTGACCGGGCGGGCGGGTCGCCGCGCCGCGGCGGCCCGGTGTTCGGCCAGAAGCTCCGGCGGGATGAGGCGGACGACCAGCAGGAGGCCGAGCGGCACGATCAGCAGATCGTCCAGATAGCCGAGCACCGGGATGAAATCGGGGATCAGGTCGATCGGGCTCAGCGCATAGGCCGCGACCGCCATCGCCAGGAGGCGGACAGGCCAGGGGGTGCGCGGGTCGCGCGCCGCCAGATAGACGGTCAGCACGTCGCGCTTAATCGCGCGCGCCCATGTCTTCGCAGCTGCCATTGCCGCCGGGAGCATCATCCGGCGCCGGACCGGCCTCGTCCGGCCACGATCCCGTCGACGCCTCCAAGGGGGCCCCCACGCGGATGGCAGCCGGCCCGTTTCAGGCGCTTGTCGATGTCGGGAGGGGAACGGTGCGTGCTCATGCCGCCGATCCTATCCTCCGGAGTGGATATTTCAACACGCTGGACCGGGATGTCCGGGATCACCCGAACGGGAGGGGCACTGTGCCGGTGGTTTTGGAGCAGGGCCGCCATGGGTAGTCGGCGATCCTTCGGAATAAACCTCCCGCGTCCTTTTTTACCCCCCGCAATCGGTCGTAGGTTTTGTTGCCATTTCGAACAGTTTTCCAAGAAACGCCTTTGAACATCACCCGGAGGTTCCCATGCGGTTCCCGGTGCTCGACGGCTGGCGTGGCCTGTGCGCGTTATGCGTTGCGCTGTACCATTTGCACAGCATCGATCATTTCCACATGTTCGACTTCGTGCGCGGCAGCTATCTTTTTGTCGATTTCTTCTTTGTTTTGAGCGGCTTTGTCATCCTCCACGCCTATTCCGGCCGCATCGGCGGCGGGAAGTCGGCCGGGACCTTCCTGGTCCGGCGGTTCGGCCGGGTCTGGCCGCTGCATGCGGCGGTGCTGCTGGCCTTCGTGGCGCTGGAATGCGTGAAGGCGGTCTCCGGACCATCCGGCGGCCATGTTGGAACCGCCGCCTTCACCGGGACCTATGCCCCATCGGCCCTGGTCAGCAACCTCGCCCTGGTCCATGCGCTGGGGGTGGAGGATCAATGGACCTGGAACATCCCGAGCTGGTCGATCAGCGCGGAGTTCTTCGTCTACATCACCTTCGCCCTCCTCTGCCTGACGGTGCGCCGGCCGAGGGTGTTGGCCGTGGCGATGGTCACGCTCGCCGTCGCCGGTGCCCTGGTGGTGATGCGCTTTTCCGCCAATTACATCGACACCAGCATCGACTACGGCTATTTCCGCTGCCTCTACGGCTTCTTCACCGGCTGCCTCGTCTACCGGCTGTATCAGGCGGCCGCTAACAGGCGCACCGATAAAGCCGTGTCCCGGCTTGCCGGCGGGCTGGCCGAGACGGGGGCGCTGCTGGCGGTGGTGGCCTTCGTCTCGGCCGCGGGGGGCAACGCCCTGTCGCTGGCGGCGCCGCTCCTGTTCGGGCTGGTGGTGTGGGTGTTCGCCTTCGAAGCCGGGCCGGTCTCCCGCCTGCTGGCGACCTCGCCCTTCCAGCGGCTGGGCGCCTGGTCCTACTCGATCTACATGGTGCATGCCCTGCTGATCGCCGTGCTGCAGAAAGGCACGACGGTGATGCAGGGGGTCCTCGGCCGGCCGCTGTTCGTCGAGCGCGAGGTGGAGGGCGGCAGCGACCGGCTGCTCTCCTTCGGCGACGCCTGGGTGATGGATCTGGTGAGCGGCGGCTATCTGCTGGCGGTGATCGTCCTGTCGGCCCTGACCTACCGCTTCATCGAACTGCCGGGGCAGGCGATGGTCAACGGCCTGCTGGTCCGGTCGCGCAAAGCCGCGCCGGCCAGCCCACCAATGGCCGAGGCGGCCTGAACGCCGCCCCGGCCATCACCCCTGGCCATCATCCGGGACGCATCGGACCCGTCAATGACGGGCGAAGACCTGCGGTCCGCCGGCGGCACCGAACAGCATGACCTGATAGGGCTGGCCGACACCCATGTCCATGCCGGGGGCGTCCTGCGGCATGCCCGGGACCGCCAGCCCGCGGGCCTGCGGCCGTTCGGCCAGAAGCCGCCGCACGTCGTCGGCCGGCACATGGCCCTCCAGCACATAGCCGCCGACCCGCGCCGTGTGGCAGGAGGCGAGGTCGTCCGGCACGCCGACCATGCGCTTCATCGGCGTCACGTCGTCGACGGTGTGGACGGTGACCTCGAAACCGGCGGCGCGCATGTGCCGCACCCAGCCCTCGCAGCATTCGCAGCTCGCGGCCTTCCAGACCTCCACCGCGGCCCCTTCGGCAGGAACGGCGGCGCGGACCATGCCCGGCAGCCCCATCGACCCGAGGCCGAGCGCCAAAACGGCTATCGCCGCCCCCCGCATCATCGTCCGCCGCGTCATGCTCATGGAATTTCTCCTAACGAAATCAGATCTCTGGTCCGGGCGTTCAGGGACGGACGGACAGAAGGCGCAGGGCGTTGGCGGTGACCAGCACGGTGGCGCCGGTGTCCGCCAGGATCGCGGGCCACAGCCCGGTGACGCCCAACACGGTGGTGAGCAGGAAGACAGCCTTCAAGCCCAAAGCCAATGCGATGTTTTGCCGTATGTTGGCCATGGTGCGGCGTGACAACGCCACCATCGCCGCCACGTCGCCGACCCGGCCGTGCAGGATGGCGGCGTCGGCCGTCTCCAGCGCCACGTCGGTGCCGCCGCCCATCGCGATGCCGACATCGGCGGCGGCGAGCGCCGGGGCGTCGTTGATGCCGTCGCCGACCTTCGCCACCCGCTGCCCATCGGCCTGGAGGCTGCGGACGATGCGCAGCTTGTCCTCCGGCAGCAGCTCGGCATGTGCCGTCATGCCCAACGCTCCGGCGACCGCCCCGGCGGTCCGGGCATTGTCGCCGGTCACCATCAGCGAGCGGATGCCGGCGCGGTCCAGCGCCGCGATCCCGCTGTGGGCGTCGGGGCGCGGCTCGTCGCGCATGGCGATCAGACCGGCGGCAATGCCGTCCATCAGCAGGACGGAGACCGTCTTGCCCGTCCCGGCGAAGGCGGCGGCCTGCTCCGCCTGCGCAGGCCTCAGGGCGGATGCGGCGGCCTGGGGCGACAGCAGCGCCACCATACGGCCGGCCACCCGGCCGTTCAGCCCGGCGCCGGGGAGTACCGTCACCTCGCCGGCCGCGGGTGGGGCGATGCCGCGTTCTGCCGCCGCGGCCAGGATGGCGCGGGCCAGCGGGTGGCTCGACCCGGCTTCCAGCGCCGCGGCGTCGGCCAGCAGCTCCGCCTCGCCGGCGCCGAAGGGAACCAAGTCGGTGACGCGGGGCCTGCCTTCCGTCAGGGTGCCGGTCTTGTCGAAGGCGACGGTGGTGATGCGGCCCAACGCCTCCAGCACGGCGCCGCCCTTCAGCAGCAGCCCGCGCCGGGCGCCGTTCGACAGGCCGGCGGCGATGGCCGCCGGGGTGGAGATCACCAGCGCGCAGGGACAGCCGATCAGCAGCACCGCCAGGGCGCGGTAGATCCACTCCGTCCAGCCGCCGCCGAAGGCCAGCGGCGGCACCAGGGCGACCAGGGCCGCCACGCCGACGATGCCCGGCGTGTAGAGGCGGGCGAAACGGTCGATCAGCCGTTCGGTCGGAGCCTTGCTCGCCTGCGCCTCCTCCACCAGCCGGACGATGCGGGCGATGGTGTTGTCGCGCGCCGCGGCGGTGACGCGGACGCGCAGCGCGCCGTCGGCGTTGATGGTGCCGGCGAAGACCGCATCGCCCTCGCTTTTGGGCTTCGGCACGCTCTCGCCGGTGACGGGGGATTCGTCGACGGCGCTGCGGCCGGACAGCACGATGCCGTCGGCCGCCACCCGGTCGCCCGGCCGCACCAGGATGACGGAGCCGACGGCCAGCCCGGCGGCGGGGACGGCCTGCGGGGCGGCGCCGTCCTGCTCCAGCAACGCCGTGTCGGGGACGAGTGCCGTCAGGCCGCGGATGCCGGCCCGCGCCCGGCCGGCCGCCACCCCCTCCAGCAGTTCGCCGATCAGGAAGAGGACCAGGACCGTCGCCGCCTCCTCCACCGCGCCGATCAGCAGGGCGCCGACGGCGGCGACCGTCATCAGCATCTCGATGGAGAAGGGGGTTCCGGCCCGTGCCGCCGCCAGGGCGCTGCGCGCCACCGGGACCAGCCCGACCATCAGCGCCAGCGGGAAGGCCCAGGGCTCCGTCGCCGGCACCAACAGGCCGAGCACCGTCGCGGCGGCCAGAGCCGCACCGGCCGCCACGGTCAGCCGAACCTTGCGCCCGCGCCACCAGGACGCCTCATCCGCATCGCCGTGGGAGTGGGAATGGGCCTCAGTCCCGCAGCATCCCCCGCCGCAAGCAGCATCCGGGCCGTCCGCGACCGGATCGGCGGGGGCGGCGCCATAGCCGAGCGCGGCCAGCGGGCGGACCACCGCGTCGGCACCCAGCGTGTCGTCGTGCGAGACGGCGACCGTGCCGGCGGGCACCGACACCCGCACCTCGCGGACCCCCGGCACCCGGCGCAACGCTGTCTCGATCTTGGCGGCGCAGGATCCGCAATCCATGCCGGAAACCCGGTAGCGGCTGGTGTGCAGGGCGGTGCCGGCCTGCGTACCGGACAGCGGTTCGGGACTGGATCCGTACATGGTGGAGGCTCCTCGATCATGGCCGGTTGCCGGCAGCTCCCCCGGAGCCTAAATCCTCCAGCGACTGGAGGATCAAGAGGGAAATGCCGACCATGTCCAGCCTGCCCACCGCCTCACCCGCCGCCCTGAGCATCGGCACGCTCGCCAAACGGACCGGCGTGAAGGTCCCGACCATCCGCTATTACGAGAGCATCGGCCTGCTGCCGGAGGCGCCGCGCACCGGCAGCAACCGGCGCAGCTACGACGACAGGGCGGTCAACCGGCTGCGCTTCATCCGCCACGCCCGCGAGCTGGGCTTCGAGGTTGAGGCGATCCGCCAGCTGCTGGCAATGGCCGACGATCCGGGCCGGCCCTGCCGGGACGCCGACCAGTTGGCCCACATCCATCTGGCCGAGATCGAGTCCCGGATCGCCCGGCTGGAGGCCCTGCGCGACGAGGTGCGGCGGATGGTGGAGGGCTGCGCCCAGGGCCAGGTGCGCAGCTGCCACGTCATCGAGGTGCTGGCCGACCACGCCCATTGCCTGCACGACCGGCATTGACGGAAAAGCCCCATCCGGGACGAAGCGCCGCAGCGGACAAACGCGCCCTATGACCTGCAGCCGGTTGCCCGGTGGACGGCGGCGTCTATAGTCACGCTTATGCAGTGTCGAAACCATCCATGCTTCCGGACGGCGAACGCCACATTGGCCGTCACTTGGCCCATCACGGGGGGAAGCGGATCGACATGGCGATGGCAGCGGGAACAGAGTCGGGAACAGGGTTTGTGATGCATGCGGGCGCGGCGGTAAGGGCGGATCGGAAGCGGGCGTCATGCTGCAGCTTTTGAGAACCAACCGTCCGCTCCAGCGCATCGGGGCGCTCGGCGTGGCCGTGCTGGCGGTGCTGTGCGGCGGTACCGCGATCGTCCTGAACCGGCTGCATGACGAGACGCTGGCCGAAGCCACGCTGGGCCTGCGCACGCTCAACGCCTCGCTGGCCGAGCAGACTGCCCGCGCCATCGAAGGGATCGACCTGACCGTCGGCGGAATCGCCGAGCAGATTCCGCTTGAGAACCGGCGCAGCCTCGAAGCCTTCAAGCGGCTGCGCTTCGAGCGGCAGGTTTATGAGATCCTGAAGGCCAAGGCGTCCAGCCTGCCGCAGATGGAGGCCCTGAGCCTGGTCGCCGCCGACGGCAATCTGGTGAATTTCACCCGCCAGTTCCCGGCTCCGACACTCGACCTGTCCCAGCGCGACTATGTCCTGGCGCTCAAGGATGCCGATCCCGGACAGGCCTATGTCAGCCGCCCGACAAAGAGCATGGTCACCGGGGAGTGGACGCTCTACATCGCGCGGCGCGTGAACACCCCCGACGGCGGGCTGGCCGGTCTGGTGGTCGGGGCCATCCGCCTGTCCTATTTCGAGCAGTTCTACCGCAGCCTGCATGTCGAACCGGGCAGCGGCTTCAGCCTGTGGTGGCGCGACGGCATGCTGCTGGCACGTTTCCCGCCGGTGCCCGAAAAAGTCGGGACCATCGCCACCAGCCCCGGCGTCGCCGAGCAGATCGCCCGTTTCGACACCGGCACCTACGCAACGCCGCGCTCGATCGACGGCAAGGACCGCATCCTGTCCTTCCAGGTTCTGCGCAACTACCCGCTGGTCGTCGGGGTCAGCCGGACGCGGACGGAGATCCTGGCCCGCTGGAAGAGTCAGGCGGTCGTCATCGCCGGCGCCGGGCTGGTCAGCGCGGTGGCGCTCGCCCTGATGCTGTGGGCGATGGCGCGCCAGTTCCTGGCCTACGAGACCGCCAACCGCGCGCTCAGCGAGCGCCGGCAGGCGGTCGAGGCCCGCGACGAGGCGGAGGAGCATGTCCGCCAGCTGCAGAAGATGGAAGCGCTGGGCCAGCTGACCGGCGGCGTCGCCCACGACTTCAACAACCTGCTGCAGGCGGTGCGCTCCAGCCTGCACATGCTGGAGGCCGGCGGCGAGCTGCGCGGGGCGGAGAGCCGCCGGGCGGTGGAGGTGGCAAGCCAGGCGGTCGACCGCGGCGCCACCCTGACCCAGCACCTGCTGGCCTTCGCCCGCCGCCAGCGGCTGGCGCCGGCGCCGGTCGACCTTGGCGCCCAGGTGGCGGGGATGGCGACGCTGCTGGAACGCACGCTGGGCGGCGCCATCCGCATCCGCATCGACCGCGACACCGGCGTGCCGCCGGCGCTGGTCGATCCCCACCAGTTCGACATCGCCCTGCTGAACCTCGCCATCAACGCCCGCGACGCCATGCCGGACGGCGGCACCCTGACCATCGCCGTGACCAGCCTGTCGGTGGAGATGGGAAAGGACGCGGAGACGGGGACGGGCGACGGGATCTCTCCCGCCGTGGCACCCTCTCTGGCGCCAGGCGGCTATGTCGCCGTGACCGTGCGCGACAGCGGCACCGGCATGCCGCCGGACGTGCTGGCGCGGGCCTGCGACCCCTTCTTCACCACCAAGCCGGTCGGGCAGGGCAGCGGTCTGGGGCTGAGCATGGTGCATGGACTGACCGCGCAGTCCGGCGGCGGCATGCGCCTGGAAAGCCATCCCGGCCTCGGCACCGCGGTGACGCTGTACCTGCCCCACGCCCCGGTTCCGGCGGACGGCGGGTCGGACGCGCCCGACGAGACCGCCGCCGGAAACCGGCCGTCGCCCGTGCCGTCCGCCGCCCTGTCCGACGCCCAGGCCGCCACCCAGGCCGCCACCGTGCGCGTGCTGCTGGTCGAGGACGACGCCCTGGTCCGCATGGCGAATGCGGCGGTGCTGGACGAGGCCGGCATCATGGTGTCGGAGGCCTCCAGCGGCGAGGAGGCTTTGGCGCTGCTGGAGGCGGACGAGGGGATCGGCGTCCTGGTCACCGACTTCGCCATGCCCGGCATGACCGGCGCCGACCTGACCCGCCTCGTCCGCCGTCACCGCCCCGGCCTGCCGGTCCTGATCGTCACCGGCTATGCCGAGAAGGCGGTGCTGCAGGATCTGGGGCGCGAGCCCGGCATCCGCATCCTGTCCAAGCCGATCCCGCCGGCGGCCCTGATCGGGCACATCATGGAGGCGCTTTAGGAAGCCCGCGTTACCGGAACGCGCCGTAAAGCCCCGTTCTTCAGGACGGGGATATAAGGCGCCATCCGGACATCAAAGACGCCAGCGTTTCTGATGCCCGGATGCATTTTGTTCTTGATGTGTTCTAGACTGGCATGGCAGCATGCCAGACGCCTGAAATAACCCAGGTGTGCCCACATCATGCTGATCCACAGGGGCTTCCGCTATCGCGCCTATCCCAGCCCGGCCGCTCAGGTCATGCTGGCGCGCTGGTTCGGCTGCGCCCGCGTGGTCCACAACCTCGGCCTCGATCAGCACCGCATGTTCTTCCGCAAGGGTCGGTCCTTCGGCTACACCAAGCAGACCGCCGACCTGCCGGCGCTCAAGGCCGAGTTCCCCTGGCTCGCCGAATGCTTCAGCCAGTGCCTCCAGCAGGCCCTCAAAGACCTCGACCATGCCTTCCAGCGCTTCTACACGGGCCAGGGCGGCTACCCCCGGCCCTGGAAGAAGTTCGAGGATGACAGCCTGCGCTTCCCGCAGATGACCCGCACCGACGCCAAGACCAGCAAAGTCGTGGACATGGTCGCGCTGACGCGCGACGGCATCCACTTTCCCGGCGGCCTTGGCTTCATCCCGGTCTGTTTCCACCGGCCGCTGGAGGGTACGCCCAAGCACGTCACCCTGCAGCGCCAGGGGCGCACCTGGTGGGTATCAGTGTGCTGCGAGATTGAGGTCACCACGCCGCGGCCTCTCGGCCACGACACGCTGCTCAAGGGCTTCACCGGCGTCGACTTCGGCGTGGCCAACGCCTACACACGCGCCGACGGGCATGTCTACACCGTGTCCGGCGAGACGGATGGCGAAGCCAAGCGGCGCTTGCGCCTGGAACGGCGTATCGCGCGGGCGGTCGAGGCCCGCAAGGCGCACGGTCGGATCAACCGGTCGCGGCGGGAAATGAAACTGCGAGAGTCCTTGCGGGCGCTGGACCAGCGGGTCCGGCGCCGACGGGATGACGCGTTGCACAAGATCACGAGCGACCTGGCCCAGAACCACGGCCTGATCGGCATCGAGGACTTGCGCATCGCGACCATGACGGCCAGTGCCCGCGGCTCGGCCGAAGCACCGGGCCGCAAGGTTGCCCAGAAGGCCGGGCTGAACCGTGGCCTTCTCGGCAACGCCTTCGGCAAGTTCCGGCGCATGCTGACCTACAAGGCCGGCTGGTACGGAGCGGCGGTGGTGGCGATCGAACCGGCTTGGACGAGCCAGATCTGCTCGGAATGCCATCGGCATCCGAAGGACAGCCCGGAGACGGCGCATTTGCCGCATAGCCGGACCAGCCAGGCCGAGTTTGTCTGCCCGCTGTGTGGCTTTGCCTGTCATGCCGATGTGAACGCGGCGCGTAACATCGAGCGGCTGGCAACGCGGGAGTTCCTGCGCCGAGTGGATAGCGCAGAGTATGCGGCCAAGCCGGCGCCGGCGAAGCGGAAGAAGACACTGTCCGGGCTCTCAGCGAAGCCAAAGGCTTCGCCTGCCCCCTCTCGGACGCGAGATCAAGATCCTGCCGGAGGACGTCCGGTGGCAGCGCGGGGAGCCCGAGGCGTGAGCCAGGCGAAGAACCGCGACGTCTCCGTCAGCCGTAAGGCTGGCTGAGAGAAGCCCCTCCTTTCAAGGAGGGGAGAAGTCACCGGCCTTGCAGCGGGAAGCAGCCGCGTCCGGCCGTCTTCAGGGCGCTGCAGGCCGCGTCGGCGGTGGCGGCGGGGAATCCGGTCAGGCGGGCCTTGTAGAGACCGCCGGAGCGGACGATCGCGGGACTGGCGCCGGCCGCGAGGGGGCCCAAGCGCTTGGCCGTGTCGCGGGCGCTGCGCACCGCCGCGGCATGGCTGGCGAAGGCGCCGACCTGAATGGACCAGGAGCCGCCGTCGGGCTTCGCTACGGACTTTGTGGGGGCGGACTTTGTGGTGGCCGGCTTCATCGAAGGGACGGCAACGCTCACCGCCGTGCTGCGTTCGGCGGTCGAGGCGCTGTTTTTGGTAATCACCAGATCCGGCTGCACGGGCGCCGGCCTGGACGGGCTGGTCGGGCGCTTGAAGCCGGCGTCCAGCAGGTCGGCGACTTGGGTGTCGCGGGCGGCGGCGCTGTGCCCGCCCATCACCACGGCGATCAGGCGGCGGCCGTCCCGCACCGCCGAGGCGGCAAGGTTGAAGCCGGACGCGGCGATGTAGCCGGTCTTGATGCCGTCCATGCCGGGATAGCGCGCCATCAGGCGGTTGTGGCCATAAACCGTATCGCCCTGCCAGTCGAAGCTGCGGCGCTTGAAATAGGCGTAATGTTTGGCATGGCGGCGGATCAGCGCCCGGGACAGGGTCGCCATGTCGCGCGCCGTCGTCCGCTGCAGCCGGTTGGGCAGGCCCGACGCGTTGCGGAACACCGTGTGGCGCATGCCGAGCCGGCGGGCACGCGCCGTCATCTTTTTGGCGAAGGCCGTCTCGCTGCCGCCCAGCGCCTCGCCCAGCACCACCGCGACGTCGTTGGCCGAGCGGGTGACCAGCGCCAGGATCGCCTGCTCCACCGTGATGGTGCTGCCCGGCGCCAGCCACAGCCGCGACGGCGGCATCGACGCGGCATGCCGCGACACCACGAGGCTCTGGTTCAGCCGCAGCGTGCCGCGGTCCAGCGCCTCGAAGGTCAGCATCAGCGTCATCATCTTGGTCAGCGAGGCCGGGTAGGTCAGCCGGTCGGCATTGCGCGCCCGCAGGACCTTGCCGCTGTCCGCATCCATCAGGATCTCCGCGGCGACCGGGGTCCAACCCTTTTTGGCCGAGGCCGGCAGGGGCGCCAGCAGGACCGCGAGAACGGTCAGGGAGAGCAGCAGCAGCGTCGAAGCGCGGGCGAGCAGGGGCATCGTCTCAGGTCCGGCGGTTGGTGCAGCCCCGCTGCGGCGCGGGCGCTGTCGGCGTTGCGGGTTCCCCCTTTAAAGCGGGACAGGCGAAAGCGGGACGGGGCGGGATGGCCGCCGGGCGGCCGGCATCATCCGTCGGACAGCATCGAACGGACCATGGCGCGGAAGGCATCGACCGCCACCGGCTTGGCCAGCATGCGCATGTTGCGGCCAAGCCCATCCTCGCCATCGCCGGGCCTGTCGTCCAGGGCTTGGAAGGCATAGCCGGTCAGGAACAGCACCTTCAGATCGGGATAATGCGCCTGCGCCGCCTCCGCCAGCTGGCGGCCGTTCAGGCCGGGTAGCCCGACATCGGTCACCAGCAGGTCGACCGGCGGTAGCAGGTCGACCTGCGGTCTGGGGCCTTCCCGCCCGGCCGCGGCCTCGCTCAGCCGGGCAAGCGCCGTGGTGCCGTCGGCGGCCTCCAGCACGGTGTAGCCGTCGCCCTCCAGCACCTCCACCAGCAGCATGCGGACCAACCCCTCGTCCTCCACCACCAGCACCGTGCCCCGCCCGGCGCGACCGGTGGGCGGGGTGGGGACGGCGGCGGGGGCAGGGGTAGGGGCGGGGGCTGCCTGCTCGGCGGCGGCGGCATGGTCGCGCGGCAGGTGGAGATGCACCGCGGTGCCGCGGCCGACCGCGCTGTCGATGCGGACGAAGCCGCCGGACTGGCGGGCGAAGCCGTAGAGCTGGCTCAGCCCCAGCCCGGTGCCCTGGCCGATCGGCTTGGTGGTGAAGAAGGGCTCGAAGACGCGGGCCAGCACGTCCGGCGGCATGCCGGTGCCGCTGTCGCGCACGGTCAGCACGGCATAGTCGCCGGGCTCCACCCCCGGTTCGTTGGCGAGATCGGCCGGCCGCAGGCTGGCGTTGGCGGTCTCCACCGTCACCGATCCGCCGTCGGGCATGGCGTCACGGGCGTTGATGACCAGATTCAGCAGGGAGCTTTCGATCTGGTTCACATCGGCATGGACCGGCCACAGCGGCTCGGCCAGCCGGCGCTCCAGCCGGATCTCCTCGCCCACCGAGCGGCCCAGCAGGTCCCACAGCCCGACCACCAGCAGGTTGAGGTCGGCGCGCTCCGGCTTCAGCGGCTGGCGCCGGGCGAAGGCCAGCAGGCGCCGGGTCAGGGTGGCGGCCCGGTCCACGGCGGCGCGGGCGGTGGCGGCGAAGGGGGCGACGTCGGTGCGGCCGTCCGACAGCCGCTGCTCGATCAGCTCCAGGCTGCTGCTGATGGCCTGCAGCAGGTTGTTGAAGTCGTGGGCGACCCCGCCGGTCAGCTGGCCGACCGCCTCCATCTTCTGCGCCTGGGCCAGGGCCTCGCGCGCTTCGTCCAGCGCCTGCTGGGCCTTGCGGCGTTCGGTGATGTCGCGGGTGACCTTGGCGAAGCCGCGCAGAGCCCCGGTCTCGTCACGGATGGGGTCGATGACGACGCTGGCCCAGAAGCGGGTGCCGTCCTTGCGCAGGCGCCAGCCCTCCGCCTCGAACTTGCCCTCCGACAGGGCGGTGGCGAGCGCGCGCTGCGGCATGCCGGCAGCGCGGTCCTCTTCGGTATAGAAGCTGGAGAAGTGCCGGCCGATGATCTCGTCGGCGGCATAGCCCTTCATCCGCGCCGCCCCCGCATTCCAGCTGCGGATGACGCCGGTGGGGTCGAGCATGAAGATGGCGTAGTCGACCACGCTCTGGACCAGCAGGCGGAACTGCCGTTCGCCGGAGATGGGTTCCCAGGCGGGCGCGACACGTTCGTCCTTCATAACAACGACTTTCCGGAACAAAGGAGGAAGCAAACTTCCCAATGATCCGCGCTCGATACCGACAGGGTCAATAACCCAATACGAATATCCAGGTATTATTCCGCCGCATTACGCGGAATTTGCCGGGAGTTGTCCGGCGCAATTTGGGGCGGGATTTGCAGTCATCAGGGGAAAGGGGCGGGGCGGCGCACCGCCCCGCGGGTTCCCTTTTGGCCAGGGCTCAGCGCGGAGCCAGCACCATGACCATCATACGACCTTCGACCCGGGGCATCTGCTCGACCTTGGCGATGTCCTGGAGCTGGTCGCGCACGCGGACGAGCACGTTCAGACCGAGATCCTGGTGCGCCATCTCGCGACCGCGGAAGCGCATGGTCATCTTGACCTTGTCGCCTTCCTCGATGAAGCGGATGGCGGAGCGCATCTTCACGTCATAGTCGTGATCATCGATGTTCGGCCGAAGCTTGATTTCCTTCAGCTCGATAATCTTCTGCTTCTTCCGCGCCTCGTTGGCCTTCTTCTGCTCCTCGAAACGGAACTTGCCGTAATCGAGGATCTTGCAGACAGGCGGATCCGCCTGGGGCGCCACTTCGACGAGGTCGAGGTCGGCATCCGCAGCGGCTTCCAGCGCTTGGCGGAGCGGCACCACGCCGACCATCTCGCCGTCGGCGCCGACGAGGCGGACCATACGGGCGGTGATTTCACGGTTGAGGCGCGGGCCTTCGCGGACGGGGTCCGCGTCGTAGAGCTTGGCTATGGTGATCTCCTGTGGTCGTGGAGGGGTAGAAAAGGGCTAAGCCCGGGTCGAGAGGCTCAGCCCAGGATGTCGAGCACAATCTGCCGCACTTCGCTCCGGGTCAAGCCGGACGGCTCCGGATCGGAGCGGAAATCGGCCTTTTTGCCCTGAACTGCGGCGAATTGGCCTGCCGAAAGGCGGGTGGCGGCCAGTTGGGCCGGCGCAAGCGCGGGCTGGGCAGTGAAATGGCCGGTGGAATGCGAAAGGGCGGAAACGATCGGGGTCGTCATGAAAATCCTCCAGGCCGGATGGGTGGACCGATGGATTCGGTGCCGGCCGGCTCTTGCTTGTGTGTGGCGTCGTGAAACGGGAACCAAAGCGGCGCACCGCCGCGAGAGGCTCCGATAAAACGAAACAGGCCCGGATGCGGGCATGTTCCAAAAGTCCGGCGTCCCTGGAAAAGGCTCCCTCCCGTCGGAACGGAGAAGGCGGGGAGCAAAGGCAAGGGAACGCACCGCGCAAGCGGTTTTCGACCTTTCCCCAGATGGGGGCCGGGTCCTGGCTTTTCAAGCGTTCCGCTCCGCCTCTCCATCCGGCCGCCGAACCTGAATGGAACGCGGGAAGCTCTCCCGTGGTTTCGTCTCCACCGGCACAGCGGGCCTGATGATCGGAACGGACGGGTGAAGGAGGGTGGCGATGCGGTGGCAGGGCGGACGGGAAAGCGAGAATGTCGAGGACCGCCGCGGGCAAGGGGGGCCGGCGGCGGCTTCGGTGGGGGCGGCTTCGGCGGCAGGGGTGGCGGCATCCGCATCGGCAAGGGCGGGCTGGGCATCGGCGGAGCCATCGTTCTTCTGGTGGTGTCGATGGTGCTGGGGGTCGACCCGACGGTGCTGCTGGGCGGCGGCGAGCAGGCGGACCAGGGCACGGCCGGGCGGACGCAGATCGGCGAGGCCGCCCCGCGCAGCCAGGCCGACGACGAGCTGAAGCGCTTCGTCTCCGTCGTGCTGGCCGACACCGAGGACACCTGGCAGGGCCTGTTCCAGCAGATGGGGCGCCAGTACCAGGACCCGACGCTGGTGCTGTTCACCGGCACGGTGTCGTCGGGCTGCGGCCGGGCGCAGGCGGCGATGGGGCCCTTCTACTGTCCGATGGACCGCAAGCTCTACATCGACCTCGGCTTCTACCGCGAGCTGCGCGACCGCTTCCAGGCGCCGGGCGACTTCGCCCAGGCCTATGTCATCGCCCATGAGGTCGGCCACCATGTGCAGAACCTGCTGGGCATCTCCGACAAGGTGCAGGCGGCCCAGCAGCGGGCGCGCGATCAGGCCGAGGCCAATGCCCTGTCGGTGCGGCTGGAGTTGCAGGCCGACTGCTTCGCCGGCATCTGGGGCAACCACGCCAACCGCGACCGCCGGATGCTGGAGCCCGGCGACGTCGAGGAGGCGCTGACCGCCGCCAGTGCCATCGGCGACGACCGCCTGCAGCGTCAGGCGCGCGGCACCGTCAGCCCCGACAGCTTCACCCACGGCAGCTCCGCCCAGCGCGTCCGCTGGTTCCGCACCGGCCTGGAAAGCGGCCGGCTGGAAGCCTGCGACACCTTCGGGGCGGACCGGCTGTGAGGGGGGCCCGCGCAGGCCGGCGGGGATCTGAGATCCGGGGTGGCGAGCGCCCCGATTCCCCTGCCATCTTCACCATCCGCCTTACGGATGGCTCCTGTGAATCACAAACGCCCTCCTCTGAAACCAAACTCGGTGCCGGATGCCGAACTCAAGCACCTCTTCAAGCCATTGTCCTGGACATCGGCGAGCGACGAATAGATTCCATCAATTTCTGTCGATCTGGCCTCAGGTATATAGAAAGATTGTTATAATGGTAACAGTTGCGGCAAATTTCTGGAATTTTCCCACTAATGAACCTGTCACGCATTTCCTCAATCTTTTCCCCAAACCAGATATCTCCTAAATGTTCATTATTAGCGTCACCAATAATTAATTCTTTGGCATCCACATCTCTGCACCCGCATGCGCCGACCTTGCCATCCCAATAAACAATTGGACCGCTAAACATCTCAGAGCAAGCTGAAATCTTAGGTCTACGTAAAGAAAAAATAAGACGATGCGCTAATGTTGCCCCACGTAATTTCATATCACCTGTTAAATCATCAGGATTAATCCGGCCAGACCAATCATCGAAGAAAAATGCAAACGAAATATTTTCCGCTCCAATTAAATCAGATATAATTTTATATTCAGGTGTATCCATTACCTCAGCCCTTGGTCGATCAACACGGAGAGCTATCGACAGAGTAACGGGCCGACCAGCTTGGTTGTTGACCGTTGCCAAATTCTTTATGTTTGAAATTACGCGATTGTATTCTTTTGACCTGTAAATACGTTTATACATTTCCTCGTCAAAACCACTTGTCGACACGGAGATGCTCGTGACGCCGCTTTCAATTAAAGGTTTGGCTCCAATTCGATGAAGGCTGATCAAATTGGTATATAAGCCTATGCCGGTAATATTAGGTAAAAGTCTGGCCGCCCGAATCCGATCAAGCAAATCTGGGTCAACCAAAGGGTCCCCGACAGTTGGCGTCAATGACAAATCACCCCCTCCACAATCTGAAAAGTCACGCAATATTTTTTCGAATAATGTACTGCTCATAACCCCACGGGGACGACTTTGGTATTGATAGCCACAGAATGTACAGTTCGCGTTACAGATATTGGTGGTTTCTATGGAAAGAGATGGCATGGAACTCTTTAATACATTCACCAAATGGTCTTTTTTGAGAAAAAATTTTGATAGCCCAACAATCTGCTCGAATTCATTTTTGGCTTTCTCGCCTAACACATCAAAAGCTTTTATTGCTTTCATAGCATTCTCGCATCAATGATAAATTGAGCCTGAGCGAGTTCCTTCATACAACAATCGACACAAAGCTCTCAATAGCCCGCCTCGGATGCAGCGCGATGGGCGCAAGCTAAACCCGAATAATTCACGGGATCTGAATCCGGGGTTGCGGGGGCGAGGATAAGTCGCTGAATTCGTGTACGATTCCGGTTCTGAAGCAATCTCACCTCCGACGCCGGCGCCCTGCTGCTGGCGGAGATCGGGTAGGTCTGGAGGAACGGGTTGCGCAAAGCCGTGCCGGCCGTCACACATTCAGCCTGCCGCAGACGGAATAGCCGTCTGAGCGGCCCAGCCCTTCAAAGCGTCTATATGGAACGGCATGATGAGCACAGCGGACACCTCGTCCGATATCCAGGCGCCCGACATCCAGGCGCCCGATATCCAGGCTCTGGAAAGCGCCTATCGCGGCAGCAAGGCGCGGGTGGCGGTGATCGGGCTCGGCTATGTCGGGCTGCCGCTGGCCCTGGCGCTGACCGGGGCCGGCTTCGCGGTCACCGGCTTCGACATCGACCCGGCCAAGGCGGCGGCGCTGAATAGCGGACACTCCTACATCCGGCAGATCGCCGACGGCCGCGTCGCCGAGGCGGTGGCGACCGGGCGGTTCCGGGCGACGACCGACGCCGACGAGTTCGCCGCCTGCGACGCCGTGATCGTCTGCGTGCCCACCCCGCTGTCGCCGCAGCGCGAACCGGATCTGAGCTTCGTCGAGGCCTCCACCCGGCTGATCCGCGACCGGCTGCGCCGGGGCCAGCTGGTGGTTCTGGAATCGACCACCTGGCCCGGCACCACCGACGAGGTGATGCGGCCGATCCTGGAGGAGACCGGGCTGGTCAGCGGGCGCGACTTCTTCCTGGCCTATTCGCCCGAGCGCGAGGATCCCGGCAACATCAGCTTCACCACCAGCACCATCCCCAAGGTGGTGGGCGGCGACGACGAGGGCGCGCGGCGGCTGGCGGTGGCGCTCTACGAGCAGGTGGTGCCGCAGGTGGTTCCGGTGTCCGGCACGCGGGCGGCGGAGGCGACCAAGCTGACCGAGAACATCTTCCGCTCCGTCAACATCGCCCTGGTGAACGAGCTGAAGATCGTCTTCGAGCCGATGGGTATCGACATCTGGGAGGTGATCGAGGCGGCGAAGACCAAGCCCTTCGGCTTCATGCCCTTCTATCCCGGCCCCGGCCTGGGCGGCCACTGCATTCCGATCGACCCCTTCTATCTGACCTGGAAGGCGCGCGAGTACCAGATCTCCACCCGCTTCATCGAGCTGGCGGGAGAGGTCAACACGATGATGCCGCGCCATGTGGTGGACCGCCTCGCCCTGGCGCTCGACCGCCGCGCCGGCATCGGGCTCAGCCGGGCGCGCATCCTGCTGGTCGGCATGGCCTACAAGAAGAATGTCGACGACAGCCGGGAATCGCCGGGGCTGCGGCTGATGGAGATGCTGCTGGAGCGCGGGGCGGCGGTCGAATACCACGACCCCTTCATCCCCATGCTTCCGGTCACCCGCGAGCATGCGGCGCTTGCCGGCCGCACCTCCGTCGCCTGGGACGCGGAGACGCTGGCGGGGTTCGACGCGGCGGTGATCGTCACCGACCATGACGGCATCGACTATCAAAGCCTCGCCGCCCATTGCCCGCTGGTGGTCGACACCCGCAACGCCATGCGCGCCGTGGAGGGCTTCGCCGACCGTATCGTGAAGGCCTGAGGCCGGCACAGGGCGGGGCTGGGCGGCCTGCGTTTGGAACAGCGTGAAACGGGGCGGGCGCTGCTGTTCCATTTTCTGAGATCCCCCTCTCCCCCCGGGGGGAGAGGGGGATCCTGGGGGGCTGAGAGGCAGACATGGCGTCGGCTCCGCAAGGGTGGGACCGACGCCATTTTATAGGAATTAGATCCTGAACGGTGGCGTTAAGTTCAACGCCATGCCGCCTGGGCCTGCCGGGATCACAGCTCCTCTTCGCCGCCGAAATCGCCCCAGCCGCTGTCCTCGACCGCCTGTTCGGCATGGTCGGTGGCGGCGGTCGCCGCGTCGGTGGCCGCGTCGGTGGCCGCACCGGCGGCCTCGGCAGCCACGGCTTCGCCGCCGGAGAGCATGCCGGACAGCGCGCTGCCGATCAGCATGCCGCCGGCCACGCCGGCCGCCGTCTGCATGGCCCCGGCCATGAAGCCGCCGCCGGCCCGCGGCTGCTGGGCATAGCCGGCGACGCGCGGGTCGCCATAGGCAGGGGCGCCGGCAGCGGCAGCCGGACGGCCCCAGGGCGAACCCGGCGGCATGGCGGCCTGGGTGGCGGCGGGATGCTGGTACTGGGGCTGGGGTTGAGGCTGGGAGGCCGGCCGGCCGCCGCCGAACAGGCTGCCGAACAGGCCGCCACCGCCGGACTGGGCCGGAGCGGCGGGGCGCTCGCGCAGCTGGCGCTCCAGCTCCTCGTTGCGGCCTTGCGAGGCGGCGAGCGCCTGTTCCATCATCACGATGGCCTGGGCCATCAGATAGGGGGCGGCCGGCTGGCGGGCGATGCGCTCGCGGATCAGCGCCTCGGCCTCGGGATCGCGCGGGCCGGATTGCGCCTCGGCCTGATGCAGCTTGGCGAACAGGTCGTCGATGATCTGGCGTTCGGTCTGGTCCATGGCGATGCTCGTTCTCATGAGGGTTGCGGAAGGGATCCCGTTTCCGGCGCCTGCATCCCGAAGGGGCGCCAGCCGAAGAGGCATGGGGCTGCGACCACGCGCCGGAAAGGTGGCGCGCGTCGGGGAGGCGTCGGAAGCGGGAGGGGACGGGCTGTCCGGGAAGACGGTCGGGGAAAAGGACATCGGTCCCTCCAAGTGCGGTCACGCCCGTCGGCGCAAAAGCAGGTGAAGAGATCCGACATCGCGACCACGTCTAAGTCGCCAGAGGGGCCCGGATCCAGGTGATGAGCACGTGGCCCCGTCCCGCTTTCCTGTCAAGACGGCGCCCGAACAATTTGCCCCCGCCATTCGGCTTGCCTTTTGCTTTTAAAAGAACATATTGCGAACATCTTCAAGGGAGAGGGAAGCCTCCACGGTGGATGACGCGCTGCTCGACAAGCTCGAAATTCTCGCCGACGCGGCGAAGTACGACGCCTCCTGCGCGTCGTCGGGGGCGAAGCGGCGGACGGGCGGGCCGGACGGCATCGGCTCGACCACCGGGGCCGGCATCTGCCACGCCTATACGCCGGACGGGCGCTGCGTCTCGCTGCTCAAGATCCTGCTGACCAACTACTGCCTGTTCGACTGCGCCTACTGCATCAATCGCCGCTCATCCAACGTGCGCCGCGCGCGGTTCAGCGTGGAGGAGGTGGTTCAGCTGACGCTGGGCTTTTACAAGCGCAACTGCATCGAAGGGCTGTTCCTGTCCTCCGGCATCATTCGCTCGCCCGACTACACGATGGAACAGCTGATGCTGGTGGCGCGCACGCTGCGGCGCGACCATGGCTTCGCCGGCTACATCCACCTGAAGACGATCCCGGAGGCCAGCCCCTGGCTGATCGAACAGGCCGGGCTGTGGGCCGACCGGCTGTCGATCAATCTGGAACTGGCCTCCGACCGCAGTCTGAAGGAGTTCGCGCCGGAGAAGGACGGCGGCGCGATCAAGGCGGTGATGGGGCAGGTCGGCGAACGCATCCTGGAAGCCAAGGAGGAGAAGCGGCGTTTCTCGCCCGCCGGGCAGAGCACCCAGATGATCGTCGGCGCCGACGCCTCCACCGACCTGTCGGTGCTGGAGACCAGCGACACGCTCTATCGCCGCTATGGGCTGCGGCGGGTCTATTATTCCGCCTTCAGCCCGATCCCGGAGGCGAGTTCCGCTTTGCCGGCCAAGCCGCCGCCGCTGCAGCGCGAGAACCGGCTGTACCAGGCCGACTGGCTGCTGCGCTATTACGGCTTCACGGTGGAGGAGATCGCCGCCGGGGGCGAGGGCGGGATGCTGGACCTCGGCATCGACCCCAAGCTGGCCTGGGCCCTGAAGAACCGCGAGCGTTTCCCGGTCGACGTCAACAGCGCCGACCGCGAGATGCTGCTGCGCGTGCCGGGGCTGGGGGCGCGGGCGGTCGACAAGATCGTCGAGGCGCGACGCCACACCACCTTGCGGCTGGAGGATGTGGCGCGGCTGTCGTCGGGGCTGAAGCGGGCGCGCGCCTTCCTGATCGCCGCCGACCACCATCCGGGCGGGCTGACCGACCGCGCCGACCTGCGGCAAAGGCTGGTGGCGCCGCCCAAGCAGCTCAGCCTGTTCTGAGTCATGCGGCGCGCCATGCATCGTGTGGATCTGAAGGACGGCGCCGACCTGGACGGCTTCCGCCGCGCGCTGCGCGGGCTGGTCGCGTTGGGCGCCGATCCGGACGACGTGGTGTGGAGCGTCGGGGCGGCACCGTCGCTGTTCGGGGATACGGCCCCCTTGCCGGCGGACGCGCCGCCGGTGTCGCTGCCGCGGCCGGTGGGGGCGCTGATCGAAAGCGTGGTCTGCCACCGCGATCCGGAACGCTACGCCCTGCTGCACCGGCTGGTCTGGCGGGTGCTGCGGGGGGAGCGCGACATGCTCGACCACCACGCCGATCCGCTGGTGCACCGGCTGGCGCTGCTCGACAAGGCGGTGCGGCGCGACCTGCACAAGATGCACGCCTTCCTGCGCTTCCATGAGGTGCGCGACCCCGATGGAACGGAACGCTATGTCGCGTGGTTCGAGCCCGACCATTTCATCGTCGAGGCCACCGCCCCCTTCTTCGTCGAGCGCTTCGAGAGCCTGGTCTGGACCATCCTGACGCCGGTCGGATCGCTGCACTGGGACCGGCGGTCGCTGACGGTCGGGCCGGCGGCTTTGAGGCCGGAAGGGCTCGACCGCGACGACCGCTTCGCCGAGGGCTGGCAGCGCTATTACGAGAGCACCTTCAACCCGGCCCGCGTGAACCCCACCGCGATGCGGGCGGAGATGCCGCGAAAATACTGGGCCAATTTGCCGGAAGCGGCGGCGATCCCAGCCATGATCCGCTCCGCGCCTGCGCGGGTGCAGGCGATGATCGAGGCGGAAGCCGCCGCCCCCCGCCGCCGCAACCCCGACAAGGCCGTCGCCGCCATGGCCCGGCAGGAGCCGGCGACGCTGGCCGAGCTGAACCGCATCATCCTGGCGGCGGATCCGCTGGTGCCGGGGGCGACGCAGGCCGTGCCGGGCGAGGGGCCGGAGGGGGCCGCCATCGCCATCGTCGGCGAGCAGCCGGGCGACCAGGAGGATGTGGAGGGCCGCCCCTTCGTCGGTCCCGCAGGCCAACTGCTGAGCCGCGCGCTGGAGGAGGCCGGGATCGAGCGGAGCGCCGCCTACCTGACCAACGCGGTCAAGCATTTCAAGTTCGTCGCCCGCGGCAAGCGCCGCCTGCACCAGTCGCCGACCGCCGGCGAGGTGAAGCATTACCGCTGGTGGCTGATGAAGGAGCTGTCCTTCGTCCGCCCGCGCCTGGTGGTGACGCTGGGCGCCACCGCCGCCCTGGCGCTGACCGGGCGCAGCGTGTCGGTCCTGCGGGAGCGCGGACCGATGGGGTTCGGCGACTGGAACGGCTTCGTCACCGTCCACCCGTCCTACCTGCTGCGCCTGCCGGCCGGGGAGGCGGCGGAAAAGGCCTATCAGGACTTCGTCACCGATCTGCGGCGGGCGCGGGGGATGGTGGAAGGGGCCGGTTGACGGCCTCAATGGGTATGATCAAGTATTCCATGAGGAGCAGTCATGACCGAGATCGAACGTCTGACCATCACCTTGCTGGCCGCCCAGCAGCGCCAGGAATTCGCGTCGCTGAAGGCGGACATCGACCGGGGTATGACCGATCTGGCCGAGAGACGCCTGACGGACTTCGATGCTGACCGGATCGTCGAACGAGGGAAAGCATTATCCGTCCGCTCCCGCTCCACCTGACCGAGGCGGCCGTCAGTGAAAAACAACGCCCTCACCCCCGCTCCGGAAACAGCCCGAGCAGCCCGTCGCGCGTGGCGGGGCAGACGCCGCGTTCGGTGATCAGGCCGGTCACCAGCCGGGCCGGCGTGACGTCGAAGGCGTAATTGGCGACCGGGCTGCCGTCGGGCGTGACACGCACCGTCTCGATCCGGCCGTCGGCGGTGCGGCCGGTCAGCTCGCTCACCTCGCGGCCGTCGCGCTCCTCGATGGGGATCTCCCGCACGCCGTCGGCGATGGTCCAGTCGATGGTCGGCGACGGCAGCCCGACATAGAAGGGAACGCCGTTGTCGTGCGCGGCCAACGCCTTCAGATAGGTGCCGATCTTGTTGCAGACGTCGCCGGTCGCGGTGGTGCGGTCGGTGCCGACGATGCACAGGTCGACCTTGCCATGCTGCATCAGATGGCCGCCGACATTGTCGGCGATGACGGTGTGGGGGACGCCGTGGTGCTTCAGCTCCCAGGCGGTCAGGCTGGCGCCCTGGTTGCGCGGCCGCGTCTCGTCCACCCAGACATGCAGCGGGATGCCCTGCTCGAAGGCGGCATAGACGGGGGCGAGCGCCGTGCCCCAGTCAACGGTGGCGAGCCAGCCGGCGTTGCAGTGGGTCAGCACATTCACCGGTTCATTCGGCTTCTTGCGCGCCGCCGCGGCGCGGATCAAGGCCGCGCCATGCAAGCCGATGGAGCGGTTGATCTCCACATCCTCGTCGGCGATGGCCGCGGCCTCCGCCTCGGCGGCCTCGACGCGCCGGACCTCCGGCAGCGGGGCCAGCAGGCCGCGCATGCGCTCCAGCGCCCAGCGCAGGTTGACCGCGGTCGGGCGGGTCGCCAGCAGGGTGGCGCAGGCCCGCTCCAGCCCGCGGTCGCTGGCGTCGGCGCGCAGGGCGAGCGCCACGCCATAGGCCGCCGCCGCGCCGATCAGCGGGGCGCCGCGCACCAGCATGGCGCGGATGGCGTGGGCGGCCTCCTCCAGGCTGGTCAGGCGGACGACGGCGAAATCGTGCGGCAGCCGGGTCTGGTCGATGATGGCAACGGCCCCCTCGCCGTCCGGCCAGATGGTGCGATAGGCCGTCCCGTCGATCCGCATGACATGACACTCCATTTGAAGCCGGCCCAAAACCGGCCTGGATCCACAACAGGATGGGCGAGGGTAGGGGGTGAATGGACCCGCATCAATCTGCTTGTGGCCGCTTGTGGAGGAAGTCCGCTGTTGCCTTCTCCCGGTCTGCCCGGAATAGTCGCACCGGCTTCAGCGGGGAGAGCAGGGCATGAGCGGTGATGCGGTTGGCGAAACGGTTCTGGGTGTGATCGGCGGCAGCGGCCTGTACGACATCGACGGGCTGGAGAACACCCGCTGGGTCAAGGTGACGACCCCCTTCGGCGACCCGTCGGACGAACTGCTGACCGGCGAGCTGGCGGGGCAGAAGCTGGTCTTCCTGCCGCGCCACGGCCGCGGCCACCGCATCCCGCCGTCGGAGCTGAATTTCCGCGCCAACATCCACGCCCTGAAGCAGCTGGGCGTGACCGAGATCCTGTCGGTGTCGGCGGTCGGCTCGCTGAAGGAGAATCTGCCGCCCGGCACCTTCGTGGTGATCGACCAGTTCATCGATCGCACCTTCGCCCGCGACAAGACCTTCTTCGGCAGCGGGCTGGTCGCCCATGTGGCGCTGGGCCATCCGGTCTGCGGCCGGCTGGGCGACCTGATCGAGGAGGCGCTGGTCGAGCTGGACATCCCGCACCAGCGGCGCGGCACCTACATGGTGATGGAGGGGCCGCAATTCTCCACCGTCGCCGAATCGACCCTCTACCGCAGCTGGGGCTGCGACGTCATCGGCATGACCAACATGCCGGAGGCCAAGCTCGCCCGCGAGGCGGAGATGTGCTACGCGACCGTCGCCATGGTCACCGATTACGACTGCTGGCACGAGGGGCACGACCATGTGTCGGTCGATGCGGTGATCAAGGTTGTGGTCGCCAATGCCGGCAGGGCGCGCGCGCTGGTCTCGGCCCTGGCGCCGAAGGTGGCGGGGCGCGAGGGTGCGTGCACCCAGGGCTGCCACACCGCCCTCGACAACGCCATCATGACCGCCCCCTCCCACCGCGACCCGGCGATGCTGGAAAAGCTGTCGCTGATCGTGAAGCGCACGCTCGGCTGATCCGCCGCGGGAGAGGGGCGAGGGAAGAGGGGGCCCCAGGGAGAGGGGACGGAGCGGGCCTATCAGGACTTCGTCGCCGACCTGCGGCGGTCGCGGGCGAAGTTTGGAGATGTGTGCATCCCGTAGCCGCCCTGACCATCTGGGCGGCCTGCTCGCCGGCTTTGCGTCGGCATTCTTACGGTCAGGCGGCGCGGATGCCGCTCAGGAAGGTTTCCACCTCCTGCCGCAGCAGTTCGGACTGGCGCGCCAGTTCGCCCGAGGCGCCCAGCACCTGGCTGGCCGCGGCGCCGGTCTGGGCCGCCGCCTCGCTGACGCCGCCGATGTTGGCGCTGACCGACGCGGTGCCGCTGGAGGCCTCCTGGACGTTGCGGGCGATTTCGGCCGTCGCCGCGCCCTGTTCCTCGATGGCGGAGGCGATGGAGGTGGCGACCTCGCTGATCGTCGCGATGGTCCGGCTGATGCCGCCGATCGCCTGGGCCGCGCCGTTGGTGGCGCCCTGCATCGAGGCGATCTGGATGCCGATGTCCTCGGTCGCCTTGGCCGTCTGGTTGGCGAGGCTCTTCACCTCCGACGCCACGACGGCGAAGCCCTTGCCGGCCTCCCCGGCGCGCGCCGCCTCGATGGTGGCGTTCAGCGCCAGCAGGTTGGTCTGGGTGGCGATGTTGTTGATCATCTGGACGATCTCGCCGATGCGCTGCGCCTGCTCGACCAGCCCCTGGACCTGGGCGTTGGTCTGCTGCGCCTCGCCAACCGCCTGGTCGGCGATGGCGGTGGAGCGCGACACCTGCCCGCTGATCTCGGTGATGGAGGCGGTCAGCTCCTCCGTCGCCGCCGCGACGGCCTGGACGTTGGACGAGGCATCGACCGCCGTTCCGGCCGCGGCGGACGCGCGGGCATTGGTCTGTTCGGCGATGCCCGACATGCTGTGCGCCGTCTGGCTCAGCTCGGTGGCGGCGGAGGACAGGGTGCGCAGGATGCCGCCCACGGTCGCTTCGAAGCGGCGGACCAGCCGGTCGACCTCCGCCGCGCGGCGTTCCTTGGCGGCACGCTCGGCCGCCTGCTCCGCCTCCAGCCGGTCGGCGGTCTGCAGAGCGTCGCGGAAGGTGACGACCGCGGTGGCCATGGCGCCGACCTCGTCGCCGCGCGCCGCGTCCGACAGGTCGACGCCGTAGTCCTTGCGGGCAAGGCGTCCCATGCTCGCCGTCAGGCGGGCCAGCGGCTCCACGACGCTGCGGCGGGCGATCACCAGGGAGAGCAGGGCGCCGACGAGGATGCCGATCAGCCCGACCGTCGCCACGGTGACCTTCACGAAGCTCTCGGTCTCCTCCACCGCGTCGGTGAGTTGGGCGATCCGCTCCGTCCCCGTCTCAATGATCGGATCGGTCAGGTCCGAGGCCGCACGCTCGCTGCTGCGCACATCGCTGCGGAACAGGGCGGCGGCGGCACCGTCCTGATCCGCCAGGGCGAGGTCGCGCGTCCTGGTCAGCGCGTCCATGACCTTGACCTGCAGCGGACCGACACGGCCGGCGGCGGGATTGCCCGACGCGGCGAGAAGCTGCTCAAGCCGGCGGTTCTTCTCCGCCATTTCATCGATGCGTGCGCCGAACCGCTCGCCGATGGCCGCCTGGGTCGCGGCGTCTTCGGAAATGAGGTTCAGGGCGTCGCGCTGCAGGGAACGGCTGATCGACCGCAGTTCCGACGCGGTCAGGACCATCCGGTCCATCTGGATGAGAGCCTGGTTGGCGGAGGCGATGCGGTTCAGTCCCCACACGGAGGTGACGCCGATGGCGGCCGAGACGGTGGACAGGACCAGAACCGGCAGCAGGATCTTGCTGGAAAGTTTCATCACACTCTCGTGGGGGCGGAACGGGCGGCCGGGAGGTCACTCCACCGGCGCAAAAGGAATGAATTGCCATGGTAGCGTTAACAAAACGCCATACGGGGATATGCAAAACATAGGGGAAATCACTGATTGCCCGACAAACCACGGATATTAATTGTAAATTTCATTTTCCTTCGCTGCCGTTCGCTTTCCGGTTTCCGTTCAATCCTGATCCTGTGCGGCAGGGCGAAGAGTCCGGCCGGGAAAAGAAAAAGGGCGGCTTGGAGCCGCCCTTGGAGGTGCCATGGAGGAAGGGATCAGATGACCCCGCGCCGCCGCAGTTCCTCGATCACCTGGGCGACCATCTCGTCGGTGCCGTGTTCGCCGCCCTTCAGGGTGATTTCCGGGGCTTCCGGCGGCTCGTAGGCGCTGTCGATGCCGGTGAAGTGGGGGAGCTGGCCGGATCGTGCCTTCTTGTAGAGCCCCTTGGGGTCGCGGGCCTCGCAGACCTCCAGCGGCGTGTCCATGAAGATCTCCAGGAACTCGCCGTCCTCCACCAGGGTGCGCGCCATCCGGCGTTCCTCGCGGAAGGGGGAGATGAAGCTGACCAGCACGATGAGGCCAGCCTCCACCATCAGCTTCGACACCTCGGCGACGCGGCGGATGTTCTCCACCCGGTCCTCGTCGGTGAAGCCGAGATCCCGGTTCAGGCCATGGCGGACATTGTCGCCGTCCAGGATCATGGTGCGGCGGCCGAGACGGTGCAGCTCCTGCTCCAGCCGGTCGGCGACGCTGGACTTGCCGGCGCCGGACAGGCCGGTGAACCACAGCACGCAGGGCTTCTGCAGCCCGCCCGCCCGCGCCGCCTTGTCCACCTTCGTGGCGTGGCGGTGGATGTTCGACGCCCGGCGCAGGGGGAAGCGGATCATGCCGCAGCCGGCGGTGGCATTGGTCAGCCGGTCGATCAGGATGAAGCTGCCGGTCTCGCGGCTGTCGGCATAGGCGTCGAACGGGATCGGCCGGTCGAGCGCCAGATTGCAGAAGCCGACGTCGTTCAGGTCCAGGCTCTTGGCGGCGGCATGCTCCTGGGTGTTGACGTTGATGGCGTGCTTCAGCTCCGTCACCTGGGCGCCGACCGTCGCCGTGCCGGCGCGCAGCAGATAGGAGCGGCCGGGCAAGAGCGGCTGCTCGTCCATCCACACCACATGGGCGGCGAACTGGTCGGCCACCTCCGGCCGGCCGGCGGCGGCGACGATCATGTCGCCGCGGCTGGCGTCGACCTCGTCGGCCAGCACCAGGGTGATCGCCTGTCCGGGCTCCGCCGTCTCAAGGTCGCCGTCCATGGTGACGAGGCGGGCCACCCGGCTGGTCCGGCCGCCGGGCAGGATGGCGACGTCGTCGCCGACGCGCACCGGGCCGCCGACCACCGTGCCGCTGAAGCCGCGGAAGTCCTGGTTCGGCCGGTTCACCCACTGCACCGCCATGCGGAAGGAGCCGAGCTTCTGTTCGGCGCAGGCGTCCACGCTTTCCAGATGGCCGAGCAGGGTGGGGCCGCCGTACCAGCCCATGGCATCCGACGGCTTGGTGACGTTGTCGCCGGTCAGCGCGGAGACCGGGATGCAGGTGACCTCGGTGATGCCGATGCGCGCCGCGAAGACGCGGTAGTCGGCGGCGATGCGCTCGAAGGTCTCGCGGTCCCAGCCGACAGCGTCCATCTTGTTGACCGCCAGCACGACATGGCGCACGCCCAAGAGCGAGACGATGGTGCTGTGGCGCCGGGTCTGGGTCAGCACGCCCTTGCGCGCGTCGACCAGCAGCACCGCGGCGTCGGCGGTCGAGGCGCCGGTGACCATGTTGCGGGTGTACTGCTCGTGGCCCGGCGTGTCGGCGACGATGAACTTGCGGCGCTCGGTGGTGAAGAAGCGGTAGGCGACGTCGATGGTGATGCCCTGCTCGCGCTCCGCCGCCAGCCCGTCGACCAGCAGCGCGAGGTCGAGCTGGCCGGCGCCGGTGGTGCCGAAGCGGCCGGAGTCCGTCTCCAGGCTGGCCAGCTGGTCCTCAAAGAGGCATTTGCAGTCGTAGAGCAGCCGGCCGATCAGCGTCGACTTGCCGTCGTCCACCGACCCGCAGGTGATGAAGCGCAGCAGATCCTTGCTGTTCTGGCGGGCCAGATACTCCTGCACCTCGGTCGCGGCGTCGGAAGCGGCAATATCGGCAACGGGAACGGCGGCGGGATCGAGTTCCTTCAGCATCAGAAGTAGCCTTCCTGCTTCTTCGCTTCCATGGAAGCGGCGGCGTCCTGGTCGATCACGCGGCCCTGCCGTTCCGAACTGGTGGACAGCAGCATTTCGCGGATGATCTCGGGCAGGGTGGCGGCGGTGCTGCGCACGGCCCCGGTCAGCGGATAGCAGCCGAGCGTGCGGAAGCGCACCCAGGCCATCTCCGGCGTCTCGCCGGGCTTCAGCGGCATGCGGTCGTCATCGACCATGATGAGGGTGCCGTCGCGCTCCACCACCGGGCGCGGCTTGGCGAAATAGAGGGGGACGACCGGGATGTTCTCCTGGTGGATGTATTGCCAGATGTCCAGCTCGGTCCAGTTCGACAGCGGGAAGACGCGGATGCTCTCGCCCTTGTTGATCCGGCCGTTGTAGAGGCTCCACAGCTCCGGCCGCTGGTTCTTCGGCTCCCAGCGGTGGGAGGCCGTGCGGAAGGAGAAGATGCGCTCCTTGGCGCGGCTCTTCTCCTCGTCGCGGCGCGCCCCGCCGAAGGCGGCGTCGAAGCCGTGGGCGTCGAGCGCCTGCTTCAACGCCTGGGTCTTCATCACGTCGGTGTGGACGGCCGAGCCGTGGGTGAAGGGGCCGATGCCCTGGCGCACGCCGTCCTGGTTGATGTGGACCATCAGGTCGATGCCCAGCTCCCGCGCCGTGCGGTCGCGGAACTCGATCATCTCCCGGAACTTCCAGGTCGTGTCGACATGCAGCAGCGGGAAGGGCGGCTTCGACGGATGGAAGGCCTTCATCGCCAGATGCAGCAGCACCGAGCTGTCCTTGCCCACCGAATAGAGCATGACCGGCTTCTGGAACTGGGCCGCCACCTCGCGCATGATGTGGATGCTCTCCGCCTCCAGCCGCTGGAGGTGGGTCAGGCGGGCCGGCGTGGTCAGGATGGCGGGCAAGCTGTCCTCGGAACCGGGGGCAGCTTCGGGGCGATCCTTGGCCGCGGGGCGGGGGTCGAGCAATGGATCAAGCAGCATAGCCGGCCTTCTTCTGCATGTCTCCGGCCACGGCGTCGAACACGGTCCGACGCTTGCGCGGCCAGTCGATCTGGCGCTTCGACGGGTCGAAGCCTTCGGGTTTCTTGACGGGGGTCCAGCTGACCTCGCCATCGCGGCGCGAGACGCGGGACGATCCCAGGATTGGCAGGTCGCCGATCCGCTCGAACGGATAGCGCTCCTCGTTCAGGTCCAGGAAGCGCAGCAGGTCGCGGGCGGTGCCGTCGGGGGAGGCCACCGCGTCCTCGAAGCGGACCAGACGGCAGGCGTCGGCGCTCATGCGGCTCTGCGCCTCCAGCGCCGCCTCGGTGCCGAAGCTCCATTCGCGGCAGACGTCGGCGAAGGTGCGGCCCAGGAAGCGCAGCGGCCAGGTGTCGATGGTCGACTGCACGGCGCGCTTGCCGTCGCGGAGCACGATCAGGCAGCGTTCCGTCGGGAACAGGTAGGGGAAGTAGCGCATCATCCGGGTGTGCGGCGACTTGATCACCACCGTCTTGTCCGCCGGGAATTCGGCCTCGATGCGACGGAGGAAGCCGCTGACCATGTAGCAGAAGGTTTCCAGATCGCTGAACGATTCCCGGTTGCGCTGATAGAGGCGCAGGAAGCGCCCCTCATAGATGCGCGCGTCCTCCACCGTGTTCAGGAAGGGAAGCTCCCGGACGCCGTAGGGGTTGACCACCACGTCGGGATGCAGCTCCAGCAGGCTCTGGAGATAGTTGGTGCCGCTGCGCGGCATCACCCCGTGCAGGAAGACGATGCGGGGGGTGGCGCGAGGAGTGGCACCGGCCGCACCGGCGGCATCCGGCGCGATCCCGCGGACCGCCTGGGCGACGGAGCGCAGATGACGCGCGTTCTCCTCCGTGAACCAGGGATCAAAGAAGCTCGATCTTTCCGTGCTGGGAAGTCTAAGAAGCCGCTTTCCAACAAAACCGATCTCTTTTTGAAGAAGATGAACCGCACCATCACCGAAGTGATTTCTTAACGATGCGGCATAGTGATCGGCTGTCAGAGTCTTTGCATTCCAAAACACAACGGCCTCCTTTTGCGTCACCGCTCTGCCGGGCAATCCGGTTTTTCCCGGTCTTCGGCAATCGGTGCGTCTTTCCTGCAAATCGGGCAATCGCCGCCTCTCAGGGCTAGTTATGGCCCTATCTGATGGGCTTTTTTAGCTCTAATCCGGATCTAACCCCATGGGCTTATAAAGTTGCCGATACGACCCCCAATGGTGGATCTCGCATTGGATAGCAACCTCATGACAAGTCATGTCCCTATCCTGCGAATAGGAAAGTAACGTTTGATTTCAACTTCAAATTTACTGATACGCATAGGACACAGAACTCCGTCACTTCCTGTGGCATTAGCCCGTATAGTGCCGTCCCACCAAATGTTTACTGTATATTTTTCTTTCGTGATAACGGAAATCCCTGTGCAGAGTCACCACTTCTCCGATCTTTCGGGTAAACGGGGGAAACCGAAGGTCTGTTCCCCCCCCTGTTCTTTTTCAGGAGAGTCCACCCGGCCGGCCGGTCCCGCTGCCGCCCCTCCGGTGCCGGGCCCGGTGCTGGGGATGCTTTCGCTTGAACGCCGCCGGGGCGGGGGTTATGGTCGGCCGGCCGCAGACGGAGAATACTCTAAATTGTTTAACTCTCAGTCGGGAAACCCTACGGTGGCGGGTTTCGGCGCCGGTCCCTTTGCCCTTTTCCAGACCGCCTGGCACCACAGGTCGCTGATCCTGCGGCTGGCCCGGCGGGAGATCGACGCCCGCTATCGCGGCTCCGTGCTGGGCATCGTCTGGGCGGTGCTGAATCCGATCCTGATGCTGGCGGTCTACACCTTCGTCTTCTCGGTGGTGTTCCGCGCGCGCTGGGGCACGCCCAGCGGAGCCGCGGGCGAGAGCAACACCGAATTCGCCCTGCTGCTGTTCTCCGGCCTGATCCTGTTCAACGTGCTGGGCGAATGCCTGAACCGGGCGCCCGGGCTGCTGCTGGAGAACGTCAGCTACATCAAGAAGGTGGTCTTCCCGCTGGAGATCCTGCCGCTGGTGTCGCTGGCGGTCGCGCTGTTCAACGCCGGCATCGGCTTCGTCATCCTGCTGGTCTTCCACCTCGCCGTGGCGGGGCTGCCGCCGCCAACGGCGCTGCTGCTGCCGCTGGTGCTGGCGCCCTTGTGCCTGACCACGCTGGGGCTGAGCTGGTTCTTCGCCGCCGCCGGCGTGTTCCTGCGCGACCTGCGGCAGGTGGTGGGGGTGGCCGTCACCGTGCTGATGTTCCTGAGCCCGATCTTCTATCCGATGACCGCGATCCCCGAGCGCTTCCGCGCCATCCTGCACCTGAACCCGATGACCGCGATCCTGGAGCAGTCGAAGGACCTGCTGTTCTGGGGCCGCGTCCCGTCGCCGGTGGAATGGGGTTTGGCGACGCTGGGCGCCTGGGTGGTGGCGTGGCTCGGCTATCTCTGGTTCATGAAGACCCGCCGGGGGTTCGCCGATGTCGTCTGAGACCGAGACTCCCGCCGCCAACACCCCCGCCGATCCCCACGCCGATGCCCCTGTGGTCATCCGGGCGGAGGGGCTGGGCAAGGCCTACGCCATCTTCAAGCGCCCGCAGGACCGGCTGAAGCAGATGCTGGTGCGCGGCCGGCGCAAATATTATGACGAGTATTGGGCGCTGCGCGGCGTCGACCTGGAGGTCCGCCGCGGCGAGACGGTCGGGCTGATCGGCCGCAACGGCTCGGGCAAGTCGACCTTCCTGCAACTGCTCTGCGGCACTTTGACGCCGACCTCCGGCCGCATCGCGGTCGATGGCCGGATCGCGGCGCTGCTGGAGCTGGGCGCCGGCTTCAACCCGGAATTCACCGGGCGCGAGAACGTCTATCTCGCCGCGTCGGTGCTGGGTCTGTCGAACGAGCAGATCGCCCAGCGCTACGACTCCATCGCCGAGTTCGCGGGCATCGGCGACTTCATCGAACAGCCGGTGAAGCTCTATTCCAGCGGCATGTACGCCCGCCTCGCCTTCGCGGTGGCGGCGCATGTCGATGCCGACATCATGATCGTCGACGAGATCCTGGCGGTCGGCGACGCCTCCTTCACCCAGAAATGCATGCGCTTCATCCACCGCTTCAAGGAGCGCGGCACCCTGTTCTTCGTGTCGCACGACACCGGACAGGTGGTGAATTTGTGCGACCGGGTGGTGTGGCTGGACAACGGGTCGGTGCGGGCGATCGGTCCGGCACGGGAGGTCTGCCACGACTATCTGGCGGCGCTCTACAGCGACCAGGACACCTCGCGCGGCTTCCGCATCGGCGGGGCGCGGCAGGCGCTGCCCCAGGCCAAGCGCGAGGAGCCGGTGGAGGACGCCCGCGCCGAGCTGCTGAAGGCCTCCCAGCACCGCAACGCCATCGAGCTGTTCGACTTCAACGACAGCGGCCCCTGGTTCGGCAACCGCGGCGCCACCATCACCAACGTCTCGATCCTGGATGCCGAGGAGCATCCGCTCAACGTGCTGGAGGGTGGCGAGGTCATCGTGCTGAAGGTGGACTGCCGGGCCGACCAGCAGGTCCACCGCCCCATCGTCGGCTTCTACGTCAAGGACAAGCTGGGCCAGAACCTGTTCGGCGACAACACCTTCCTGACCTATCAGCTCGACCCCGTCACCATCCCGGCCGGGCAGGACTTCGCCGCCCGCTTCCGCTTCCAGATGCCCTACCTGCCCAGCGGCGACTTCTCCATCACCGTGGCGCTCGCCGAGGGCACGCAGGAGGACCACGTCCAGCATCATTGGGTCGAGGACGCGCTGTTCTTCAAGGTCCACGCCAGCCATGTCGTGCGCGGGCTGGTCGGCATGCCGATGCTGGCGATCACGCTGGAGGCGGAGGGGGCATCGGCGCCCCGGGCGGCATCCCAGCCTGCCCCCGCGACAAAATAGCGACAGGCACCGATAAGCCCGGGGTGAGGCAGGAAAACCGCAGGTCCGGCCATTGTCGGGCGCCGCAAATCGGGTTCCGGACAGCGGCTTGCATTCCGGCGGGGTGTCGGCGTATGTGTGTCGGCGGCTGTGACGGGGCCGTCCGACGGGCCTGAAAAATGGTGCCCGATGGGTCGCACCCCGCCGCGAAGCCAGGCAGAAGAAGAGGCGCAGGTGGATTCGTTTTTGAAGGACCAGGGATCGGACACTCTCCGTCGCATCTGCCGGCCGATCACGCTCCTGACTCCGGATCTCGTCACGGCGCCGGCCTCCTGGCTCGGCCATGTGCCCTTCGCCTTCTGGATCGTCGAGGCCCTGCGCCCGGACAGCCTCGTCGAACTGGGAACGCACACCGGCAACTCCTATGCCGCCTTCTGTCAGGCGGTCCGCCATGTCGGGCTGCCGACCTCCTGCTATGCCGTCGACACCTGGGCCGGCGACCCGCAGGCGGGCTTCTACGGCGACGACATCTACAACACGCTCGCCGCTTACCACGACCCGCGCTATGCCGGTTTCTCGCGCCTGCTGCGGATGACCTTCGACGACGCGCTGGTCCATTTCGCCGATGGCAGCGTCGACCTGCTGCACATCGACGGGCTGCACACCTACGAGGCGGTGCGCCACGATTTCGAGACTTGGCTGCCGAAGATGAGCCGCCGCGGCGTGGTGCTGTTCCACGACATCAACGTGCGCAAGGGCGATTTCGGCGTCTGGCGCCTGTGGGACGAGATCACCCGCGACTATCCCTCCTTCACATTCCTGCATTCCAACGGCCTGGGCGTGCTGGGCGTCGGCGAGGATCTGCCCGACGCGGTGCGCGAGCTGTTCGCCGTGCAAGCCACCGGCGGCGAGGGGCTGCGGGCCGTCCGCAGCTGGTTCGACCGGCTGGGCGACGCCGCCATCGAGACCGAGACCATCCAGCGCCTGGAAGAGCAGGAAAAGCACCTGCGCACCGAGGTGGCGATGGTCCGCAAGGTGCTGGACGACCAGATCGCCCACAGCGAAGAGCTGAAGGGCATGATCGCGACGCGCGACCGCGACATCGCCCTGATCCAGGGCTGGCTCACCGACCATCAGGCCGAAATCCGCCGACAGGGCGATGCGCTCGCCGAGATGGCGGAGGATCTGGCCGACCGTGAGCGCAACCTCGCCGCCCATGCCCGCGAGCTGGCGGCGCGTGAACAGGCCATCGCCCACCTGCACGGGGTGGTGGCCAGCCGCGACCAGCACATCCACAGCCTGGTCAACTCCACCTCCTGGAAGCTGTCGGCGCCGGTGCGCAAGCTGGGCCGCCTGACCCAGAAGGCCGGCCGCTTCTATCGCCGCCGCCTGCACAGCATCACGCTGGAGCCGCTGCACGACGTGGTGCCCAGCCCGCAGGGCGGCTACGAGGCGACCGGCAGCGACCCCGCCTTCCTCCTGCGCTCCGACCGCGGCCGGCTGCCCGGCCACTGGTGCGTGATCTCCTACGGGGTGGTCCGCGCCTCGGCCCCGCTGGTGCCGGTGATCTACGTCGATGACGGCAACGGCTTCGACGAGCGGACGATGATCCGCCTGCCGGTCGACACGGTCGGCGAGTTCCGCCAGCTCGCCCTGCTGCCGCAGACGGTCAAGGCGTTGCGCTTCGACCCGGCCACCCGCCCGGTGTCCTTCGAGATCGCCGACTTCACCATCCGCGAGATCGGCAAGACCAACATCCTGCTCGACTATGTCCGGCAGAACCAGCCGGCGCGCGTGCTGGACTATCTGCGCCGCCATGGCTGGCAGGCGACCAAGCAGCGCGTCCTGCAGGAGCTGCAGCCGAACCGCTGGTCGGCCGACTACAAGTCGTGGGTGCGGATGTACGACACCCTGACACCGGAGGACGGGGCGGCGATCAAGGCCGACATCGCCCGGCTGCCGGCGCGCCCGCGCTTCTCCGTCGTCATGCCGGTCTACAACACGCCGGAAGCCTACCTGCGCGAGGCGCTGGACTCGGTGCTGGCCCAGTTCTATCCGGACTGGGAGCTGTGCATCGCCGACGACGCCTCGACCGCCGCGCATGTGCAGACGGTGCTGGCCGAGTACAAGGCGCGCGACAACCGCATCAAGGTGGTCCGGCGCGAGACCAACGGCCACATCTCCGCCGCCAGCAACAGCGCGCTGGATCTGGCGACCGGCGATTTCGTCGCCCTGATGGACCATGACGACCGGCTGCCGCCGCATGCGCTCTACATGGTCGCGGCCGAACTGGCGCAGCATCCCGACACCGACATCCTCTATTCCGACGAGGACAAGATCGATGCCGACGGCGAGCGCTACGACCCGCATTTCAAGTCGGACTTCAATCTGGACCTGCTGCACGGCCAGAACATGGTCAACCACCTGGGCGTCTTCCGCCGCTCGCTGATCGAGCAGGCCGGGCGCTTCCGCCTGGGCTTCGAGGGCAGCCAGGACTACGACCTGACCCTGCGCGCGGTCGAGCAGACGAATCCTGAGCGCATCCGCCACATCCCGGCGATCCTCTATCACTGGCGCGTCTTCCCCGAATCCGCGGCCTTCTCCACGGTCGAGCTGCCGCGCGCCACCGCCGCCGCCCACAAGGCGCTGACCGAGCATTTCCAGCGCCGCGGCGTCGACGCCACGGTGGAGACCTCGCCGGCGACCGCGCGCTTCACCCGCATCCGCTACGCCCTGCCGGCCAAGCTGCCGCGGGTGTCGCTGATCGTGCCGACGCGCGACAAGGTGGAGCTGCTGAAGGGCTGCGTCGACGGGCTGCTGCACCGCACCGACTATCCGGACCTTGAGATCCTGATCGTCGACAACAACAGCGAGGAAGCGGCGACCTTCGCCTATTTCGACACGCTGAAGGACGAGCCGCGGGTGCGGGTGCTGACCTACAAGGCGCCCTTCAACTACTCCTCGATCAACAACTTCGCCGCCGCTGAGGCGACCGGCGAGGTGCTGGGCCTGATCAACAACGACATCGAGGTGATGGAGCCGGGCTGGCTGGCCGAGATGGTCTCCCATGCCCTGCGGCCGGAGGTCGGCGCGGTCGGCGCCAAGCTCTATTACGCCGACGGCACCATCCAGCATGCCGGCGTCGTCACCGGCATCTGCGGCGTGGCCGGCCATGTCCACAAGGGGCTGACCCGCGACGCCTACGGCTATTTCAGCCGGGCCCAGCTGACCCAGGACCTGTCCTGCGTCACCGCCGCCTGCCTGATCCTGCGCAAGGAGATCTTCGACGAGGTCGGCGGGCTGAATTCCGAAAAGCTGGCCGTCGCTTTCAACGACGTCGATTTCTGCCTGCGCATCCGCGAGAAGGGCTATCTGGTCGTCTGGACGCCGTTCGCCGAGCTGTACCATCTGGAATCGGCCTCGCGCGGGCCGGACACCGCCCCCGACAAGGTCAAGCGCTTCATGGGCGAGGTGGCCTACATGCAGGAACGCTGGGGCGACAGCCTGCTGGCCGACCCCTACTACAACCCGAACCTGACGCTGGACGCCGAGAATTTCGGACTGGCCTTCCCGCCGCGCACGGTCAAGCCGTGGCTGCGCAAGGCCTGCCCCGAACTGCGCAAAGAGCGCCTGAAGGAAAGCATCTGAGCCATGGACGTCGTCTCCCTCGACATTCCCGACGTTAAGATCATCCGCCCGAAGAAGTTCGGCGACCATCGCGGCTTCTTCTCGGAGACCTACACCAAGAAGACGTTCGAGGCGGCCGGGCTGCAGTACGACTTCGTTCAGGACAACCACTCGCTGTCGGCCGAGGTCGGCACCGTGCGCGGCCTGCATTTCCAGCTGCCGCCCTTCGCCCAGGACAAGCTGGTGCGGGTGGTGCGCGGCGCCATCCTGGACGTGGCGGTCGACATCCGCAAAGACTCCCCCACCTTCGGCCGGCATGTCAGCGCGGTGATCAGCGCGGCGGAGTGGAACCAGATCCTGGTGCCGATCGGCTTCGCCCACGGCTTCTGCACGCTGGAGCCGGATACCGAGGTCATCTACAAGGTGACCAACTATTATTCGGCCGAGCATGACCGCGGCCTGCTGTGGAACGATCCGGAACTGGGCATCGACTGGCCGGTCGCCGCGGACAAGGCCCGGCTGTCGGACAAGGACCACAAGCATCCGACCTTCGCCCAGCTTGGCGACTGGTTCTGACGGCGCTATTGGATTTCGGCTCTTTTTTGCCCGGTGGGGCTTTGTGCCCCGTTTTTGGCGGTAAGGTGGTTTGATGACGCGCATTCTCGTCACCGGCGGCGCCGGTTTCATCGGCTCGGCGGTGGTCCGCCAGCTTCTCGCCGAAACCGACGCCTTCGTCGTCAATGTCGACAAGCTGACCTACGCGGCCAACCTGTCCTCCCTGCCGGGCGCCGAGGGCAATCCGCGCTACGCCTTCGAGAAGGTCGACATCTGCGACGCCGCCGAGTTGCGCCGGGTCTTCGACACCCACCAGCCCGACGCGGTGATGCATCTGGCCGCCGAATCCCATGTCGACCGCTCGATCGACGGGCCGGGCGAGTTCATCCAGACCAACGTGGTCGGCACCTTCCGCCTCCTGGAAGCGGCGCGCGGCTACTGGTCGGCGCTGCCGGCGGAGCGCAAGGAGCGCTTCCGCTTCCACCACATCTCGACCGACGAGGTGTTCGGCACGCTGGGCGACGACGGCTTCTTCACCGAGACCACCGCCTACAGCCCCAACTCGCCCTATTCGGCCAGCAAGGCGTCGAGCGACCATCTGGTCCGCGCCTGGCACGAGACCTACGGGCTGCCGGTGGTGCTGACCAACTGCTCCAACAATTACGGCCCCTACCATTTCCCGGAGAAGCTGATCCCGCTGATGATCCTCAAGGGTCTGGCGGGCGAGAAGCTGCCGGTCTACGGCAAGGGCGACAACATCCGCGACTGGCTCTATGTCGAGGACCATGCCCGCGCCCTGCGGCTGGTGCTGGAGAAGGGCCGGATCGGCGAGAGCTACAACATCGGCGGCCACAACGAGCGCACCAACCTGGAGGTCGTCCGCGCCATCTGCGCGCATCTGGACGAGATGAACCCGGCCGGCGCCCCGCACGACCGCCTGATCAGCTTCGTCACCGACCGTCCCGGCCACGACAAGCGCTATGCCATCGACGCCGGCAAGATCGAGCGCGAACTGGGCTGGACGCCGCAGGAGACCTTCGAGAGCGGCCTGCGCAAGACGGTCGCCTGGTATCTGGAGAACCGCGACTGGTGGCAGGCCATCCTCAACGGCTCCTACCAGGGCGAGCGGCTCGGGCTCAAGGAAGAGGGGGCCGCGCAATGAAGGTTCCCATGAAAGTCCTGGTTCTCGGCAGCAACGGCCAGCTCGGCTTCGAGCTGATGCGGGCCAACTGGGCGCCGGGCACCGACGTCGTCGGTCTGCCCTATCCCGAGTTCGACGTGACCCGGCCGGGCGACGTGGAGACGGCGGTCGCCGCCCACGCGCCGGACCTGCTGGTCAACGCCACCGCCCACACCGCCGTCGACAAGGCCGAGAGCGAGGTCGACCTGTCCTTCGCCATCAACCGCGACGGGCCGGGCGCCATGGCGGCGGCCTGCGCGGCGCGCGGCATTCCCTTCATCCATGTGTCGACCGACTATGTGTTCGACGGGACGAAGGACGGCATCTACAGCGAGGACGACCCCATCAACCCGCTGGGCGTCTATGGCGCCAGCAAGGCGGCGGGCGAGGAGGCGGTGCGCGCGGCGACGCCGCATCACGTCATCCTGCGCACCTCCTGGGTCTACAGCGCCTACGGCAACAACTTCATCAAGACGATGCTGCGCTTCGGCAAGGAGCGCGAGGAGATGCGGGTGGTCGCCGACCAGCACGGCTCCCCCACCGCCGCCGCCGACCTCGCCGCCGCCATCGTGCAGATCGCCCAGACCATCGAGAAGACCGGCAGCGCCGCCTGGGGCACCTACCACCTGACCGGCAGCGGCTATACCACCTGGCATGATTTCGCCGAGCACATCTTCCGGCGGCTGGAAGAGCGGACCGGCAAGCGGCCGCGCCTGACCGCCATCGGCACGGCCGACTACCCGACCCCGGCGCGCCGCCCGGCCAATTCGCGGCTGGACTGCAGCCGCGCCAAGGAGCGTCTCGGCGTCGCCTGCCCACCGTGGCAGGAGAGCGTTGACCGCGTAATCGACGAGCTGTTCACCAACCCGCCGCAGGCGTGAGGACGAGGACCATGAAGGGCATCATCCTGGCCGGCGGATCCGGCACCCGGCTCTACCCGGTGACCCGGGCGATCAGCAAGCAGCTGCTGCCGATCTACGACAAGCCGATGATCTATTTCCCGCTCAGCACCCTGATGCTGGCGGGCATCCGCGACATCCTGGTCATCACCACCCCGCACGACCAGCCGCTGTTCCAGACGGTGCTGGGCGACGGGTCGCAGTGGGGCCTGAACCTGACCTACGCCATCCAGCCCTCGCCCGACGGGCTGGCCCAGGCCTTCATCATCGGCCGCGAGTTCGTCGGCAACGACAGTTGCGCCCTGGTTCTCGGCGACAACATCTTCTACGGCCACGGCCTGACCAACATCCTGCGCGCCGCCGGCGAGAAGAACGACGGCGCCAGCGTCTTCGCCTATGCCGTGCGCGACCCCGAACGCTACGGCGTGGTGGAGTTCGACGCGCAAGGCCGGGCGCTGAGCATCGAGGAAAAGCCGGCCGCGCCGCGTTCCAAATGGGCGGTGACGGGGCTCTATTTCTACGACAACGACGTGCTGGACATCGCCGCCGCGGTAAAGCCGTCGGCGCGCGGCGAACTGGAGATCACGTCCGTCAACGCCGCCTATCTGGAATTGGGCAAGCTGTCGGTCGAGCAGATGGGCCGCGGTTACGGCTGGTTCGACACCGGCACCCATGACAGCCTGCTGGAGGCGGCGGAGTTCGTCCGCACCATCCAGCACCGCCAGGGCCTGCAGATCGCCTGCCCGGAGGAGATCGCCTACACCTCCGGCTGGATCGACGCCGAGCAGGTACGCCGCCTGGCCGAGCCGCTGAAGAAGAACGATTACGGGCGCTACCTGCTTGGGCTGCTAGGCTAAAGACCAAGGGCCAAAGACAAAGGATCAAGCGGCGCCTCCGCCGTGTTGTCCCTTAGCGGTTGCCCCGCGGTCCCCCTGACGGGCCGCGGGACACCGCCAACGCCAACAGCCAACACAGGAAGGCAGCCTTGCCGGCTCTCACCAACCGAAAGCGTGTCCTCGTCACCGGCGGCGCCGGCTTCCTGGGCTCCCACCTGTGCGACCGGCTGCTGGCGGCCGGGAACGACGTGCTGTGCGTCGACAACTTCTTCACCGGCAGCCGCGACAACGTCCTGCACCTGCTGGACAACCCGCATTTCGAGCTGATGCGCCACGACGTGACGTTTCCGCTCTATGTCGAGGTCGACGAGATCTACAACCTCGCCTGCCCGGCCTCGCCGATCCATTACCAGCACGATCCGGTGCAGACGACCAAGACCAGCGTGCACGGCGCCATCAACATGCTGGGGCTGGCCAAGCGGGTGAGGGCGCGGATCATGCAGGCCTCGACCTCCGAGGTCTACGGCGACCCGGCGGTGCATCCGCAGCCCGAGGAATATTGGGGCAACGTGAACACCATCGGCCCGCGCGCCTGCTATGACGAGGGCAAGCGCTGCGCCGAGACGCTGTTCTTCGACTATTACCGCCAGCACAGGCTGGACATCAAGGTCATCCGCATCTTCAACACCTACGGCCCGCGCATGCACCCCAACGACGGGCGCGTGGTGTCGAACTTCATCATCCAGGCGCTGAAGGGCGAGCCGATCACCATCTACGGCGACGGCCAGCAGACGCGGTCCTTCTGCTATGTCGACGACCTGATCGAAGGCTTCCTGCGCTTCATGGACACGCCGGCCGGCGTCACCGGCCCGATCAACCTGGGCAATCCCGGCGAGTTCACCATGCTGGAACTGGCGGAGAAGGTGATCCGCCTGACCCGCTCGGACTCGAAGATCGAGCACAAGCCGCTGCCGCAGGACGATCCCAAGCAGCGCCAGCCCGACATCGCCAAGGCCCGCGCCCTGATGGACTGGGAACCGGTCGTGTCGCTGGAAGAGGGTCTGGCCCGCACCATCGCCTATTTCCGCGGGCGCTTCTTCGCCTGAGAAGGGGCGCCTCACCGCTCCCGAAGCAGAGGAGCGGCCCCCATCCTCTGCCGTCCACCCTACCGCCAATGAGCGCCTAGCCCGCGCCGCTGCGCCTGACGCATTGTCCGGCTCCACGTCGCGGGTGCCGGGCCGCCGATCAAGTCCGCACCTCCACATGACGGATACGTGTGGCCAGCCCGCTCTCCTGCGCCGGCCACCTCATCGTTCGGGAGGTGCCGCATGGTGCCGATCAGCCCCAGCGGCTGCCCCAGCGGCTACAGGGTGTGAGGATGGGCGTTCTGCCGATGCCGGCCGGCCTGCAGGGAAGACAGCCGGTGGACGAAGCGGCGCCGGCCGCCGCACCGGAGCGGGACCGGCTGGCCGGCCATTGGCCGGGCGGCGACACGATCAAGGTGGTGGCGATGCTGATGGTGATCGGCATTCACGTCATCAGCCCGCATTTCTTCGGCCAGATCCCGGCCACGCCACCGGGCCAGCCCTTCCGCTTCGATGTCCACTGGTGGGTCGCCGCGGCGATCGACAGCCTGTGCCGATCCAGCGTGCCGCTGTTCTTCATGGTCAGCGGCGCCCTGCTGCTGCCGCGCGCCGAGCCGATCGCCGCCTTCCTGCGCAAGCGCTTCGTCGCCGTGGTGGTGCCGATGGTGGCCTGGAGCGGCTTCTATCTGGTCTGGGGACACCAGATCATCCATTTCGCCGGAACGCCGCCGCTGAGCGCGCTGCCGCGCCAGCCGGCCTTCTTCCATCTGTGGTTCCTCTATCCGCTGCTGCTCTCCTATCTGGCGATGCCGCTGATGCGGACGGTCTTCGCCCAGGGCGACCGGCTGGTCGGCTACGCGCTCGTCCTGTGGGGGCTGGCGACGGCCTGGATGTTCGCGGACAATTTCGCCGCCGGCAATGCCGAGCCGGGCGTCCTGTGGCCGGACTATCCCTATTATCTCGGCTATGTGCTGCTGGGCGGCGCACTGCTGCGCTTCCGCAACCGCATTCCGCTTTGGGCCGCCGGCGGGCTGTTCGGGCTGTCGGCGGCAGCGACGCTGCTGCTGACCTATGTCTGGTCGGTCCGGCTCGGCACCGCCAGCGAACAGTTCATGGGATATTTCGCCCCCAACGTGGCGGCCGGGGCGGTCGCGGCCTTTCTGGCCCTGGATGGGCTGTCCCGCCGCCTGGGCCGGGCGGCGCAGGCGGTCATCCGTTTCCTGGGCGGCCTTTCCTTCGGCGTCTACGCCGTCCACCCCGTCGTCATCCTGTACTTCATCGGCGACACGCGGAACTGGTTCGCCAATCCCAGCCTCATCGCGCTCGCCGGGATCGCCACGGTGGTGCTGGGGGCCGGCGCCATCGCCTTCGTGCTGTCGCGGATCCCGCTGCTGCGGCGATTGGTGTGAGGGGGCTGGCGTCAGAACTGCCATGCACGCTGGGATAGCGGCTATGACCATCAGCACCATTCCAAATCGTTGACTCCGCTTCTATCCTCCGCCCCCGGAACGCAATCTGGGGGTGAGAGATGCCGGTCTGGCGCTTCTGGAACACCATCACGGGCTCGCACTTCTATACGGGAAGCGAGGTCGAGCGGGACGTCGTCGCAACCAACCTGTCCTCGATGAATTACGAGGGGGTCGCCTTCACCAACCCCACGGCGACCGACACCACCGTCTGGCGGTTCCGCCGGGCGGACACCGGCACCTTCTTCTACACCGCCAGCACCGCCGAACGGGACGCGGTGCGCAGCACGATGCCGAACTACGTCTACGAGGGGGCGGCCTACACCGCCAGCACGGTGCAGACGGCGAGCGCATCGCAGGCGATCTACCGGTTCTGGAACTCCGACAACGGCGCGCATTTCTACACCGGCTCGGCGGAGGAGCGGGACGCGGTGATCGCCACCCTGCCCAACATGCGCTACGAGGGCATCGCCTACTACATGGCGCCGGCGCCGCAGACCGACCGCAGCGGGGCGCCCGACACGGCCTGGTACCTGTCGGCCTATCCCGACGTCGCCGAGGAGGCGGCGGCCGGCTTCACCTCCGCCGCGCAGCACTGGCAGGAGTTCGGCCTGCGCGAGGGGCGGCTGCCGCGCGATCTGGCCGCCTTGAGCGGCGACGACAGCATCGCCAGCATCTACAGCACCACCGGCCATGGCGACCACATGAACGGCGGGTCGGGCAACGACACGCTGCAGGGCGGGCTGGGCAGCGACACCATCTTCGGCGAGACCGGCAACGATGTCCTCTACGGCTACCAGAGCGACCATCTGAACGGCGGCTCCGGCGATGACACCTACTACGTCTACACGAACAGCGTCACGGTCCAGGAAGGGGCGAACGGCGGCACCGACACGATGTGGCTGGGCGACAGGATCACCAGCTACACCATCCCGTCCAACGTCGAGGTGACCAACCTCTCCTACTATCTCACCAACGGGGACTATCCCAACTCGACCGTCCTTCTGACCGGCAGCAGCGGGGACGACACCATCCTGATGCCGGAGAGCGTCTACCTGGGGATGGGCGGCTATTACTCCAAGGCGGTGACGATCAACACCGGTGCCGGCAACGACTTCATCCGGATGACGGGCACCATCAACGGCGGCGACGGCAACGACACCATCATGTCGTCCTTCTGGCGCAGCAAATACATCGAACCGACCTACTATACGTCCTACAATGACCTCATCGACGGCGGGAACGGCAACGACACGATCTATCTGTCGTCGGGCACCGACACGCTGGCCGGCGGAGCCGGTGCGGATACATTCGTCGTCGCGCGGCCGACGACCGGGCCGACGCCGGGCTTCATGGTCTATGCCGGGCCGGCCGGCGTGACGACGATCACCGACTTCCAGCCCGGCGCCGACACGCTGCGCTTCGAGCAGACCACCCTGTCCGCGCAGCAGATCGCCGACCGCTTCAGCATGGCGTCCTTCCTGTCGTCCGACGGGACCCCGATGCTGGTCGGCCGCTTCACCGACGCCGATTTCAGCAGCGTTTACACCAGCAACTCCACGCTGGAAATCCGGCTGGCCGGCCTCACCCCCGGCCAACTGACGGCGGGGATGATCGCGGCGAGCTGACGGGGCGGGCGAGGAGGGCGCTGCGGGATCTCTCTCAGACGCCCTTCACCAGCCGCTCCTCCCAGGCGAGCGCCGAGGCGACGATGGTCTCCAGGTCGGCGTGGCGCGGGGTCCAGTCGAGCGTGCGGCCGATGCGCTCCACCCCCGCCACCAGGGCCGGGGGGTCGCCGGCGCGGCGCGGGCCGATGCGCATCGGCAGCGGTTTGCCGGTCACCCGCTCCACCATCGACAGCACCTCGCGCACCGAATAGCCGCGGCCGTAGCCGCAGTTCAGCACCTCCGACGCGCCGCCCGCCTCCAGATGGCGGAGCGCCGCGACATGGGCGTCGGCGAGGTCGCTGACATGGATGTAGTCGCGCACGCAGGTGCCGTCCGCCGTGTCGTAGTCGTCGCCGAAGATCTGCAGTTCCGCCCGCTGGCCGGTGACGGTCTGGGCGGCGATCTTGATCAGGTGGGTGGCGACCTTCGACACCTGTCCCGAACGGCCCTGCGGGTCGGCACCGGCGACGTTGAAATAGCGCAGCGCCACATAACGCAGATCATGCGCCGCCGCGGTGTCGCGCAGCATCCACTCCGTCATCAGCTTGGAGGAGCCGTAGGGGTTGATCGGCTTGGTCGGCGTCTGCTCGTCGATCGGCAGCCGGTCCGGCATGCCGTAGACGGCGGCGGTGGAGGAGAAGATGAAGCGGCCGATCCCGGCCTCGACGCAGGCCTCGATCAGGGCGTGGCTCTTCACCGTGTTGTTGCGGTAGTAGGCGAGCGGCCGCTCCACCGATTCCGGCACGACGATGCTGCCGGCGAAATGCATCACGGTGCCGATGCCGTGGCGGGCGAAGGTGTCGGCCAGCAGCGCCTTGTCGCCGACGTCGCCCTCGACCAGAGGCACGCCGTCGGGGAGGGCCTGGCGCCGCCCGGTGGACAGATCGTCCAGCACCACGACGGCGCGTCCCTGGTCGCGCAGCGCCAGCACCACATGGGAGCCGATATAGCCGGCGCCGCCGGTCACCAGCACGGTCGCGTTGTCGCTCCTGGTCATGGTCCGCTCTTCGTCGTTGGGCGTCATCCGCCTGAAAGTAGCGCGCCCGGGGCCTCCGGCATGGGTTTTTCCGGCTTACGACAAGGGCTTCCGGAGAGGCCGGAGAGGGCGCGCGTTACCCCGTTGTGAGCGATGCGGGGTCACCACAACCATATCTGCCCTGGGCATCTCCCCCAGGCATCTCCAACGGGCCATCCGCCGCATCACTTCGCCAGCCCCAGCCGGCGGCAGCCCGGCTCCCCTCCGTCATTCGCCGGACGGGGGGAGGCCAGGGCGACCGTGCCGGCATCGGTGTCCCGGGCCAGCACGCACAGCACCGGCGGCCGGTCCGATGCCGCCGCCGGCCGCAGCAGGATGGTGAAGCCGGCCTGTCCGCGGTCGGCGGCGGGGAAGGCGGCCTGCAGGTCGGGCCGGCGCTCCAGCCCGTGGGACACCACGGTCAGGGGCACGTCGCTCACCACCGCGATGGTCTGCGTGGCACGGACGCCGGTCCAGGGCGCCCAGCCGCGCAGCCGCAGCAGCCCATTCTCCAGCCGGACCTCGTCCAGGCTGCCGCCGGCCGGGAACGGCCCGCCGGCCGCGGCCGCATCGGCCGGAAGGACGCTCGCCTCCCGCGCCGGCGCGCCGGAGTTCGCGGCCTTGGGATCCAGGGCCGACCAGGGCACCCGGACCTGATCGGGATAGGGGGAGACCGGCTCCGTCACCGTGTCCGGGATGATGTGGGCGTAGCGGTTGAAGACCTGGGTGAAGCGGTCCTCGGCCATGTCGGGGAAGAGCGGGCGGAAGAAGTCCACATGCGGAGCGATCAGCGTGTGGGCGATGGAGTTGTAGCCCCAGCCGGCCAGCACCGCCCCGGTGAAGATCGGCAGCGTCTCCACCAGCCAGCCCTTGGGGTGCGCCGCCTGCTGGGCCGACAGCCGGGCGGTCAGCGCGGTCTGCGGCCGGTCAAAGATCGGCTTGGCCGACTGGATCGGGTTGAACTGCCCGAAGGTCAGCAGGTTGGCCACAACCGCCACTCCGGCCACCAGCGTGCCCGTGCGCAACGGCGGCAGTCCCATCGCCGGGATCAGGCGCCACAGCGCCAGCCCGCCGGCCAGCACCAGCAGGATCGTCCCGTCGAACAGGCTGGACCAGGGCGCCACGCCGCCGGCACGCTTGGACAGCACCCAGGCCGCCAGCACGGCGGCGGTGAACAGCGCGACGCGCAGGGGCGTGATCCGCCAGCGGACCGAACCGGCCAGCAGCGCGGTGGCGACCAGCGCCAGCAGGCCGACCGCCACGATCATGCGCGGCGGGAAGACGCGGTCCCACAGCAGGATTTTCCCCACCGCCGCCGGGATCGGCAGCAGCATCCAGGCCGACACCAGCGCCAGTCCGCCGCCCAGCACGGCCAGGGCCGTCAGCAGCCGGCCGCGATCGACGGCTCCTCCGGAGAGGCCCTGCCGCCAGTCGGCGAAGACCAGCAGCAGCAGCGGCCAATAGCTGCCGATCGCCCCGGTCTCCACGATGTTGTGGACGATCAGGCTGTCGAAGCCGCGGGTGGTGATGAAGGGCAGGACCGTCGACAGCCAGATGCGCCAGTCGCCGCTGCCGCCGTCGCTGTGCCGCTGGCCGGGATAGACGGTCGCGGTCATCGCCTGCAGCGGTTCGGCCAGATAGCCGTAGACGGTGCCGGCGGCCAGGGCGGCGGCCAGCCCCGCCGTCGCCAGCAGCGGCCACCGCAGCAGGTCGCGGCGCAGCGCCACCACCAGCACGGCGCCGACGAAGCCCAGCGACAGGATCACCGGCGGGTAGAAATGCGACAGCAGCCACACCGCCGACAGCCAGTAGAGCAGCAGCCCCTTCACCGGCAGCCGCAGCGGCGCCGCCAGCGTCACCAGCAGCCAGGGAAACAGGGCGAGCAGCGGCCCGGTGGTGGTCCAGGCATATTGGGTGTAGCCGGCGAAGAAGGCGAGCAGCGAGAAGCAGACCGAGATGCCCGGCGCCATCCCCAGCATCCGCCCCATCCGCTGATAGCCGATCAGGAACAGGGCGATGAAGGCGGCATGGTAGATGGCGAAGGCATGGGCTGGATCGACCAGGAAGAAGGCCCAGTATTGCGGCTTGAAGGGCAGCGCCCAGTCCAGCAGGGGCAGGGCGTTGAAGTTGCGCAGATCCTCGTGATAGGGCGAATGGGCGTTGTAGCGGGCGAAATCATTGTCGACCGCGATCTGGAGATAGGGCGTCCACACCGCCCATTCGTCGCTGCGGATGTCGCGCGGCTTGCCGAGCACGAGGCCGCTTTCCTCCGTCACCCCCATCTGGCGCAGCGCCACCCCGTAGGAGGAGGGCGTCCAGGCCATCGCCGCGTAGAGCACCGACAGGGTCAGCACGACGGCGGCGAACAGCCCCCCGGCGGAAACGGACAGGCCCCGCAGGGACAGCCCGCCCACCCCGCCGGCGGATGAGGCGGCCGGGGCGGCCGGGGCGTAGCGGGACGGTGACGGGGTGGAGGTCTGGACGGAGATGGAAGACCGGCTGGGGGTCATGGCGATCGGGGCCCCTTCTTGAGAAGCCCCAAACTTTCCCGAACCCCGGAGAAAAAGAACGCGCCCGGACGTACAGCCTCTTAAGGGCTATGGCCTTCCGGCCCCGACCGCTTCGGCAGGCGCCTCCGCGGAGCCAGCCGGGCTGTCCTCCTCCACCAGTTCGCCGATCGGCGGCCGGGCCACCGGCGAATTGGGGGACGGAACGGCGACGGAGACCGGGCGGCGGACCAGCATCCTCAGGGCGCCCAGCACGGCCGTCGCGCCGAACAGGAGCAGCATCGGATAGGCCGGCGACAGGTAGAGCGAGTTCATGCTGGGGATCGCCGTGGCCTCCAGAACGGCCAGCAGACCCACCCGCGACAGCACCAGCAGGGCGGCGACGCCGCCGGCCAGCAGCAGCGGATCGATGCGGCGGCGGCGGACGGCGGCGACCAGAGCCGCCGCGTAGCCGATCAGGCCGGCGCCCAGCAGAACGGGCAGGGCGGCGCGATAGGCCGCGGCAACGCCATCCAGCAGTTTCGCGACCATGGCGGCACGGCGCTGGAAGGGCAGGGTCCCGCCATCCTGGCTGCGGCGCTGGAAATCGGTGGAGGCAAGCAGCCAGGGCGCATGGGTGAACAGGGGGGAGCGGACCATGTCCAGGAACACCGCGCGGCCGGGGCTCTGCCCGCAATCGTCGACGGTGCAGGACATGGCCGGGCGCGGCACGCCGGAACTTTCCATCGTCGCCAGGAAGCCGACCATCCGCGCCGCCGCGCTCAGGGTCGGCCAGACATAGTCGGTCCGGAAGGGTGGGACCATGGTCGCCCGCGGCGGCAGGCAGTCCAGCCGGCCGTCGTCGCAGGCGGCGCCGATCTCCCCGGCCATGCGGCGGTAGAAGTCCTTCGCCTCGGTGGCGGTGCGGTAATGGCCGGCCTGCGCGGTGGCGTCGCGCAGCGCCCACATGAACCAGCCGGCGCGGATCTCGCCGTCGCAAGGCGTGACGCCGTAGGTGGCGCAGCCGACCTGCTCCAGCCCGTCCGGAGCGGTGCCGTCGAAATAGGGGCGCAGCTCCGCCGCGGCCGGGCTGACGGGGTAGACGCGCTCCAGCACCTCGCGCGGGATCACGACATAGGGAACCCAGGGCGTGCGGTGCCGCACCCGCGACAGCGACCCGTAGGCGGCCATGAACTCCTGCTGCTTGAACTCCACGACGTCGGAAACGCCGTAATGGCGCTGGTTCATCCAGCCGAAGCCGCCGATCACCAGCAGGGCGGCGCCGGCCGCCAGACCGGCCAGACCGGTTTCCGCCACCAGGGCGGCGGCCGTCCGGGCAATTGCCTTTCCGGGCCCCTTCCCGGCAAAACGCAGGCGCCCGTCCGGCCCCTCCGCCAGCAGGCGCGTCAGCAAAAGCAGCCCGAAGCCGGCGGCGAAGGCCGGCAGCACCCACAGCCCCTCCTCGCGCGTGCACCAGAACAGGCCGAGCACCCCGCCCATCGCGCCGGCCAGCAGGGCGCGGCGCGGCAGCCCGCGGCTCTGCCAGCGGAACCACCAGACGCCGAGCCCGAACAGCAGGATGGTCAGCGGGACATAGATCCCCTCGCGCATCACCCGCATCTGGCCGACGCCGTAGGTCATCGGGTTGAACAGCAGCAGCAGGAACAGGCCGAAGGCGACCGCTTCCCCCGTCCGTCCCCCCGGCAGCCAGCCCCGCAAGCCGCGGACCAGCACCAGACAGGCCAGGGCGTAGGCCAACCCCTGCGACACCAGGATCGGCAGGCCGGCCAGCCAGCCGAAGGCGATCCACACCGGGTAGAAGGGTCCCTTCGCCAGGGTGAGGTTGTCGTAGGCGCCGAGCCAGCGTCCGGCCAGCAGGTTCATCGCCTGCCGGACGAACAGGGCGTCGTCATAGGCCGCCTCCGGGATCGCCACCAGCGGCAGGTTGGCCATCAGCCAGGTGAAGAGCAGGATGGTCAGGCCATAGGCGAACATCCAGGATCGGCCCAGGCGGAGCCGCGGGGCGCTGTGATCGGGCACGAAAGGCATGGCGGAATTCACGGGGCGGACATCACGGGGGAGGCTGTGGATGGGGCGCAAGGCACGCCGCAACCGGAGAGACGAATCGTCTCCCGACACACAGCCCTGCGGATCAGCTGTCCAAACGGACAGGTGTCTACATACCACTATAGGCTATGTCGTTCCACCGGAATGACCCTGCCCGGTGAGGGGCTTCGGCAACGGAACCTTGCGGCTCCTCAGGGTTCGCGGATGCTCTCGTCCAGCGCGCGGATGACGGGATAGAGGAAGTAGGACAGGACGGAGCGGGTGCCGACGCGGATCTCCGCCGAGGCGACCATGCCGGGGCTGAGGTTGGTGCCGTCGGGCACCGCCTCCAGCCGGGTGTTGGTCAGGCGGATGCGGGTGCGGAAGACGGCGCCGGCGGCCGGGCGGGGGGCGTCGGCGTTGATGGAGCCGGCGCCGCCCTGGGCGCCCTGGGCCGGGTCGTGGGTGAAGGCGTCGGCGCTGATGGTGCGGATCTCGCCGGACAGGGTGCCGTGGCGCTGGAAGGGGAAGGCGTCCAGCTTCACCCGCACGAAGTCGCCGACCCGCACCAGACCGATGTCGCGCGACGGGATGTCGGCCTCGACCTCCAGCGGCACGTCGGCGGGGACCAGGGTGACCAGCGGTTCGGCCTCGCGGATGACGGAGCCGACGGAGCGCTTGGCCACCTCCAGCACCACCGCGTCGACCGGGGCGGTCAGGGTGACCAGCGAACGGCGGCGCTCGGCCTTGGCGATCTGCTCGACCAGGGTGGCCCGCTGGCGGGTCTGCTCCACCAGTTCCTCCGCCGTCTTGCGGCGCCATTCGTCGACGAAGGCGGCGCGGTCGGCCTGGATGCCGCGCAGCTCGTGCGCACTCTCCCGCTCGCGGTCCTGCAGGGCGGTCAGGTCGTCGCGCATGCGCAGCCGCTCGATCCGCGCCTCGAGGTAGGTCAGGCGCGAGCCGGTCTGGCGTTCCTGAAGCTGGCGGCGGATGTCCTCCACCTCGCCGACCACGGAGAGCCGCTCGGCAAGGCCGGCCTGGGCGCGGCGGCTGGCGGCGATGGCGCTGTCCAGCTGTCCGGCCTTCTCGTCCAGCGAGGCGAGGCGGGAGCGGTATTCGGCGCGGCGGCGCTCCAGGATGGCGGCCTGCACCGCGGCGTCAGGGTTATTCGCGGCGGGGGTGAAGTCGCTGCCGTCCAGCTCGGCGCGCAGACGGCCGATCTGCGCCTCGACGCTTGCGAGCTTGCCGGTCAGGTCGGCCAGATCCGCCGCGGCGAAGGTGGGGTCGAGCGTCGCCAGACGGTCGCCCGCCCGGACGCGGTCGCCGACCTGGACGTCGACGCCGCGCACCACCGCGGTCTCCAGCGGCTGGGCCACCACCAGCGGCGCGGTGGTCACCAGCCGGCCGCCGGCGGTGACGATGCGGTCGACCTGGGCGAAGCCGGCCCACAGGACCAGCACCACCAAGAGCCCGGCCAGCACATAGAGGGTGGAACGCGCGAGCCAGGGCAGCGGCGCATGTTCGATCGCCGCCCCATCCGGCAGATAGTCCAGCGCGAAGCCCGGCGGCGGTGCCGACGGGGCGGGCAGGGCGGCGCGGCGGCGGGCGGGAGGAGCAGGGGGAGAGGGCTTGGCCGGGACGACCTCGCGGCCGGTCTCCGCCGGTGCTGCGTCCTGCTCCATCTCGGGCATCCGGGTGTCGGGCATGGCTCAGCGCCCCCGGTTCTGCTGCTGCCACAGATGCCGGTATTCGGCGCAGCGGTCGAGCAGGGTGGGATGGGGGGCGAGGTCGAGCAGGCGGCCCTGCTCCAGCACGGCGATGGTGTCGCAGCCGGTCAGGGTGGAGAGGCGGTGGGTGACGATCAGCACGGTGCGGCCGCGGGCGATGCGCCGCAGGTTGGCCATGACGATGGCCTCGCTGTCGGGGTCGAGCGCGCTGGTCGCCTCGTCCAGGATCAGCAGGCGCGGCTGGGGCAGCAGGGCGCGGGCGATGGCGATGCGCTGCTTCTGGCCGCCGGACAGGTTGGTCGCCCCCTCCTCCACCAGCGTGTCGTAGCCGTCGGGCAGGCGGTGGATGAACTCGTCGGCGCCGGCCAGCCGGGCGGCCTCGACGATCTCCTCGCGGCTGGCCTCGGGCATGGTCATGGCGATGTTGTCGCGGATGGTGCCGCGGAACAGGAAGTTCTCCTGCAGCACCACGCCGATGGAGCGGCGCAGATGGGCCAGATCCAGTTCGCGGATGTCGAGCCCGTCATAGCGGATGCTGCCGTCCTGCAGCGGGTAGAAACCCTGGAGGAGGCGCATCAGCGTGCTCTTGCCCGAACCGCTTCGCCCGACCAGCCCGACGACGGAGCCGGCAGGCACGGTCAGGGTGACGCCGTCCAAGGCCGGCGGGCGGTTGCGGTCGTAGCGGAAGCCGAGCCCCTCGATCTCGATGCGGCCGATCAGGGCGGGGCAGGCACCGCTGCCCTCGCGCCTTGGCTCGGCCGGGTGGTTCATCACCTCGCCCAGCATGCGGACGGAGAGCGCGGTTTCCTGATACTGGTGGATCAGCGAGACGATCTGCACCAGCGGCGTCACCACCCGGCCCGACAGCATCTGGAAGGCGATCAGCGCGCCGACCGACAGCTGGCGGTCGAAGACGTCGAAGGCGCCGACGGCGACCACCGCCACCATCATCGCCTTTTCCAGGAACTCGGTCACCGTGCGGGCGGCGATGGAGATGCGGCCGACCCGGTAATGGCTGGTCACCGCGCGGGCCGCCTTGCAGTCCCAGCCGCGGCGCTGCTGCGGTTCGAGCGCCGAGGATTTGACGGTGCGCATGCCGTGGATGGTCTCCACCAGCATGGCCTGCCGCTCGGCGTCGGCGTTGTAGAGGTCGCGCAGGCGGCTGCGGTAGACCGGCACCAGGGCGACGACCACGCCGGCGATCAGGGCTGCGAACAGCAGGGCGACCAGCGTCAGCTTGACCGAATAGAAGAACAGCACCGGCAGGAAGACCAGCAGCACCAGGCTGTCGAGCACGGTGGACAGCAGGTTGCCGGTCAGGAACTCGCGGATGCGCTCCACCTGCTGCATGTGGCGCACGGTGACGCCGGCCGAATGCCCGTCGAAGAAGGTGATGGGCAGGTCGAGCAGATGGCCGAAGGTGCGGTTCAGCAGGCGGATGTCGATGCGGTTGGCGGCGGACAGCAGGATGAACTGGCGCAGGAAGCGGAAGGCCGCCTCGAACAGCAGGGCGGCCAGCACGCCGATGGTCAGCACCTGCAGGGTGGCGACGGTCTCGTTCACCAGCACCTTGTCGATCACGATCTGGAAATAGACCGGGACGGCAAGGGCGAGGGCGTGCAGCACCAGCGCCGCCACCACCACGTCGCGGAAGGCGGATTTCTGGCGCAGTATCTCCGGCACGAACCAGCGCAGGCCGAAGGGCTGGCGCGGGTCGGCAAGGCCGTGGCGCGGCTTGAGGAAGACCAGTTCGCCGTCCCAGCGCTCCAGGAAGCGGTCGCGCGGCACGTCGATCACGTCCAGCCGGTCGGCCAGCGGGTCGACGACGCCGACCATGGGTTCCTCGGCGGGGTCCACTGGGCGGGACAGCCCGACCAGGATGACGGTGTTGCCGTTGGACAGCCGCGCCAGCAACGGGAAGACGGGGGGCAGGGCCTGCAGGGCCTTCCAGTCCAGCCGGCGGGCGGTCGCCTTGAAGCCGGTGGCGGCGGCGATGCGCAGCAGGTCGGCGGTCGAGGGCTCGCCGCGGCCAGGGGCGACGCGGGCGCGCAGGGCGGCCGACGAGGCTGACAGGCCATGGTGGCGCGCCACCAGCGTCAGGCAGCGCAGCGCGGTGCTTTCGTCCGCATCGTGGCCGGGCGGCAAGGCGGCATCCGGCGGGGGCGGCGCGACGGTCGTGCTGGCGTCCGGCATCGGTCAGCCGAAATTCGGCGAGCGGGGCCGCCCGGACGGGGTGGCCGGCGTCGTGGGGCCAGTGGACGGACCGGTGGGGGAGGCGGGCTGGATCGGGGCCTGCACCGGGCTCTGGAAGGCCGGAACGGCAGGGGGAGTCACAGAGGGAGCGTGAGGGGGAGCGGAAACGGGCGTACCCGGTCCGGCGCCGGAATTGGGCGGCAGCACGCCGGCGGCCTCCAGCCGCTGGCGCATGCCTTCCAGGGCGGACAGGCTGGCGAGGAAGCCGGGCAGGCTCATCACCACACGCTGGCGGATGGCGGGGAGCGGCTGGCCGTTGGCGTCCTTGCGCAGAGCCGACAGGCTGAACAGATCGATGCGGACCATGCCGTTGCCGAAGCCGATGTCGAAGACCCCGTCGGCATAGAGTTCGGGGATGCGGTCGTCCGGCGGCGGCTCGATGGTCATGATGGTCCCGGCAGCGAAAAGGCGGGGCGCCGCTGCGGCACCCTCGCATCCTCTTTCTACCGGAAGGCGGCGAGCCGGACCAAGCCGCCATTATCCGAGACCGCAGGAAGACACAGGCGACGCTCGTGCTTGCACGGAAGCGCCTGTCGTCATCGGGGGCAGGGCAGGAACGCAGGACAGGGTCTTCGCGAAGGATGCATTGACAGGGGGCTGCGCGAATTGTATATACGTCTGTATTTCTTCCTGATCTCTGTCCACCATCCGGTACGACAAGGGTCCGACGAGTATTGGCAATATCTGAAATGGATGCTTTGAAACTGGCAAATGGCGCCAACAATGGAATTCGAGTGGGACGAGCGTAAGCGCGAGACGAATATCGACAAGCACGGCATCGATTTTGAGGATGCCATCTACATCTTCGAAGGACCTGTGCGGGAGAAGAACGACCCGCGCGATCACAACGGAGAGGCACGCATCATCGCCTATGGCGAGGTCGACGGCCGGCTGCTGGTGGTCGTCTACACATGGCGCGACGGCGCCCGCCGCATCATCTCAGCAAGGAAAGCCAATGGACGCGAACAACGAGCGTATCACGCGACGCTCCCTGGCGTCGCCCCGCAAGCGGACGGCTGACTGGTCGCGGGCCGACCGCCAGACCGATGCCGACATCGACGCCGCCGTGCGCAGCGATCCCGACGCGGCACCGCTGGCCGACGAAGCATGGTTCGAGACCGCCCGCATCGTCGAGCCGCCGGCCAAGCAGGCGATCAGCATCCGCCTGGATTCGGATGTGCTGGAGTGGTTCCGCACCAACAGCGACCGCTACCAGAGTAAAATCAACGCCGTGCTCCGGGCTTACATGGAGCATGAGCGCGCCAGGAAGCGCGCCTGACCCCCACCGGACCGTCAGCGGCGCCTTGGACGACCCGTGGCGCCGCTCTGGGTTGCCGGCCGCTCAGTTGCGGCCGTAGACGTCCTCGAGCCGGACGATGTCGTCCTCGCCGAGATAGGAGCCGGACTGCACCTCGATGATGGTCAGCGGCACCTTGCCGGGGTTCTCCAGCCGGTGGACCGTGCCGATCGGGATGTAGATCGACTGGTTCTCGTAGACCATCACCTGCTCCTCGCCGCGGGTGACCAGCGCGGTGCCGTTGACCACCACCCAATGCTCGGCGCGGTGATGGTGCTTCTGCAAGGACAGGCGCGAGCCGGGGGCGATGGTCAGGCTCTTGACCTGGAAACGGTCGCCGGTGTGCAGCGACTGGTAGGACCCCCAGGGGCGGTGGACCCGGCGGTGGCTGACGGACTCGCTGCGCCCCTCCGCCTTCAGCCGGTCGACGATGCGCTTGACGTCCTGCGCTTGGGCCCGGTCGGCGACCAGAACGGCGTCGTCGACCACCACCACCACGGCGTTCTCCACCCCGACCACGGCGGTCAGGTGGTTGTCGCTGCGGACATAGCAGTCGCGGGCCCCCTCCAGCAGCACGTCGCCGACGACGACGTTGCCCTCGCCATCCTTGTTGCCGACGTCCCACAGCGCCGACCAGGCGCCGACGTCGGTCCAGCCGATCTCGCAGGGGACGACGGCAGCACGGTCGGTGCGCTCCATCACCGCATAGTCGATGGAGATGCTGGGCGCCTTGGCGAAGGCGGCGGCGTCCAGGCGGAAGAAGTCGAGATCCTTGGAGCCCTGCTCCAGCGCCTCGCGGCAGGCGGCCAGCACCGCCGGGGCGTGGCGCTCCAGTTCGGCCAGCAGGCGGGCGGCCGGGAACAGGAACATGCCGCTGTTCCAGGCATAGGTCCCCTCGGCGAGATAGCGCTCGGCCACCTCCAGCGACGGCTTCTCGACGAAGGCGGCGACGTTGTAGGCGCCGTCGGCCTCGTCCATCGAATGGCCGCGGCGGATATAGCCGTAGCCGGTCTCCGGCCGGGTCGGGGTGATGCCGAAGGTGACCAGCCGGCCGGCCTGGGCGGCGCGGGCGGCGATGGCGGTGGCGCGGCGGAAGGCGTCGGCGTCGCGGATCTCGTGGTCGGCCGGCAGGATCAGCAGCAGCGCGTCCGGGTCGTCGGCCGTCACCGCCAGGGCGGCGAGCGCGCAGGCGGCGGCGGTGTTGCGGCCGGCCGGCTCCAGGATGATGCCGCGCGGCGTGCAGCGCGACTGGCGCAGCTGCTCGGCGGCGAGGAAGCGGTGTTCCTGGTTGCAGATCACCAGGGGGGCCGAGAAGACGGCCTCCGCGGCCGCGCCGCCGGCCGGCGTGGAACCAGGTTGCGCGCTGACCCGCAGGGCGGTGTCCTGGAGCATCGTCCGGTCGGAGCAGAGCGGCAGGAACTGCTTGGGATACAGTTCGCGCGACAAGGGCCACAAACGGGACCCCGTACCGCCGGACAGCAGCACCGGGACGATCTTCTGCGCGGAATTGCCGTTCATCCTGCCGCCATTCATTGTGTTGAGCATCTGGGTGTTGAGCATCTGGCCGGGCGCCGGAAAACCAAGGCAGGACCAAGGCCGGCGCCATGGCGGTTCGTTATAGACCGCGCTTTCCATGCTCCACAAGCACCCCTCCGAGACCCACCCGACCGGAGCGCCTCTTCTGGAACGGGGCCGAACCGATGCCGGGAGGGAGCGAGACAAGACTCCAAACATTCCCCTGCCGGCCCCCCTGCCGGCGGCACCAAGGCCAGGGTCGAGGTTGGAGTCTTGTCGCGCCCCCCTGCCGGCCGAACCCCGGATCCATCCCCGGAACCGGGCCGGTGGCCCCGGCAGGGACGAATAAGGACGGCGATGCGGCAAAGGCTGGACGGAGGGGGGCGCGACAGAACTCCAAACCCCGGGTCCGGATCGGATCGGCGCGGGGCATGAATCATGGCCAAGCGGCGGTCGATTCGGCTCCGCGACTCGGAAATAAGCGAATCGGAAGCGATTCGGGGCCGAATCGAAATGTCCCACCTGGAGTCTTGTCGCGTCCGGCGAAAAATCCACAGGCAATCGGGACTATCCGCTGGAGTCTTGTCGCGGGAGTTCTGGAGTTTTGTCGCGCGACTCGCGATTCTCTACTGGAGTCTTGTCGCGCAAACTATTAACTGAATCAAATAACCGTACAAATAGTTTGAGCGACAAGACTCCAAATTGCTGGCACTAACCGGCCGTGATATAGGGTTCCCCGCAAAGTCGTGCCAAGGTCAGCTCGCTATGGGACAGATACACACCCTGATCACCCAGCTTGGACGCGACCAGGCGAAGGCGCTCCAAACCGATCCGGATCAGCGTTCGCTAGTCGATGTCGCCGCTGCCGTCCTCGAAGAGGAGCGGCAGGAGCTTGGCATCACCTATTCGGGCTTCGCGCTGACCGCGCTTCCGCATCGTCGTCTTCCCGATGACCAGCCGTGGGAGCGTCGCGGACATAAGATCCGCTTGCTGATCGAGCCGGGACGACTGCCAATCCGCAACGGTGGCTTTAAGCTTTACGGCGTTCCGTACGGCAGCCGCGCGCGGATGATCCTGCTGTATCTCCAGACCCGGGCGATCCAAACCGACAGCCGCGAGGTCGAGCTGGGCCGCAGCATGCACGAATGGCTGGACCGCATGGGCCTGTCGGTCGGCGGCCAGACCTATCGCGACATCCGCGAGCAGGCCTCGCGCATCGCCGCCTGCAACCTGACCTTCGCCTGGGAGGACGCCCACAGCATCGGCTTCGAAAAGGGGTCGATCGTCAAGGGCGGCATCCATTTCTCGGCCAATGCCGGGGCGGAGCCGGGCCAGGGGTCGCTATGGGAGGACCGCGTCCTGCTGTCCGAGGCCTTCTTCCGCGAGCTGAAGGCCCACCCGGTGCCGATCTGGGAACCGGCGCTGCGCCACATCCAGAACAACAGCACCAGCATCGACATCTATATCTGGCTGGCCTACCGGCTGCACAGCCTGAACCGCTCCACCCCGATCACCTGGCCGGCGGTGTTCGAACAGTTCGGCGCCGGATACAGCCGCCTGCGCGATTTCAGGAAGCGGTTCATCGAGGCTCTGCAGCTTGCGCTTGCGGTTTATCCCGACGCGCGGGTCGATGTGGAGGAACAGGGGCTGATGCTGCACCCCTCGCCGCCGCCGATCCCGGAGCGCAAGTTCGCGCAGCTTTGCCGGTGAAGGCGGAGCGCGCACCCTGCCTGCCACTCTGCCTGCAGGACGGTCATCCCCGCGAAGGCGGGGATCCAGGCTTCCGGTCCAAGTGCTTGACATGACTGGATTCCCGCCTTCGCGGGAATGACGGCTTGTAGACGTTCAAGCCTGCGGTGCCGCTTCCTCCCCCCTGCGACAAGACTCCAAACTCCGGCCCCTCAGGGAGTGGCGTGCAGGGCCTTCGCCAGCGGGGTCAGCAGGCGGCGGAGCGCCTGCTCCAAAAGGCTTTCCTCCAGCTTGCCGGACAGCGCAAGGGCCTGGGGCGGCATCATGAAAAACGGCGCGCCGCCGACGGATCCGCTGCGCTGGAGGGTCGCGGCGACCGAGAAAAGCCGCTTTCCGTCACCCTGCCCGTCATCCGGCCGCAGCGTGGCGTGGACCAGCAGCAGCAGGGTGCCGGGATCGGCGATGCGGGCGTCGTTGGGGGCGAGCGCCGTGACCGCCGGGCCGGAGGCCAGCAGTCCCGACAGCACCGCCGCGGCGCGGCCGCACAGCGCGTCATCCCCGAGATCGGCGTCCGGGCCGCCCTCGGCATCTACGGCGCAGAGCAGGCCGACGCGCTCGACCCGCTGGAAGAAGGGCAGGGGCGACATGGCGGCGGCCTCCGTGGCGAGGGTGAACAGGCTGGCGGCGAGCAGCAGCGCCGGGCGGATCCGCATCATCGCACCTCCTCCAGGCTGGTGGCGCCGGCATCGTCCGGCAGGAAGCCGCCGACCTGCCGGCGCCACAGCCGGGCATAGGGGCCGTCGCGGCGCAGCAGGGTGGCATGGTCGCCGTCCTCCAGGATCCGGCCGGCTTCCATATAGAGGATGCGGTCCATGCCGGTGACGGTCGACAGCCGGTGGGCGATGGCGATCACCGTACGGCCCTCGAACAGACCGAGCAGGGCGTCCTGGATCAGATGCTCCGTCTCGGAGTCGAGCGACGAGGTCGCCTCGTCCAGCACCAGGATCGGCGCGTCCTTCAGGAAGGCGCGGGCGATGGCCACCCGCTGGCGCTCGCCGCCCGACAGCTGGATGCCGCGCTCCCCCACCACGGTGTCGTAGCCGCCGGCGCGCCCCTCGATGAAGCGGTCGCAATGGGCGCGGGCCGCAGCCGCGCGGATGGCGTCGTCGCTGGCTCCTTCGCTGCCATAGGCGATGTTGTCGCGGATGGAGCGGTGGAACAGGCTGGGCAGCTGCGGCACCTCGGCCACCGCGCGGTTGAGCGAGGCGAGGCTGACCGCGGCGATGTCCTGGCCGTCGATCAGGATGCGGCCGCCCTGCACGGGGAACTGGCGGCGCAGCAGCCGGACCAGCGTGCTCTTGCCTGCCCCCGAGGGACCGACCAGCGCCACCCGCTCTCCCGGCCGGATGGTCAGCGACAGGCCGTCGAACACCGCCCCGCCTCCCGGATGGGCGAAGCGGACATCCTCGAAGCGGATGGCGCCCGCGGTGACGGCCAGATCGGGGCGGCCGGGCGGATCCGGGATTTCGTGCGGGCGGACGATCAGCTCCAGGGCGCCGGACAGGATGCCCAGCTGTTCGAAGAAGCCCAGCATGCGCGTCGACAGGCCCCAGACATTGGTGCCGACGATGCTGGCCAGCGAGAAGACCATGGCGAAGTCGCCGACGCTCATCCGGCCGGCCGTCGCCTCCGACACGGCGATGCCGATCAGGGTGATCTGGAAGACCAGCAGGGCGTTGAACAGCCAGAACCACATCTTGGTCAGGAACCAGCGCAGCTCCTTGGAGCGGTCGATCTCGCCGGTCAGCGCGTCGGACAGGCCGGACAGCTCCTGGCGGCGGCGGGCGAAGGCGCGCACCAGCTCGGCGTTGGCGATGACGTCGACCATGCGGCCGGTGGTCGAGGACACCTCTTCGGAGAAGGCGTGCGACAACCGCAGGCAGCGCCGGGCCAGCAGCGCCGACAGGGTCAGGTGCGCGGCGGTCCAGCCGACCAGCAGCCCGGCGAACAGGGTCTGGGCCGAGGCCAGCAGGGTCAGGCCGATGGCGAGGATGACGACGATGCGGATGATGTCGTTGGTCAGGATTTCCAGGATCTGGATGGCGCTCTGCCCGGCCTGCTTGACCTTCTGGCCCAGGTTGCCGGCGAAATTGTCCTGGAAGTAGCGCGGCGAATGGTCGATCAGATGGTCGAACAGCCGGACCTGGATGGCATGGCGCAGCGCCGGCGAGGTGTGGAGGTCCACCAGCTCGCGCAGGCGGTTGAACAGGGCGGACGCGATCCACAGCCCGCCCAGCAGCAGGAACCAGCGCATCACCTCCGCCGTCCAGGCGGGGGAGCCGGAGGGTTGGTTTCCCGAGAGTCCGGCGAGCGCGTCGACCAGCCCGCGCATCGCCACCGGCTCCATCCCCATCAGCCCGATCCCGCCGGCGGCGGCGAGGTTCAGCAGGATGGCGCGGCCGAGGAAACGCTCGCGCACGAACATCCACAGGAAGCGCCAGGGGGAGGACGGCAGGGTAGACGGGGTGAGGGTAGACGGGGTGAGGGTAGACAAGGGGCGTCGGCGCTCCGTCGCGCGATGGGCCGGGCGGTGCCGGCGGACGCGAGACCTTATAGGCGCAAGACGGCGGACGAGGAACGGATCCTTGTGGGACTTGAGAATGGGACTTGAAAGGGCCGGGCTCCGGGTCTCGGGACCGATCATGGTCATATCCATCGACAGCGCCGCCGGATGGTTGCAGGCTGTCGCTCCGTTTCTCCGTCGTCCGGACATTGTTTTTCCATGCGGATCCTGTTCGTCCACCAGAACACCCCTGGCCAGTACAAGCATCTGGTCCGCCATTTCGCGGCCGACCCGGCCCATCAGGTCGCCTTCATCGGCAAGGTCCGGCGCGAGCTGCCGAAGGGCGTGCAGATGGCGCTCTACCGGCCGACGCGCGAGCCGGGGGAGGGCACCCACCCCTATATCCGCATGTTCGAGGGGCAGGTCCTGCACGGGCAGGGCGCGGTGCGGGCCGGGCTGGCCCTGCAGAAGGCGGGCTTCACCCCCGACGTGATCTGCGCCCATCCCGGCTGGGGTGAGGCGCTGTTCCTGAAGGACCTGTTCCCGGACGCCCGCCTGCTGCTCTATTGCGAGTTCTTCTATCGGGCCGACGGGTCGGACGTCGGCTTCGATCCGGAAAAGCCGGTGACGCTGGAGACGCGCTGCCGCATCCGCACCAAGAACGCCGCGTTGCTGGCCGGGCTGGAGGCGATGGACTGGGGCGTCAGCCCGACAGACTGGCAGCGGCGCCAGCATCCCGACGCCTTCCGCCCGCGCATCTCGGTGATCCATGACGGGGTCGACACCGCGGTCTGCCGGCCGGATCCGGCCGCCACCGTCACCCTGCCCGACGGCCGGACCCTGTCGCGCGAGGACGAGGTGGTGACCTATGTCGCCCGCAACCTGGAGCCCTACCGCGGCTTTCCCACCTTCATGCGGGCGGCGGCGGAGCTGCTGCGGCGCCGGCCCAACCTGCACATCCTGGTGGTGGGCGGCGACGAGGTCAGCTACGGCGCGCCACCGGAGGGGGGCGGCACATGGCGCGAGACGATGTGGCGGGAGACGATGCTGGACGCTGCCGGCAACCCGCGGCATGAGGCGGCGAGGCTGCATGTGCTGGGCAAGCTGCCCTACGACCGCTACCTGTCGGTCCTGCGCATCTCGCGCGCCCACATCTACCTGACCTTCCCCTTCGTCCTGTCCTGGTCGATGCTGGAGGCGATGGCCTGCGGCGCCGTCATCGTCGGGTCCGACACGCCGCCGGTCGCCGAGGTGATCGAGGATGGGGTGAACGGGCTGCTGACCGGCTTCTTCGATCCCATGGCGCTCGCCGACCGGGTGGAGACGGCTCTGGACGATCCGGAGCTGCGCGCCGCCCTGTCGGCCGCCGCCCGACGCACGGCGGTGGAGCGCTTCGACCTCGCCACCATCTGCCTGCCGGCGCAGATCCGCCTGCTGGAGGACGTGCAGGCGGGGAGGCTGCCCGGTCCGTCCGCCGGGGGATCTGCGCCGGGGGCCTTGCGCCGGGGGGCGGAGTGAATTAACCCGATCGTCAGAAAGCACCGGCTACGGTCGGGGTTCATTTCGATCCCGACTTGGCGCCCGCCCGGACCATCCGGAGCGCGGGAGGCCACCCGGCGGTTTCGAGCGATGCGGACCTTCAACGGATGGAACCGGCGGTGACCACACATTCCAGCAAGGCCAGCGGACCCGAGGCATGGACCCCGGACGGGGCGGACGGAGGTCTGGAGGCGGGGTTGCGCATGCTGGACGGCCGCTCGGTCCTGGTGACGGGGGGCACCGGATCCTTCGGCCGCCGCTTCGTCGAGACGGTGATGCGGCATGCCAAGCCGCGCCGGGTCATCATCTTCTCCCGCGACGAGTTCAAGCAGTACGAGATGCAGCAGCGCATGCCGGCGGAGTGGACGCCGACGCTGCGCTACTTCATCGGCGACGTGCGCGATTGCGAGCGGTTGAAGCTGGCGATGCGCGGCGTCGATTTCTGCGTCCACGCCGCGGCGCTGAAGCATGTGCCGGCCGCCGAATACAACCCGATGGAGTGCATCAACACCAACGTCTATGGGGCGGAGAATGTGGTGCGGGCGGCGCTGTCGGCGGGGGTGCGGCGTGTCGTCGCGCTGTCGACCGACAAGGCGGCCAACCCGATCAACCTCTATGGCGCCAGCAAGCTGGCGTCGGACAAGATCTTCATCGCCGCCAACAACCTGTCGGGCGCGCTCGACACCCGCTTCGCGGTGGTGCGCTACGGCAACGTGGTGGGGTCGCGCGGCAGCGTCGTGCCCCTGTTCCGCAAGATGATCGCCGAGGGGGCCGACCATCTGCCGGTCACCGACGAGCGGATGACCCGCTTCTGGATTACCCTGCAGCATGGCGTCGATTTCGTGCTGTCCTGCTTCGCCATGATGCAGGGCGGCGAGATCTTCGTGCCGAAGATCCCCAGCATGCGCATCGGCGACCTCGCCCGCGCCATGGCGCCGGATCTGCCGCAGAAGATCGTCGGCATCCGGCCGGGCGAGAAGCTGCACGAGGTGATGATCACCGAGGACGATTCCCGCCAGACCTATGAGCTGGCCGACCGCTACGTCATCGAGCCGGCCTTCACCTTCTGGCAGCATGCGCCGTACGAGCGGCTGAACGCCCGCCTGGTGGCCGACGGTTTCCGCTATGCCAGCGATAGCAACGACGACTGGCTGGACGGCGAGCGGCTGCGCCGCCTGCTGGCGGAAGCCTCCTGATGGCGGAACCCCTGCCTGCGGATCTGGCCTTCCTCCCCTATGGCCGCCAGATGGTGGAGGAGGAGGACATCGCCGCGGTGGCGGCGGTGCTGCGCGGCGACTGGCTGACCCAGGGGCCGGCGGTCGCCGGCTTCGAGCGCGCCTTGGCCGCGCGGGTGGGGGCGGCCGAGGCGGTGGCCTGCGCCAACGGCACCGCGGCGCTGCGGCTGGCCTATGCCGCACTGGGCATCGGGCCGGGCGACGCGGTTGTGGTGCCGTCCAACACCTTCCTCGCCACCGCATCCGCCGCCCGCCATGCCGGGGCCGAGGTCGCCTTCGCCGACGTCGACCCCGACAGCGGCCTGATGGGCGTCGCCGAGGCCGAGGCCGCCATCGCCCGCGCGGCCAAGGCCGGCTGGCGCGTCCGCGCGCTCGCCCCCGTCCATTACGCCGGGCAGACCGCCCCGATGGATGAACTGGCGGCACTCGCGCAGGCCGAAGGGCTGGCGCTGGTCGAGGACGCCTGCCACGCCATCGGCACGGTTGATCTGTCCGGCGGCCGTGAGGTGCCGGTCGGCGCCGGCCGCCCAGGGGTGGATGCGGGGTCGCTGACCGTCTTCTCCTTCCACCCGGTCAAGACCATCGCGGCGGGGGAGGGCGGGGCGGTCACCGGCAGCGATCCGGTGCTGATGGCGCGGGTCCGCCGCCTGTGCAACCACGGCATGATGCGCGAGCCGCAGGCGGGGGAGGGCTTCGCCGATCCCGAGGCAGCGCTGGACGCGGAGGGGAAGCCCAACCCCTGGTATTATGAGATGGCGGAGCCCGGCTTCAACCATCGCCTCTCCGACATCCATGCGGCATTGGTGCTGAGCCAGCTCGGCCGGCTCGACCGCTTCGTCGAACGGCGGGCGCGGCTGATGGCGCTCTATGCCGAGCGGCTGGCGCCGCTGGCCCCGCTGGTGCGGCCGCCGGCCCTGGTCCCCTGGTGCCGGCCGGCCTGGCACCTGTGCGCCGCCCGCATCGACTTCGATGCCGCGGGGCGGACCCGGTCCGCCGTGATGGCGGCCCTGCGCGCCCTGGGCGTCGGCACCCAGGTGCACTATATCCCGGTCCATCGCCAACCCTACTGGCGCCGCCGCTACGGCGATCTCGCCCTGCCCGGCGCCATGGCCCATTATGACCGCACGCTGTCGCTGCCGCTGTTCCCGGCCATGGCCGACGGCGACGTCGACCGGGTTGCCGCGGCGCTGGAGCGGGCTCTGTCCTGACGGAAGATCAGGGTCCAGACCGTTTCGTCCAAGCGATTCCGTTAGCGTTTTGGACAGGATGGACGGATAACAATGGCGTCGTCAGGACGGCATAGGCCTAGGTCCAACGGCTGAAGAGCCGCATGGCCGGGGTCGGGTCATCCCGAACGCCGCTCCACAGTGTTTCGCGTACGGACCTTCGATTTTGCTTCGCAACACGCTCTGGAATCTGCTCGGCGAGGGGCTGCCCATGGCGGCGGCCCTGCTGTCGATTCCGTGGCTCATCTCCGCCGTCGGGATGGAGCGCTTCGGCGCGCTGACCCTGATCTGGGCGCTGCTCGGCTATCTGGGCGTGCTGGACCTCGGGCTGGGACGGTCGCTGGTCCAGGTCGTCGCCGACCGGATCGGGCATGAGGCGGAGCACGGCAACGGCTCTGCGAACGCCGCCGACAGCTCTGCGAACAACTCTGCGAACACTGCGGGCATCGCCGGGCCGGCCATCGCGCTGATGGGCGCCATCGGCCTGCTGACCGGCGGGGTGGTGGCGCTGGGCGCCGGGCTGCTGGCCGACCGCTTCCAGCTGGAGACCGGCACCTCGCCGGACGAGATCCGGTTCAGCTTGCTGGTGGCGGCGGCCATCGTGCCGATCGCGCTGGTCTCCGCCGGTCTGCGCGGCGTGCTGGAGGCGCACCAGCGCTTCCGCCCGATCAGCCTGGTGCGGATGACGGTGGGGGTGCTGAATTACCTCAGCCCGCTCTGCGTGCTGCCCTTCAGCCAGAGCCTGGTGCCGGTGATCGCCGCCATCGCGGTGGGGCGCTTTATCGGGCTGGTCGGCTACGGCATCCTGGCGGTGCGGCAGCTGCCGGACCTGCTGCATCCCGGCCGCTGGGGGCGGCCGAGCTTGCGCGGGCTGTTCACCATGAGCGCCTGGATGATGCTGAACAATCTGGTCGGCCCGGCGATGCTCTATGCCGACCGCTTCATCCTGCTCAGCCTCGTTCCGGCGGCGATGGTCGCCTTCTACACGACGCCGTTCGAGCTTCTGTCGCGGCTGATGGTGATCCCCGGCGCGCTGTCGCTGGCGCTGTTCCCGCTGGCCTCCAGCCTGTTCCGGCGGGATCCGCCGGCGCTGGGCCGCATCCTGGACGCCGGCGGCCATCTGACGCTGGCGGTGTTCCTGGTCATGCAGGCCGCCACCATCGTCGGCGGCGAGACGGCGCTGGAGCTGTGGCTGGGGCCGGCCTTCGCCGCCAACAGCGCGTCGGTGCTGTCGATCCTGATGCTGGGCGTCTTCTTCAACGCCACCGCCTATGTGCCCAACACCCTGATCCAGAGCGTCGGCCGCGTCGACGTGACCGCAAGGCTGCAGATGGCCGAACTGCCGGTCTATCTGGGCGTGCTGTGGCTGCTGGCCGAGCGCTATGGCGCGGTCGGCGCCGCCGTGGCCTGGAGCCTGCGCACCGCGGTCGATTGCGGGCTTCTGCTGGTGCTGCTGCCGCGGCTGGCGCCGGGAACCGGGGCGGTGGCGCTGACCATCGGCCTGCGCGCGCTGCTGGCCGGTGCGGCCGGGCTGGCCGGGCTGCTGGTCGGCGGGCCGGTGGGGGCGGCGATCAGCCTGACCGGGCTGCTGGCGGTCGGGCTGGGGGTGGCCGGCCGGCTGCGGCGCACCCGGTCGTGGGAGAAGCTGGCCGCCCCGCTGCGCAAGACGCGGCCGGCCGCCGCGCTGCCCGCTCCCATGATCGACGGGCGGGCCATCGACGGAGCGGCGACGGACCGTCCGTGACTTCTCCCCTCCTGATAGGAGGGGCTTCTCTCAGCCAGCCCTACGGCTGACGGAGACGTCGCGGTTCTTCGCCTGGCTCACGCCTCGGGCTCCCCGCGCTGCCACCGGACGTCCTCCGGCAGGATCTTGATCTCGCGTCCGAGAGGCGTCAGGCGAAGCCTTCGGCTTCGCTGAGAGCCCGGACAGTGTCTTCTTCCGCTTCGCCGGCGCCGGCTTGGCCGCATACTCTGCGCTATCCACTCGGCGCAGGAACTCCCGCGTCGCCAGCCGCTCGATGTTACGCGCCGCGTTCACATCGGCATGACAGGCAAAGCCACACAGCGGGCAGACAAACTCGGCCTGGCTGGTCCGGCCATGCGGCAAATGCGCCGTCTCCGGGCTGTCCTTCGGGTGCCGATGGCATTCCGAGCAGATCTGGCTCGTCCAAGCCGGTTCGATCGCCACCACCGCCGCTCCGTACCAGCCGGCCTTGTAGGTCAGCATGCGCCGGAACTTGCCGAAGGCGTTGCCGAGAAGGCCACGGTTCAGCCCGGCCTTCTGGGCAACCTTGCGGCCCGGTGCTTCGGCCGAGCCGCGGGCACTGGCCGTCATGGTCGCGATGCGCAAGTCCTCGATGCCGATCAGGCCGTGGTTCTGGGCCAGGTCGCTCGTGATCTTGTGCAACGCGTCATCCCGTCGGCGCCGGACCCGCTGGTCCAGCGCCCGCAAGGACTCTCGCAGTTTCATTTCCCGCCGCGACCGGTTGATCCGACCGTGCGCCTTGCGGGCCTCGACCGCCCGCGCGATACGCCGTTCCAGGCGCAAGCGCCGCTTGGCTTCACCCTCCGTCTCGCCGGGCACGGCATAGACACGCCCGTCGGCGCGCGTGTAGGCGTTGGCCACGCCGAAGTCGACGCCGGTGAAGCCCTTGAGCAGCGTGTCGTTGCCGAGCGGCCGCGGCGTAGTAATCTCGATCTCGCAGCACACTGATACCCACCAGGTGCGCCCCTGGCGCTGCAGGGTGACGTGCTTGGGCGTACCCTCCAGCGGCCGGTGGAAACAGACCGGGATGAAGCCAAGGCCGCCGGGAAAGTGGATGCCGTCGCGCGTCAGCGCGACCATGTCCACGACTTTGCTGGTCTTGGCGTCGGTGCGGGTCATCTGCGGGAAGCGCAGGCTGTCATCCTCGAACTTCTTCCAGGGCCGCGGGTAGTCGCCTAGGCCCGTGAAGAAGCACTGGAAGGCGTGGTCGAGGTCTTTGAGGGCCTGCTGGAGACACTGGCTGAAGCATTCGGCGAGCCAGGGGAACTCGGCCTTGAGCGCCGGCAGGTCAGCGGTCTGCTTGGTGTAGCCGAAGGACCGGCCCTTGCGGGAGAACATGCGGTGCTGATCGAGGCCGAGGTTGTGGACCACGCGGGCGCAGCCGAACCACCGCGCCAGCACGGCCTGAGCGGCTAGGCTGGGATAGGCGCGGTAGCGGAAGCCTTTGTGGATCAGCATGATGTCGGCACACCTGGGCTATTTCAGCCGTCTGGCATGCTGCCACGCCAAATAGAACGCATCAAGAACATAATGCATTCGGGCATCAGAAACGCTGGCGCGTCTAATGCCCAATGGCGGCTTAATTTCTCCGCCCTGAAGAACGGGGCCTTACGGCGTGTTATAACATTACCTTACGGGCGTAGCCGGCCGGGCCGGCCGCGCTCGACCGCTGCGGCGCGCAGGTGGTTCCTTTGCCGCCGGAAATGCGCTATGTGAGCGGAAACTCTGTGCAACGCTGGTTGGAGTTCGAAGGCCATGGCCGAGGGTACTGTGGACTATTACGCGATGGTCGAAGAGGCTTGGCAGCTCAGCGACACCGCGCGCGACTATGTGAAGAACGCCGGCCGCGAGGTGGACAACACCGAGCTGTGGGAGAAGGTGTTCGCCTCCTCGCCGCTGATCGACCTGGAGCGCACCCGCGCCGAAGGCGGCCAGCCGCTGCAGAAGATCTTCTTTAAGAACCCCTACGGCCTGCAGTACCGCGCCGACCACAAGGACTGGATCCCGTTCCGCCACGGCGCGCTCGACCCGGCCTATCTCCAGGTCATCTGACCGGTCTGTCCGACCGGTTCATCCGGCCTGATCGGCCGGTCGGTGCCGCCTTGCGGCGCCAAGGGGGACGGCTAGGGGGGCGTGCATGGCGCGGCTGGTGGCGGGGCAGGGCTTCGCCCTCGATTTGGACGAGTCCCGGCTGGCGAACGGGTTCGTCGCCGACGCCTTCACCACCCTGCCGGATGCCGCCTCCATCGCCGCCGGGACCGGCAGCCAGACCGTCACCCGCACCGTCGCCGGCCGGGCGCATGCCGCCACGCTCGACTATGCCGCCGCCGGCAGCGGGGCGGCGGCGAGCGTCCGCTTCACCGGCCTGACCGACCGCGATCCGGCCGGCGCCCTGCGCTACCGGATCGAGGGGCTGAATGTTCCGCTGACCGGCGGGACGCTCGACCGGCTCGGCGCCCGGATTTTCCAGCAGATCGACGGCTTCGTCGGGGCGAACGGCAACGACAGCGTCTATCTGGGCGTCCCCGGCGGGCGCAGCTTCGACGGCGCCGGCGGCACCGACCGCGCCATCTACACCGCGGATCCGCGCCGCTATGCCCTGCAGGGCGGCAGCTACCGGGCGGAGACGCCGGTGGTGGTGGCGCTCGACGGCAGCGGCCGGCGCTATGCCGTGGTGTCGAGCCGTAACATCGATATCCTGACTGATGTGGAGCTGCTGACCATCGACGGCCGCACCGCCGCACCCTCGGCCTTCGCCTTCGACGCGCGCAGCTACCTTGCGGCCAACCGCGACCTCGCCGTCGCCTTCGGCGACAACACGATCGCGGCGGCGGCCCATTACGCCTGGAACGGCCGGAACGAGGGGCGCAGCCTCGGCGGCTTCGACGGGTTGGGCTATCTGGCCGCCAACCCGGACGTGCTGGCGGCGGTCGGCGTCGATGCCGAGGCCGCCCGGCAGCATTATCTGGTCTATGGCGCCCGCGAAGGGCGGAGGACCGGCTTCGACGCGCTGGGCTACCTCGCCTCCTATCCCGACCTGATCGCCGCCTTCGGCACCGACAGCCGGGCCGCGACCCTCCATTACCTGAGCTTCGGGCGGAGCGAGGGGCGCGGCGTCACCTTCGACGCGGTGGCCTATCTGGCGGCCAACGCCGATGTGGCGGCGGCGACCGGCGGCGACGCCACGGCGGCCGAACTCCATTACCTCGTCTTCGGGCGGAACGAGGGCCGGCCGCTGCGGGCGACGCCCCGCCCAACCGGGGCGGCGGCTCCCGCCTGGGCGGCGGATCTGTTGTCCAGGCAGGGGGCGCCATTGGGCGCACCATTGGGCGCGCCGGTGGTGGTGACCGGCACGACCGGCAACGACACGCTGAGCGGCAGCGCCGCCTATGATGCGCTGGGCAACCCGATCACCGACGCGGTGGACGGGTTGGGCGGCATCGATACCTTCGTGCTGACCGGGGCGCTCGCCTCCTATTCGTTGTCCATCGATGCCAACGGGAACCTGCTGATCAGCGGGCCCGACGGCACCGACACGCTGACCGGCATCGAGCTGCTGCAGGCCACCGACGGGGTCTATCCGGTGGGATCCCTGGTCAGCTTTTCCCAGCCCTCGCTGACCGGGCTGACCGTCTCGTCCTCGGCCTCCACCGGCAACGATTATCTGGTCGGCGGGATCATGGGCGACGCCATCGGCGGCGGCGGCGGCAACGACACCATCGCCGGGCTGACCGGCAACGACACGCTGTTCGGCAATGCGGGCAACGACGTCCTGCTGGGCGGCGACGGCGCCGACCAGCTGGAGGGCGGGGCGGGCAACGACCTGATGTTCGGCGGGGCGGGGGACGACCTGATGCGCGGCGACGTCATCGACGTCGTCGGCAACGACACCCTGCTCGGCGAGGAGGGCAACGACTGGCTCGACGCCGGGGCCGGCAACGACTGGCTGGACGGTGGCGGCGGCAACGACACGCTCTATGGCGGGCTGGGCAGCGACGTGCTGCGCGGCGGCAACGGCGACGACGTGATGTTCGGCGACGTCTATTCCGACCGCAGCCACGAGATCTCCGTCAACGCCAGCGACACGACGACCACCTACGAGGACGTGCTGCTGGGCGGCAACGGCAGCGACACGCTGATCGGCGGCTATGGCGCCGATCTGATGGACGGCGGCGCCGGGGCGGACGTCTTCTCCATCCGCAACCTGACCGAATCCACCCTGGCCGCCCCCGACGTCATCATCAACTTCAACGGCGCCGTCGTGGCGGCGGAGGCGCTGCAGGGGCTGGCGAGCTATGCCACCGTCGGCGCCGAGGGCGACCGCATCGACCTGTCGGAGATCGACGCCATCACCGGCACCACCGACAACGACGCCTTCACCTTCATCGGCACCGCCGGCTTCAGCGCGGCCGGCCAGCTGCGCTATCAGGCCTCCGGCGCCGTGACGCTGATCGAGGGCGACGTGAACGGCGATCGCACGGCCGATTTCCGCGTCCAGGTCAACATCGCCAACTACAGCTTCTCCGCCTTCGATCTCGTGCTGTAGGCGCGTGATGTTCAGCCTCGTCAGGACCGAACGGTTCGAGCAGGAGATCAAGAAGAGCCGCTTCCTGGCCCAGGCCGCCCCGGCCGACAGCGAGGAGGAGGCGCGCCGCTTCATCGCCGAACACAGCATGCCCGACGCCGGCCACAATTGCTGGGCCTTGCGGGTCGGCGACGTCTATCGCTTCAGCGACGACGGCGAGCCGGGCGGGACGGCCGGGCGGCCGATCCTGCAGGCCATCGAGGGGCAGGAGCTGGACCGGGTGGCGGTGGTGGTCAGCCGCTGGTTCGGCGGCATCCTGCTGGGGGCGGGCGGGCTGGTGCGCGCCTATGGCGGCACGGCGGCCAGTTGCCTGAAAGCGGCGGAGCGCGAGCCCATCGTCGATTACGCCACCCTGTCGGTCGCCTGCGCCTTCGCCGACGAGGCGCGCATCCGCTCCAGCCTCGGCGGCTTTCCCGGCACGCGGGTGGAGACGACGGGCTTCACCCCCGAGGGGGTCCGGCTTCACGTCACGCTACCCCGCGACCGGGCCGACGCGTTCATCCGGCTGGTCGCCGACATCTCCCGCGGGCAGGCGGTGGTCGAACCCGCCGGGGAGTGAACGGCCGGAGCTGGAGCTTGGCTGTTTTTCCATAAGCACCCTTATGTGTTGTTTTAGTGTTATGAAATCATGATCTAAAATGTTGATTTTATGGTTTGGAGTCTTGCCGCAGCCCAGCTCCGAACCACCCCTTTTTCGTGTGCGCAAAATGGCAGTTTCCCGAAAAGAGGAAATTTCGATCAAATACGAGCGGACGCGAAAATGCGCTGAAGTCACCGTCTGAAATCGCATTCTCCTCCTTGCGATTTCCTACAGGTGATCACCCGTTCTTGCCGGCGATACCCCGACTTATCGAATTGTTGATGGGCGTTCATTCCTCACATTCGGGGGAGGACGGCCGTTCGGTCTGGGGGAATATTGCCGCTGCCGCCGGCGGCCATGAAGGAGGACCATCCTTGCGCGACGTACTGATTGCGGACGCCAGCCTCGACGATCTCGACCTGCTGCTCGACCGTTGCCGGCCCGACGTCCGGATCGTCCGGGTAACGGCTGACGGGGATGGCGGGGAGGCCCTGGCCGACGCACTCGCCGACCGGCCCGCCGCCATCCATCTGCTGGCCCATGGCGAACCGGGTGCGGTGCGGTTGGGTGCCGGCCGGCTCGACGTCGCGGCGCTGTCCGCTCGCAAGGCAGAGGGGCGCATTTGGCCGCAGGCGCCGGGTACGGAGATCCTGATCCATGCCTGCGACACCGGTGCGGACGGCGGCCGCTTCGCCGCGGCGCTCGCCCAGGCGACCGGCGTGCGCGTCGCCGCCGCCAGCCATCCGGTCGGCCACTCATCGCTGGGCGCCTCCTGGGACCTTGACGTGACCACCGGGCCGATCGCCGCGTCCCTGCCCGTTTCCGACACCGGCGCCTGGGTCCACCGGCTGGCCTACAGCGGCACGGCGACCAGCGGCAACGACACGCTGATCGGCGACAATGGCGGCAACACCATCAATGGCGGGGCCGGCAACGACAGCATCACCGGCGGCACCGGCAATGATAGCCTGATCGGCGGCTTGGGCGACGACACGCTGGTCGGCGGCGGCAACAGCGGGCAGTCGGCCGGCGACACGCTGAACGGCGGGCTGGGCGCCGACCATTATGTCGGCGGCAACGGCTTCACCATCGTCACCTACGAGAACGCCACCACCGGCCTCACCCTGGACCTGACCAACGGTGCCAACAACACCGGCGAGGCGGCCGGCGACACCTTCGTCAACATCCAGCGCTGGGTCGGCTCCGAATATGCCGACAGCCTGACCGCCGGCGACACCGCCGTGTGGTTCTGGGGCCATGGCGGCAACGACGTCGAGTATGGCGGCGCCGGCAACGACACGCTGGAGGCCGGCGACGGCAACGACACCATCTTCGGCGGCGGCGGCACCGACCTGATGTACGGCCGCGCCGACAATGACGAGCTGCACGGCGGGATCGGCAACGACACGGTGGCCGGCGGCGGCGGTGCCGACCTGCTCTATGGCGATGCCGGCAACGACCTGATGAAGGGCGATTGGGAACGCGACACCATCCATGGCGGCGACGGCGACGACACCATCCTGGCCGGCATCGTCAGCTCGGGCAGCTATGCCCAGACCCAGGCCGACACGCTCTATGGCGAGGGCGGCAACGACCGCTACATCGTGGTCAGCCAGTATGACGCCGGCACCGTCAGCTTCGACGGCGGCGAGGGCACCGACACGCTGGAACTGCGGTCCGACAATCTGACCAGCTACAACGGCTACGATCTGGAATATTACACCGACGTCGCCTCGCCGAAGATCAACATCAGCGGCATGACGCTGACCAGCGTCGAGACGCTGGCCCTGACCGGCAGCCAGCATCACACCGTGACGATGACGGCGGCCCAGGCCAACGGCTTCACCAGCGTCACCGGTGCCGCGATCGGCGACCGTCTGCTGATCGAGGGCGTTGACCTTTCCGCCATGCAGGTCGAGACGGCCGCCGGCTCCACCACCCTGCGGGTCGGCAGCGATCTGGCGATGACCCTGGACGGCAGCTTTGAAGCCAGCCAGTTCCAGGTCGGCAGCGACGGTGGCGTCACCATTGTTCAGGCCGCCGTTTCGCCTCCCCCTCCTCCTCCTCCTCCTCCCCCGCCGCCCGTCACGCAGCCGGATCCCACTCCCGTCCCCGATCCGACACCGGTCCCCACCCCGGATCCGACACCGGATCCCACCCCCGTCCCGCCCGCCGATCCCGCCTCCACCCCCTCGACACCGGCCGCCGGCGGGCAGTTCAACGCGCTCGCCTACATCGCCTCCTATCCCGACCTGATCGCCGCCTTCGGCACCAACACCGAGGCCGCGACCCAGCATTACCAGCAATATGGACAGGCGGAAGGGCGGACGGTCACCTTCGACCCGCTGGCCTACACCGCCTCCTACCCCGACCTGATCGCGGCCTTCGGCACCAACACCGACGCCGCGGCCCGGCATTACATCGAGTTCGGCTATGGCGAGGGGCGGCATCCCAACTTCGACGGGCTGGACTACATCGCCTCCTATCCGGACCTGATCGCCGCCTTCGGCACCGACGCCAACGCCGGCACCCGCCACTTCATCGAGCATGGCTCCGCCGAGGGGCGCAGCGTCACCTTCGACGGCTACAACTATCTGGCCGCCAACCGGGACGTCGCCCTCGCCTATGGCCTCAGCCCCGACGCCGCGGCCAGCCATTACATCCAGTTCGGCCGGTCGGAAGGCAGGCCGGCCCAGGGCTTCGACGCGCTGCGCTACATCGCCAGCAACCCGGACCTGATCCAGGTCTTCGGTCCCGACGTCCAGGCGGCGGAAATCCACTATGTCCAGTTCGGCTACAGCGAGGGCCGGTCGCTGACCGCCTTCGACCCGGCGGCCTATCTGGCGAGCCATCCGGAGATCGCCACGGAGTTCGGCACCAGCGACGCCGCGGTCGAGCTGGCCTACATCAAGCGCAGCACCTCCTCCGAAACGGCGGCGATGCCCGCCTTCGCCGCTATGACGCCCATCGCCGTCACCATGCTGGCGGCCGGGATGACCGGATCGGAGACGCTGGGGATGGACGGCGGCTTCCACGACGCTTCGTCGTCCACCCTGGCGTCCGGCCTGCTGGCGGCGGGGGATGGCGGGCTGTCGACCCGGCAGCGGACCGAGCTTCCGGCCTGAGGTTGGACTTGAGGATGAGAAAAGGGCGGCTTTGGGGCCGCCCTTTTCTCAGCGGCCCTTGCGCTCGGCCTTCTCCATGGAGGGCAGCGCCACGTCGATCAGCAGCCGGTGGCCGCGGTCCTTCTCCGGGGCCAAGGTGGAGACGGCGAGCAGCCGGACGGCATCCCCCTTGGCGTCGCCCTCCTCGTCGCTGAACAGCAGGCGGGTGCCGGTGCCGCTCCGCTCCGCCCGGTAGGCGAGCGTCGTCGCCGGCAGGCGTCCGGACGGGGCGGCCTGCCACAGCGTGCCGGGAAGCATCACCTCCAGCCGGCCGTCGGGGCGGCGCACCGGCGTCTCGAAGCGCGGGTCCTGGTCGAGGTCGAGCACGACGCGCAGCCCGTCGCCGCCGTTGGCGGTGCGGATGCGCTCCACATGGCGGGGCGTCGCGGAGGCCGCCACGGTCTGGACACCAGTCGGGCGGGTGGGCGCGTCGGGGGTCGGCTTGACGCCGGGACGCAGGATTTCCACCGCCGGCTCCGTCCGCAGGGCGGGGGCGCCGTCCTGCGGCTCGGGCTTCGCCGCCGGGATCGGGGGGGCCGGAATGGAGGTTGCGGCTGTCTGTGCCGCCGGCTGGGTCTCGACAGGCTGGACTTGAGCCGGTTGGGCTTGTGACGGCTTTTCGGGGGCGGGCTGCGCGGGAGCCGGCTTGGCCGCGTCCCCGGCCTGTTCCGCGAAGCCGCCGCGGCGGCCCTCGGTGCGGCCCTGCTGGACGTAGTGGGCATAGCCGCTGGAGAGTTGCCCGTTGCGGACGGCGGCGGCGACGTCGGGGTTGGCGGCCAGATAGGCCCGTTCCCGCCAGCCGGTCGGCGGCGCCAGGGTGGTGTCGATTTCCGCGGAGCGGCGCCAGTTGGACAGCAGCGACGGCATCGATCCCTGCAGACCCAGCCCCTCCACCGCCAGCGACAGCCACAGGGGCGTCAGCAGCAGGAATAGAAGGCGCAGGAGCTGGGGGATCGGCGACAAGGCGGGGCGTGTCCGGCGAAGGGGGGAGACGGCACCGGTTCCGGCGGTCCGGCTCTGGTCCCGCATGCGTACTCCCAAGCACCGCATCCGGTCCAGGAAAAGCCGGTGGGGAAAGCCACCGGCCCGGACGGGCGATGGAGCGTATGCCGGACGCAGATGACACGGGTCAACGGCTCCCGCCGATCCGGCCGCAGTGGCCAGATGGCCAACCTCCCGACGGTGCCTATTCTTTTTCCCTCCGGCGGCCACAAAAGGTCGAGGGGGCGTTCATTCGGTGGAGAGTTAACTTGCGTTAATCGAAGGATTTGGGCTGACGATGATGTTCCTGTCGCGCTTTTCCAAAGCGCAATGGCAATATCAAATCGGAGGTTGTCACATGTCTTCGTCAAACGGGAGGTCCGGAAACGAATTCGTCAGTCAACATTACAGGGGATATTCTGTTCCTGGTCTTACAGAAGCTTGGTGGAAATGGGCTGCGCAATTGCCCTCTGGGAGTGGGAACAATCCCTTTGAGGATCTTTCCGGTTCCGCTGCGGGCATGGGCGATGTCGGGCACAACCTCTTTTTCCTGGCCGGGTCCGCCGGCAACACGGAATCGAATGATCCCCAACACGCAATCGTGACGCGGGAGGATATCTATATCCCCTCCAACAACACCGTTCTGGTTCCAATACTGAACTGGGCGGAATCCCTTCCCGATCTGAACAAGACGAACCCCACGCCGCCCGCCACGATCCAGGACGTCGAGAGCACCATCGACACCATCAAGGGGTGGGTCCAGAGCGTGTTTTTCGAAGTGGACAACGTCCCCGTTGCCCTCGACGGGAACTATGTGAAGACCGATTTCTTCTCGATCGGTACGATACAAGAGCACACTGTCGGTTCGGACGCTTTCGCCCTTGGACCGACCGGCGTCGAGCAGAGCCCGGCGATGGCCGGCGGTTACTGGGCGGTGCTCGATAAACTGAGCATCGGCGATCACACCCTCCACTTCGGCGGAAGTATCGATACCAACGCCGATGGTAAGTCCGATTTTACGCTTGATATCACTGATAAAGTTCACGTCGTTCTGCCAAGTGAGTATCACACGAAAGCAGCCCTCGCAGCCCCTGCGTCCATCTGGTCGTAAGGAGACGGCACCAGAGCCGCAAGCAGAGGATCTGCTTGCGGTTCCCAGAGTCCCGCGGGGTGTCGCAAGATTGCTCCGCGGATAGCGGCAGCGCATGAAGGCTCCCGTTACGGACCTCTGCGGCGCCCTGAAAGAGGGCCGATGCGGCGTTGCCTCGGAGGGCCTTGGGAGACCGTTCGGTCATCCCCCCTTTGAACGGCGACGATGCGGGGTACCCCATCGTTCGGGTGGCCGTGGGGGAAGGCGATGCTCACCTTCGAATGGCCGCAGCCGTTCGGCGCCACCCCTTAGAGTTTCGGAACCGGGAAGCCTTCATGGAACAGATGCGAGACGGATCGCCGGCCGATCCGGCGCGGGACCCCTCCTCCCCTCCCCCTGGCGCCCAAACCGGTCCCAACCCTGGACCCAATCCCGGCCCCCGTCTCGATCCCGGCATCGCCGGGCTGGTGTCGGCGTTGCGCATGCTGGGGATTCCGGCCGACTATGACGGCGTGCGCCATGCCTGCGGCGGCGAATCCCCCGACCTGACCGGGCTGGTCCGCCAAGCCCACCGGCTGGGTGCCAAGGCCCGCGTGGTGAAGACCAAATGGGAGCGGCTGGAGCGCATGCCGCTGCCGGCGCTGGTCCCCGGTCCCGACGGCGGCTTCCTGGTGCTGGCCAAGGCCGGCAACGACCGCGTGCTGGTGCATGACGCGGCGACCAACCAGACCCGCATCCTCGACCGCGAAGGCTTCGAGCCCTTGTGGAGCGGCCGGCTGCTCTGCCTGGGGCGCAAGGGCACGCTGGGCATGGGCCAGCCGCGCTTCGACGCCCGCTGGTTCGGCGCGGTCGCCTGGAAATACCGCGGCATCCTGGGCGAGGTGCTGCTGGCCTCCTTCTTCATCCAGCTGTTCGCGCTGGTGACGCCGCTGTTCTTCCAGGTGGTGGTCGACAAGGTGGTGGTCCATCGCAGCCTGGGCACGCTGGACGTGCTGATGGCCGGCATGCTGGCGGTCATCCTGTTCGAGGCGGTGCTGGGGGGCTTGCGCACCTACACCTTCGCCCACACCGCCAACCGGCTGGACGTGGAGCTGGGGGCCAAGCTGTACCAGCGGCTGCTGTCGCTCCCCATGGGCTATTTCGCGGCGCGCCGGGTCGGCGACAGCGTCGCCCGCGTGCGCGAGCTGGAGACGATCCGCAACTTCATGACCAGTTCCACCATCACGCTGGTGCTGGATCTGCTGTTCACCGTGGTCTTCCTGGGCGTGATGGTGGTCTACAGCCCGATGCTGACGGCGATCGTCGCGGCGTCCTTCCCCGTCTACATCGCCATCAGCCTGGTGGCGACGCCGATCCTGCGCCGCCGGCTGGACGAGAAATTCGCCCGCGGCGCCGAGAACCACAGCTTCCTGGTCGAGACGGTGTCGAGCATCGAGACGGTCAAGGCGATGGCGGTGGAGCCGCGCATGCAGCGCCGCTGGGAGGACCAGCTGTCCGGCTATGTCCGCGCCGGCTTCCGCGCCGGCAACCTGAACAACGTCGCCAGCCAGTCGGTGCAGTTCGTCTCCAAGATCTCGACCATGCTGGTGCTGTGGCTGGGGGCGAAGCTGGTGATCGAGGGCAGCCTGACGGTGGGCGAGTTGGTGGCCTTCAACATGTTCGCCGGCCGCGTCGTCCAGCCGGTGCTGCGCATCGCCCAGCTGTGGCAGGACTTCCAGCAGGTGCGGCTGTCGATGCACCGCATCGGCGACATCCTGAACACCGCGCCCGAACCGCTGCAGAGCCCCGGCCGCGCCGCAATGCCGGCGATCCGGGGCGACCTGACCTTCGAACACGTCACCTTCCGCTATCGCCATGACGGGCCGGAGACGCTGAGCGACGTGTCGCTGCACATCCCGGCGGGACAGGTGGTCGGCATCGTCGGCACGTCCGGCTCGGGCAAGAGCACGCTGGCCAAGCTGCTGCAGCGCTTCCATGTGCCGGAGCGCGGGCGGGTGATGGTCGACGGCACCGACCTGTCCACCGCCGACGCGGTGTGGCTGCGCCGGCAGATCGGCGTCGTGCTGCAGGACAATGTCCTGTTCTCTGGATCCATCCGCGAGAACATTGCGCTCACCGACCCGACCATGGACATGGCGCGCGTCGTCGGCGCGGCGAAGCTGGCCGGCGCCCACGACTTCATCGTCGAGCTGCCCGACGGCTACGACACCGTGGTGGGGGAGCGCGGCGCCAGCCTGTCGGGCGGGCAGCGGCAGCGCATCGCCATCGCCCGCGCGCTGGTCACCAATCCGCGCATCCTGATCTTCGACGAGGCGACCTCGGCCCTCGACCATGAGTCCGAACGGATCGTCCAGGCCAACATGCGCCGCATCTGCGCCGGCCGCACCGTGCTGATCATCGCCCATCGCCTGTCCACCGTCGCCATCGCCGACCGCATCATTACGGTGGAGCGCGGCCGGATCGTCGAGGACGGTGCGCCGGACGAGCTGCTGCGCCGCGGCGGCCGTTACGCCACGCTGTTCCGCGGCCAAATGGGGCAGCTGCCGGGCAGCGGCGCCCCACCTGCGGACGGGCTGATCGAACAGCGGGCCGCGGGCTGAGAGGGATGAACGCCATGAGCAAGACGACCGCCGCGGTGAAGACCACTCCCTCCGCGCCCACCCCTCCCGCCTCCACTCCGGGCGTCAGGCCGCCGGCCAACGCGCCCGGCACGCCCGGCGGCCCGCGCCCACCGACCCGGCGGCAAAAGCGCCGCCGCGACGAGATGGATTTCCTGCCCGACGCGCTGGAGATCCTGGAACGGCCGCCCTCGCCCACCGCGCGCATCTTCACCGGGGTCATCATGCTGGCCTTCACCGCGGCCTGCGCCTGGGCGTGGTTCGGCCATGTCGACGTGGTGGCGGTGGCGCAGGGCCGGGTGGTGCCGAGCGGCCGGACCAAGACCATCCAGCCGATGCAGACCGGCGTCGTCCGCGCCATCGACGTGGAGGACGGCCAGCTGGTCAAGGCCGGCCAGACCCTGATCGAGCTGGACCCGACCGAGGCCGCCGCCGATCGCGACCGCATCCGCTCCGACCTGTCGGCCGCCCAGGCCGAGGCGGCGCGGCTGCGGGCGGCGCTGGAGGTGGTGAACGGCAAGACCGACGCCACGTTCGCCGCCCCGGCCGGCCTGTCGGCCGATCTGGCGCGGATGCAGAGCCAGCTTCTCGCCAGCCAGATCGCCGAGCAGCGCGCCAAGCTGGCGGCGCTCGACCGCGAGCAGGCGCGGCGCGAGGCCGACCGCGCCACCGTGGTGCAGACCATCGCCAAGCTGAACGCCACCCTGCCGCTGATCCGCGAGCGGGCCGAGGCGCTGTACGACCTGTCGAAGCGCGGCACCTCGTCCCGCTTCCAGTATCTGCAGCTCCAGCAGGATCTGGTCGGGCAGGAGCAGGAGCTTCTGGTCCAGAAGATCAAGCTGACGGAGGCCGACGCCTCCATCGCCGCCACCGCCGAGCAGCGCCACCAGACCGAGGCCGAGTTCCGCCGCCAGCTCTACACCAACCTCGCCGAGGCCGAGCGCAAGGCCGCCTCGCTGGAGCAGGAGCTGGCCAAGGCGGAGCAGCAGGTCGATCTGCTGCGGCTGACCGCCCCGGTGGACGGCTATGTCCAGCAGCTGGCGGTGCACACGGTGGGCGGCGTGGTGACCACCGCCCAGCCGCTGATGGTCATCGTGCCGGAGGACAGCCATCTGGAGGTCGAGGCCTTCATCCCCAACAAGGACATCGGCTTCGTCCAGACCGGACAGGTGGCGGAGGTGAAGGTGGAGGCCTTCTCCTTCACCAAATACGGCCTGATCCCCGGCCGCGTCGCCTCGCTGTCCAGCGACGCCGTGCAACAGCAGCAGCAGGCCGACAAGGGGACGGACAAGGGTGGCGCCAAGGCGCCGGAGGCCGGGTCGGTCTATGCCGCCCGCATCGCGCTGGATCAGGACACGCTGGAGGTCGACGGCAAGCAGACGCGGCTGCAGCCGGGCATGACGGTCAGCGCCGAGATCAAGACCGGCCGCCGCCGCATCGCCGACTACCTGCTCTCCCCCCTCTCGCGCAGCGCCCAGGAAGCGATGCACGAGCGGTAATCTCCCCCTCCCCCGCGGGGAGCGGGGGAGGGGCGGGGTGGGGGCAAGCCCCCACTCCCCCTTCGGGCCTCGTTACGCCGCCACTCCATGCGCCATGTCATGCGCGTCGTACCAGGCGTGCAGGCCGTGGGCGGCGTCCTCGAAGGCCGGGAAGGTTTCCGGCATCCAGGCCGTCGTGACCTCGGCCGTCCCGTGCGACGCCGCGTTGGCCGACACCGTGTGGCCCAGCAGGTCGCTCGCCTGAAGCTCGGCCACCTGCGCCTGGGCCGCGGGGTGCGCACCGAACAGGCTCTTGTCGGCGGCGACCACCAGCGTGCCGTTCCACCACATTCCGCTCTGGCCCTTGACCACGTCGCGCCCGTCGAGCGCGCCCTTGTCGTAGGTCACCGCGGCGTCGGTGACGGCATAGCGGTGGCCGTTGACGCTGACGCTGTCGACGAACAGGTTGCGGTCCTGGCCGCCGGCGAAGCCGTCATTGTCGTACTGGACCTGCACCTTGTGGGCGCTGTCGGCCGACACGGTGGCGGTGAAGGCGTAGTTCTTGGCCGCGGTGCCGACGGTGGCGCCGCCGACGGCATGGCCGTCGACCAGCAGGGTGAAATGGGCGTTGACCCCGGCGGCCGCCGTGCCCTTGGCATTGACCAGGATGGCGGCGGTGGTGGTGGCGGGGGTGCCGGTTCCGGGCAGCGTCGGCGTTGTGCCGTAGAGCTGGCCGATCTTCGTCAGCAGCGCCTGGGTGTTGAGGTCGGTGTAGCCGGTGCCGGCGATCGGCGTTCCGGTCTGGTGGGCCAGCGACAGGAACTCGTCCTGGGTCAGGGCGCTGCCGCGCAGCGCGATCGCCTCCTGCTGGGCAAGCGCCACCGCGGCGGTCACCGCCGGCGCGGCGAAGGAGGAGCCGTTGCCCATCAGCGTCCGCCCGGCCAGATCGGTCAGCCGGATGTCGGTGCCGTCGGCGCAGAGGTCGGTGATGCCCGGGACGCGCTGGGCCCAGCCCGGCAGGGTGCCGTCGCCGCCCGACGCGCTGACGCAGATCGTGTTGTGGTCGGCGGCGAAATAGGACACGTCGGTCGCCGTCCCGTTCTGCCCGGCATTGCCGGCGGCGGCGGACACCAGCACCCGCTTGGCGGCGAGGCTGGCCAGCTCGTCCGACAGGATGGTCGTGGTCTCCGAGGTGGCGGAGCCGCCGGCCAGCGACAGGTTGACGCCGACGATGTTGTAGTCCGACGCATGGGCCACGACCCATTGCAGCGCCTGTTCGATCGCCGACCCGGACGCGGTGGTGGTGGCGTCCGGCATCACCTTCAGCGCGATGATGCCGAGATCCGGCGCCTGCGACAGGATGCTGGAGGTCACCAGGGCGCCATGGGTGTCGGTGTTGGGGTTGCGCGCGTCGGCGTCGTTGTTGGCGTAATCGTGCTGATAGACCACGCGCGAGGCGGTCTCCCAGGTCGGCGACCAGCCGCTGTCGATGACGACGACCGTCTCGCCCCGGCCGGTATAGGTGCTGTTCGCCATGCTGTCGGTCCCCGTCCTGCTGCCGTCGATGAAGATGCAGGGCGGAGTATGGCGGCTGGCGGTGTGGCCTTCGGATGATAAGGACAGGGCGGATTGTGGGCGCGCCACCTCTTATGCGTCGTCGCATAAGAGGGGCATGTAGAATGAGGTGGGGCTGGCCCCCTCCGTCCCGCACCCCACCTGTTGAGGGACGGTCAGGCAAGACGGAGCAGTGCTGTGCGAGGGGTGTGGATGAGGGTGCCGGTCCATTATCGCTGGGGGTTCGCCGCCCTGGTGTTCCTGCCGTCCGCCGGAGCCGCCCAATCTCCCGCCGCCCCTCCTCCCGGGGCGCCGGTGCTGGAGTTGCCGGTGCGCTGCCGGATCGGGGCGGAGTGCTTCGTCCAGAACTATGTCGATGCCGATCCGGGGCCGGGGATGCAGGACTTCGCCTGCGGGCGGCTGACCTATGACGGTCACAAGGGGACCGATTTCCGGCTGCCCGACCTGGAGGCGATGCGGCGCGGGGTGGCGGTGGTGGCCGCGGCCCCCGGCACGGTCGCCCGCGTGCGCGACGGCATGGAGGATGTCAGCATCCGGCAGAGCGGCGGCGCGCCGGCCGGGCGGGAGGCCGGCAACGCGGTGGTGGTCGATCACGGCAACGGCTGGGAGACCCAGTACAGCCACCTGAAGCGCGGCAGCATCGCGGTCAGGCCGGGCGACCGGGTGGAGGCGGGCACGCCGCTGGCCGAGGTCGGGCTGTCCGGCAACACCGAATTCCCCCATGTCGATTTCGGCATCCGCCATGACGGCCATACCCTCGACCCCTATACCGGCAAGGAGGCGGGAACCGGCGAGGCGCCGTCCTGTGCCGTTGACCAGGGTGCTGCCGAGCGTGAGGACGCTCCGATGCCGGCGGGCACGCTGTGGAGCGACGCGGCGCGCCGGAAACTCGCCTACCGGCCGAGCGCGCTGCTCGGCGCCGGGCTGGCGCCCGAGGCGCCGAAGGCGGAGGTGGCACGGGACGGCGGCTATGGCGGCAAGCCCCTGCCCGCGGATGCGCCGACGCTGGGGGTGTGGGCGGAGCTGATGGGCGGGCGGAAGGGCGACCGGGTGACGCTGGAGGTGACCGGGCCCGACGGCCGCCGCCTGTCCCGCAACGAGGGCGCGGTGCCGCGTCCGCTGGCCGTGCTGTTCTTCGGCACCGAGGTGAAGAAGCAGGCCGCCGGCTCCTGGCCTCCCGGACCCTACCGGGTGACGGTGACGCTGCGCCATGGTGACGAGACGGTGTTCCGGGAGGAACGGCGGGTCGAGTTGCGCTGACCGGGTTGAACGGCAGGTATTCAAGACAACGCGGAGGATTGGGCAAGTGACAACTGCCATGGCCCTGGCATTTGTCACGAAATGAACACGGACATGCCTCACGAAAGTGCACATCCGAAAGGATGAGACTACCTCTTTATTAAGTATTTTTGCCGTGTGATTGCCCGGTATCGGCAAGGCAATCCGGCAATGACAGACACGCAGCAGGCTTTCTACGTCGCGACCAACGGCAACGATTCCTGGTCGGGGCGTTTGGCGGCACCCAATGCCGACGGCACCGACGGTCCCTTCGCCACGCTGGAACGCGCGCAGAGCGCGATGCGGGCGACCGGCATCCGCGACACCTATGTGCGCGGCGGCACCTATGCCATGGCGCGCACGGTCACGCTGACCGGGGCCGACAACGGCGTGCACATCATGGCCTATCCGGGCGAGACGCCGGTGTTCAGCGGCGGCGAACGGGTCGGCGGCTTCACCGCCATCGGCGGCGGGCTCTATGCCGCGCCGACCTCCACCACCGGCCTCGACCTCTTCATCGGCGGGGTGCGGCAGAAGGTGGCGCAGACCGGCGACTGGAACGCCGGCGACGCCAAATCCGGCTGGTCGATGCTGGAGGCGGCGGCCGGCGGCGCCAGCAAGACCAGCCTGCGCGTCGGGGCCGGCGACGGGGCGATGGCGGCGGTGCTGGCCGCAGGCGTCCAGCCCGGCATGATGGTCCAGACCTTCGACACCGAACGGCTGTCCGACAACATCGTCGGCGTCGCCTCCGTCGATGCCGGCAGCCGGACCGTCAACTTTACGCAAGGGGTGAAATACGCCCTGCGCAGCGGCGGCACCTATCGCCTGCTGAACGACGACGCCTTCATCCGCGACGCCGGCGAGTTCGCCTGGCAGGCCGAGACCGGCCGGCTGGTGGTGAAGCCGCAGGATCCCGGCACCCTGCTGGCCCAGGGCGCGGTGGTGCCGCGGCTGGGCACGCTCCTGGCGCTGAACGGGGCGAGCGGCGTCACCCTGCAGGGGCTGACCTTCGCCGACACCACCTGGGACGGCTCGGCCCTGACGCTGACCAACTCGTCGGGCAACAGCATCGCCGGCAACCGCTTCGTCGATGCCGGCACGGCGATGACGCTGACCGGATCGTCCGGCAACGTGATCGAGGCCAACCGGATGGAGCATCTGGGGGCCGGCGGCATCAAGGTCGCCTACGGCAGCAACGGCAACCGCATCAGCGCCAACAGCATCAATGGCATCGGCGAGGTGCTGAAGGACGTCGCCGGCATCCAGCTCTACGGCACCAGCGGCACGCTGATCTCCGGCAACGACATCCGCAACAGCCCGCGCTACGGCATCTCGATCAAGAACTGGGACGGCGCCACCGTCAACACCGACACGGTGGTGGAATACAACCGCATCTACAACACGATGACCGAGACCGCCGACGGCGGCGCCATCGAGATGCTGGGCCGCTCCAACGTCGACACCCGCACGACCATCCGCGGCAACGACATCCGCAACGTCGGCGGGCTGGCGACCGACGGGTCGGGCTGGCTCGACCGCCAGAAGAGCTTCGGCATCTATCTGGACGACATGGCCAACGGCGTCGCCGTCCGGGACAACTTCATCCAGAACACCGGCTGGGCCAGCGTCTTCATCCATGGCGGCGATTCCAACAGCGTCACCAACAACTTCGCCACCCTGTCCAACCCGCGCGAACGCTTCATCCGGCTGGAATGGGTGCCGAGTGCCGGGACTATCGGGCTGCTCGCCAACAACAGCGTCACCGGCAACGTCATCTCCTCCGCCACGGGCGTGGATTACTGGGAGTTCTGGACCCCCGGTTCCTACACCGTCACCAACAACCTGCTGCAGGGCGTGCGCGGGCTGACCGGCGGCGACACGGTGTCGTCGGGGCTGTTCGCCAACCCGGCGGCCGGTGACTTCCGGCTCGGCAGCGGGGCCGCGGCAGGATTGGGAATCCATGACCTGGACTGGGCGCGGATGGGGTCCGCCCCGCTGACGGTGCCGGGAATCCCCAGCCCCGGCGCGGGTGGAGGCGGATCGGGAAGCGGGACCACCCCGGCGACCGGCACGTCTACGGCCTCGTCCGGGCAGGCCTTTTCGCCGCTGGCCTACATCGCCTCCTACGGCGACCTGTCGGCGGCCTTCGGCACCGACGCCGCCGCCGGCGCGGCGCATTACGCCGCCATGGGCCGGGCGGAGGGGCGGACGGTGACCTTCGACCCGCTGGCCTACATCGCCTCCTACGGCGATCTCGCCAACGCCTTCGGCACCAACGGCGATGCCGGTGCGGCGCATTACATCACCATGGGCCGGGCTGAAGGCCGGGCGGTGAGCTTCGATCCGCTGGCCTATCTCGCCTCCTACGGCGACCTCGCCGCCGCTTTCGGGACCGACCGGACGAGCGCCGAGATCCATTACATCACCAACGGCCGGGCGGAGGGCCGGACGGTGAGCTTCGACCCGCTGGCCTATCTCGCCTCCTACGGCGACCTCGCCGCCGCCTTCGGCACCGACCGGACGAGCGCCGAGATCCATTACATCACCAATGGCCGGGCGGAGGGGCGGAGGGTCACCTTCAATCCCACGGCCTATCTGGCCGCCAACAGCGACCTTGCCGCCGCCTTCGGTACCGACACCACCCGGGCCGAGTTGCATTACCTGACCAATGGGCGGACCGAAGGGCGGACGACCGGTTTCAATGCGTCGGCCTATCTGGCGGCGAACGCCGACGTGGCGGCGGCGACCGGCGGCGACCTGACGGCGGCGATGCGGCACTACATCGTCTTCGGCAGGCAGGAGGGCCGGGCGCTGAGCCCCGCCTCCGCACCCCGTACGGCGGCGATGGTTCCCGACAGTGGCATGCTGGCCGCCGCCGGGATGGGGTGAGGCGCCGGCTCTCCCCCCTGCCCTCTCCCGCCTGCCCCTCTCCCGCCTGACCGGGTGACAAGCCAAGCGTGAGCCGTTACAACGGCCCGTTCGGCGCCGCTGTCCCGCGGCACCCGGATTTCCATGCGGGGATGATGGCCCAGGCTCTTCTCGACACGCCCTTCGTCCAATCGGCGAAGCCCGGTTCCGACTCCGGCCCCGGTCCGGACAAGGCCGGTCCGGGGAAGCCGTCCGGACGGCGGTGGCCGCTGCTGGTCAAGCTGGCGGTGACGGTCGTGGTGCTGGGCGCGCTCGCCGCCGGGGCCGACTGGGCCGGCATCGCCGCGCGCCTGTCGGCCGCTGATCCGTGGCTGTTCGCCGCCGGCTTCGCCGTGAAGGCGCTGACCCTGCCCTTCGCCTCGCAGCGGTGGCGGGCAGTGGGGCGGGCCGCCGGCTTCTCCCTGACCCGCTGGACTGCCTTCCGCCTGCAGATGGCCAGCGGTTTCGTCGGCCAGATCCTGCCGGGATCGGTCGGGGCCGACCTGCTGCGCGGCTGGTTCACCTGGCGGCTCGGCCATCCGGCCGGGCCGGTGATGCTGGCCCTGCTGGTCGACCGGCTGATGGCGCTCTTGGGCGTGGTGCTGATCGGGCTGGTCGGGCTGCCGCATCTGGCCGCGGTGGCGCCGCCCGCCGTCGCCGGCACCGTGCTGGGCGGGGCGCTGGTTCTGGCCGTCGCCATGGGGCTGCTGCTGCTGGCCGGGCGCATCCCGCGCGACCGGCTGCCGATCCCGAAGCGGCTGCGCGACGGCGCCCTGGGGCGGACCGTCTGGGGGGCGGTGGCGCAGCTGCGCGCCATGGCCGGCAACCCGGCCGCCTGGGCGGCGCTGGGCCACAGCATCGGCGTCCATCTCGCCACCATCACCGCCACCATCCTGTTCGCCCGCTCGGTCGGCCTGCCGCTCGGCTGGCTGGATGGGCTGGCCATCGTGCCGGCCGCCATCGTCGCCGCCGCCTTGCCCGTCTCGCTCGGCGGCTGGGGCGTGCGCGAGGGGGCGATGGTCGCCGGTTTCGCGCTGCTCGGTTTCGATGCCGACGCGGCCTTTCTGGTCTCGCTGCTGATCGGGCTGTCGATCGCCGTCCTGTCGCTGCCCGGCGGCCTGTTCTGGCTGCTGCTGCGCAACGAGACCGCCGCCCGGACGGCTGTCCCGACGTCTGCTGTCCCGACGTCTCATGGCGGACCCGACGCCTTTCCCACGGATTTCTCCCGATGACCGACCAGCCGACCCCGACGCTTTCCCGGAGCGCTTCCATGGATGCTGTCACGCCGGACACGTCTGCCCCCGTTGCCCCCGCGGCCGCCGGGACGCGCGGCCTCTCCCCGCGCCAGCAGCGCATCCGGTCGCTGTTCGACGCCATGGCCCCCCTGCGCGACCGCTGGGCCGAGCGCAACCGCGCCTTCCATGACGCCGACCGCGCCTATCTGCGCTTCCTGATTCCGGAAGGGGCGACGGTGCTGGAGATCGGCTGCGGCGTCGGCGACACGCTGGCGGATCTCAAGCCGTCGCGCGGCGTCGGCATCGACCTCAGCCCGGCGACCATCGCCGTGGCGAAGGCGCGCCATCCGCAGCTGGAGCTGATCGCCGCCGACGCCGAGGATCCGGCGACCATCGACGCCATCGAGGGGCCGTTCAGCCACATCCTGCTGTCGGGCACCATCGGCTTCCTCGACGACATCGAGGAGACGCTGCGCCTGCTGCGCCGGGTCGCCAATCCCAAGACCCGCATCATCGTCAGCTATCACTCCCGCGTCTGGGAGCCGATCCTGTGGGCGGCGGAGAAGCTGGGGATGCGCATGCCGCAGGGCCAGCAGAACTGGCTGTCGACCAGCGACATCGTCAACCTGCTGGATCTGGCGGGCTGGGAGCCGGTGCGCCGCGAATGGCGCCAGCTGATCCCGAAGCGGCTGTTCGGGCTGGGCACGCTGGTCAACCGCTACATCGCCCCGCTGCCGGGCATCCGCCGGCTGTGCGTGCGCAACTATGTCGTCGCCCGGCCGCAGCCCACCGTCGAGGCGGTGACGGTGGACGGCAAGCCGGCCTCGGTCACCGTGCTGATCCCCTGCCGCAACGAGCGCGGCAACATCGAGAACGCCATCCGCCGCCTGCCCCGCTTCGCCCCCGACATCGAGGTGATCTATGTCGAGGGCAACAGCCAGGACAACACCTACGAGGAGTGCCTGCGCGTCCGTGACGCCTATCCCGACTGGGACATCAAGGTCATGAAGCAGCCCGGCAAGGGCAAGGGCGACGCGGTGCGCGCCGGCTTCGCCGTGGCGCGCGGCGACATCCTGATCATCCTCGACGCCGACCTGACGGTGCCGCCGGAGACGATGGGGAAATTCTATCAGGCCATGGTGTCGGGGCGCGGCGAGTTCGTGAACGGCACGCGGCTGGTCTACCCGATGGCGCCGGAGGCGATGCGCTTTCTGAACTTCCTGGCCAACCGGGCCTTCGCGCGCATCTTCTCCTTCCTGCTGAACCAGCGCTTCACCGACACGCTGTGCGGCACCAAGGTGCTGTGGCGCGAGGATTACGACACCATCGTCGCCAACCGCCATTACTTCGGCGATTTCGATCCCTTCGGCGACTTCGACCTGATCTTCGGTGCCGCCAAGCAGAACCTGAAGATCGTCGAGGTGCCGGTGCGCTACGCTGACCGCAGCTATGGCGAGACGCAGATCTCCCGATTCACCCACGGCTGGCTCTTGGCCCGCATGGTGGTGTTCGCCTGGAAGAAGCTGAAGGCGTTCTGAACGCGGTTCCAGTTTGGTGGCTGGCGTCTGCCACACGTCTTGCGACGGCATGACGCCTTGCGCCGGTCCATGTGCTTGGCTATTCAGCTCGGTGCCACATAGGTTACCAACTTGAATGCCTGAGATCCGGGAGTATCTTTACGAGGACGGTCGAAGTCCCTTTGCCATCTGGTTCGACACGCTGGAACCGCGTGCCGCGGCGAAGGTGGCGACGGCCTATGCCAAGATTGAACGGGGCGATGTTGGAAAGCTGGAGCCCGTCGGTGCAGGAGTGCTGGAGTTCAAGATCAGTTATGGTCCCGGATATAGGGTTTATCTGGCTTATGACGGTACCAAGCTGGTGATCCTCCTCGGCGGCGGTGATAAGACCTCGCAGGATGGCGATATCAAGGATGCCAAGAGGTTATGGGCCGAGTACAAGCGCCGGAAAGCTGGCGCCGCGGGGAAAGCGGCCGAAGAGGCGCGCAGGCAAGCGAAGAAGAGGTGACGGATGGCGCTGACCCGCGACTTCAAGGATACAATCAAGGCGCGTGCCGAACGTGATCCGGAATTCCGTAAGGCGCTCGTTGAGGAGGCTTGTGACTGCCTGCTCAACAACGATTTCGAAACAGCCAAGTCGCTCATCCGGGATTACATCAATGCGACCATTGGTTTCGATACCCTGGCGCAGGCTGTCGGGACGCCGGAGAAGAGCCTGATGCGCATGTTTGGCCCCCGGGGCAATCCCCAGACCAAAAGCCTGCTGCCGGTCATCGCCTACATCCGGGAACGGGAACGCATAAGCGCCTGACCGCGTCCCGCTCCCCGGTAACGCTCCGCCCTCACACCGGCTCGGCGGCGGCCAGCGGCAGGAAGGCCTGATAGCTGTCGCGCTGTTCGGTGAGGCTCAGCAGCAGGTCGTTCAGGCTGTCGCGGGCGAAGCTGTCGGTGGCCGACGCCATCCGGCGGCGGACGACGGCGATGAACTCCTCCAGCACGTCCAGATGCAGGGTGGCGGAGGCGAGGACGTCCTTGGCGATCGGGGCGGCGATGGGGGCGGTCATGATGGCGGTCTTTCGCGGAGGAGGGGGCGGCGCAGAGGGAGCGGACTGGAGCAGTCGGATCAGGCGGCGAGCGCGTTGGCGGGCTGAACGGCCGCGAGCACGGTGCGGTAGGTCTCGCGCTGCTCGGTCAGGCCGGAGAGCAGGTCGGTCAGGCTGTCGCGGGTGAATTCGCTGGTGGCGCCGTTCAGCTTCGACTGGGTGATGGCGATGAATTCGTCGACCACATCCAGGTGCAGGGAAGCAGAGACGAAGACGTTGGCGGCGCAATCGGTCTTGGACATGGTGGCGATCCCTGTATTCGTGGTGGAGGCTTCTGCCCGTTCTGATGAGCTTATTGAGCCATCCGGCCAGTTAACGAGGTGTTAAGATCACCGATTGGTCCTAGGTCGATTGGTGATTACCACTTCCAAGAAAAACTCCGCCGTACGATTTGGCGGTAGTATTACTTCTTTCGATGGAGAGAGCCGGGTCTGGAAGGCGACCGAAAAAAGGCCCCTGAAAGTCCCGGGGCCTGTTTCGTCATAAGCGGTACAGCCGCCAGTCATGGCTCTGGTCCCAGATCCGCAAGGCGTTCGTGAAGGCTGCGTTCCATCGGGCCAGTGACTGAGCCATTGACTGGGCCAGTGCGTCGCCGGCCGCCGGCGAGAGTTGGGCCGCTTCCAGAGCGTTTTCGTAGTCCCGCCGGGCTTCGCGAGCCAAGCGCCGCCGCTCCTCATACCGCTCGCGTTCGAAATCATACGACATCGCCGCCCCCATGATGGGAGATGATCGGAAGCTGATGAGCATAATCCAGAAAGTTTTCGCGCGCGAATCAAGGATTATATTTCAAAACAGAGTGTATATCCGATAAAATCATTCTGACTGAGCCGTCTGCCTCCGTATAGGCCCGCAAATGGACGGGGGGGGCCCAACCCCCCCCCCCGTCAGCCGCCCCGTCAGTCGTCAGACCGGCCCCATCAGACCGCTTGCGGCAGCCCGTGGATGTAGCCGACACCGCCGCTGCGGCGGTTGCGGTAGGCGTCGTCGATCAGCCCGGCGAGGCTGTCCTTCACCTTGTCGTGCAGCCCCTTCTCCCAGTCGCCGGGATGCTGGAAGTTGCTCATGACGTAGGAGAAGCCGTTGACGTCGTCGACCGCCTGCAGGCCGGTCGATTCCGCACCGGCCGGGCAGGACAGGATGCGGGCCAGCGTCTTGGTCTCGACGTTGTAGGCCCACAGGAAGTTGTTGACGTGGTTGCCACTGTCCTCGCCGATGAACAGGGTGCGCAGCTTCTCGGAGAATTTCAGGTTGTCGGGGTTGGCGATCAGGTCGGCGTCGGCGGTGTTGCCCAGCGCGTCCGGCGTGGCCAGGTCGCGGCCGACCAGGGCGGGGACGGCGCTGAAATGCACCGGCACCCAATCGCTGGCGATGGCGGATCCTGCCATGTCGGTCTGGCTGCCCTTCATCGGCAGCTGATAGACGGCGCCGGCGTTGATCTTGTCGACCTTGATGCCGCTCTTGCCGTCGCTCATCGTCTTGTAGATGTAGGACACGGCCATGTAGGCGGTCTTGTCCTTGGCGTTGACGGTGACCCCTTCCAGCTTGGTGAGCGCCAGCGTGGCGCCGACGGTGGGGGCGTAGCGGTGGGTCTCCAGGAAGGCGGCGGCCTTCTCCATGCCCGGCTTGAACTTGACCCACTGGGTCTTGCCGTTGAAGGGGATGGCGGTGAAGGACGGGTCCTTCGGATCCTCCTTCTTCACCTCGACGATGTCGGCGGCCTTCAGGCTGTCGGCCAGCGTCTCGATCTCGGCGCTGGTGGCGTGGCCCAGCTTGACCCATTTCAGCGCGAAGGCGCCGCCCTTGTCGATGTCCTTGCCGGCCTCCTGCTCCATCTTGGCGGCATAGAGGGTGCCGGCGGACAGGTCCTTGGGCTGATCGGCGATGAACATGAACAGGCCGCCGTTGGTGGCGTCGTCACCCATCAGCACGGTGCGCTCGTCCGGCATCACCTGCACCAGCTCGTGCGAGATGCGGCCCAGGCAATAGTGCTTCCTGATGGTGCCGGTGCCGTCGGCGTTCACCGTCACTTCCGGCAGGTGGCCGTAGTGGTAGGGGTTGGCCTTGGTCTCGTCGCCGAACAGGTTCTTGCTGTAGGCGCGGAACTGGTCGTCGATGGCGGCCGCGTCCGGCTCGTACTCCTCGCTCGACAGGTGGGTGTTCCAGGGCGACAGGCTGGCGCCGCAGGTGATCCACAGGCCGTGCGCCGGGCTGGTGTCGACATTGTGGTACTGCACCAGCTTCAGCGCGCCGGTTTCCTTGTTCTGGTCCAGCGTCAGGACGGCGATCGGCGACGGCAGCTTGCCGTACATCGAGGCGTCCTTGGAATCGCGGGTGGCGTATTCGAACTGGACGACGGCGAACAGGGTGTTGCCGGTGACGCCCGCCACCCTGGCGCCGGGGATCGGGGCCAGCAGGTTGCAGCCGTCCGGGCAGTCGGAGAAGAACGGCGCCGGGGTCGCCATCGACTGATCGAGGATCGGCTTGCCGTTGATGTCGGTATAGCCGCCGGCCAGGATCGTGCCGCCCTTGCCGTCCGGAACGTGATCGCCGGTGATGAACAACGGCTGGTAGCCGAGAGCGAAGCTCTGCTTGGAGCCGTCGGCCCAGGTCACGACCATGCTGGACTCGACCGTGGTCTTGGCCTGCGCGGCGGCGGTGGTGGGGGCGGCCATGCCGACGAACTCGACGGCGACCGGCGCGCCCTTGGCGGCAGCGGCTTCGGCGCCCGAGGCGAACAGCAGCTCGCCGGCGCCGATGCCGGCGACCGGCAGCAGCGGCAGCCCGGCAAGGGCGCGGAGCACCGAACGGCGCGACGTTTCAGGCAGCTGAACTTCAGGCAGCTGGACGGGCAAGTTGGTCATGGCTGGTGTCTCCCGAACCCTCATCAGGGCAAGCGGCTGGCATGAGCGGCGCCGTCGGGCCATTGGAGCCCGTTCGGCGCCGCCTTGATCTTGGCGAGCGTCGGGAAGCTACAGCGGGGATGTTACAGTTTGACGGTCGGCTCCCATTCGATAGGGCGGCGACCGCCGTGCTTCTCAGCGCGCGCTGAGCATGCAGGTGCGGTCGGAGGGCATGGGCAGGACAACCGGCTTGCCGTCGGCCCCGGTGCCGCGCACCTCGCGTCCGCCGGGGCGCCCGCCGGATGCCGGCAGATCGACGATCTCCGGGTCGGTCACCTGGCCGGCGACGGCCCATTGCCGGGTCTGCGGGTCCTGGCAGCGCAGCTCGTAGCGGCCCTTCATCGGCTCGGCGGCGGCCGGGAGTGCGGCGGGGAGTGCAAGGGCGCCGGTCAGCAGAAGGGCGGCCATCGGGGTGAACAGGGCGAAGCGGGTCATCGGGCTTTTCCTCAACCGGCTGTGTCTGGGGAGTGGGGACGGGACAGCACCCGCGCGATGTCGGCCTGCCAGACCATGCTGACCAGCGCGATCTGGGTCAGCAGGTGCATCTCGCCGCGGCCGATGGCCTCCAGCAGTTCCTGCCGGGTCAGGTGCAGGATCTCGGTGTCCTCCAGGTCGTCGACGATCGGCTCGGCGACCCGGCGGCAGCCGGTGGCGTGGAACATGTGCGACCAGGCCCCGCCCTGGTTGGCGTTGACGATGTAGGCGCCGAGGTCGGTCCAGCGCTCCGCCTCCATCCCGGTCTCCTCCATCAGCTCGCGTTTCGCCGCGGCCAGCGGCTCCTCGCCGGGCGACAGGTGGCCGCCGGGGAAGACCAGACCGACCTTGCGCGGGCCGTGGCGGTATTGGCGGTAGGTGACGATCCGCCCGTCCGCCGTCTCGGCGAAGATGCAGGCGAAGGAGGGCTGGTCGAACTGGTAATAGTCGTCGATCCGCCGGCCGTCCGGCAGCTCCACCGTCTCCACCCGCACCTTCAGGAAGGGATCGGCGTCGACGAGGTCGCGGCTGCCCAGCACGGTCCAGGGGCGATGCAGGCGGTAGGGTCGGTGTCCGGGCATGGCGGTGGCTGTTTCTCCAAGGGGGGCAGCAGGGGGAGGCGGAAGACGTCCCGCTGACGGCCTACCAGCCGCGGTATGTCCGCGTCCAGCCATCCACAAGGAGGAATGACCACCTTCCCGATGTGATGGGTCAGCCTAACCCACAACCCATGAGAGCATTTTTGGGGCGCTCCAACTAGAGCCGTGCAAAAGTTAATGAGATTTTCATATAATGAATTGCCAAGCTTCAAAAATAAATTCGGAGCTAAAGATAAATTTCTAAATTTACGTGTGTCAAATGAAACGAAGTGTGACAGATTTTTTCTAAACGTCCATTTACATTGAGCTGTTTCTGCAAAGTGCTTATCGGTTCATGCGCAATTGCCATCGACGTCCATGCACACCGATACCTGTTCCCCGATCCCGCGCCTGATCCACCAGACCTGGAAGACACGTGACGTTCCGCCGGAATTCCAGGCGCTGCAGCGCAGCTGGATCGAGCGCAATCCCGGATTCGATTACCGGTTCTGGACCGACGAGGACATCGGGCGCTTCATCGCGGAGGAGCATCCGGCGCTGCTGCCGGTCTTCCACGGCTATGCCGATCCCATCGCGCGGATCGATCTGGCGCGCTACCTGATCCTGCGCCGTTTCGGCGGGGTCTATGCCGACCTCGATTTCGAATGCCTGCGTCCGATCGACGGGCTGCTGGAGGGCCGGAGCTTCGTCGTCGGGCTGGAGCCGGAGGAGCATGGCAGGCTGGCCAAGGCGGTGGAGCGCGGGCTTCCCCGCATCCTGTGCCCGTCCTTCCTGGCGTCGGTGCCCGGCCATCCCTTCTGGGACCATCTGCTGGACCGGCTGGTCGAGGCGCGGTCCAGCGCCGACGTGCTGGACGCCACCGGCCCCTTCCTGCTGACCCGCGCCCATGCGTCCTATGACGGGGTCCGGCATGAGGATGGCGCCGCCGCGGTGACGGTGCTGCCGCCGGACCTGCTCTATCCCGTGACCAAGGAGGACTGCTGGAGCGGCCGCCTGTTCGACCTCGCCTTCTGGGAACAGGCGACCCGCCGGGCCTATGCCGTCCATTATTGGCAGGGCACCTGGTTCCGCGACGATGCCGGGCGCGCCGCCGGATTTAGAGCCGCCCCCGAGGCCGCTCCCGAGACCGCCCCCGAGACCGCATTGCCGCGGCAGATCGCGGCGGTGGTGACCGACGGGCGGCCGGAGGGGGCCCGCTCCTCCGCTCCTGGCCCCGCGGCGAAGGCGGAGGGGCTGCCGCTGATCTCCTGCCTGATGGTGACCAGGGGGCAGAGGGCGCTGCTGGAGATCGCCATCGGCTGTTTTGCGCGCCAGACCTATCCCAACCGGGAACTGGTCATCGTCTGCGACAGACCGGCGCTGCCGCAGGACGATCCGCTGGAGCGCGCCATCCGCGCCGCCGGGTGCCGGAACGTTCGTCTGGTCCGGGTCGATGCGGCCGGCCGGCAGGGGGGCGCGACGCTGGGCGAGCTGCGCAACATCGCCGTCGACCATGCGGCCGGCCGCTATGTCTGCCAGTGGGACGACGACGATCTCTACGACCCCTGCCGGCTGGAGATGCAGCAGCGGGTGCTGGTGGCCGCCGGCGCGCAGGCCTGCCTGCTCGACCGCTGGATGATCTGGTGGCCGGGCGAGGAGCGGCTGGCGGTGTCCTGCGAACGGGACTGGGAAGGCTCGCTGTTGTGCGAGAAGGCGGCAATGCCCCGCTATCCGGCGCTTCGCCGCGGCGAGGACACGGCGGTGGTCGATCAGCTGCGCCGCAGCGCCCGTGTCGTGCGGATGGACCTGCCGCGGCTCTACACCTACGTCGTCCATGGCGGCAACACCTTCGGCGGTCCGCATTTCGAGGAGCACTGGCAGGCGGCCACCGCCCGCTTCAGTGGCGACCGCTGCCGGGCCGTGCTGGAGGAGATGGGCAAGCGCCTGCCGGTGGAAGCCTATCGGCGTGCCGTCATGCCTGTCCCGGCGATGCCTGTCCCAGCGATCGTTGCGGCGCGGCAGGAAAAGGTGCTGGTGCTGACCCCGGTGAAGGACGCCGTCGCCCATCTGCCGCGCTACCTGGAGCTGCTCGGCCGGCTCGACCACGACCCGTCCCGCCTGTCGCTGGGCTTTCTGGAGGGGGACAGCGCCGACGGCACGCATGACTGGCTGGCCGGCCGGCTGCCGGAGCTGCGGCGGCGTTACCGCCGGGTGTCGCTGCTGCGTCACGATTACGGGTTCCGGCCCGAGGGGCCGCGCTGGGCGCCGGACATCCAGCGACGGCGGCGGGAGCTGCTGGCGCGCTCGCGCAACCGGCTGCTGTCCGGCACGCTGGGGGACGAGGACTGGGTGCTGTGGCTCGACGCCGATCTGGTCGACTATCCGCCGGACCTGCTGGCCCGCCTGCTCGCCGCCGGGCGCGACATCGTCGTTCCCCACTGCGTCCTGCCCGACGGACGGACCTTCGACCTCAACAGCTTCCGGCTGACGGGAGAGGAAGACCCGCGCCATCTGGCCGACGGCATCTTCCAGCCGCCGCGCGGTGCCGGCCGGCTCTATCTGGATGCCTTCGCCGGCCAGGACATCGTGCCGCTGGACGGGGTGGGCGGCACGGCATTGCTGGTGCGCGCGGACCTTCACCGCGAGGGGCTGTGTTTCCCATCCTACAGCCACCGCGGCTACATCGAGACCGAGGGGCTGGCAATGATGGCCAGGGATATGGGCGTGGCCGCCTGGGGCCTGCCGGACCTGCGCATCGTCCACGCCGCTCACTGACAGGCGAAGCAGCATGCCGACCACCGGAACCCCCAACACCGACAGCCCGGAAATCGCCGCCAGCATCGTCATCTGCACCCATAGGCGCCCTGAACTGCTCGGCGCCTGCCTGGACAGTCTGATCGGGCAGCGGGTGGGCGGCTCTCCGGGTGCTGCGCATGAAATCCTCGTTATCGACAATTCCGCCCTGGCGGAAGGGCGCCCGGTCGTCGAGGGCCGACAGGCCGCCTTCGCTCTGCGGGGAGTGCCGCTGCGCCATATCGTGGAGGAGCGTCCGGGCGTCAGCTTCGCCCGCAACCGCGGTGTGGCCGAGGCGGCGGGTTCCCTGATCGCCTTCATCGACGACGACGAGCGGGCCTGCGAAGGCTGGCTGGAGCGCTTGCTGGAGCCTTTCCACCGGCTGGGCGATGCCGTCGACATCGTCGCGGGCGAGGTCGAGCCGGATTTCGGCGCGCTGTCCAGGCCGGACTGGCTGGCCGACGACATGCTGCATTTCTTCTCATGCCGCTGGGGCTGGGACAGCGAATCCCGCTTCCTGCGCGAGAAGGAATGGTTCGGTGAAGGGAACTGCGCCTTCCGCAAGCGGCTGATGGCGGGCCGCGCCTTCCCGACCGATCTCGGCCGCAAGGGGGACGGGCTGCTGACGAACGAAGGCATCATCTTCATGGAGATGCGCAGCGCCGGAGCCGCCACCTACTATGTTCCGGCCGCCACGGTGTCCCACTTCATCCATCCCGACCGGCTGAACCGGCGCTGGATGATGCGGCGGATGTTCTATCAGGGGGTTTCCAACCGCCTGACGCAACGGCGCTACGGGCTGGAGGAACAGCGCTGGGACTTCAACGTCAATCTGGCCAAGCTGGCCGCCCTTGATATCGAAAGCCTGGACGGGGAAAGCCTGCGGGCGATGATCCGGCTGTATTACCAACTCGGCTACGCCTCGGCTCACGCCATGAACTGAAACCGCCGGAAGGCCGTCCCCGTCCCTCCCTTACGGCGCCACGAAGATCTGGTTCACGAAGGGGTCCAGCCCGTCCGGCACCTCGGCGCAGCGGCGGTCGAGCGTCGGGACGGTCGGGCCGTGGGGGCTGCGGTTGACGTTGTACTGCGCCGTCAGCAGCAGGCGCCGGCCGCGCCGCGGCAGGGCACCCTTGTGGACGCCGTAGGTGTCGCCCAGGAAGCGGCTGCCGGCCGCGCCGGTCATCGTCACCGTGCCGGCGGTGCCGAAGGCCGCTTCCACCTGCGCGTCGGTCAGGGCGCGGCCGGTGGAGAGCAGGCGGCTGCGGTGGCTGCCCTTGACGAAGATGTGCGGGCCGCCGTCCTCGTCCACGTCGGTCAGGTAGAAGAAGAGCTTGAAGCCGCGCAGGCTGTCCAGGTCGCGGTGGTGGCGCTGGGTGCCCTTGGCCGCCTCCCGTCCGCCAAAGCTCTCGCCGCCCCAGGACCACCAGCAGCCGATGTTGTCGAGGATCGGCTTGCAGCCGAGATACAGCTCCGCCGTCTCCAGCACCTGCGGATCGTTGAAGAGAGCCAGCACATGGGGCGCGCGCAGGATCTGGTCGACGCCGTGATAGCCCATGTTGGACTCCGGGCTGGGCGGGCTGTCGGGCCGGAACCAGCCCAGATGCGGGCGGAAGGGATCCTGGCAGGGGGTGTTTTCGAAATAGCTGCGCAAGTCGGCGACGACGGCCGGGTCGATCGGCGGCAGCAGCGGGGTGATGCCGTCCGTCTCCAGCGTCCGGCACCAGTTCCGCGCCTCCAGCGACGGGTAGAAGCCCGGCGTGTGCGGTCGCCGGGCCGCGATCAGCGCCGCCAGCCGGTCGCGCAGGACCGGATCGGTGACGATGGGCAGGATGTCGTAGATGGCGTAGCGCGGATCGGCCTTCGCCTTGCGCCAATAGGCCCGCGGCGATGCGATGCGCGTGCGCAGATTGTCCAGAAAGCTGCCGACGGGGGCGGAGGCGGGGACGAAGGAGGACGCCATGGGATGCAACACCGCGTGGAAGGAGAATTCTCTGTGGCGAAGACTCTCCATAAGGGTGGTGGTCTTTCAAGGCGCATCCGCATCGCCGCACCGCACTGCTGCTGAGGCACGAGGTCGCGGGGGTCTGGAGGGGCGGGCTTATTGGGGTTGGGCTTGCACAGGATCGGCGGACGATCAATGTTACATGTAACATAAGGGAGTGCCTGTCCCATGCCCACGCCGCTTTCCTTCCGTGTTCAGCGCCATCGCAACGGTCTGCGCGCTGCCGGGCTGCGGCCGTTGCAGATCTGGGTGCCGGACACCCGCCGGCCCGGCTTCGCCGCCGAATGCCGGCGCCAGTCTCTGCTGGTCCGGGACACGCCGCAGGAGCAGGAGACCATGGACTGGCTGGACGCGGTTCGTGACACCGAGGGCTGGGAGTGAGGCGCGGCGATCTGGTGACGGTCGCCTTGCAGAGTGACTACGGCAAGCCGCGTCCGGCACTGGTCATCCAGTCCGCCCTGTTCGACGGGCATCCCAGTGTCACCATTCTGCCGATCACGAGCGCACTGGTGGACGCGCCGCTGTTCCGCCTGTCGGTTGATCCGACTCCGGGCAACGGTCTGCGCAAACGCTCGCAGGTGATGATCGACAAGGTCCAGACGATCGCCCGCGACAAGATCGGCGAGGCGTTCGGACGGTTGGAGGATGAAAGCATGCTGGCGGTCAACCGGGCGTTCCTCCTCTGGATCGGGCTGGCCTGAGCAGACTCGTCCTTGTGCAGGCTCGTTGCTGCTTTTCAAAGAGGGAGTAGGGAACCCGATGGTCATGACCGGTGTCGAGCATCGCGTGCTGTACCGCGACCCGCGGTTCTATGCGTCCTTCCCGTCGCTCACCCCGGTGGGAGACGGATCGGTGCTGCTGGCCTTCCGGCGGGCGCGCGACCATCGCTGGCTGCGCGGGGCTACGTTCCGGGCGGGGGAGACCGGGTTCAACCATGTCGACCATCTCGATTCCCGTTCGCAGACCGTGCTGCTGCGGCTCGGCCCCGATGCCGAACCGCTGGGGGAGGAGATGCCCCTGCCCCCCGATCCGCAGGCGGCCGACCAGGACGCCAGCCTGCTCAGCTTGCGTGACGGCCGCATCCTGCTGACCGGCTTCCGCTGGTATCCGGTGCCGTCGTCGCAAGGGGAGGCGCTGCGTGCGTTGGGGATCGGGCTGACCGGCAATCCGCAGAAGACCGGCGATCTCTACATCTTCTGGGGCGGCTACAGCCGGTACAGCGACGATGGCGGGCGGAGCTGGACGCCGCACCGCGACCTGCCCCCCCTGCCCGGCCATCCCGACATCGTGCCGGGACAGCGGCCCTTTTTCGGCGGGGCGGTGCGCGGCCGGGCGGTGGAGGCGCCGGACGGCACCATTCTGCAGACCGGCTACACCCACCACCCCTCCACCGGCACCTATGCCAGCCATCTCTTCGCCTCGACCGACCGGGGGGAGAGCTGGGTTCATCGGGCGATCATCGCCATCGACCCCGAGGCCAAGGCCGGCTTCTGCGAGACGGCGTTGCATCTGGATGCCGACGGCGTGCTGCACGCCTTCCACCGAACCACCGGGCTGGACGACCATCTGGCGACTTCGCGCTCCACCGATCTGGGCCACAGCTGGGAACCGTGGCGGCGCCAGACGGTGGTCGGCCATCCCTATGACGCCTGCCCGCTGCCGGACGGCCGGCTGCTGCTGGTCGGCGGCTACCGCCATGCGCCCTACGGCGTGCGCGCCCGCCTCTACGACCCGCGCCGCCAGCAGCCCGGTGAGGTGCCGGAGCTGGTGCTGCGCGACGACGGGCCGGCGCCGGACCTGGGCTATCCCTGGGCGGCGGTGCTGCCGGACGGGCGCGCCATGGTCGCCTATTACATCTGCGACGCCACGGGGCTGCGCGGGATCGAGGCGACGCTGTTCCGGCCGTGACGGGAGAGGGAAGACCTGCGACCCGACACCTGCGACCCGCTGTGCCCTGGACCGGCCGGCGGGGCGCGGGCTACCCTTCTTGCATCATGGAAAGCCCCCTCCCCTTCGTCGCCGCCAAGGCCGTCCCCGGCATCCCCCCCGCCGCCTACCACGACCCGGAGATCTTCCGGGCGGAGGAGGAGCGGGTCTTCCGCCAATCCTGGGTCTTCGCCGGCTTCACCGACGAGCTTGCCCGGCCCAACGACTATCTGACCCGGCGGATCGGCGGGCTGGACGTGCTGGTGCAGAATTTCGACGGGGAACTGCGGGGCTTCCGCAACGTCTGCACCCACCGCTTCGCCATGATCCACCGGGCGCCGCGCGGCAACGGCATGCTGCGCTGCGGCTATCACGGCTGGACCTTCGACCGTGACGGCGTGCCCTATGGCATTCCCGGCAACGAGGCGAATTTCGGCCTGGATCGCGAGGGCCGCTGCGGCCGTGCCCTGACGCCGGTGGCGGTCGGGGTGTGCGGCCGCTTCGTCTTCCTGCGGGTGGCGGCGGAGGGATTGGGCCTCGGCGACTGGCTGGGCGTCTATGCCGACGTGCTGCGCCATGCCTCCGAGATCTTCGTCCGCCCCTTCGAGGAGCGGTCGATGGAATGGGCCGCCAACTGGAAGATGGGGGTGGAGAGCGTGCTGGAGGTCTACCACGCCGACCTCACCCACCCCACCACCTTCCGCAAGCTGGTGAAGGGCGACTGGCGCTGCGACTATGACGGCGCCCATTCCCGCGGCGTGACCGGCATGTCGGACAAGAGTGCCCGCTGGTGGGACGGCGTGTCGGAGCGGCTGGGCTTCCGCCCCAGCCCGATCCTGCAGGACTACGATCACCTGCACATCTTCCCCAACCTGGAGATCGGCTTCACCCGCGGCGCGGTGATGAGCGTCCAGACCTACGACCCGCTCGGCCCCGACCGCTGCGCCCTGAACCTCCGCCTGTTCCTGGCCGATCCGGACGGCGATGCCGGCAGGGGCGGCCCCGCCGCCCGCCGCCTGATCGAGGAGGGCGCGCGCGATCTCAACGTCGCCCTGCTGCGCGAGGATCAAGAGGCGTCGGAACTGGCCTTCCGCGGCTGCCGCCAGACGGAGCGCCCCGCGGTGCTGGGCCTGAACGAGGAGCGCATCCAGCAGTTCCACGCGGTGTGGCGGGGGATGGTGACAACTCCGTCGCCTGACGGCAACGGCTTCTCGGTCGAGCTAGGCGGCAGTCCGCTGGCTTGACGACCGAAGGCCGTGTCCCGGCCCCATTCCCTGTGCCCGCTGCAGGATGATGGTCGCCGCCGCGACATCGCGATCCATCACGCAGCCACACGAGCATGTGTGCAGGCGATCGCTCAGCGTCTTGGCGACACCGGCTCCACAGGCCGGGCAGGTCTGGCTCGTAGCGCGGGGATCCACCACTTCCATACGGGTACCGGCACTTGCAGCCTTGTACGCGAGGGAGCGGCGGAGTTGGCCCCAGGCGGCGTTTTGGACCGCCTGGGCCAGCCTCGAGCGGGCCAAGCGGTCAACGTCGAGGTCCTCCAGAGCGATGAGGGCATAGCGCTCCACCAGGGAGCGCGATAGCTTGTGCAGAAAGTCGCGGCGCTGGTTGGCGGTGTGGGCGCTGTGGCGGGCAAGTCGCTGCTTGGCTTTGAGCCGGCGTCGGCTGCCCCGCTTGCACCGGCTGAGCGCGCGCTGAAGGCGGCGCTGCTTTTTTGCCGCGCGCTTGGTCCAGCGCGGCGTTGCAACCGTCTCACCGTCCGAGGTGGCAATCAGGCTGGACAGCCCGACATCAATGCCGACCGCGGTGCCGTCGCGCGGCTGGTCCTCCTGGTCAGGCAGTGCGATCTGAAAGCAGACAAACCATGTGCCGGCGGAGCACGAAAGCACAGCGGCTCCGACCTTGGCTGAGGCCGGAAGGTCGCGGTGCCATTTCACCTTGATCTCACCGGGCACGCAGATCACGCGGAGGCGCTTGCTCTTGCGGATCGTCAGCCCGTCGCCGACGCGGAACGCGGCGCTGTTGAAGCGGCTTTTTGCCTGGAAACGCGGAAAGCCTGCTTTGGCCTTGGTCTTCAGTCGGCGGAAGAAGGCCGCAAACGCCTTGTCCAGTCGGCGGAGCACCTGTTGTCCGGCGGAGTAGCTGAAGTGGGCCAAGCGCTCGTCGACGGCGCGCACCGCCTTCAGCTCGCTGGCTTGGTCGAGGTAGCGCAGCGTCTTGTGCTGACGGCGGTAGGCTTCGATGCGCTGTTGGAGAGCGGCGTTGTAGAGATCACAGAAGGCGCCCAGCATCTCCGTCAGGACTGCTGCCTGGGCCTTGGTCGGATAAAGCCGGTATGTGTAGCTCCGCTGGATCATGGGAGGATCCTACATGGTGTTCATGGTTTGTTCAACATGAACGGAACCGGCGTGCTGGCTACTGGCTCCTTGCAGATCAGAATGGTTGCTGATCCGCCAGAGCTTCACGCGAAATAGCCCTCGTCGATCTGGATCAGGGCTTCTTCCACCAAACGGGCGCCGATGTCGGTGTCGATCAGGGCGATGGCCGCCTCGCCGTCGAAACGGCTGCGGGGGGCATGGAGCCAGGACAGCGCCTTGTCCCGGTTGCCGAACACCGCCTGTGCCAGGGCAACGATGCTGGCGGCGCGATAGGCGCGCTCGCTCTCTTCCAGCGACAGCGCCTCCCCCTTCCGCCGGCGGTGTTCCAGCGTGCGCCGGGGGATGATCCGGCCCAGGGTGCGGGCGTCGAGCCCGGCCGCCTGCAAGGCGCCGATGGCCTGGGGAGACAGCCGGCCTCGCACCACCCGCAGGACGTCGAGATCGCCGGTAGGCGGGTGGTCCAACCCCAGGAGGTCGGCGGCAAGCACCCGCTGGTGCTCGGCCAGGGCCGCTGGAGCGGACGGGAGGTCGGCAGGTGGGGTTGGATTCTGCATGACGGCCTCCGTTGCGCAAGTTCTCCTATCGCCCTTGCCCGACCAACTAAGCCTTCGGCAAACATCTGCTCCGTCGCGGCCCCCTCCGCCAGCAAGTCAAGACTGAACAGGATGTGCAGCGGACCAGCGGAATACGGCTTCGGACAGTCTCGGGGACATCAACTCTGACAGAACATTCGTGTCGAGGACGATCATCAGTCGAAGCTCGGCGGCGTCCGCAGGGCTTCGCGCTTCACCTCCGCCACCTCGACACCGCCGAGCCGCGCGAACCGCCGGTGGATGGTTTCCCCGAGATTCGTCACCGGCAGTCTCTCTTCCGCGAGTGCCGCACGCAGGATGTGGCGGGCTTCATCCTCCATGGAGCGGCCGTGGTGGGCGGCGCGGATCCGCAGTCGGGCCTTTAAAGGAACTTCGAGGTTCCGGATCGTGATGCTGGCCACCGGTCGCTCCCGGGCATGTCTCGAGAAGATTAGGCCGCGATTGTATCGATTTCAATGATAGCGCCATGCCATCACCGCCACTCCCACCCGTCCTTCACCGCTTGGCGCTTCAGCACGCCGATTGGGCGTGTTGCGGGGGTGAGGGTCGCTCCCTTTCAGGACGCCGCGTCATCCCAGGGCAGGCTGCGGTAGAGACGCCTTGTCTTCTCCAGACATGCGTCGAAATCGGGAAGCTCACCGACCTCCTGTTCCAGCGTGTGCCATTCGGACCGCGCCCGCTCGACCAGGGCGGCATCGTCGAGCGAGGCTGCCGTCGGGACGATCCCGCGCGCCGCGCACTTGTCCCGCAGAGTCCGGAGGATCGCCACGCATTCGGTGGCATCGGGAGAGAAGCGGTCAGCCAGATGGGCGAGGTCGTAGACGTCCTGCCGCCGATAGCAGTTGCGGGATACCTGCTGCAGCAGAGCCCGGAACTTCTCCGCGATCAGGTCGGTGATGCCGTAGGCGGCGACCGTCGGCCCGTCGGGGTTCAACCGGACCAGTTCGACGGCGTGGACGGGCTCGTTGAAGCTGACCTCGACGATGACGGCGTTGGGCGAGCTTTCCTTTTGAAGGAAGCGGGCCGACGGGTCGTCGCGGCGGGCGAAGGCAATGCCCAGTTTCAGCGCGGGGAAGGACAGGTGACGAGGTCCGGCGAATGGCCGTGGCATTTCCCGCACCGTCTGGACCCTGAGCAGCAGGTCGGGATAGCCGAGCCGGGCGCACACCCGTGGGAAGGCGCGGTCCAGTTCCGTGCGCAGCCGCTCCCCCAGATCCGGGGAGGCCGGCAGGTCGGTGGTGAAGTCGAGATCGCCGGTGTTGCGCGGGCTGCCATACACCACCGCCATCAGGATGCCGCCCTTCAGGAAGAAGCGCCCGCGATAGCCGGGCAACCCGCCCAATGCGGCCAGGATCACCTCGGTTGCCTGCCGCTCGGCATAGGTCAGGGGATCGCGGCGTGCCCGCTCGATCCAGGCGGTGATGTCGACGATCCTGGGGACTGCGTGCTCGTCAGGCGTCGGATCAGACATTGAGCGAGAGCATCCATTTTTCCGAATGGTCCGTCGCGAAGGGCTTGGACGGATCCAGAACGCGGGAACTGCCGCGCTGGGCGAAGCGCAACCATCCGGCGATCCGCTCCGCTGCCCTGGCGTCGTCACCCAGCCCGAGCAACTCGTCGAGCAGATAGCCGGCCCGCACCTTGACGATGGGGGACCCGCTGTCGTCGATGGATGCTGCAATCTCCTCCAGATGGATGTCGGCATGCTCGCGCCAGACGTCGCGGACATGGGCCATCCCGCCGCACAGATCCGGCCAGTCCAGCATGTCGAGGAAGGTCTGTCCCACCGTAGCGAGTCGGGTGTGTCCGCCCCGCACCCGGATCCAGCGGCCCATCTCCTTGGCCGTCACCGTGACGGTCTTCCGCCCGCGCAGGATCGCCGGAGGACGCGGGTTGGTGAGCGGGACCTCGTTTTCCTCTTTGGCGGCATCGGGGAATTGCCGGCGGTCCTCCGCCATGCGCTCTTCCGCCAGACGGCGCGCAGCGGGTGCTGCGGGCACGACAAGATGCAAAGCGTCCGGCCGCCGGTCGGTCAGGCCCCAGCGTTGCATCGCCGACAGATGCGCGACATAGCCGAAGGGTGTGGCGAGCGCGAACACCTCCTCCGCCGGCGCATCGCCAAGGCCGAGGACGCGGTAGACGTTGCGGCCATAGTCGGGATCGGCTGTCAGCCCATGGGTCCGGATCAGGTTCTGGATGACACGTTGGACATGGATTGCGCCCGGCATCTCGCCGCGGAAAAGCCCCCGACCCTTCGGGGTGTTCCACACATGGAGGAGCCTCCGCCAGACCTCGTAGCGGGTGGTGACCGCGTCCCCGTCTGTGGTTAGCCCCTCCAGTACGGCCGTGGCGAGGCGTGTCCGCTTGAATGATGGCGGTGCGATGAAGCCTGAAGCATTGTCCATTTGGAAAGCCTTGCACACGCATAGCCATAATGCATGTCCTTAGGACATGCATTATGGCTATGCGTGATCAGAGATCAATTTTACAGTCTAAGCTTCTAATGTCAATACTGTGAAGGAGGTTCACTCCCCACCCTTCCTCACCGCCACTCCCGCCCGTCCATGTCCTGGTAGATGCGGAAGCGCTCGCGCACCACCAGCCAGTCCTCGGCCAGCATCTCGAAGATGTGGAGGTCGATCTCCTGCCCATCCTTCACCACCTGGCGCTTCAGCACGCCGACGGGGCGGTAGCCGATCATCGGCTGGCCCTTCAGCAGGCGGGGGCTGTTGGTGCCCAGGATGTGGTTCACCACCTTGCGCAGCCCCATGGTGAAGAAGACATGGTTCAGCATGTAGGCGAAGTTCAGCGGGGCCGCTCCCATCCGCCCCGCCCGCTCGCCCATCAGCACGCCGATGGTGGCGATCCGCCACTCCGGCTCGGTCACGGTGATGGAGACATGGCCGGCCGGCTCCCCATCGACGCAGAGGATGCGGTGGACATAGTCGTCGCGCTCTTTACTGCGCCGCAGCCACGCCTTCTGCCGCTCCACGTCGTAGGGGACGACGCTCAGCATCTGGCCGGCGATGTCGGGGCGGGTGCGCCAGTCGAGCAGCAGCTGGGCGTGCTCCTCCGTCGGCTCGATGAAGGTCAGGGTGCCGCCTCCATGACTTTCACTCATTGGGCGGCCTCTCCCAGCTGCCTCAGCATCGCCTGATGGAAGTCGAGGATGCGGCGCTCGCGCCGGCCATAGATGCCGGTGATGTGGGGAAGGTCGGCGATGCCGGGACGGCCCTGCTGCACCGCCTCGCAGACCGGGCGGTCCTCGGCGATCACCGTGCTTGCGGACTCGATCAGATAGGCGGCGGTGGAGCGGTGGAAGGCCTGCTCGCGTGCCGTCTCCAGCCGGGTGGTGGGCAGGAACAGCTGCCATCGCAGGACCGCGGCGTCGGGGGCGACGGGATCGACCCGGTGCGGGATCACCGTCGCGCCATAGAAGGTCGCCAGATAGAAGTTCGGGAAGATGAAGGTGTGGCGGTAGAAGGACTCAATGGCGAAGCGGCGCATGCGCAGCTTGGCGTCCAGTTTCGCCCACCAGCCGGCGGTGCCGTCGGCCAGCAGCCAGCGGGAATCGCTGTTGGCGCCGTGGCGTTCGGTGACGAGGTGGCTCTGCCAGTCGGGATGCACCGCGGGATGAATGGTGTCGGGATGGACGGTGGAGCCGTGGAAATCGTCCATCGTGTTCTCGACCAGCACCTTCCAGTTGGCCTGGAACGCGATGCCGACCGGGGCCTGCGGGTTCAGGCAGTTCGCCGACATCATCGCCAGCCGCGCGCCATAGGGCGCCAGATGGTCGGCCAGGGTCGGGCCGCCGTCTTGTGCAACGCGGGCGAAGACGAGGGCGCCGCAGCGGTCGATCTGCAGGGGCCGCACCCGTTCCCCGTCGCGGCAGACGCCGTCCATCGCCTCGCCGCGGCGGTGCAGCTCGAAGCGCAGCCCGGCCATCTCTGCGGTCAGGAGGTTGGTGTCGTCGAAGACGCCCATATAGAGCCAGCAGCGGCCGAAGACCTGCTCACGCTCCTGGGCGAAGGCTTCTTCGGTCCAGAAATGGCTGTGGGGCAGGAAGGCGCCGGCCTCGGGGATGACCGCGTGGACTTGGGGTGCAGTCATCCAAACCTCCGCGAGAAATTCCTGCCTTTGGGTATGAGACGGGATATTGGCTTCACACCAGCAGAACAAAACTTGAACATTGTGCTATGTCCTTCTACATGAAAGGGATGCTGAAGCCGGTCGAGGCTGCCTATCGGTTCCGCATCTACCCGACGCCGGAGCAGGAAAACCTGCTGAACCGGACGTTCGGATGTGTGCGCGTGGTCTACAACCGTGCCCGCGCTCTGCGGGAGGCGGCGTGGACGGAACGCAAGGAGCGGTACGGATTCACCCAGACGAACGCCATGCTGACGGCGTTGAAGAAGCAGCCTGAATTCGTGTGGCTGAACGAAGTGTCGAGCGTCCCGCTTCAGCAGGCGCTTCGCCACCTTGACGTGGCCTATCGGAACTTCTTCCAGCGGCGGGCGCGCTATCCGAAATTCCGTCGCAAGGACGGGCCGCAGTCGGCGGAGTTCACCAAATCCGGCTTCACCTACCACGATGGCCGGTTGAAGCTGGCTAAAATGGCTGAGCCGCTGGACGTGGTGTGGTCGCGTGATCTCCCCAGCGAACCGACCACAGTGACGGTGACGCGGGAGGCAGACGGGCGATGGTATGTCTCCTGCCGCGTCGTCGCCAATGTCGAGACGCTGTCCGGTGGCGGCGACGTCGGCATCGACCTCGGGCTGAAGGACTTCGCCACCCTGTCCACTGGCGAGACGATCGCCAACCCGCGCCACCTCGCCAAGCGACAGAGGCGGCTTGCCCGCCTTCAGCGTCGGCTGTCGAAAAAGGCAAAGGGTTCGAAGAACCGAGCAAAGGCCAAGCTGAAGGTGGCCCGTGCCCATGCCTCCGTGCGTCATGCGCGGAGCGATTTTCTGCATCAACTCAGCACTCGACTGATCCGTGAAAACCAAACGATCTGCCTCGAGACTCTGTCGGTGAAAGGCATGCTGCGGGCAAAGCTCCACAGCCGGTCCATTGCCGACGCGGGCTGGAGTGAGTTCAGCCGCATGCTTGCCTACAAGGCGGCGTGGTATGGGCGGAAAGTGGTGAAAATTGATCGCTTTTACCCCTCCACCAAGACTTGCAGCGAATGCGGCGCTACAGGACATGTGCTGACGCTGGATGATCGTAGATGGAGGTGCCCAGATTGCGGGAGCTTCCATGATCGCGACCTCAACGCAGCGCGCAATATCTTGGCCGCCGGGACTGGCGGTGTCTGCCTGCGGAGCGGGTGTTAGTCTTGGGATGCCTCGGCATTCTGAGCAGTCCGCTGTGAAACAGGAACCTGTACTGCGAAGTTCAGGAATTTTCCGGCTTTAGCCGTGGGAAGGATGTCAAGCCGGCAGCTCCGCGTCAGCTGTGGCGGGATGGAAGGTGACGGTGCGGGAGAAGCGCCGGTCGGCACCGGGCGGGGCGGCGCTGTGCAGCACCAGCGCGCCGTCTGGCGCCAGATGCAGACGCAGGTTGGCGGCCTCGATGCGCTCCCAACCTTCCTCCGGCTCCACCGCATCGCCGTGGCGGGGGAAGGCGTCGGACAGGGCGGCCAGCCGGGCGAAGAGGCCGCTTCCCAGCTCCTCCTCCAGCGACGGGCCGTCGCTGGCCACCCGGACGAAGACCAGCCGGCCGCAGCGGGCCAGCGAGGCCGGATGCAGGGCCAGCCGCCGGCGGCCCTCGGCCTCCAGCTGGAAGTCGGTCGGGTTGAAGGGCAGCCCCACCGGCACGCCGTCGGCGTCGAAGCTCCAGCCGTGATAGGGGCAGCGCAGCGGGCCGCAGCCCGACGGCTCGCCATGGATCACGGCGAAGCGGTGGGTGCAGACGTTGCGGAAGGCGACCACCCGCCCCTTGATGTTCTGCGCCACCAGCGGCACCGCCCCCACCCGCGTGGTGACGAAGGCGTTGGGGCTGGCGAGGTCATCCGCCATGCAGAGGTGGAACCAGCGATTTTCGGGAACGTCGTTGGTCATGACGGGGCTCAGGCGGTGCGGCCGCCGTCCACCGTGACGATGGACCCGGTCATCCAGCGGCTGGTGTCGGCAAGCAGATAGGCGATCATGTGGGCGATGTCGTCGGGATGGCCGAAGCCCAGCGGCTGCAACGTGCGCAGATGCTCGTACTGCTCGGCGGTCAGCTTCTGCTTGCCGCGCTCGATCAGCTCGGTTTCGACGATGGAGGGAACCACGCAGTTGACGCGGATGCCGTCGCTCAGCAACTCCACCGCCAGCCCCTTGGTGGCGGCGATGATGCCGCCCTTGCTGGCGGCATAGACGACATTGCCCGGCGAGGCCGCCGTCGCGGCGGTGGAGGAGATCAGCGCCATCGCCGCCCGCTCGGCATGGCAGCCCTTCTGCCGCAGCCCGCGGGCGAGCGCCAACGCGCTGCCCAGGTTGGCCCGCATCACCTCGTCGAAGAAGGCGGCGGAGAAGATGCGGATCGGCCGCAGCGTCTGGATGCCGGCGCAATGCGCGATGCCGTCGAAGGGTGAATCGTCGGCGCACAGTCCCTTCATCCAGCCTGGCACCGCTTCGAGGTTCGACAGGTCGAAGGGGGCGGCGGCGTGGTCGTCGCCCTCCAGCCGGTCGGCGGTCTCGGCCAGCCGTTCCTCGTCGCGGCCGTTCAGCACCAGCCTTGCACCGAGCTTCGCCAGCACCACCGCCGTCGCCCGGCCGATCCCGGCCGACGCCCCGGTCACCAGGATGCGGCGGCCGGTCAGGTCCATGGGATTGTAGGCGGCCGGGGAGCGGGCGGTCATGGCGGGAAAATCCAGGTTGGTGGCATATCGGGATGCGGACCATAGCACGACGGCCGGCCGACATCAGCGCGTCCGGGACTGCGGCCTTTTGGTGCGGGGCGCCACGCCCGTTTCCCAATTGGCAGCAATGGCGTCGCCGCTGCCAGCACACTGGGAAACGCTCCATTGCAATGGTATTTTATTGTGGTTATCTTACATATATGATCCACTAAAGTGGAATGTATTGTGGGACGAACGGCCATGGGCGACAGTGCAAGCCTGATCGTTCAGATCCATCATCACGGTGTCTGGCACGATGCCGCCGACCTGACGGTCAATGATGTCCAGGCTGGCATCCGCTCGCCCACCCGGCTTGAGTACGACCCTTTCTATTTCATTGCCTTCGGCAATGCGGAGCTTGCCGCTGGCCGGCTGGTGACCGACTGGCGGGCGGTGTCGGTGCGCGACCGGGTCGATATGGCGGCGCATCGCCGGAACCATTGGCCGCCCTTCCTGCTCGACCTGCTGCCCCAGGGCCATGCCCGCCGCCGTCTGGCGGACGAGATGGGCTTCGATCCCGATGACGAGGGCTTCGCCTTCCCGCTTCTGCTGCGCGGGGCGGGGAGTCCCATCGGCAATGTTCGCGTCAAGCAGGCGTACGAGGCCGAGCGGGAGCGCCTGGGCGGTGAAACGGTGGCCGGGGTGACGCTGGACGAGGTCTTCGACCGTTCCCCCTCTTTCCAGGACATGGCCGGCCGCTTCGCCCTGATCGCTTCGGGGTCGAGCGGCGTCCAGGGCGAATGGCCGAAGCTGCTGCTGGCGCGCAAGGACGACGGGCTGTGGTATCCCGACTCCCTGGTCGGGGATGACGAGGCCCGCGACCACATCATCGTCAAGATGTCGCGGGCGAAGGGGCCGGAGGATCGCCTGATCCTGGCCTGCGAGGCGCCCTATCTGGAGATCGCCCGCGGCTTCGGCCTGCGGATCGGCCGGCCGCTGAGCCACCGCGGCGACACGCTGGTGATCCCCCGCTTCGACCGCGCCGTGTCGGCAAACGGTGCGTCGGGGGGCGGCGTGACGCGGCTGGGCCAGGAAAGCCTGGTGTCGGCCGCCGGCGTCGCCGCCTTCGGCCATCAGACGACGCATGAGGCCTACATCGCCGTCCTCCATGCCGTCTGCACCGAGCCGGCCGGGGAGATCGTCGAGTATGTGCTGCGCGACCTGCTGAACCGGGCGATGGGCGACACCGACAACCATGGCCGCAACACCGCCTTGCAGAAGCGCCCGGACGGCTGGGTCGGCCTGGCCCCGCGCTTCGACTTCGCGCCGATGGTGCTGGATCCCGGGGTGATTGCGCCATCGACCCGCTGGGAGTGCCTGCGCCGCGGCGGCTTCCCCATCCGGTTCGAGCGGATTTGCGAGGCCGTCGCCGCCGTCACTGGGGACGAAGGGTTGGGCCGGCGGTTGGCCGGGGCGCTGTCGGCGAAGGCCGATGCGGTTGCCGCCCTGCCGGAGACGGCACGTGCCCATGGGGTACCGGAGCCGGTGGTCGCCCGCGCCTTCACCGCCTGCGGCGAGCTTGCCGCCGCACTCGCGGCGCTACCGGCAGGAGATTTTGGGAAGGGACGGGCCGATGCCGCGCCGTAAGCCGCCCAGCCGTGAGGCGCTGCTGGAGACACGCCATGTTCTGCTGCGGGCGGCGGAGGGGGGCGAACTGGCCTGGGCCGAGGGGGTGCGGGCCATGCGTCGCTGCTTCGGCATGACCCAGGCGGAGTTCGGCCGGACCTTCGGCCTCACCACCCGGCAGGTCTCGCAACTGGAGACCGGAGCCGCCAACCCCACGGTGGCGACGCTGGAACGGCTGTCCCGGCCCTTCGGGCTGACCGTCGGCCTGATCCCGGAGCCTCCCGCGAAGGATCCGGAGCAATGACGGCGGGGCCATGTGCCGCAATCAATCTTCCGGAAACCAATCCGGCGTCACTGTGCGCTATGGTGCGGGCCATGGTGCCGGACACCAACCCAGACAAGCGCCCCCGCCGGGCCCTTGAACACGCGAAGGACAGGACAGAATGAAAGCCATCATCGACGGCATCCGGATCGCCGGCCTGCGCGCGGTGGTGCCGCCCCAGCGCCATTCCTTCGTCGCGGATCCGGGCATGTTCACGGTGGAGGAGGCGAAGAAGCTGGCCGCCACCATCGGCGTCCAGGAACGCCGCGTGCTGCCGCCGCCCTATTGCGCATCGGACCTCTGCGTCGCCGCGGCGGAAGGGCTGATGCGGCAGCTGGGCTGGGACCCGGCGACGGTGGAGGTGCTGGTCTTCGTCTCACAGGACGCCGATTACGTGCTGCCGGCGACCGCCTGCATCATGCAGCACCGGCTGGGGCTGCCGACCAGTGCGGCAGCCTTCGACGTGCCGCTGGGCTGTTCGGGCTATGTCTACGGTCTGTGGATCGCGGCGAAGCTGCTGGGCGGGTCGACGGCCAAACGGGCGCTGGTGCTGTGCGGCGATAACCCGACCCGCCACCTGCACCCCGAAGATCGCGCCACCCTGCCGCTGTTCGGCGATGCCGGATCGGCCACCGCGCTGGAGGTCGACGCGGCGGCTCCGCCGATTCCGGTGGTGATCGGCACCGACGGCGCCGGCGCGCCGCACATCTTCGTCAAGGCCGGCGGCAAGCGCCATTGCCTGATCCCGCCGGTCGGCACCGCCGGCCGGATTGCCGACGAGGAAGAGGCGGCGCAGTTGGAGCGCGACTCCCGCCTGACCTTGAACGGGGCAGAGGTGTTCTCCTTCACGCTCCGCGCCGTGCCGCCGCTGCTGCGCGAGGCGATGGAGCATGCCGGCACCGATGTCGACGGCATCGACCGCTTCGTCCTGCACCAGGCCAACGCCTTCATGCTGGAGCATCTGCGCAAGCGCATCAAGGCGCCGGCCGACCGTTTCGTCATCGACATGCAGGGCTTCGGCAACACCAGTTCCGCCTCCATCCCGCTGGCGATCTGCCACAGCATGGGGGGGCTGCTGGCGGCTGGGCCGGTCAAGACGCTGATGGCCGGTTTTGGCGTCGGCTGGTCCTGGGGGGCGATGGTGGCGGAGTTGGGGCCGATGCCGGAGCCGCAAGCGGTGGATTTGCCCGACGGCTATCCGGTGCTGGCGGTAGGATAAAAAGCCCGCTCCTCTATCGCAGGGTCGTTTCTCTACAGTATGATGGTTTCCAACAAGCTGAATTCGAGCACGCGAAGCGAATGCCATCAAGAGGAAGATTCAATAGGAGGGGGGGCGCCCGTCCTGCAAGCAGTACCATCGAGTAGACGTTGGAGGACACCGGTGACATCGATAAATAGGCACACGGGCTGGCACGCATCACCCGCAATCGATATTGAAGGATGGAGGCGGGCAATAAGGGTTGACGTGCTCTCCAACTACCATCTGGAGATGGGGTACGCGACCCTGAGGGAGGGTTCCCATGAGGCGGCCCTGCAGCATTTCCGTGAGTCGGTTGCTCTGACCCCTGCTTCTGCTGGTGTTTGGTGCTTGATTGTCGATCTGCTGCAGCGGATGGGCAATGGCGCTGAAGCTGAGGCGGCGCATCGCTCGGCTCTGCAAGTCGACCCCGATTACCGTTGCAACGGCCTTGTCGAGATCGCACTTCATCAGTACCGGCAAGATAGACACGACGAGGCGCTCGGTACACTGTCCTTGACGAAAGATGCCAACGTAGATGTTTCACTCGTTCTGACCATCCGCGCACTCATTCATCTTGGCCGCGCCGAGATGGAGCAAGCACGGGCATGTTTGGAGAAAAGTGCCCCGCCACCTCCACAATGGGCCACGCCACTGTCGGAAGCGTTCGGTATGGCTGGACACGCAGCGTTTTTGCGTTCGAACCATGACACTGCCGCCTTGGCGTTTGAACAGGCGCTTTCCCTTTCTCCGAATTTCGGAACAGAGCGCGATTTCTGGACTCTCGGTCGGATCTGCGAATTGCAGGGCCGGATGGAAGATGCGATCGCGTTCTATCAGCGGGCCGCGGACCTTGCGCCTGAGCGCAACTATAACCAGGTTTATCTTTATCTCGGCGCCGCCTACCAAGCAGTCGGGCGTTGGAGCGAGGCATCTCAAGCCTTTAATTTCGCTGCTCAGGTCGAACCGAAAAATGCGTGGGTGCATTTTCACCAGGGTATACTGCTTCAGCATAGGGATCGGTTGAGCGAGGCGATCGCTGCCTATGACCAAGGACTCGAGATTTCCAGGGATGATTTCTGGGGATTGCAATACAAAGCAACAGCTCTCAATGCTTTGAAGCGGGGCGAGGAGGCCTCTGCGTGCCGCCGGCATGCCGAAACACGGATGCCGGGCAGCCCGTGGGTCGCTTATTATCGTGCTGCAGCTCTCCTGCATGAGGGACGTTTGGACGATGCTGTCACTGTCCTGCAGGCAGCGAAAAGCATGACTGCGACCTTGGGGGGCGTGGAAGCCGGACTGTTCCAGCTTCTACTGGGCGGCATCCTGCGGAATGCCGGGCATAGGAGGCAGGCACTGGACGCCTTTGACAAGGCAGAGGCCGCGTTGCCGGGCAATCCCTGGCCGATGGTAAATCGTGTAGTCACCCTACTCGATGAGGGGGATACGGAGGGTGCGCTCGACTGCAGCTCGCGCCTTGTATTGGGTTCCCGCGATCTGGGGTGGGCTTGGTTGGTTCATGGACGCGCCCTTGCCGCATCCGGAGAGACAGCATCTGCCGAGGAGGCGTTCCGGGCCGGCTTTGCTCGCGAACCGGGGATTGGATGGGCTGACTTCTATCTCGGTGGAAGGCGTTGGGCTGAAGAGGCACGCCGTCTGATCGCCGTTGATCTCGGTGACATGCCAGACGTCTGAGCATTGCCCGTTCCACGCCTGTTGATCATCTGGATTTTTCCTGACCCCCGGCAGATGCCTTGTATCTTTCTGCCGGGGAATCGGCTTTCAAAACGCCATACCCGTCGACTTCATTCTGGAAAACAGCAAAAGCCATAGCCTGATAGGAGTTTTTACAGTTTATTAATTAAGTTGTACTTTTTAATGCCTTCTATGTCACAGCCACATGCCGATAAGACGGACTGGAGCCTCTGATGATTGCCGCTAAGACTCTGAGCGACCTTCCGGAAAGCGGAGAGATTTATATTTTTGGGGCAAGCCGTGGTGGACAGATGTTGCTTGAGTTGTTGCGGAAGCTACCGAGGATAAAAGTTATTGGTTTTATCGACAACCAAAAGACTGGGACAGTACTGGGATTTCCCGTGATTGATTTCGATACTTTTATTTCCACTAGAAAGGAAAACGTCGAGATCGTGATTGCGAGTATGTATGTTTACGAAATCGCAGCCCAATTGCGCCGTTCCGGCATAAAGAAATTCTATAATGCCCACCCATTGGTTGTCGAAAAAATTAAAGAAAAAGAAAAAATGAAGAGGACAGCATTCATGGTTTTTGGGATTTTTCTATCCATTCTTCTCCTTTCCGCGCTAACTCTTTACGTTTTCTGATCGCGTGAAGAATTCTTATGCTGTTCCCATAGTGCTGAAAACGACGATGAGCCGCAAGATTTTGTTCAAGAGGGGTATTCAAATCCTGATTGGATGTAAAACGGTTCCGTTGCTGCTTCCATGACTCGGGTCAGGATGCCACACGGGACATCCCGCGATGTCTCGACGGATACAGCCTTCTGCCCGATCGTCATAGAAGAAGCATGGTAAATGGAAAGTATTTTACGGAGGCAATATTCATTTGAGAAGCGGACAGACTGGACATCTTGAACGATTAGGAAAGACTTTTTCAGGCTGGATCGGGTAATAGAATTAACTGGGGCATGCCTGTGCACGCCTCTAAACCTGGGAGGTTTTGGATGCGCGTACCGGACATGGCGAAAAATCCTGACGTCTTGTTGGTGTACCCGCCAGTCATGCTGGAATTTCAACCGACCGATCCGCCCTTCGGGTGCATGTATCTGGCTGCTGTTTTGCGTTCTGCTGGGATCAGTGTCGAAATCCTGGACTTGAACGCGCTGCGTTGGGATGAAGCAAGCGTTCACGCGTTTTTCCGCATGCACAAGCCGCCAATCGTTGCTTTTTCTGGCATGACCACGGTCTACTATTACATTAAGAGACTGGCGAAGTTCATCCGTGACCAAGCACCTGAGGTCAAGCTCATCGGCGGCGGTAGTTTCGCGACGCCATGCCCTGAGGAAGTCCTAAAGTATACGGTTCTGGATGTGGTCGGCATTGGCGAAGGTGAGGACACCATTGTTCCTCTGGTGCGGGCGCTGCTGACGGGAACCCCCCTGTCCAACGTGGCCGGCATCGCTTATCGCACCGAGGACGGCACCGCCAAGCGCACAGGCACGCGTCACCGTATCACGGAACTCGACAGCTTGCCCTTTCCTGCCTATGACCTTGTCGATATGGATTTGTACACTAAAAACACAGGGAAACGGCCAGCTCTTGTTCGTCTTGCCAAGAAGATGGGCATCCCTATTGAGACGATTAGTAACTATTTCATTATGTTTACCGAGCGGGGTTGCCCATTCACCTGTACGTTTTGCTATCGGAACTATGGAAGGCAGACGAGCCGTCATAGTGTAGACTACGTAATGGAACACATAAAATTTGTTAAGAATAAATTCGGCGTCAACAATATTGCATTCTACGACGAAACCTTCAACACGAACAAAAAGTGGGTTCTGGAGTTCTGCGAAAAGGCACAGGAAGATCTGCCAGACTGCTTCTTCTGGGTTGGTGGCGCACGTGCAGACCGACTTGACGAAACGACGGCTCAAGCGTTCCAGGCAGCACAGTTTTACGAGATCTCGATCGGCGTCGAGTCCTTTGACGATCGTGTTCTCAAGGAAATGCAAAAGGGCTTCGATGTGCAGACGCTTGTCGACGCCATTGAGCTTTTAAAGCGTTACGACATGGCCCCTTCTGTCCTGGCGATGCTGTACGGGTTCCCCGGAGACGACGAGGAGTCCCTCGCTGTCACGGAAGCCGGCTTGCGGAGACTTGGTATTCCCGCCTACTTTCAATTTCCTCTTCCTTTCCCCGGAACCGGCCTGTTCGACCAACTCGTCCGCGAAGGAAAAATCGGGGACATGGATGTCTTCATGGACAGTCTGGGCGATCACATGACTCAGAAGCTGTTCATGAACCTGTCGAAATTCTCGGATCATGAACTCATCGGGATGGTGCGGGAGGTGGAGCGCAGGCATGCCGACCATGTCCTCAGCCTCTCGACAGACTTTGCATCAGGTTGGCGATGGGGCCACTTGGCGGAGCGGGCTGGCTTGAGCAGGCTCTTTTCCAGGTTGAAGGGCGGATTCGGCCAGTCCGGCATCGGACGTGCCTCGTGACACGCGAAGCGAGCGCCTTCCATTTCAGCGTCGAGCCGGCCAACGCCAGGCTGCGCCGCCTTCCCTACCCTTACCAGGGGGCGCTTTCGGTCGCGACGGATGCTGAAGGATTTTCTCCTTCATTCTTCCACGCCTTGATGGCTTGGCTCAACGGGCGGAGCCGAACCCCTTTCGGGACAGGGCTGGGGCTTGAGATCACAGGAAGCCTGTTCTTTTACGACAGGACCGGGGCCAGCATGGCCTATTTCGATTCTGCAACGCCAGGGGGGCGGCCCGGGCCGCAGGCTGCTCTGCTGGAAGATTATCTGCGTACAGGCTGGATTGACACGAACCATGCTTTTGGTGATTTCCAAGGGGGCGGGTTCGGTCGCGCCCATGCCTTGGAGGCTTATGGGGCATTAGCGCGTATGGGGGTGTCCCTGCCCGTCTTCACCAACCACGGCAATGCCGACAACTGGCAGAATGTCGGCATTGATGCCGATTATCATGCCGGCGACCGGGCAGGACATCCTGCCTACCACAGCGATTTATTTCCGTCCGCCGGGACCCGCTTCGTCTGGACTGACAGCCTCTATCTCGAATCCGCGTCCCCTGTCCCCCTGCCGCTGTTCGTTCCATCCCCCTTGCAAGATACATTAGGGAACGAAGCAAGTATCCTGGGGTTCCGTCGCCTGCGGGGAACCGGACGGAATGCGCCCAACCTGAGTTCTCTTCTGGCTCAGCTCAGGCTTCTCCCTTGGAATAGGCTGTACAAGGAACAGGGAACCGCAATCCTCTACCAGCATCTGGGTGTGCTTCACAAAGCGCAGGGAATTCTTACTCCCGCCAGCATTGAGGCGGCTCTTGCTCGCCCCGATCTGCTTTTGGCTCCGTTTCGGTTTCTGGCTCGTGAACGCGATGAGGGGCGCTTGTGGGTGGTGGGGCTTGCAAGGCTGCTGCGTTATGCATGCGCCCTATCGTCCGTCCGCTTGAGCGGCGGGCAGGGAGTGGGCGTGATTGAACTGCATGATCCCCCTGGCAATGCCTTGTCTCCTGAGGGGCTCACCCTGTACATCGATCCGGCACTGCCGATTCGCGTGATCCACCGCGGAAAGCCTCTGGAGTTCTGGCACAATGGACCTGATGAGACAGGACGTTATTCCATAACAATGGCATCCACATCTCTGCCGGACATCTGGTCATGACCTTAGTCGAAACCGAGGATTTGGGCAGAATACATGCCGCCGGTTGGCCGCTGCCTCAAGAAATGTGGTTAGGATGGAGCGCGTATGATAAGAGCTTCGCGGTTCATGAACTGACGGGCTTGCGGTCATTCGACTATTACAAGAAACGAATCGCTGCACTGGGCTTTACCGGCAAGGATGCCGTTCTCGATCTTGGGTGCGGCATTGGGCAATGGAGCTGCGCCCTGGCCTGTGCTAATGGTCATGTCCTGGCGTTGGATCCGAACAAGGATCGCTTGTCTGCTGCCTCCCGCCTGTCCGCCGCCCTTGGGATCGGCAACTGCTCCTATGCAGGGGCGGCGGCTGAACGGTTGCCCTGCGCCGATGGGGCCATTGATGCCGTATTCTGCTATGGTGTCTTCATGTTCACCGACATGCCGCGCAGCTTGACTGAAATGCACAGGGTTCTGAAACCGGGCGGTGTCGTTTACATCAATGCCAATAGCTGGGGCTGGTATGCCCATCTCCTCATGGACCGTGGTCTGCGGCAAGGGGACTGGAAAATGGCTCGCACAGCGTTGGATATGGCGCGGCGAGCCTTTTCCGGCGCCACAAGCCAGATGCTTGTACGGCGGGGATGGCTGAGCCGTCAGATTCGAGATGCGGGCTTCGAGGCGGAGGCTTGGGGCAGGGAAGGCGAGATCGCGCTTTCAGCGATAGAGAAACGCCCACCTGCCGCCTATCCTCGGAATTTCTATGGCTTGCCCGCCATCTTGGAAGTCATCCTCCGCAAGCCGGCATGAAGGGCCTGAAACCGGACAGAGCATTGACGAAGCAGTAGGTTCCGGGAACTTCATCCTTATGTGAAACATCCCATGTTGACATCCATTTCAAATCTCTTCTCCCGCTTCGCCTCCGGCAGACATGATCCGACGGAAAGGAAGTCGGACAGGCCGCGGAAGGATGTTCCCGTCAGCGCCTATGTGTTGAGCGGACCCAAGGCGCAAGCCGTGACGCCTGTGGGCGGCAGGCTCTCCTCGCTGCCTGATGGGCTGATCATCGAACCGGGTTCCTATCAGGTCGGCAACCAGGGCTTTCTTCTGGATAGGGTTGGAGTCTACTGCTTCTACCAACCAGGCGGCTTCAGCACACAACGGCTTGTCTGCCCGGGCACTCCCGATGCATTGCTGCAACATGCGGGTTGGCTGTGGGGATATGGCACAGCCCATGAAGGAGAGAATGAGGAGCGTGACTACGACAGTCTACGGTTTGGACCCAGGATCCTGGGCTGTTCGCGTCTTGCCTTCCTCTCTGTACGCCTGTTCCGAGAAATGGGGCTTCAAGCCAGACCCGCCGCTCTGGCGACAACCGAGGCCTGGAACAGCCATGATAACGGCCACAGCCTAGTGGAGGTGTTTAACCCGGACACTGGCTGGTTCCTTTACGATCCGAGCTTTCGCTGCTGTCTCACGGTCGATGGACGATATTGCTCGGTTTTGGACTGGATCCGTGAGATCCGCTCCGGCGGTTCTCCCGTGGTGGTTCCGTTACCGGGATATCCGCCGTCTCCATTCTTTCATGTTTCAGGCTCCAACTTCGGGAACTGGATCACGGAACGGACCTATTCTTCCGATGCCCTGCTGCAGTGGTACAGGCGGATGGCAGGGGTTCCATTGCTGTGGGACAATGGTTGCTTCCATTTTCCGGAAGATGGAGTGGATACAGAAATACGGAAAAGACTCAAAACCATGCTTTACCATCCCATGTCCAAAGCAACATTCTCAGCTTATTTCTACGATATCCATGATTGATAGAAGGAATTTCATTGTGGATATTTCAATCCATTACTGTCGTTGAAGGCCGGACCATGGGAAAAACGAACGGAAGCGTTCTGGGATTGGCGGTCGACAGCCGGCGTCAGACCGACTTCATCGCCATCAGGCACCATGACGTGGTGGCATTGCCGTGACGGGCGCGATTCCGGCAGAGGGCGGCCCAAAGGTCGCGTTGTGCGGCAACATTGCGAACAACGCCTATAACATGGCCTGTATTCTCCGCCGACAAGGCGTGTTCGCACAATTGGAGGATGACGGCAGCGACCTTTTCCCCTTCTCCCGCCCGGTCTGGGAGGACCGGCCCCTCGTCCTGTCCTATGAGGATGTCATGCTCCATTCATGGCATACGGATGAATGGCGCAGACTGGAGGCTCAAGAAGGCTGGTCGGCAGGAGGCGTCGTCATCCCCTCTCCCAAGCGCTCCTTCTGGCGGCGCTGCACCGACCAACTGCGCCGATCCTCGCCGGCAGTTCGGATCAAGACTGCCGTCAGGCAGGGACATCTGAGCCATGCCGCGGCAAGGTTGCTGCTGCGGCATGGCGCATCCGTCAGAGACAGCATCGCTTGGCTGTCGAAGTTTGATCTGGTGATCGCCTTCGGTTTTCATGCGGCAGTCAAAGCTTATTTCGCTGACAAGACGACACTTTACGTGACCTACGGAGGCGACGTCCGCGTTCAACTGCAGGATCCCCAGGGGACGGCCCCCGATACGGCAGAGGCGATGGCGTTCCTCCTGAACTCCGATCGCTTTGTCATTGAGGGCTATGGCTGTGACAAGGAGATCCATGATGTGCTGGCGGCGAAGCATCTGCTCCACAAGCTGGCTTATGGTTTCCTTCCCAATGTCAACACAAAGCGGCTTGCTGCTCCACGTGATGCCGTGGAACTGCGACGCTCCCTCGACTGGCCGACGGATGAGCTTGTCTTTTTCATGGCCTCCCGCATTGAGGAGAAGTGGAAGAAATCAAGCCTGTTCATAGATGCCTTTTCAGATTTTATCAGACAAGGCGGCAAAGCGACCTTGGTAACCACCGGCTGGGGAGCCGATTTCGACGCCCTCCGACACCGTTTGTCCGGCGATCCCCTATTGGCATCCAAGGTCATCCTGCTGGACAAGTGCTATGGCAAGCCGCGGCTGTTCGACTTGTTTGCTGCCGCTGACATCATTGTAGATCAGTTTGCCGTCGGATCTCTGGGAAGCGTCAGCTTTGAGGCCTTGTGTCTTGGCAGACCTGTCCTAACCTACCTAGCCCCCTTCAATCTGGCTGGCTATGTCAGCCCGCCTCCGATCCTCAATGCCGGAACGAGGGCCGACATCCTGCACCGACTCCAAGAGTGTGCAGATTGCCCAAAAAGGCTGGAACCAATCGGCCGAGCTTCGGCCGACTGGTTCCAGCGTGTGTATGCGGAAGCCAATCTGGCGCAAGCCGTACGACTGCTGCATGAGAGCGGACCTGAGGCTTGGCCCACTTTCCATAAAGTGCCCGCGGCGCCTGCAGCTTTGCCGGTTCCTGAACATCGCGCCGATGTCTTCTTGAGTCCGCGCCCGGACCACGATGACCTGAGACGCTTGCGGTTGGATATTGCTGCCTCTGCCCATGGTGGAATACGCCTGCGCATTTATCCATTTTCAGGTGTGCTTCGGGAAGAAGAACTGGCCGGGCTGTCCGTGATTCTGCGGGGAGACTTCGTCTTGTCGGGGATTGATCTGCTTGCGGAAGACGGTTGGCAGGAATCCGTGTTGTGGCGGCAGAGCCGGATCGAATGTACGGAGAGTCTTTCCGCTTCCCTGCCTGCCGTTCCGGTGAATGATCTGGAGAGACTCACCGCCCCCAGCCCGTTTCCTTGTCGGCTTATCCAATGGCCAAAAACCGGATACCCAAAATCGAAAGCTCCGGCAGCTTGCCAGTGACTCTGAAATAGGACTTTCTGGCAAGACAAGAGCATAGTGAATCTAGTGAGAACGTGGACAGAAGGCGGATCGATGTTGGGGCGATTCAAGAAGGCGGTTACTCTGATCCTGCTGCCCAAGGCCAGACAGGGAGGTGAACTGCGGACCCTCGCCGCACGGCAAGGGTGGCAGATTATCTTCGCCACTGGTTTCTCCGATCCAGCCTTGCGGATTGCCTGGAACCGGGCTGCCGCCGGTGACCAAGTGACCGCGGTCGTCAATTACCCCATAGACACAGCAGCCGATGTCGATACGGTCGCCGACTTCCTGGCGGCGCTGCCTCAGAAAGGGGGGCTCTACTATGCCCCTCGCCCGCACGACACCCTGCCGATCACGGAACCTGCCCTTGCTGGAATGTTCCATCCGACTTCATGGATGGAACATTCCCCTCCCTGGTCCACGTCGATAAGGCGCATTCTGCGGCGGCAGCCCATGAAAGCAGATGCGGACATGCTCTCCGCTGTGGTGTCTTTAAATGAAAGTTCCCTGCCCGATGTCCTGAAGGGTTGGCCCGGAGTTGCCTGGCAGGTTTGGACTCCCGGAACGGCAATCCTGTCCCGCGACTTGCTGGAGCGCATCGAACATTTCTATCCCGCTCCTCGCGGTATTCATGTGGTGGTTTTGAACAAATGCAATCTTAAATGTGTGATGTGTCCATATCACGCTCCTGCTTATCGGGAGGGACACACGAGCAATTATTTTGACAGCTATCGCGCCATGTCCATGGAGGTATTCGAAGGAATCGCTGAATACGCCGTCACCAATGGGATTTCGTTGCAGTTCGGCCAGATCGAGGAAGTTCTGATGCATAAGCAGAGCTTGGCCATGATCCGGAAAGCAAAGGAAATGGGGGTTTCTCATGTCCATCTGACCACGAACGGAACTTTGTTGACAGCCGATAAGGCAGAGTTCCTTGCCGCGACCGGCATCGACTCGGTAATGTTCAGCTTGGATGCCGCCAAGCCAGAAACCTATAAAAAAATCCGTGGCCACGATCTGGAGCAAGTGGAAGAAAACATTCGATATTTCCTTCCTTTAGCAAAGCGTGCCGGGATCAAGCTTTCCGCATCCTTTATCTTGCAAGAGCAAGCGGATGCAGAGCGTGATGACTTCCTGCTGAAGTGGCGGGAATTGGGGTTCGACAGCATCACCTATTACGCGCTGTCTCGGCATGATCCGGCAACGGGGCGTGTCATTGAAGGGGCTTCGATCTATCAGGCCGGCCCGAGACACGCATGTGCCGCTCCCTGGACCCAAATGGTCATTTTTCCTGAAGGCGAAGTGTCACTTTGCTGTCAAACCTTGCTGGAGGTAGGGTGGCGAGGAGTCGTGTCGGTTGGCAATGCTCAAGGCAATCAATTGGAGAAAATTTGGAAGAGCGGAGAATATCAGAAGGCTAGAGAAGAACAACTCTCAGGAATTTTCCAGAAGTACGACATCTGCTCTGACTGCCGCATATGGTCTTCTAGTCATTATTCAAATGAGGAGGCTGATTCCTACAGCAGGAGCTACAACGAGACGGTGGATAACTATACTTTCAAGGGAAAATAAGATAAAATCTCTAAGGCATAGCTTGAAGTTGACGGTTTTCAGATTCGCCTTTGGATCGCGTGAAATCGGACCCGATTTGAAGCATGAATCCGTCGCCAAACGTAAGGTTATAGCTACGTGCGTCTCATGCTAAACGCACGTAGCTATAGGTCAACGGGAATTCACGCCTGAGCACCTATTTTATCTGCAACCGCGGGGATCTCGCAAAAGTTCTTGCATCAATTTTTGTCAGGATTTCACTGAAAACCTTGCCGATCCGTTGCAGCGAATGATGGCTCTGCACATAAGCCTGCCCCAATCTTCCCAACTCCCGCAGCCGTCCTCGGTCAGCAGCTAATGTTCGAAGGACGTTCGTCAAATTGAAAATGTCCGCCGGAATCAGGGGCAACTCGCCCGGTTGCAGGCAGCCGCTGAACTCGTAGAGATCCACAAGGTCAGGACGCAGGTAGCAGATAACCGGTTTGCCCAACGTCATCGCTTCGATGGCGACCATGGCGTACCAGCCGATGACCAACTGATCGACTACCAGATCTGCCGAAGCCATTTCCTCCAGAACAGTTTGGTTGGAAGCAAATTCGACGATTTTCAAGTCGATTGCGACACCTTCCTGTCGAAGCTGCTCCACCGCAGCGATCAAATGCGCAGTTCCCTTGATCGTCCGATGGTTAGGAGTATGGACGATTCGCAGGGGACGATCATCATTCTCTTCAGGCTGGAGATGAGCCACCTTCGCCATCACCTCAGCGATATCGATGGTGAAATGGCCGGTGAGCAGAAGATCCCAATGGTGGGTATAGTCGACCCAGTCACAGCCTGAGATGACGAAGTCCGCACTCTCTGTCCAGAGATCGATCCTGTCGGCAATCCGTCGCCGGTCCCTGATCTCGTACGGGTAATCCATGGAATGGGCGTGCTTGAACAGAAGGTTTGGAGTCAGAGTATAGTCCTGTATGTCCGCCCCATAGGGCATCACCACTGTCCGAACTCTTGCCAGTTCCAGAAGCCAAGGCTCGATCCGCCAAGCCCAGCGGGTCGAACTGAGTGGTCCGCCATTGAAATACATAAACACGGCTCGGTAGCGGGTAACCATCAGCCGGAAGGCCTTCAGCCGGACCAACCAGTCCAGCGCCAAGTCTGGACGGGACATGAATATGTGATCGAAATCACGGGTGACATGGGTCAGGCCCAGAACGAAGGTCTCTGCGCTGTATCCCGTCTCCAGAAGCGCCAGCTTATGATAGCGATTGTTGACGAGGCAATCCGGCCCAATGCCGACATCCACAGACTTGCGGCTCCATCGCCCCAGCAGTGCCAGCACCAAGGCGGTAAGCACCAACAGGATCTCGCCGGCATATGCCGGCAGGCTTGAGAAGCTATTCCGCCGACGCAGATCCCGCTCATGCAGATGGTTGCGGATCAATGGTCCAGCGTTCCACCATTCCGACACGCCCAGACGGCGCAGTTGCCCAGCGATCTCTCCCGCATACATGCTGGCCACGACAACGCGCACTCCGGGTACCGGCGGAAGAACGGCATTCGGATTCCACACCGGCAACCCGTCGACCACACCCGTCTTATGATTGTCGATGAAGCCGAGAACCTGGGCCTTCGACCCCGAGCGGAACGCCGCATGGACGATGCGTCCACCCTCCCCCGCTCCGAAAATCAAGATATCTCCCTCACTGGGAAGCTGTTCAGGAAAAGCGACAAGCGGCACAGACAGTCTCCCTACGGCGCCGGGCACAATCTCCCGAGCCGGGTCAATTTCAGACCCCAGATGGCGAAATTCCGAGCCGGCGATTGATACGGGCAAAATCCTTGCCAATCGTCTCCAGCGAATGATGCCGACGAACATACTCCTGGCTGCGCCGTCCCAGCTCAGCCAGCTCATGGCGCTCCATGCCGGCCAATGATCGCAAGACATCCTTTATGTTTCGTGGGGTGGCGTCGATGATCGGCAGTTCGCTTGGCTCCAGCAGCCCGGCCCCCACATACAAAGCATGCAAGTCCGGCCGGATGTTGCAAACCACCGGCCGGCCCAACGACATTGCTTCGATGGCGAACATCGCATACCAGCCGCAGACCAACTGGTCCAGAATGACGTCGCAGCCAAGGATGGTCTCCAGAATTTCCTCGTTGGGGACCCGTTCCAACATTACCAATTCGATCGCCACACCTTCTGCCACAAGCTCCTCGACCGCCTGGAGGAAGAAAGCCGTTCCCTTGACCGTACGATGATTTGGGGCGTGCATCACCCGCAATGGCGTATCAGAATCAAAGGGGCGGGGCGGGCAGGCGGCAGCGCGGGCAGCCATGGCTTCGACGTCCATAGAGAAATGGGCGATTTGTAAAGTGTCCCAGTGATACAGGTAGTCCACCCAATCGCAGCCGCCGAGAATATGATCGGCATGCTGGGTCCACAAGTCGATCTGCCTGGCGATCCGCCGGCGCTTCTGCCCGTGACCTGGATAATCGACCGCGATTGCATGCTTCAGCAGCAGATTGGGGTTGCGGCTGTGATCCTGGACATCTCCTCCATAGGCCATCACCACGACTTTCACATTGGCTAGCTGCAGCAGATAAGGCTCGAAGCGCCAAATAAATTTCGTGAAGAAAAAGACGCTACCATTAAAATATATATAAACTACCTTGTAACGAGACACCGAGTGCCAAAACAGTTTTAGCCGAGATATCGAATGGCCGATGATGCCTTTCCCCGGCGTCAAAATATGATCAAACTGCCTTGTGATGAAATATACATTGTCAACATATGTTTCCGCACTGTACCCAGCTTTCTCCAAGGCTTTTTTGTGATAAACATTATTGATCATCGGCTCGGGACCTAAGCCGACATCGATGGATTTATTTCGATAACGGGCTGCTGTTGCCAGGAAAATGGCGCTAATCAACCACAGCAATTCCGTCAGGATATCCCAAGGCAAGCCAAGGATATCAATGATGTCGACTCTCTTCCTCATATGCCCTCGCTCCAGACATGCCGGCCTATTACCGCTCTCCTGCATTTCCTGCCCCGATGACGGAGCACCTCACACCAGCAGCCAGAAGAGAAAGCCAAAAAAAAGTATTATGGTCATCAGCGCTTTCAAACGCCGTTTCTGTTCTGTCTTGTGGCCGTTCTTGGCGTTGATCAATGGCAGGGCGTTGTCGAAATCGGTGATACCGCTTTGCTGAAGTTGGGCCGCGATCTCGAAAGCATATGTGCTGGCAATGACGATCCGCGCGTTGGCGCCACGTTTCAAAACATCGTCCAATCCAACGATCGGCAATCCGCGAAGCTCACCGCGCTTGTTGTTGTCGATAAATCCTACAACTTTAACGTTCGAAACTCTGCTCAGTGCCTTGTATACGATTAAACCTCCTTCTCCGGCGCCGAATATGAAGGTTTCGTTTGAAGCCCGAAAATCAGCAGGTTGCTCGATCAGTCTCATGTTTCGTCCGTTCCGCAGCCCCTTTCTGAGGCGTGTCCCACTTCCAATGCCGCATAGACAGGTATGTTAACGCCGGTCTACAAGGCATTCTCCGAAAATGTTGTTCATATTATGATGCCAAACTTCATAACAGTACAGCACCTCATCCTGTCAATTTTTTCAGTAGTTGAATGGGATTACTGCTTTCCAATATACTAATCATCGCCTTTACAATTGGTTAAACCGCAATCGCCAAAGCGATGGTCAGAAAATAACCTGTTGTCCTGTGATCGATTTCATTTAAAATCCGTAAATTGATATGACCACCAAAACTCGGTTTGGTCATTGCGTTCCGTCTGGCCGGACCTCTCTGGTAGGTCGCCGCCGGTATACGCGATTGGAACGCGGAAAGTTCAAGAAGTCTTTCCTCTTCGGCGCTATCGCCATGAAAGACGGAGCGGAGATTGGCGCCAGTTGCTGAATGATCGACTTTGTTCAAATCAGGTCAGACAAGCCCACAGCGAACGGGCGAAACGAATCCAGGGAATAACGGGAGGCAAGGCAGGAAAGATCGGGAAGAATGGTCGCGGGTACCAAATCCAGCCGCCGTTCGAAAATAGGAGGTTTTCCTATCCTCTTCCCCAGCATTTCTGCAATTGTTCTAAGCCCTAGTATTTCAGGGGATGCGACGTTGAAGGTTCCGTCCCACTCCTGGTTCATGGAGAGCTTAAATACTGCGGCGGCATCCTCGACATGTGTGGGGGTCATGCGTATGCCTTCGTCATCGCCCTGGAGGACGACTGGCACTCCGTTGCGGATGCGTGAAATGATGGTAGGCATCAGGCGCCCGACCTGCCCGGCACCATACAGATGGAACAACCGGAGGACGCACACCGCAAAACTGTCGCGATAGGGCGCCGCCAGCATCTCGGCCGCCAGCTTGCTTGCCGCATAGTAGTTTTCCGGAACCACCAAGTCTGCTTCCCCGTGCCGGTGTAACGAGGACGCGGCATAGACGGAGCCTGTGGATGCGAGGATGAATTGGCGGGCGCCGGCTCGCCGTGCATATTCCAGCAGCTGGGTTGTGGCCGCGACATTAACCGCGAAGATGTCTTTCGCCGCATCCGGAAATTCGCCATGCCGCAGCGATTGTGCAAGATGGATGATCACGTCAATCCTGGAGGGAAGTTCCGGACTGGCGTCCATACCGGAGGACAAGTCCCAACCGATCCGCCGGCAGTCATCAAGTCCCTCCATGCGGCGCGTGAGGATATGGACCTCGTGTTCCCCAGAGATCATGGAAAGCAGCCGTCGACCGAGAAAGCCGGTAGCGCCTGTCACAAGGACGTGCATCTTACCCCTGCCGGTTGGAAATCTTGATGTTGAGTCACTCAACCCCTTTTCCATCATGTTGAAGAGGCGAGGGCGTGACAGGGCGATTGGCCTGCGAAAGTCTCTCCACCGGGAATGATGACGGCGTCGGCCTGCCAATCCTCCGCACTGTGATTGGCCGTTTCCTTTTCGGTCGTCCCTGAAGCGGTCAGGAACATTTCTATCCAGTTCTCCATGCTCAGGAGAGACCAGATCAGCAGGCGACGATTGGTGCGACCGCTCAAATGGTCATCGACGAGTCCACGGATGACGGTGCGGTCCAGATAGTCGAAAATCCTGGCTTCTTTCCCCAACAGAAGCCGCCGGACATAGTCGATGCTCTCACCTCGGAACCAACTGGCGTCAGGTGCGGAGAAACCCTGCTTTTCCCTCTCCACCACCTCCCGCGGAACATAACGCTCCATAAGGTTTCTCAGCAACAGCTTACCATCACGCGTCTTCTGGAAATACAGGGCCGACTTGGCGCCCGGCTCGTTCTCGTTCAGGCGCACGGTTTCGGCGAAGCGGCGAAGCTTTAAGCTCGCCGGCAGCGCCATGGCAAAATCGACAAGGTCATTGTCGAGGAACGGAACGCGGGTTTCCAAGGAATGAGCCATAGACAGCTTGTCCTCCACGGTCAAAAGGCCATGGAGGAAGGTTTTGGCTTCGAGATACAAGGAATTGTTGACCTGGTCCTCCGGTCGCGTGCCGCGAGGGGCATGTTCTGGAAAAATGCCCTTGAAGATTTCAAAGGAATTGAGGTCACCCACCGCTCCCTGGATGGGGCGGAACAGCGGTTTCATCTGTTCGGCAGGCACCAGCCGTTGCCAGTACGTGTGGTATTCCATCAAGAATTGTTCGAACCCCGTGCCCGGTGGAGCACGATAGTAGCGCCAGGGATATCCGCCGAACAGTTCGTCCCCGCCCGTTCCAGCCAGCACCACCTTCACGAATTTCCCCGCTAAGCGCGAGATGCAGTAGTTCGGATAGCTCTGTCCCACCCTTGGCTCATCGAGATGCCAGGTCACGCGCGGCAGGACCCGCTCCATATCGCCAGACTTCAAGACCATTTCATAGTGTTCGGTCTTGAATACGTAAGACATATGCTCTGCGGCAGCACGCTCGTCATAGTTGAGCTCAATGCCGGACGCGTTGCGCAGATCGAACCCGCAAGTGAAGGTACGCAGAAGCGGGACTTGGCGCGAAGCGAGCGCAGTGATCGCCCCGGAGTCCAACCCTCCGGACAAATAGGCTCCAACTTCGACGTCGCTCACCATCTGCCGGGAAACGGCTTGACGGAACAGGTGGTCCAACTCCTCCAGATAATCCTCTGGCGACCGGGTGGTCTCCGGCTCATCGAAGTGGAAATCCCAATATCGGTGGAGACGAGGTTCGGACAGGCCTCCTCCGGCGCCGGATATCTCCATCCAGCAGCCGGCGGGGAGCATCCGGACGTTTTCGACCAAGGTCTGGTCCGTGAAGAAGTTCTGAAAATTGAAATATTCGAACAACCCGGCGACGTTCATCCGCCGCGGGAAATCCGGCACGGCAAGAAACGCCTTTGCCTCCGATGCGAACAAAAACTGTCCATTCACGGAGGCATAGTAGAGCGGCTTGATGCCGTAGCGATCACGCGCTAGGAACAGCCGTCGGTCCCGTCGATCCCAGATGGCGAAGGCGAACATGCCGTTCAGGCGGTCAAGGAGCGAGGCTCCCCAGGCGGCAAAGCCGTTCAGCAGGACTTCGCTGTCCGTTTGGGAACGGAATGTCCATCCCAGCCCCACCAGTTCCCTGCGCAAGTCGGCGAAATTATAGATTTCGCCGTTGTAGGTCATGACGAAACGGCCGTCCTGGGTCGCCATGGGCTGCCGCCCTTTCGGCGACAGGTCGATGATCGACAGACGGCGATGTCCCAGCCCGATGCCCCCCTCAGCCCACCATCCTCCCGCATCCGGGCCACGATGGAACATGGCATTGGTCATGCCGCGCAGGGTCGCGGGAGAGATAGGCAAATCCTGCCCGTTCAGAATGCCGGCGATCCCGCACATGATCTTCCCCTTGGCTGTTGACGGCTTTGGCAAAGCAATGCGCATGCCAAAGATAAGAGGAGCCGCTCCTTTCGAAGCGGCTCGGGAAAACCCTTGGAAATGGCGGGGCGACAGGAAGGCAGCCGTGCCAGCACTGTCGAAGACTAGGCAATATTTACTTCACGCCGGCGTGCCTCGACCTCGTTCATGTGGGCCGAGCGCCAATCGATCAGCCGGCGCAGCCCTTCTTCCAGCGAGGTTTGAGCGGTGAAGCCGATCTCCTCCTGGGCCCGCTTGGGGCAGCCGATGCGGTTGCGCACGAAGGTCAGGCCCGCCGGCTCGTACCGGATGCCGGCATCGGTTCCCGTCATGGCGATCAGCATGTCCGCCAGTTCACGGATGGAGGTGCGCCGCCCGGTACCGACATTGTAGAAACGGTCCGTCCGGTCCGCCTCCATGGCGCAGACATTGGCTTGGGCGCAGTCGCCGACATAGACGAAATCATAAGCCTGGGAGCCGTCGCCGTAGAGCGTCAGGGGCTGGCCGCGGTCGATGGCATCCAGCATCTTCATGATCACGGCGATGTAGGCGCCCCGGTAATCCTGGCGCGGACCATACACATTCATGTAGCGCAGCCCGACGAAGGGTAGGCCGTAGCGGGCATGGAAGGCGCGCAGCATCGCCTCGCCGGCAATCTTCGTGGCACCGTAGAAGTTTGTGTTGTTGAACGGATGGTCCTCCGTCATCGGCTCCGTCACCGCGTCGCCGTAGACCGAGGCGGAGGAGGAGTAGACCAGTCGCTTCACGCCTTGGCGGACGCAGGCCTCCATCACGTTGAAGGTGCCGCGGATGTTCACGTCGAAGGCCGCGCGGGGATAGTCGTGACACTGCAGAAGCCACAGGGCGGCGAAGTGGAAGACGCCGTCCGCACCTTCCAGCGCCTTGTCCAGGATGTCGGTCTGGGTGATGTCGCCGCCGGCTTCGAAAATCCGCACGCGCGGATCCTGCATGGCGGAGGCAAGGTTGGCCGGAACGCCGCGGGTGAAGTTGTCGTAAATGACGATCTCCCGCACGTCCTTGCGGACGAGCAGGTCCACCGTGTGGGAACCGATCAGTCCCGCCCCACCGATCACAACCAGTTTCTTGCCAGCCAGATCCATATCCGCACCCCAGGGATGGTCAGGCCGCGCGGTCGCGGGCCTTTCCCTGATGCAAAGCGTCAAGCTTCCGGATAGTCAAGGACCGAATGGGTGAGACGAAGCGCCATGGAAGGGCCAGGGTCGAGGGCGGGGGCGAGGATTGGCCTATCGCCGGCATGGAACCTGCTTGTATATTCCCATGCCCGAGCTTGGGGAAAATGACGATGATGCGTGCGCCATGAAGAGATTCGCCCTGATCGGTTTGGCGGGGTATATCGCCCCCCGGCATCTGAAGGCCATAAAGGAAACCGGCAACACGCTGGTTGCGGCCCTCGATCCCAACCAGAGCGTTGGCATCATCGACAGCTATTTCCCCGACACCCATTTCTTCACCGAGTTCGAGCGGTTCGACCGGCATATCGACAAGCGCCGGCGGCGAGGGGATGGCATCGATTACGTGTCGATTTGCTCTCCGAACTACCTGCACGACGCGCACATCCGCTTCGCCCTGCGCAGCCAAGCCGACGCCATCTGCGAGAAGCCGCTGGTCCTCAACCCCTGGAATGTCGATGCGCTTGCCGAGTTCGAAGCGGAATCCGGCCGGCGCATCCGCAGCATCCTGCAACTGCGCCACCATCCGGCCATCATCGCGCTGCGCGACCGCGTGGCCACCGCCCCGGCCGACAAGGTCTTCGACGTCGACCTGACCTATCTGACCGCCCGCGGCAACTGGTACCATGTGAGCTGGAAGGGCCAGATCGACCAGTCGGGAGGAATAGCCACCAACATTGGCGTCCATTTCTTCGACATGCTGGGCTGGATCTTCGGCCCTTGTCGGGGAAATACGGTTCATCTGCTGCGCAAGGATGCCGCTGCCGGGGTTCTGGAATTCCAGCGTGCCCGGGTGCGCTGGTTCATGTCGATCAATGCCGACCATCTGCCGTCGGAAGCGAAGGCCCGTGGCCAGCGGACCTACCGTTCCATCACCGTCGATGGCGATGAGTTGGAATTCAGCGAGGGCTTCACCGACCTGCACACGGTCAGCTACGCGGAGATCCTGAAAGGCAACGGCTATGGGCTGGAGGATGTCCGGCCGTCGATTCAGACGGTGTTCGAAATCCGCCATGCCCAGCCGGTCGCGCCAAAGGGGGAATATCACCCGTTCTGTACCCGCGCCCTGGAAACGGCCTGAGCCTCGCGGAGCCTTTCGGGATGGACCAGCAGAATTGGACTTGCCACGAAACCGCCATCGTCGACGACGGCGCGAGGATCGGTGCGGGGACCCGCATCTGGCATTGGACGCATGTGTGTGGCGGGGCGGTGATCGGCGAGGGCTGCTCGCTCGGGCAGAACGTGTTCGTGGCCAACCGGGTGCGCATCGGCAACCGGGTGAAGATCCAGAACAACGTCTCGGTCTATGACAACGTGGTTCTGGAGGACGGCGTGTTCTGCGGACCGTCCTGCGTGTTCACCAATGTCATCAACCCGCGCGCCGAAATCACCCGCAAGGACGAATACCGTGACACCCTGATCCGCCGGGGCGCCACGCTGGGGGCCAACTGCACCATCGTCTGCGGCGTCACCGTGGGTGAATATGCCTTCATCGGGGCCGGTGCGGTGGTCACCCGCGATGTGCCCGACCATGCGCTGATGGTGGGTGTGCCGGCCCGCCGGGACGGCTGGATGAGCAGGGCCGGCGCGCGGCTGGGAGCCGATCTGGTCTGTCCGATCGACGGAACGCGCTATCGCCTTTCCGGTCCCGAGCAGCTGGAGCCTATGCCATGACGGCCATCCCCTTCATCGATCTGGCCGCCCAGCGCCGCCGGCTGGGTGCGCGCCTGGACCGGGCTATGGAGCGGGTCCTGGACCATGGCGGCTACATCCTGGGTCCGGAGGTGCAGGAGCTTGAACGCCGTCTCGCCGGGTTCTGCGGTGCCCGCCACGCCATCGGCTGCGCCAACGGGACCGATGCCCTGGTGCTCGCCCTCATGGCCAAGGGCGTCGGGGCCGGAGATGCCGTCCTGGTGCCATCCTTCACCTTCGCCGCCTCCGCCGAAGCCGTGGTCCTGGCCGGCGCCACCCCGGTCTTCATCGATGTGGGGGAGGATTTCAATCTTTGCCCCGCCAGCCTGGAGACGGGGCTTGAAACCGCCCGTGCCCAGGGGCTGAGGCCGGTGGCGGCGGTGGTGGTCGATCTGTTCGGCCAAGCCGCCGACTATGAGCGGATCGGCGCCGTCTGTGCCAGGAACGGGCTTTGGATCCTCGCCGATGCGGCCCAATCCTTCGGCGGCATCCACCCCGGGGGAAAGGTCGGAACGCTGGGAACGATCACCACGACCAGCTTCTTCCCGGCCAAGCCGCTCGGCTGCTACGGCGACGGCGGCGCGCTGTTCACGGACGACGACGATCTGGCGCGGACGCTGCGCAGCCTGCGGGTGCATGGCCAGGGCGGCGACAAATACGACAACGTCCGGGTCGGGCTGAATTCCCGCCTGGACACGCTCCAGGCCGCCATCCTGCTGGAGAAGCTGGAGATTTTCCCAGACGAGATCGAGGCGCGCAACCGCGCCGCCGAACGCTATGCCAGGGGACTCGGCGATGTTGTCGCCGTGCCGGTCATAGCGGACGGTGTGACCTCGGTCTGGGCGCAATACACGGTGCGCGTCGGCGGCAACCGGCGCGATAGGCTGGCGGCGCGGCTGAAGGACGCAGGCGTTCCGACGGCGGTCTATTATCCGAAGCCCCTGCACCGGCAGACGGCCTACCGCGCTTTCCCGTCCGCTGGCAGCCTACCGGTCAGCGACCGCCTGTCGGCCGAGGTGCTCAGCCTGCCCATGCACCCCTACCTGGAGCCGGCGGTGCAGGACCGCATCATCCGGGCCGTCCGCGACGCCTTGCCGGCATGACCGACCACAGGCCGCTTTCCCCCCGCCGTGCCAGCGGGCATGATCGGGATCTATTCTCGGACAACGCCACATGAGCATGATGACGCCCCAGCATTCCCTTCCCGATCCGGCCGTGCTGACCGAACGTTTCGAGGCCCGCCGGGGAACCGTCGCCGTCATCGGGCTGGGCTATGTCGGGCTGCCGCTCCTGCTGGCTTTCGGGCAGGCCGGTTTCGACGTGATCGGCTATGACATCGCTCCGGAAAAGGCGGAGCGGCTGAGGCGCGGCGACTGCTACATCCAGCACATCGACTCTGCCCCGCTACGTCCGCTTCTGGAGTCCGGCAGGCTGAAAGCGACCGCCAGGATGGCCGATCTGGCCGGCGCCGACGTGGCCATCATCTGCGTACCCACTCCGCTGACGGCGCAACGCGAACCCGATCTCAGCTATATCGAGAAGACGGCGGCGGCACTGGAGCCCTATCTGAAGCCGGGCCAGCTGGTGGTGCTGGAATCCACCACTTGGCCCGGAACGACGATGGAGGTGATGCGCCCGATCCTGGAGCGAGGCGGCCTCGTTGCCGGGCGCGATTTCTTCCTAGCCTATTCGCCGGAGCGCGAGGATCCGGGCAACGCCCGCTACTCCACCCGCACCATTCCCAAGGTCGTTGGCGGCGACGGCGAGGCCGCGACCGCCATGGCCGCCACCCTGTACCGTCAGGCCATCGGCAACGTGGTGCCTGTCAGCAGCACCCAGGTGGCGGAGGCGGTGAAGCTGACGGAAAACATCTTCCGTTCCGTCAACATCGCCTTGGTCAACGAGTTGAAGGTCGTCTATTCCCGCATGGGAATCGATGTCTGGGAGGTCATCAACGCCGCCAAGACCAAGCCCTTCGGTTACATGCCCTTTTATCCCGGCCCCGGCCTGGGCGGCCACTGCATCCCGATCGACCCCTTCTACCTGACTTGGAAGGCGCGGGAGTTCAACGTCAACACCCGCTTCATCGAACTGGCGGGAGAGATCAACTCCCAGATGCCGGGCTATGTGGTGGGAGTGCTGCAGAACGCCCTGAACGACCACGCCGGTGTGGCGCTCAGGGGCAGCCGGGTCCTGCTGCTCGGCATGGCCTACAAGAAGAACGTCGACGATGTGCGCGAAAGCCCGGCCTTCGCTCTCCTCTCTCTCATGGAGGAGCGGGGGGCGGTCGTCGACTATCATGACCCGCATGTGCCGGAGATCCCGCCCACCCGCGAGCATGCCCAGTATTCCGGGCGCCGCAGCATTGCCCTGACCGCCGAGGCTTTGGCAGGCCATACGGCGGTGCTGATCTGCACCGACCATGACACCGTCGATTACGGGCTGCTGGAAAGTTATCCGGGGCTGATCGTCGACACTCGCAATGTGATGGCCGGCCGGCGCACTCGGGGGACCATCGTCGCCGCCTGAGATCGTCGCGCCCCGATTAGGAGCTCTCCAGATCGGGCCGACCCAAGGCGATCAGGCGCGGCGGCGGCAATCCGTTGGCCGCCGCCTGTTCGCGCATCAGTGCCGCCAGCCGGTCGGCATAGCCCAGCGTCACCAGCACCAGGGCCACCTCCAAGCCGGCCATCTCGCCCATGTCCCGCACCGGCACCCCATGGAACAGTGGAGCCGGGACGAGATGGCCCATCAGGTCGGCATAGGCCGCAGGCTCCAACCCGGCCTCGCGGGCGTAGCGGATGAAGTCCGGCCCCATCCCGCCATCGCCGCCCACGGCGAGGATGCCAAAGCGGCCATCTGTCCGTCCCCGCAGCCGCTCCACCAGCGCCCGGCAGACCGGGCCATGGCCGCCCTCCAGCCCCAGCAGGTCTGCCGGCTGGCGGAAGATCCCAGGAACCAGGCGGGTCAACGCGCCTTGTGGCCAAGGGGCGAGGGCCGGGCGCAACCCCAGGGCCAAGGACAGGATCGGCCCCTCCCCCATCTCCGCCAGCGGTCGCACGGCGGCCAGGGCCGTGGCGTCGCAGAGGACGCGCTCTCCTTCCGTGCCGTCGTTCTGGTCATAGGCAAGACTGCCGAGGATGTCAGCCTCCAGCGCGGTCGGCCGCAGCAGGACGGCGGCGAGCGGCAGGAAAGCCTGCACCCCCGTGACCGTCGCCCCTTCTCCGCGGGCCGGATAGACGGCCGTCATCAGGTCGGCATAGCGGCGGATGCCCTGCTGCAGCAAAGCCAGAAGCCGCCGCTCCCCGCCCTTGGCCGGCGGTTCGGCCAGGAGCGGCACCACCCGCCCGCCGGCGTCCCGCCGATGGCCCAGCGTCGTGCCGTCCAGCCCGGTCAGCACCCGTTCCAGGATTTGCGGGCTGCGATAGAGCACCCGGCCCAGGGTAATCCCCGTCCTATCCTGTCCGGCAAAGACCTGGACCCCGATGCCGTCGGCAAGAGCATGGACGATGTCGGCGACGGCATAGGCCAGGAAGATGCGGCAGCGCGATCGTCCCTCCGGCAGCAAGCGCGCCACCGCGGCGGGCGTGGTGCCGCGGGCGCCCAGATCGACCAGCGCCACCGGCTCTTCCCGCCCCAGGACCTGCGCCAGATGGTCGAGCAGCCGCTCTCGCGCCTCTTCGGCCAAGCGCGCGGCGCGGGAGCGTAGGTCCGGATCGTCAAACAGGGCCAGCACCCGGTCGGCGGCGGCCCCGAATTCTGTCGCCGGCTTGGCGAGAAGCTCCTCCAGCCTCAGTCCGGCAAGGTCCTGCAGGGTGGCCGGCACCTCGCCACCCGCCTGGACCAGCAGCCGGTCCCAGGGCAGGTGCGGCCGCTCCCCCAGGATGCGGCGGGCCGCGGCGGCATCAAGCCCCGCCAGTTCCAGCGGCATCAGCGCCTGACGGGACAGGTGGAGGGCCACCACCTCCATGTCATAGCCGCGATGGGCGATCCAGTCGCGCATCAGCGGGGCGAACACGGCAGCCTCGCGCATCAGCGGGGCAATGCGGCGGATGCCCTGGTGGCGGCACTCCTCCACCACCCAGCGGCAATATTCCGCCACCGCCGGTCCCAGCACCAGGGCGCCGAACTCCAGCGCGAAGGCATCCTCCGCGTCATCCTCCCGGCCGGCCAGTGCGGCCAGCCGCCGGGGTGGAGGCGGAGCGTCGGCCGCCAGACCCATCACGTTTCGCTCGCGCTCGCGCAGGCGTGCCAGTCCCGGTCCCGGTACATAATGGATCGCCTCCAACCCGGCTGCACGCGCCATGGCGACGTCGCCCAGCGGGTCATCTCCGATGTGGACGATGCGTCCGGGAGGGCAACCAGGATGAGCGGCCAGCAGCAGCCGGAACAGGCCGCCATCCCGTTTCGAGCAGCCTTCGGCACCGGAGACATGAAGGCGGCCATAAAGCTCCGGCCCGATCCCCGCCGCCGCCAGCAGCCGCGCCAGATCAGTGGGCGACAGATACATGTCCGACAGCAGGACCACCGGGATCCCCGCTGCCGACAGGTCTTGCAGCACGGTCAGCAGCAGGGGATTGGCGAAAATCCATTCGGCCTCCACCTCCAGTTCCAGAGCGGCCAGCATCGCCGGATCGGCCGTTTCGGACAGGAGGTGGCGAAGTTCGGCATGGATGGCGGCCAGCCCCACCTCCGCGCTTGCGACCCGGGTCCTTGCGCGTCGTTCCGCTTCCTCCCGGGCTAAGCGAAACAGCACGGGCGTCAGTCCAGGCCTGATCAGCCCCATGGCAGAAGCCCGTTCGCCCACTGCCTCGAACAGGTCGCCGGGCTGCTCCACCCGGCGCAGCAGGAGGGTGTCGAAGACGTCGAACGACACCAGCAGAGGCCGGCGGTCGAGAATGCTGGACAGGGTCATGGGAAGAGGCCGGAGACGTTCAACGGGGAAGCCGGTTATCTTTCTCCGGCGAGCGGACAAAGGAAAGCCGCTTCTCCGCTTCGTCGCTTACCCCACAATCTTCCACGACCCGTCGGGCTGGCGGCAGGCGGTGCCGAAAGCCTGTTCGGTGCGGCCACCGACGACGATGGTCTGCTGGAACTCGCGGCAATAGGCGCCGGAGCCGTCATAGCCGTCCTTGACCGGCACGATGACGCCCTGGTTGCCGGACTGCGGGTTGTTCCAGGTGATCCGCTGGCCGATGGGGGCGCTGTAGGCCTGGGTCGCGGCACGGTCGGCATAGGCCTGGTCGGCACGGTCGAGCGAGGCGCCGAGTTCCCGCCCGGCGAAGGCGCCCAAGAGCGTGCCGATGCCGACCGCCACCAGCTTGCCCGAGCCGCCGCCGAAGCGCGAGCCGATCAGGCCGCCGGCGATGGCGCCGCCGACGGTGCCGAACCCCTCCTTGTTGCCCATCGACCCGGTCTGGCAGCCGGCCAGCGTGGTGGACAGCGCAAGCACCGCGACGGCAACGATACGGGGGTAGCGGGACTGGGCACGCATCGGAGGACTCATCTCTGTTCCGAGGGTTGTTGCTCCCGGTTATAGCGCAAGCGGTGCCGTTTGTGCAGCCGTCCTCAGCCAGCCGGCCGGGCTGACGCGGCGTACGGCCGCTTGCGGCCCCGGGCATTGCCGCTACCGATGCGTGCCGACATGGTGTAAGCCTTTCGGCCAGTCCGTGACGCCTCTTCGCGGCAAACGGGACCGCCGCATATGGAAGAAACCCGGAGCCTTGCCGACGCATGCGACTGCTGTTTCTCGTCAGTGATGCGTTCGGCGGACATGGCGGCATATCACGCTTCAACCGTGATCTGGCGGCCGCCCTGTCCTCTTCGCCCGACGTCCGGGAACTGGTCATCCTGCCGCGCCGCGCGCCGCATCCCCCAGGACGGCTTCCCCCCCGCACGGTGCAGCGCGCGGCACCGGCGGGAAAACTCGGGTTCGCGGGTGCGGCGCTCCACGAGGCGGCCGGCGGCTTCGACGTCGTGATCTGCGGCCACATCAACCTGATGCCGGTCGCCGTGCTGGCCCGCCGGATGGCCCGGCGCCGCGGCAGGCCCGCCCGGCTGGCGCTGGTCATCCACGGGGTCGACGCCTGGACGCCGGTGAAGGTTCCCGGTCTCTCCTCCGTCGACATGACGATCGCGGTCAGCCGATACACGCTCGACCGCTTCCGGGACTGGTCGGGCATCGCGGCCGGACGCGGCACGGTGCTGCCCAACACGGTCGATCTGTCCGTCTTCACGCCGGGGCCGCGCCCGGCGGCGCTGGAGGAGCGCTACGGCGTGGCCGGCGCCCGCGTGCTGATGGGGCTGGCGCGGCTCGACGCGATGGACCGCGACAAGGGCTTCTACGAGCTTCTGGCGGTGCTGCCGCGGCTGGCGGAACGGGAACCGGGGCTGCGCTACCTCCTGTGCGGCGACGGCACCGACCGCCCGCATCTGGAGGCGGAGGTCCGCCGGCTCGGCCTGACGGAGCGCGTGGTCTTCACCGGATTCGTGCCCGAGGAGGAAAAGGCCGACCATTACCGGCTCGCCGACGCCTTCGCGCTGTGCGGGCGGCAGGAGGGGTTCGGCATCGTGCTGCTGGAAGCGATGGGCTGCGGGGTTCCGGTGGTCGCCTCGCGGGTGGACGGATCGCGCGAGGCGGTGCTGGACGGCGCCATCGGCGGGCTGGCCGATCCCGGCGATCCCGACGATCTGGCCGGCGCGCTGCAGCGCGCCCTGGCCACGCCGCGCCCCTGCGTTCCCGACCTGCTGGCGCCGAGCTTCGGCCGGGACGCCTTCGTCCGGCGGGTGCGGGACATCCTGTCGCATCTCGCCTGACGTGCCGGCGCCGTCGCAGGGAGGCATCGGGCGATGTCTTCGCGATTCGGATGTGACGGGGAATTGTATCGGCGCCCGCGGTTGGGCATGGTGTCGCCCGCCCCCACCGCAGGCGGACCCCACGCGGGCTCCCCACACGGGCTCCCGTACGGAACGACGAGCCACCATGAGGCGATATGACTGATCCGGTCCGGCTTGCCTTCCTCACCACCCACCCCGTCCAGTACGCGGCGCCGCTGTTCCGCCGGATCGCTGCCGATCCGGACATCGACCTGACGGTGTTCTATGCCAGCGATCTGACGGTGCGGGAGTTCGCAGATCCCGGATTCGGACGGCGGATCGCCTGGGACGTGCCCCTGCTGGACGGCTACCGGTCGGACTTCCTGGAGGCCTGGGGCGGCACCGGGCAGCTCGACCTCCTGCGGCCCTTCAGCCGCGGGCTGGCGCGACGGCTGAAGGAGGGGCGGTTCGACTGCCTGGCGATCCATGGCTACAGCCGGCCGGTCCATTGGCTGGCTGCGCTGACCGCCCGCCGGCTCGGCATCCGCGTCCTGTTCCGGGACGAGGCCACGCCGATCAGCCGCCGCCGCGGGCCGGTGCGCCGGGCGCTGAAGCGCGTCTTCTTCGCCGCCATCGACCGGCTGGCCGACGGCTGGCTGACGATCGGCAGCCTGAACGCCGCCTACTACCGGCAGCAGGGCGTCGCCGAGGAGAAGCTGTTCGCCTGTCCCTACGCCGTGGACAACGCCTTCTTCCGCAACGCGGCGCCGGACGAGGGGCTGCGGCTCCGGCACGCGATCGGCATTCCGGACGATGCTCCGGTCATCCTCTATGCCTCGAAGCTGCAGCGCCGCAAGCATGCCGACCATCTCCTGGCCGCCTTTCGCCAACTGGCCCCGGCACCTGCCGGCCGGCCGCCGCCCCACCTCGTCTTCGCCGGCGACGGGGAACTGATGCCGGAACTGCGCGCCATGGCGGAGGGAATGGACAGCGTCCATTTCCTGGGATTCCAGGGACAGAGGGATCTGATCGCCTGCTATGCCATGTGCGACGTGTTCGTGCTGCCGTCCTCCTGCGAACCTTGGGGGCTGGTGGTCAACGAAGCCATGAATCTCGGCAAGGCCATCATCGTCAGCGATCAGGTGGGATGCGGCCCCGACCTCGTCCGCCACGGCGAAAACGGCTTCGTCGTGCCGGTCGGCGACATCGGGGCGATGGCCAAGGCCCTGGGCGCCCTGTGCGCCGACCCGGACCTTGCCGCGTCGATGGGGCGGCGAAGCCTGGAGATCGTGTCCGGATGGGATTTCGAGGCGGACCTGCGCGGCATCCGCCAGGCCCTCGGCCTTCCCCCGCGATCCTGAGGAAAACGGCATGTCCGGTAGCGCTTCCCGTCCCCTCTCCTCCCGACAGCCTCCCACGGTCGCGATCGTCGTCACCCACATCGCCCCGGCGCGCGGCTATGGCGGCATCGCCGAATGCACGGCGCGGGTGGCCCAGGGCTGGGGCGAGGCGGGGCACGAGGTGATCCTGTGCTCCAGCGACGCATCGGAGGGCGCGCCGCTGCGCGCGGCGGAGCTGGGTCTGCCCGACCGGGTGTCGCCGGTCCTGTACCGGGCGCGCGGCTGGCCGCGCTGGGGCTTCGGGCTGGGCGCGCTGCCGGCGATCTGGACGGCCTGCCGCCGGGCGGATCTGGTCTATGTCAGCGGCGTCGCCACCTGGCCGACCAGCATCGCCGGAATCGTCTGCCGGCTGCTGCGGCGGCCCTTCACCGTCGGGGTCCATGGCAGCCTGATGGCGGAGCACGTCGCCTACATCCGCGCCTGCAAGCCGCTGAAATGGCTGTTCTACCGTCTGATAACCCTGCCGACCCTGCGCCGCGCCCGCGCCGTCCACGCCACCAGCGCGATCGAGGCCGAGGGCGTTCGCGCCCTGCTTCCGGCGGTTCCCGTCGCCATCGTCCCCAACGCGGTCGACACCAGGGTCTGGCTGCCCCGGCCCTCGCGCCGGCCGGATGGCGGGCTGATCATCGGCTATGTCGGACGCCTGTCGCCGGAAAAGGGCATCCTGCCCTTCCTGGAGGTCTGGCTGGCGACCCGCCGGCCGAACGACCGGCTGCTGATCGCCGGAACCGGCGACGGCGACTATGCCGCGCGGGTCGCCGCCCTGGCCGCCGGGGCCGGGGGAGCGGTGGAATGCCTGGGCTACCTGCCGGCCGACAGGGTGGCGGCGATGCTTGCCCGCTGCGACTTCGCCGTCCTGCCGTCAGGGCTGGGGTCCGGCGGGCTGCGGGAGAATTTCGGCAACGTGGTGGTGGAGGCGATGGCCCTGGCCCGCCCCGTCCTGGTCACCCGGGGCATGGCCTGGGACGGGGTGGAGGCGGACGGCACCGGTCTGGTCTTCGACCCCGAACCGGCCGCTGCGGCCGCCGTCCTGGACCGTGCCCGGTCACTGACGGCCGAAGCGCGCGCCGCCATGGGCCGGGCCGCCCGCGATTTCGTCGAGCACCGGTTTTCCATTCCGTCGGTCGGAGCGACACTCTGGGCCGTCGTTACGGACAGCGGGCATTGCATTTCCATCGTGAACCGGCAGGTATGATCGACGCAAGCATCGGGGACAGCCTGCAGAGTGCCTGTAAGGGAAGAGGAATGCGGAACAAGAGGTTATGGAAACGGGCCGTGCGTGCGATGCCGGGAAGCACCCACCTGATCACCCTTTACCGCTTCGCCAAGGGGACGGACGCGCGCTACGCCAGCCTGTGGCGGCGAGCACTGCCCGGCCTGTTCCAGCCGTTCGCAACGACGCGGATGGACCGCTATCCCACCCTGTTCCTGTTCGCCTTGGCCACACTAGGGAATGACCCCTCCACACGCCTGCTTTCCTTCGGCTGCTCGACGGGGGAGGAGGTGTTCAGCCTGCGCCGCTATTTCCCTCAGGCCGTCATCCGGGGGATCGACATCAACCCCCGGAACATCGCACGCTGCCGTGCCAGGCTGTCGCGTCTGACAGACGACCGGTTGTCCTTTGCCGTCGCCGCCTCTGCCGCCGGGGAAGAAGCGGGCGGCTATGATGCGGTTTTCGCGATGGCTGTCTTTCGGCATGGGGAATTGGGCGACTTTCCCCCGCTATGCAGCCATCTGCTCCGTTTCGACGCCTTCGAACAGGCGCTGGCGGAGTTAGCGGTTTGCTTGAAGCCCGGTGGCCTGCTGTTCTTGCGCCATGCCAATTGCCGCTTCACGGATACAAGGCTGGCCAACAGCTTTGACCTGCTGCTGGAGGCACCACGACATCCCGCGACCCCGATCTATGGCAGGGATGAAAGGCTACTGGCACCACAACCAGCTCTTGAAGGTGTAGCATTCCGCAAGCGGGTGTCCTGAACAGACCGCCGGGCATTCGGCCACCACCAAGAGCGGTGGCTGCCCAATCATCGGCTTGTTGCAGCTGCATCCTTCGGCACGTTATGATGGCATATCAATCATCGCATGCTAGGAAATCCGGATGCCTTTGACGTATGACAGCCGGGTTGTACAGGCTGATAACTTGCTGTCGGCGGAGGTCATGGGCGAGGCCGTGCTCATGAATATCCAGACCGGCAATTATTTCGGCCTGGACATGATCGGCACGGAGATTTTGCAGCACCTGTCGGAGCCGGTGAGGGTGGCCGACCTGTGCCGGACGTTGGAGGCGGAGTTCGATGCCGACCGGGAGACGATCCGAGCGGATGTGCTGCATCTCTTCGAACAAATGCTGGAGCATGGATTGATCAAGGTCTTGGGCTGATGGATTATCAGCTGTGCGGATGGCGCGTCGCCTCCGACATCGTGATCCCGGAACTGTTGCCCTGGATGGGTGATGACCAGCCCGCCGGCATGCATGTCCGCCTGGGCGAACCGCCCGAGGCCTTGGAACAGTCGATCTTCGCCACACCCTTTCTGGAAATCGCCGCCGACGGCACCAGCCTGGTGAAGGTCATGGCCGGCCGCTTCCTGGTCCGGAACGGGCGGGAGATCATGGTACGGCCGAACCCGGCCGCCGATCCGCAGGATCTGTCCGTCTTCCTCCTGGGGACCTCGCTTGGCCTGCTGCTGCATCAGCGCGGCCTGTTTCCGCTGCACGCCTCCGGCGTGGCCATCGGCGGACGCGGCGTGGCCCTGTCCGGTCCGAGCGGCATCGGCAAATCGACCCTGGTGGCAGCCTTGGCGGCACGCGGCCATGAGTTGCTGGCCGATGACATCTGCACAATCGATTTCGGCCCGCAGGGTGACCGGCTGGACGTGCTGCCGTCGTTGGCGCGGGTCAAGCTATGGCAGGACAGCCTTTCTTGGTTTCTGCCCGACGAGACGAAGGCGATGACCGCCGTCCCCGGCGACGGACCGAAAATTCAATACCGTTTCACCCAGGCAGGTCCCGCCCTGCCGGGCGCGGCAGCCTCGCCGCTGGCTGCCATCTTGCGGCTGCGCCAGGTTTCGCCGGTCCGTCCGCCGGGTCATGTGCGGCTCCTTCCGCTTCAGGCCGCCTCCATCCTCAATGCCCAGGTCTATCGGCTGGAGCAGGCCCGCGCCATGGGACGGGACGTTGCACTGTTCAAGCATTGCATCCACATTGCCGCCAGGGTTCCCGTCTATGAGTTGGCCTATCACCGCGATTACGCCGGACTCGACGAGGTGGTCCGGATGATCGAGAGACTCGCATGCCCGGACTGATCCTGCTCGCCTCCTACATGAAGTCGGGAAATACTTGGCTGCGCATCATGCTGCAGGCGCTCGACAGCGCCGAAAGTGCCGTCGACATCAATGCCCTGCGCGGCACGGTCTCCGCCACGTCCCGGGCGGTGTTCGAGCAGATGGCGGGTATCGAATCCAGCCATCTGACCATGGCCGAGGTGGCAGCCGCCCGACCCGCCGTCGCGCGCATGCTGTTCCGGCAGGCCGGCAGACCCACGCGGCTGAAGGTGCATGAAGCCTATCTGCCGGCCTTCGGCTCATCGACACCCGCCTTCCCGCCTGAAACGGTGCTGGCCGTATTGCACTTGGTCCGCGACCCGCGTGACGTGGCCGTATCGCTGGCCAACCATCTCGGGTGCGATCTGGCGACGGCGGTGGACAAGATGGGCGACGCCGATTTCGCCCTGGCTGCCAACCGATTACATCCATCGGAACTGCCGCACCAGATCTCGGATTGGAGCCGCCATACGCTGAGCTGGCTGGAGGCGCCTCTGCCGGTTCTCACTTTGCGCTACGAGGACATGCTGGCCGATCCCGTGGCCTCCCTGGCCGCAGCCGCCCGCCACACCGGGATGGAGACGACTCCGGAACGGCTGGCGGCCGCCACGGCTGCAGCCAGTTTCCAGCGGCTCAGGGCTCAGGAGGACGAGTCCGGCTTCCATGAACGCCCGGACCACATGCAACGGTTCTTCCGCCGTGGCGTGGCTGGCGGCTGGCGCGACGAGTTGCCGGCCCCCCTGGTCCAAGCCGTGGAAGACAGACATGGGGACATGATGCGCCGCTTTGGATACCTGCCGTGAAGCGATATGGCTGGCGACGGCTTGCCCTGGCCGTTGAGGCGGCGTTCTGGCTGCTGACGGCATGGCTGGCCTTGCGGCTGGTGCCTTTCAGATTCCTGGTCGGAACGCTGAGCCCCCGCGTCACCCATCCTGCTCCCCAGGGTACAGAACGGCGGAGAATCGTCCGGCAGGTCTGCTGGGCCGTTATGGCGGCGGCCCGGCGCTTTCCCATCCCCATCGTCTGTTTCCCCCGCGCCATCGCGGCACAGCGCATGCTCGCCCGCCGCGGCGTGGCGACACGTCTGCCATACGGCGTCCGTCGTGAATTGGACGGCAGTCTTCTGGCTCATGTCTGGGTCGATGTGGACCATGTTACCGTCTTGGGAAATCCCACGACCGGCTTCTCCATTGTCACCATCTTTGGAAAATAGGTTGATAACATTAGAATTTATCTCAATTCCGTAATCATTATTTCGCAATTTTAACGGATTTGAGTGCAGAAAGTTACATTCAGATACTTAAAATATACATTTCGACCATTGTAAAAATCCTCTACCCGTATTGGGTTTATTGGGAAATTTGATTCCGCCAAATGGATAATTTTATTAGTTGATAGATTTGCGGCACAGGTATCCAAAATCAATTGTTTCTCTTGACAATTATATATTTCTAGTTGATTTTCTTTTGGTCCTATATGATCGCCAGCCCCGGATGGAGCGACCGATTGCCCATTGTTGAAAGAGGCAAGATATGAGCGATTACTTTATCGGCGAAATTCGAATGTTTGGTTTCAACTGGGCGCCACAAGATTGGGCTTTGTGCCAAGGGCAACAGATGACGGTTCAGCAGAACGCAGCTCTCTATGCCCTGCTCGGCGTCCAATTCGGCGGCACCGCCGGCGTCAACTTCAACCTGCCCGACCTGCGCGGTCAAACCATGATCCACCAGGGGACGGCACAACTGTCCCGTGGCGGCTCGGAAACGGTGGTGCTGGGAACGACCCAGGCTCCATCCCACAGCCACACAGCGCAGGTTGTGTCCAGTCCAACAACCACGAATTGGAAGCCCGTCCCGAGCACGACGCGCTATCTAAGCGATACGGGCGGCACGCCCCCGGCAGGGGCCGCTTCCCCCTTCTATTATGTGCCCCCGTCCATCGGTTCGGTTGTGGCCACGGCCAGCGCCACGTTGGGCGTGGCAGGCGCCAATCTCGCCCACAACAACATGCAGCCATCGACGGTGGTGAACTATTGCATCTCCCTGACAGGCCTGTGGCCGTCGCGGAATTGAATTCTCGCTGTCACACAGGAGCGAGAACAGCCGCTCCCCACTAGAAAGGGTTGCACATGGTTGATGCATACACGGGCGAAATCCGGATGTTCGCTGGCAACTACGCTCCGCCCGGCTGGCATTTCGCCAATGGAGCGCTGCTCAGGATCAACGACTATCAGGCGCTCTATTCACTTTACGGTGTGACTTGGGGCGGTGACGGCGCCACTACTTTCGGCTTGCCCAATCTCTGCGGCCGCCTGCCGATCGGACAGGGGCAATCCCCCACCGCGGGATCAACGAACCGAATCCTCGGCCAGTATGTCGGCACCGAAAGTGTCACGCTGCAAGAGGCGAACCTTCCCACACATACCCATACATTCAATGTGTCCAGCACCATCGCCAACACGCAGCAGATCAGCAATAGCGTGGTCCTCGGCAGCACCAGCAACGGCTATCTCGGCTATGTGACGCCGACGGCCGGCAAAACGACGACGGTGACCCTGCCAGCCAACACCGTGAATAACACAACCGATTATGCCGCGAATCCTTCCCCCCATGAAAACCGAATGTCCGGCATAGCGATCAACTATATTGTCTGTCTAAACGGCCTGTACCCGATGCGCGCCTAGCAGATACAATTATAGAAATCAGGAGATCAGTGATGGCCGATGCTTTTATTGGGGAAATCCGGGCATTTCCTTATACATACAATCCTGTCGGCTGGGCATACTGCAATGGCCAGCAGATGAGTGTGTCGCAGTTTACCGCGCTCTATGCAGTCATCGGGACTGGCTGGGGGCCCTATACCCAAACCGCATTCAGCTTGCCCAACCTGCTGAATCAGGCACTGCCCGGCTACGGTCAGGGTACAGGAACAAGCGCGGCAGGCCTCTCCACCTATAACATGGCCCAAACCATGGGCGCCAATGCCGTGACCATCACCAACAGCCAAGTGCCGACCCACAACCATTCCTTCAATGTGGGCATGGACACCAATTCCGGTTTCCCCTACATGACGGCCGCGGCGACGGCGGGCGTCAGCCAAATGTCCCGCGTGGTGAAGCCAGCGGCGGGCACGATGGCACAGTTCGCTGCGCTCAACTATACCAGCGATCAGCCCGACACCACCCTGTCTCCGGCCGCGGTAGCTCCTGCGCTGGGCGGAGCAAATGGCCTGGCCGCTGCGCACGAAAACCGCCAACCCTTTCAAGGCATGCGGTTCTGCATCAACCTCGACGGGACTTTCCCCACGCGGAACTGACGCGCGATTGCGGGGAGGCAACTCAACGGGAACTGGCATGGAGCGCCCGCCACTCATGGGGGTGGTGGGCGCCTACCACGCATCAACAATGGGTTGCTTCGAGTCCGGGACTTACGATAAGATCGGATTGGCCTTTCTGGATATTTCCCTGGGGATTTCATTATGTCGACCAATCGAGAGAACTCCATGGGGCCCGTATCCAGGGACCTCGCCGAACAGGTGAAACAACGCCGCGTCTGGCACCGGCCCGTGTTGAGCGTCGCCCGCATCCGGGACGCCTCGTCCACAACCACGGGCAGTGACGATTGCAGCAACTGTGGCAGCCTGCAATCCTGATCGAAGACCATGCCCAACGCCGAAAATCTGCCTGTCCTGCCGGAAATCCTGACCGGCCGGGGCGTATTCCTGCGTGGAGAAACCGATGAAGACCGGCCGTTCCTAGAGCGGCTGTTCATCTCCACCCGCTGGGAGGAAACCGGCCTCACCGGCTGGCCGGAAGATATGCGTCTGGCCTTCCTGCGCCAGCAGTTCTCCGCCCAGACACAGCATTACCACACGCATTATCACGACGCCGAATATGGCGTGGTCGAGGTGCGGGGTGCATCGGCCGGCCGGCTTTACATCCATCGCAGTTCCCGGGAACTGCGCATCGTCGACATCTCGCTGCTTCCGGAGTATCGCGGGACAGGCATCGGCGGTGCTCTGATCCGCATTTTGCAGGACGAAGCGGCGGCCCATGGCCGCGTCGTCTCCATCCATGTCGAAAAATTCAATCCGGCCCAAAACCTCTATGCCCGCCTGGGGTTTGTCCAGACGGGCGAGAGCGGCCCCTACTGGCGGATGGACTGGCTCCCCCCAGTAACTGAGGAGCAGGCGCTATCATGAAGGAATACAATCACTTCGAGGACTTCCAGCCGCATGTCGGCACGGTCTTTCAGGTGCCGTTGGCCGACGGGTCGTCCTATCCCCTGACCCTGACGAGTGCAGAGGCCCGCCCGAACACGGCCAATCTCAGCCGAACGCCTTTCGACCTGCGCTTCTCCGGCCCTGGCCCCGATTATCTGGAGCAGCGTATCCATGTGCTGCAGCACGACGTGCTGGGCACCTTCAGCATGTTCCTGGGGGCCATTGGACAGGAAGAGGACGGCTTCAGATATCAGGCCGTGTTCAACTGAGCCTCCCTGCATGTCCCTGGTCGGATGCTGGCGTCCGAAGGCGGATGCCACCGATGAAACCGATATCGGCCGCATGCTGTCCGTCGAAGCCTATTCACAGGCGCGGTGGTCCTTGTGGCAATCGATGTGGCAAGCGACGGGCGGCGGAACCGGGCCCGGCCTGCGCGTCGGCCGGTGCGACGGCGCGGGCGTGGCGACGGGTGGTCCCGGCCTGACCGTCTTCATCGACGGCACCATCCACAATGGCCGGGACATCGCCCGCGCCCTGGAATTGGACGGGGTTCCCGATGCCGCCAGGCTGCTGTTGACCGGCTATACCCGCTGGGGAAACGGCATCCTGGACCGGGTCGCCGGGGAATTCACCTGCGCGCTGTGGGACGATCCCGCACGCCGTCTGGTGCTGATCCGCGACCCCGTAGGCTGCAAGCCGCTGCATTACTGGCAGGGCGATGGAAGGCTGCTGTTCGCGGGTGAACCGCGCACCCTGATGAGCGATGCTGCCGTCCCGCACGAACTGGACGAAGAGCGGCTGGCCTGTCATCTGGCCCTGTTGCCCTATGACGGCACCGCCTCCTTCTACCGCGGGATCAGCCGGGTGCGCCCTGGCCATATGCTGGTGGTAGAGGCCGATGGCGGGGTGCGGGAGGAGCGCTGGTGGCGGCCGGAATGCGTGCCTGTGCTGCGTCTGCCCCGTGCCGCCGATTACGAGGAGGCGCTGCGCGCGGGACTGGATGAGGCGGTACGCTGCCGGTTGCCCGCCTCCGGTCCTGTGGCCGGGGAATTGAGCGGCGGCCTGGACAGCACCAGCATCATGGCCAGTGCCGCCTTGCAACTGGCCGAACAGGGGCGGCGGATCACAGCCCTGACAGCCGCTCCGTCGCTGGTGGCTCCACTCGACCCCACCTTCGACGTCAAGGACGAGGCGGAGTCGGCGGCCGCTGTGGCTGCCCTTTATCCCAACATGGATCACGTGATCCTACGTGCCGACGGCCCACGGCCCGTGCTGGCCCTGGCCGATGCCCATATCGCCGCCGCCGGATTCCCCCCCCATCTGGTCGGTCACGCCTTCTGGTGGGACGGCTTGAAGGCCGAGGCGCGCCGACGGGGCGCCGGCGTGATTTTGACGGGCGAATTGGGCAACGTCATTCTCAGCGACCAGGGACGTTTCACGCTGGCCGCTCACCTGCGCGCCGGACGCCTGGGCGCGCTTGCCCATGAATTGCGGGCAGGACGGCGGTTGGGACGCCGCTGGCGGGGTCTTGCCTGGGAAAGCATCGGCCCCCTGCTGCCGCCGGGTCTGCATCACCGCATCCTGCAGGCTGTCGGACGAGACAGTACCGTTCTCGATTATTCCGGAATATCGCCGGAGTTCCTGCGGGAAACCGGGCTGGCGGAGCAGGTCGACGGGCTCACATCCAACTGGTGGACCCTGGACGGGGCCGACAGCCGGACTTGGCGGCTGCGGACCATGATGCTGGTCGACCGTGGGCTCTACCGCAATGCCGTGCGCCGGGTGGACGGGATCCGCATGGAAGCCCCCGCCACCGATCGACGGCTGGTCGAACTGGCCTTCTCGATCCCCGACGCGCAATACCGCAAGGACGGCATGCCCCGGTCCCTGATCCGCCGCGCCATGGCGGGACGGCTGCCGGCAAGCATCCTGAACGAACAGCGACGGGCCCACCAGGGAGCCGACTGGCACTTGCACATGACGGCGGAGCGGGCCCTTTTCGCTGAGGAGATGGCACGGCTGGAGCGCAGCCCGTTGGCCCGCCGCTGCCTGGACCTGCCCCGTATGCGCCAAGCACTGAACGAATGGCCCGATAGCCCGCTTGACGTGCCGCCGGAGAAGCTGCCCCTCTTCCGCTACGTGCTGGGGCGTGGCGTGGCGGCCGGGCGCTTTCTACGTTCCTTCGAAAGGACCAATGAATGACCTGCGTGCCCGATCCTTCCTGCCTCTCACTGGTGGTGGGAGGGCGCAGCGTGTCAGAAAACCTAGACCGCGCCCTTGCGTCGGGCCGCATCACCCTGCGCCCCGACGGCCGTTACACCCTGCCCGAAATTCAGATGCAGGCTAACGGCGTCGGCTTGTCCGATCCCTACATCTTCCGCTGGCACGGCGCGCCCTATCCATGCAAGTTCTTCGCCGACTTCCTGTTCAACCATGCCTATGCCGGGGCGGCGGTGCCCTGGGGCTGCCGCAATTGCTACAAGATCAAGGTGGAAACCCCGACGTTGCGCCAGATGTGGCGGATGAAGGCGCTCGCCGAAAGCTTGTCGATCACCACGAAAAGCGGGGCGGAGGCCCTGAACCCGCTAAATCAGAGCCTGTACGGCACCTATCTCTACCATTGTGCGGGTGGCTTGGAAGCCGCGCGCGCCACGCTCGCCACCTTGCGGCCGCTGATCGCGGCCACGCCGGAGTTGGCGGGGGTGGCCAAGATCAGCATCAAACGCTGCTGCACCCATATTGAGCTGGCCTGCGGCCCATCCGACCGCTATCGCTTCGATCCGGGGCTGGAAGCTGTGGAAGCCTATCTGTATACCCGCTTCGTGCTGGACTACCGCCCCCCCGCGCCCGAGGCGATGCTGAACAAGATAAAGACGCTGCACATGGCGCGGGTCGCCTTCCAGATCGGGGACGAAACCTATCGCGATTTCACGGACGGCAAGCCTTTGCATCGGCGTTGCGTGGATTACGCCGAGGAGACGCCGCTGGCTGCGGATGAAGCATAAAAATCCAGCAGGCGCGGGCAAAGCCGGCGCAGACGCGCCTCCACCTCTGGATCGCGGGGCTTGTCGCGGAAGCGCTCGCTGACCTCGCGGCCCTGGACATTGCCGAAGGCGAATTCCATCCGTTCCCACAGATCGGGCATCTCCGTCCATAGGTCATGCAGCAAAACGTCGTGCCGACGGGTGTAGGAATAGTAATCCTCCGACACGGGCCAGCCCAGCGCGCTGACGGTGGCAAGCACGGCCGGATCGCGCGCCACGAAATCCTCATAGCACAAGACGGCGTCGAACCGCTCCCGCTCGGCGAAGAGCTGGTCCATCAGAATGAACTTCTCGTCGATCAGACCGGAATGGTTGCGATAGGGCTTGCCGACCAGGCTTTGGTAATTGTCCTGCGGATTGCGCAGAAGCAGGATGGTCCGGTCGGGCCGGAAGCGCTCGAGATGCACCGCCAGCGGATAGGCGGTGGTGACCACGGCCTTGGCCACCATGTCCCTATCGGTCGTAACGCGCGGGGCGGCGTAGTTGTTCAGGATGTCGACCAGCGCCAGACAATCCGGCCTTTGGGCCAGAAACAGGGTGAAGGACGTAGCGCCACTCGATTGCATGCCATGGACGAACAGACGCATGATCGACCCTCAAGCCGGGACAGAAGCCGGAACGGTCAGCCAGGGGCTGGTCAGTTCGGCCGTGATGAACACATACCGGCGTACATGCGGCGTCGGATAGCGGATGCCCACCCCGTGCAGAGCGTCGATGCCCTGCGGGAACAGCACCAGCTGGTTGGCACGGTAGGGGATGCGCGCCACCTCCTCAACCCATTCGTCCGGCAGCACGGTGTGGTCGATGCTCCGCTTCCAGCGCTCACCCTCCCGCCAGCGGTACAGGACCAACTCTCCGCCTTCGCTGTCATCCTCCGGCGCGCGCAGGTAGAACAACCCCGTAAACAGCCGGTTTGGTGTGTCCAAATGCGGGCCGCGCACGGAAGAGGGACGGTCCCGGACGGGTGTGTTGATCTCGAACCGTGCGTCCTGGCGTATGCGTGGCCAGACCTCCGGTGGGTCCAGGAGACTGAAACGGCCGACATCATGCCCTATCAGACGGCCGTCCAGACAGTGCAGCATGGCCTGCGGCCAATAGCCTTCGAACAGGGTCGCCACCTCGGCGAGAAACTCCGGCCCGCTGTGCCCAGCCAGGAAGCGCTTCCAGCAATCGGGCATGTCGGGAGCTTCCAAAACCAACCGGGCCGACAGCGCATAATGCTTGTTGTTGGGCAGTCGGTCTGGAGCCCCTGTCCAGATCATGCGGGACAGGGGCGGAAATCCGCCCGCCAGTTCGTCATAGAGCTCTGGGGCCAGAACATCGGGAATGACGATGTGGGGAAACGGCTCGGTGCTGATGTCTGCGGCAGTCACGCCGGCCAGAAGGGATCGCATCCTCGGCTCCAGAACAATCCATGATTGCTACATCTACCAGATTTCCCTTTTAAGCACGATGGTCCTTTCATTTCATGGCTTAATTCGTGAATTAATCAACTTTAACTCGGAAAAAGGGTGTGGCCTCATGGCGGGAAAACCTATCATGCGCTCCAGTGCGATCCCTGCGAATGGGGCCAAGGAAGGATCATGCGCGTGGCATGGCATGAAGTGCGGCAAGCCGGAAGGCGGGACCAGATGGTTTCGCCTGCCGTCGCGGCGGCGCGCCGGTTCCTTCTCCTGCTGGCCGGTTCCTATGGCCGGAAGCGGATGGCCCTGATGCTGGGCCTGGGTCTGGCCGCCTCGCTGGCGGAAGGGGCCGGCCTGCTGCTGCTGGTGCCCGTGTTGGAGCTGGTGGGCGTCGGCAGCGGTGGACAGGCGTCGGCCGGCCGATTGCTGGAGGGGCTGGGTCTCTACTTGCTGCTGATCACGGGGGCCGCCGCCATCACCGCCGCCCGCAACATCCTGGGCAACGATCAGCGCAACCGGTTCGTCGACCAGTTGCGCGGCGACCTGCACGCCGCCCTGCTGCATGTCTCCTGGCCCGCCTTCCAGCAGCTGCGCAGCACCGACGTCAAGCAGATCATCGCGGGCGAAGTGGCCCGGCTGGGCATGTGCCATGACGCGCTGCTCAATCTGGGCATCGCCGCCCTGACCCTGCCGATCCTGTTCCTGTCGGCCCTGCTGCTGTCCCCGCTGCTGACCCTGTCGGCCCTGCTGCTGTCCGGCCTGGGCCTGCTGCTGATCCGGCGCATCGGGCATGGCGGCTTCGACATTGGTCTCCGCATCGGGCAGGCGCAGCGCGACATGATGGCCGACGTGACCGACGATCTGGCCGGGCTGCGCATCATCAAGGGGTTCGGAGCGGAGGCGGTGCGCGGCGCCAACCTGTCGCGGCGTTTCGCCGAGCTGCGCCGGCTCCAGTCCCGGCATGCCCGCATCCAGGCCGGGGAGCAGGCGGCGCTGGTGGTTGCCGCCGCCGCCATGGCGGCCGTGGCCGTGGCCGTGGCGGTCCTTTGGCTGGACCAGATCCTGAGCGCGGCGCTGGTCGTCATCCTGACCTTCGTTCGCCTGGTCCAGCGGGGGCTGGGCGGGATGCGGGTCTGGCGGCAGCTGGAAAGCGGCCTGCCCGCCCTCGTCATCTACGAGGAGATGCTGGACAGGCTGCGGGTCGGAACGGAACCGGCGGCTCAGGAGGCGCTGCAGGAAGCGGCGCATGACGGCGGCCTGCCCCCATTCACCCGCAGCCTGTCCTTCCGCGGCGTGGGGCTGCGCACGGCCGACGGCCGCCGGGCTCTGGACGGGGTGGAGCTGGAGCTGCCCTTCGGCGCGCTGCTGGCCGTCACCGGCCCGTCCGGGGCCGGCAAATCCACCCTGGCCGATGTGGCGGCGGGTCTGGCCCGGCCGACCGAAGGCGGGGTTTGGCTGGACGGGGTGGAAGTGACGCCCGGCCTGCTCCCGGCATGGCGGCGGCAGGTGGCGGTCGTGCCGCAGGACTCGTTCCTGTTCCATGACACGATCCGCGCCAACCTGCTGCTGGCCGCCCCCGACGTCGACGAAGACGCGCTGTGGGCGGCGCTGGAGGACGCGGCGGCCGCCGATTTCGTCCGCGCGCTGCCGCTGGGCCTGGACACGGTCGTCGGGGATCGCGGCAGCTCCGTCTCCGGCGGAGAGCGCCAGCGTCTGGCCATCGCCCGCGCCTTGTTGCGCCGTCCGCGCCTGCTGATCCTGGACGAGGCGACATCGGCGCTCGACGGCGGGTCGGAGGCGCTGGTGCTGCGGACCCTGGACCGGCTGCGCGGCCGGATGTCCATCCTGGCCGTCACCCACCGCGACCAGACCCGGCGGGCCGCCGACCTGGTCCTGGAACTGGACGAAGGACGGGTCCGGCGGCTGGAGTCCGTGGCGGAGAGCCGGGCCGTGGCAGGAACCGCGCTGCGCGACCGGGCGGATCGGGAATGACGATGGCGGACGTGACGGGCGGCCTCGAGGCCGCGCTGCCGGAGCTGATGATGCCGGAGCTGATGCCGGAGCTGATGCTGGTTCTGCCGCCCCCGCAGCGCTATCTGCTCGCCGCCCTGTCGGCGCATTTCGGCGGCCGGACGCTGCCGGATCCTGCGGCGGATCCTGTGGGCGACCTCGGCACCGATCCCGACTGGCCGGCGGTCTTCGAACTCGCCCGGCATCATCGTCTCGCCCCGCTTCTCGCCGGGGCGATTCCGCCGGAAACGCCGATGGGAGCGCCTTTGGGGACGGCCGGCGGCCCGACGGTCCTCGACTGGCAGCGCCACGTCGCCCGGCAGTCCCTGCTGGCGACCGCCAGGATGCTGGCGATCACCCGGCATTTCGAGAAGGCCGGAATCGACCTTCTGGTTCTCAAGGGGCCTGCGCAGGCAATGCTGCTGTTCGGCAACGCCCAGGCCCGGTCCTGCCGCGACATCGACCTGCTGGTGCGCCCGGCACAGAAGGAGGCGGCCATCGCGCTGCTCCGCGGCCTGGGCTACGGAACCCGTCCCGACCTGCTGGCGCGGCACGTCAATGCGATTTTCCTGGCCTCCGAAACCGGAGGGCCGCCGGTGGAGCTGCACACGCAGCTGAGCGAAGGCGACATCGCCTTTCCCGGCCGGGTCCTGGATCCCTTCCGCCACTCCGGCGAAGTGACCATCAACGGGCGGACGGTCCGGACCCTGTCGCCGGGGGCCACCATCGCCTATGCCGCCCATCATGCCGCCCGCCACCACTGGTCCCGGTTCTACTGGCTGGCCGACCTGATGGCCGCCACCCGGCGCCCCGCCGCCGATTGGGAGGAGGCCGTCCTCTTCGCGAAGCAGGGCGGGGCGGAGCGCCATCTTGCCATGGCCGTCCGGCTGGTCGCCGGGCTGACCGGACTGGCGCCGCCCGTGGCCGTCCCCTGTCCTCGCCGGGATGTTCCCATCCTGCAGCGTGCGGAACGGATCACCGGCGCGATCTGGGCCCTGCCGCCGATGTCGGAGAACGAGGCGCTGCGCCGGGTTGGAAAGCTTCGGGTCATGCGGTCCGACATGGCGCTCTACAGCCATCCCCGGGCGGCGCTCCGCCATCTGTCCGCTCAACTGCGGCCGACGGAAAGCGACAGCATGGGCATCAGGCTTCCGGCTTCCCTGATGCCCGTCCTGATGCCGATGCTGCTGCCGCTCCGGATCATCCGCGTCCTGACGGCAAAGCTGGTGCAGCGGATCAGGACGCCCGGACGGGGACTCTGACCCATTGATTCGCACTCCGGATCGCAATCGACGCAGGAGAGAAGGAATGGAGATCGTCTATGTCGGCGACCTCTGCGAAACCGGATCGTGCTTCCACCGGCTGCAGGCATTCCGGCGGCTGGGTGTCCAGGTGCGGGCGTTCGACGTCGGGCCCTACATGCGGGCGGGCGGGCCGCTGCTGCGCCGGCTGCGCGACCGGCTGATGGCCGGCCCCGCCATCGCGCGGCTGAACCGCGACGTGGTGCGCGCCTGCCTGGAGACGCCGGCCGCCGCCCAGGTCTGGTTCGACAAGCCGCTGTGGATGCGGCCCTGGGCGCTGGACCGCCTGACGCAGGCCGGGCGGCGGCTCTACAGCTTCACCCTGGACAACCCGTTCCACGTCATGAACGAGCCGGGCTGGCATGTCTTCCGCCGCACCATCCGCCAGTTCGACGTCAATGTGGTGCCGCGGGACAGCAGCGTCGCCGATTACCGCGCCGCCGGGGCCGGGACGGTGGCGCTGTTCCCGGTGCCCTTCGACCCCTTCGTCAACCACCCCGCCACCCCATGGCCGCCGGCGCGCTCCGTCGACGTGTCCTATGTCGGCTCCCCCTATGAGGAGCGTCCCGCCTTCCTGGCCGCTCTGGCCGACCGGGGGATCGCGCTGCGCATCGGGGGGGCACGGTGGGGACGCCATCCGCGCATCCGCCGGCCGGGCGTCGCGCTGGTTCCCGCCATGTATGGCGAGGCCTATCGCCGGGCCATCTGGGACGCCCGCGTCAATCTGGCCTTCCTGACCCGGAGCCATCACGACCCCTGCGCCCACAAATCCATGGAGATCACCGCCAGCGGCTCCTTCCTGCTCGCCGTGCGCAGCGACGGCCACCGCGCCGCCTTCGAGGAGGGGCGCGAGGCCGAGTTCTTCGGGTCCGTGGAGGAGGCGGCCGACAAGATCCGCTTCTACCTGAAGGACGATGCGGCGCGCGAGCGCGTGGCCCTGGCCGGCTGCCGCCGGGCCTGGACGTCGGGCTACGCCAACGACGAGCGGATCGCCGCCGTCTTCCGCGCCACCGATCCCGAGATGGGCGCCGAACTGACCCGCCGGGCGGCGGCCGTCATGACGGCGCGCCGGCGGGAACTGGGGCTGGAGTGAGCGGAGGGGACGCCGTGGGGCGGACCAGCTCCTCCAGCGCCGCATGAAGCCGGCGTCCGTAATCGTCCCAGCCGCCGAAGGACCGGATCCGCTCCCTGGCCGCCCGCCCCATCGCCGCCGTCAGCGCCGGATCGCCGGCCAGACGCACCAGCCGGTCGGCAAGGGCGTCCGGATCGCGGATCGGCACGATGAAGCCCTCCACCCCATCGGTGAACAGGTCCGCGGCCCCGGTGTTGGTGGTGGCGATCACCGGCGTGCCGCAGGCCATCGCCTCGGCCATCACCATGGCCAGTCCCTCCTCCACCGAGGGCAGCACCAGCACCGAGGCGCGCGACATCTCCCGCACCAGATCGTCTCCGTGCAGCACCCCGGTCATGGTCACCGGCAATCCGCCGCCGTCGCGGCCCAGCAGCGTCGCCGTTTCCGGCTGTTCCAGCCCGGTCAGGACCAGTTCGGCCCCCGCGATCCCGGCACGGCGCACGGCCTGCAGCAGATAGGGCAGCCCCTTGCGGATGCCGGGCTGGCCGACGAACAGGATGCGGAAACCGCCATCCTTGGGGCCGAGCGGCCGGAACCGCGACAGGTCGCCGCCATAGGGAAGCAGGCGCAGCCGCTCCGCCGCCACGCCGCGGGCGATGAAGCTGTCGCGCACGAAGTTGGACGGCACGGCGATGGCGTCCGCGCGTTCGTACTCGGCAAGCTCCCTGGCCTTCACCCGCGGATCGATGCCTTTCCAGGCGAAGCCGTGCAGCCCGTATTCCTCGTGCAGCAGGTCGTCCTGGAACCCGATGTGGCTGGATCCGCGGTCGCAGACATGGCGCCCTCCCCGTTCCTGGATGGCGCGGCCCGTGCGCAGCCCCATGCCGGACAGGACGATCGCCACGTCGCACTCCGGCAGGTTGGCCGCGACGTGCCGGTCGTGCATCGACTGCGCCCGCCAGGCCCACTCGCCGGCCAGACGGCTCTGGAACCAGGGATAGCGGATCAGCGCCATGTAGGGGGTCTGAAGCCAGGGCCAGCTGCGCAGCAGGGCGGGGTCGATGCCGCTGTCCCGCAGCTTGAAGCGGGGATAGCCGGTGAACAGCGCCGCCAGGGCGCCCCGCGCCTGGAGCTGCAGAGCCTGGTTGACGCTGTGGAAGCGCCCGATGGTGGAGACGGCTGCTTTCATGAAGTGGACGTTCCGGTGCAGGCCGCGATCCGCGCCGCCCTTGCGGCCGCTGCGGGGGGAAAGTTCAGCAGCAGACCGTCGGCCGCGGCCAGGACGTCGTCCGGCGCGATCCGCTTCATGCAGCTGCGGTCAGGACAATGCCGTTCGGAGCAGCCGCCGCACCAGTCTCCGGCGGCGGAGACGATCCGGCAGGTCGGCACCCCGAGCGGCAGCCAGTGATGGGGGGCCTGCCAACCCGAGGCGACGACCACCAGCGGGACCCGCGTGGCACGGGCGACATGCATGGCGCCGCTGTCCAGACAGACTGCCAGATCAGCCCCCGCGAACAGCGCGCCCAGGGCGGTGATGCCGGTCCGGCCCGCAAGCGAGGCGGCCGGGCCGCGCATCCGGCCGCGGATGCCGTCGATCAGCTCCGCCCCCGCCGCCGTTCCGACGAAGACGGGCTGCAATCCCCTGCGTTCGGCCAGCAGGTCGGCCAGTTCCGCGAAGCGGTCGGGAAACCAGTCCGTCGGCTGGCCGCCGCTGGTCTGCGGAGCGAGGACGGCAATGGGGCGGGACGGGTCGATACCCTCGGCCCGCAGCAGGCCATCCACCGTTCCGGGCAGGTCCGGGGCGAAATAGATTTCCGGCTCCGGCACGTGCCCGGGCTCTTCCGGCAGGGTGATGCCGAGCGGCCGCAGAGCACGCAGGTTGTTCGCCTGGGTGCTGATGGACCAATCATAAGTGAGCGGTGCGTCATAGAGGGCCAGAGCCTCCGCCGCCCCCAATCCCGACCGCCGCCGCGCCGGGATCACCGCCGCCACCAGCCCCAGCCCGTAGCGCCGCGCCGCCACCGTCGTGATCAGCCAGTCATAGCTGCCGGCATCCGCCGGAACGGCACGGCGCGCCGCAATCACGGAGCGGAGCGGGGTCCGGTACGGGGACGGCAGGATATGGATGCGGTCGACATACGGGTTCCCGGCGGCGATTTCCGCCATGAGGGCCGAGCCGGCCAAGGTGACGGTCATGTCGGGCCGGGCGCGCCGCAGGGCGGAGAAGAGGGGCGTCGCCGCCATGCCGGTTCCCAGTTCCTTTTCGAAGGCGACGACGACGGCATGCGGTCGCCGGCCACCGCCGGGTCGGGCGGTGGAATCGGCACGGCATCGTCCGAACAGATGGCTGATGAGAGTTATGCCCATCCGTCGCACGGCAGGTCGTCTCCATGATCGCGGCGCGGCGGGATCATCGGAAGCATGGGGTGCCCTGTCAAACGAAAGTCCCTGGCGAAAGTCCCCGGCGAAAGCACCGGCCGGGGGCGACGGGCCACAAAGCGCTTTGGCCGCCGCCGCCCCGTCCCATAAGATCGCCGCCCCACAAGAATGCTTCTGCGCGGGTGGCGCACCCGTCGGCGTTCCTGTCCAAAGATCATCAGGCGCGCATGAGCCAGCCACCTCCGCCACCCCAGCCCGCAGGCGCCCCGGCCGGCCTGCGCGGCCGCCTGATCTCCGGGACCGGGGCGCTGGGCATCACCATGGTGGCCTGGAGCGTCCTGCAGATCCTGGCCGTTCCCGTCTTCCTGGCCCATTGGGGAAGCGAACGCTATGCCGACTGGCTCGCGATCAACGCCCTGACCGGGCTGCTGGTCCTGCTGGAGCTGGGGATCAACGCCCATCTGGGCGCCCGCATGATGGTCGAAGCCGGCCGCGACGACACCAGCGGAGTCGGCCGGATGCTGTCGGTCGGGCTGGGCCTCTATGCCGGCGTCCTGGTTCCGGGGTGCGGGCTCATCGCCCTGGGCTGGCTGGCCGGACTGGACGCCATGCTCGGCCTGACCGCGCCGGATGCCGGGACGGTGACGCTGGTTCTTGCGATGGCGACCCTGCTGCTGGTGCCGCGGCCGATCCTGGGCAGCGTTCTGTCGGCGTTCGGCCGCTTCCCGCTCGCCGTCTGGCTGGGCGGCGCCCAGCAGCTTCTGGGGCTGGCCGCACAGATCGCGGTCGTCGCGGCGGGCGGCGGGCTGCTGGCCGCCGCCACCGCATTCCTGGCCGTGGCGATCCTGGTGGGATGGGCGCTTCCCCTGGCGGTGATCCGGCGGAGCCATCCGGCCATCAGCTTCCGTCCCCGCTGGCCGGCGCGCGAGGAGGTGGGGCGGATCCTGTTCCGCTCCGGCCTGCATTCCGTCACCATCGCCACCACCCCTCTGCTGCAGCATCTGCCGGTTCTGTTCCTGCAGCGGCTGATGCCGGACGGGTTGGCCGTGGTCCTGTTCACGACGATGCGGACCTATGCCGGCGCCTTGCGACAGATCATCTCGCAGATCGTGCTGTCCTCGGCCATGGAGATGACGCGCCAGCACCATCGCGGCGAGGAGCAGGTGCTGAAGCGTCTGTTCAGCCTGACGGGGCGGATCGCCGGGGGGGCGGCGGGGGTGCTGGCCGGGCTGCTGATGATCGCCGGGGAACCGGTCTTCCGCGTCTGGACCCACGGTGCCATCGCCTTCGATCCGCTGCTGGCCTCGATCTTCCTGGCGACCTGTCTGTTCATCGTGCCGGGGTTGCTGAGCAGCGCGCTGCTGCGGCTGACGGATCATGCGGACGCCCTTGTCGTGGCATCCCTCCTCCAGGCCGTCCTCAGCGTCGCCCTGTGCCTGATCCTGATCCCCTGGACCGGCGCCCTGGGGGCCGGCATCGCGGTCGGCGTCGCGGAACTGGCCGCGGTCGGCGGTCTGGCTTTGCGGCGGACATGCCGGATCTTCCATCTGCACCGCGCGCATCTGCTTCCGGCCGTTCTGGCGGGGATCGGCGGGACCGTCCTGGCGGGCGTGGCCGCGGCCGGGCTGTTCGCCCTGATGGCACCGCAAACCCTGGCCCAGCTGGTCGTCACCGGAGGGGTCTGGACCCTGCTGGTCGGGCCGCTGGCCGTCCCGCTCCTGCTGCCGCCCCGATTGTGGGCAGGGCTGTGGGCCCGATTGTGGAGTGGGGTGCTGTCGCCGCTGTCGCTGCTACGCCGCCGGCGGGCCTGACGCGGCCGTCTTGCGGACGACCGCCTGGATCTGCGCCAGGGCGGCGCCGTCCGTCTGGGCCACCGGCCGGCCGAGCCGCTGCTCCAGCCGGATCAGCAGGCGGTCCGCCCATCCGAACGCCGCCCCCCCGCCGAACAGCCGCCGCATGACGGCGGAGCGCCAGGAACCCAGGGCGTGGAGCCAGCGGCCCCAAACGCCGATCGGGCGGCGCAGGCCATGGTCATAGCCGTGATCCTGCACGGCGATCTCCTCGATCACCGCATCCGGCAGGGCGGACAGCAGCGCCCGCAGCTCATGGGAGACGGGGGACCAGCTAGCCGGGCTGTCCAGGCGGAAGCTGGCCTTGTGGTCGCTGTTGAACAGGGACGGCCAGACGCCCTGTTCGTACAGATCCTCATGGGGGACGACCAGGACCAGCACGCCGCCCGGCCTCACCAGCGCCCACCATTGGGCGAGGGCCGCGGGCACGTCGGACATGTGTTCCAGGCAATGCGAACTGTGGACGCAGTCGAACTGCGCCGGCGCGAGATGGTCCAGGATGCGGTTCGCGTCGCCATCCTGCCGGTCGAAGCGCCGGGCATGGGGAACCACCGGATCATCGCCGCAGCCGATGTCCAGCACACGGCCCGAGAAATGCCGCTCCATGAAGGCGTCGCCGCGGATGGCGTTCGTCTTGCGCGCTTCGGTGACCAAGCCGTCATCCAGACAAAACGGGAAAAAGGCCGGAATGCTGCAACTGGCCACCCGTTCCGTCAATTACAATCGCAACTGGCTGCAGTCGCAAACGGATTCAGCCCACCGATCGAGGGAATGTCCGCTTTTTCAACCATAGCATGATCCTTGCGTCCGGCTTCGATTCACGCTGAACTGCCGCGGCTTTCAGGGGATGCTTTTTCGGGGGCGACGGTGGCGGGGCGGGCGAACAACCATGGACAATCGCTTGACGGCTGGAAGGTGGTCTCGGTCCTGACCTTCCTGCTCCAGCTCGCGTTGGGCACCTCGCCGCTTTTCGCCCTCATATCGCTGGCGATCTTCCTGCTGACCCCGATGGTGATCCGGATGAATGGCGGGATCTCCAGCATGGGATCGCTGCTGTTCGTCGCCTCGTACAGCAAGCTGTTCTTCATCGCCCAATGGGTGAAGATCTTCGTGGGCCAGCCGGCGGACAGCCATCTCCAGGCCCCGGTCGGAACGGTTTTCGTCCTGCTCATGGGTGTTCTGGTCTTCATGGCCGCCGGCATGGCGGTCCGGGTCCTGTTCGGACGGTCGTCCGGGCTTGTCTCCCCGCCCCAGGACCCGCGTTTCCTGGCCGGTCTGGCCATCCTGGCCACCCTGCTGACCCTGTTCTCCATCATCGCGCGGCATCTGGCCGGCCTGAACCGGGCGGGAGCCACGATGTACGAGGAAGGACAGGGGTTTGTCCTGCTGCTTTATATGGCGAACCTCCTTCCGCTTGCCGTGGCGGCCACGACGGCCCGGCGGGCGGTGCTGTCGGAGGGAAAGAGCTTCATCGATCCCTGGGTCCTGGCGACCCTGCTCCTCACGGTCCTGCAGGGCTTCTGGGAGAATGTCCGGCTGATCATGCTGGGAGGCGGCATCGCCTTCATCGCGACCTATCTCTCCTATGGCGGAAAAATCCGGCTCAGGCATATGGCGCCCGTGCTGATCATGGTCGGCATGATGCAGGCGATCATCTTCCCCCTGATCGACCTGCAGCGCGGGATCGAGCGCGGCCTGGGGGTCATGGGTTTTCTTCAGGAAACCTTCAACATCGCATCCGACCTGCTGGATCCGTTCGGACGCACTCTGCGCGAAGAACAGCTGAACAGAGTTTACTACAGCTGGGATACCCGCCTTTACTATGGCGAACCCCTGGGCTTTCTTGACCGTTTCAGCCCCAACCCGCTGGATGAGGTGGTCGCTTATGTCCAGGATAGCGGGACCTTCGGCGGCGAGACCTTCCTGGCACAGTTGCTCTACACCATTCCCAACGTCATCCTGCAGCCGCTTGGCATCGAACGCCCGCCGCGGGGAGGCGAAATTCTTGAATTCACCATCCTGCACACGTTCTCTAACATGAATTATGGAGTTTTTGCAGAGACTTATGCCTATTTCGGAGGATTTTTGTTCATCCCGATCAATATCCTTGTCCTATTTTTCTATCTGACCGGCCTGCGGCTGCTTTATGGGGATGGCGAAAGAAGCTATTTCATGCCGTTCGGATTCTCGACGCTCTACTTCACCTACTGCAACTCCGACATCGCCGACATCGGCCCCCAGGTGACGATCCAGTCGGTCATGAACCTCCTGATCCTCGTCGCCGCCATCATGGCGATGGGTCCGATGGGTCGCAGCCGGCTTCGGCCAGAGGTTCGGGCAGAGGAAAGACCGTGATCGGGACGCTCAAACGGCGGCTCGCCCGCCATCTGGAGCATCGCTTTCCGCTGTGGTGGCTCAAATTCCGCATCTGGCGGCGGGACCGGCATTTCGAACGGGAATTCTTCACCCTGGGGCCGCTGTGCCCCCCCGGCCGGATCGCCGTCGACGTCGGCGGCAATGCCGGGGAATATTCCTACTGGCTGTCCCTGCATGCGGCACGGGTCGTCGTCTACGAACCGAATCCCGGATGCCATCCGACCATCTCCCGCCTGAACCGCCCCAACATCCGGCTGCGATCCGTGGCCCTGTCGGACAGCAGCGGCACCGCCCGCCTCGTCTTCCAAAGCGGGAATTCGGGAATTGGCAGCATCGCGGGTGAGAATCCGATCTTCGCCCTGGAGAACGAGCCCGGTTACGTCCAGCTGACGGTGCAGACCGTCCGCTTGGACGAAGAGGCGCTGGACCAGGTCGGCCTGATGAAGATCGATGTGGAAGGGCACGAGGCCGCGGTGATTGCCGGCGCCATGGGGCTGATTCTGCGCGACCGCCCGCGGCTGATGATCGAAGTGGAGGAGAGGCACCGGTCCGGCGCCCATGATCGGGTGCGCGCCCTGCTGGAACCGGCCGGCTACCGCCGCTTCCGGCAGGAGGAGGGCCGGCTTCGTCCGCTTCCCTGGGATGTGGATGCGCGGTCCCTTCAGACGGCGCCGCCGGGGACCCCCGGCTATGTGAACAATTTCTTCTTCTTCCACGCCACGGACCCGCTGGCTGCAAGCCACCGGCCGTGACCGCCGCCGCTACAGCCGCAGCCATGACCGCCGCCATGGCCGCAGCCGTCAGCGCTTGCCGTGCAGCCTGACATAATGCGCCATCTCTTCCTCGCTCAGCAGGGAGAGGGACTCGTCCACCAGATCATAGGCATCCGGGCGCTTGCTCAGCGTCGCGACCTCGTCGGGCATGATGACCCAGGCCAGCCGGATCTGCCGGCGCAGAAGCGACAAGCTGTCCGCATCCATGGCGCTGCGCAGGCGGAAGCCCATCTCCAGCCGCCACATCATCAAAGCCGGTTCCACAGCGCCGGTCAGCATCGACAGGCGCAGCGCCTCGACCGCCCGCTTGCGGTCGCCGCCCCGTTCGAACAGGGAGGCCAGATGCGCCCAGGCATGGGGCTGTCCGGGAGCGAGCTGCACGGCCGTCCTGGCGGAGGCCAGGGCTTCGGCGAGCAGGCGGTCGCGATCCGGACCGGGTGGCGCCGCTTCGGCCTGGGCCGTCAAGAGCACGGCGCGCGCCGCCTCGCGCTCGCCGCTGCCGTCCCAGCGGTTCGCCGCGGCCAGAGCCTCGCTCGCCTTGGCGAGGCGCTCCGGCGAGGGCGGGTTGCCGCTGCGGACCTCCTGCAGTTCGTCATCGGCGGCGAGGGCAGACAGGGCGGCCGCCAGTTGCGGCACCCCCAGGCCCAGCAGAAGGACGCCCGCCAGCGCCCCGAGCAGGGCGGAGACCGGCGACGACGGCTTCCTGGCTCCGGAAGGGCGGGCGGAGGCACGCCCCTCCCGCTCACTCGGCGTAATAGTCGCGGTAGCGTCCATAATATTGTCCGTAATCGCCATAGCCGTAGCGGGCGTGCTTGCGCTGGTCGACCTGCGACAGGACCACGCCATGGACCGGCGCCCCGACGCCGTTCAGCAGCTTCATGCCGTTGCGCACGGCATCCCGCGGCGTGGAGTTCCAGCGCACCAGATAGATGACGCGGTTCGCAAGACGGGCCAGAACGCGGGTGTCGGCGACCGCCAGGACGGGGGGCGAGTCGATGATGATGCGGTCATACCGGGTGAGCAGATCCTTGAGCATCTCCTCGATGGCCGCCCCCTTGAGCAGTTCGGGCAGGTCGGGCGCACGGCCGGCCGGCAGGAAATCGAGGGTGCCGGCGACGTCGTGCTGGATCAGATCCCCGATCTGCGCCTCGCCCAGCAAGGCCTGCGCCAGGCCCCGCTCGCCGTCCGTACCGGTCAGCGTGTGCAGGCGCGGCCGGTAGACGTCGGCATCGATCAGCAGCACCCGGCCTCCCATCTTCGAATAGATCAGCCCCAGGCAGAAGGACAGGAAGGTCTTCCCCTCCTTCGGCACCGAGGAGGTGATCATGATGACGGGGGCCTGCCCGGCGCCGGCGATCTCCAGGCTGGTGCGGAGGCTGCGGACGGCATCCGCGAGGGCCGAGCGCGGGCGCTCCAGGATCTCCTTGACCGGCGAGACGTCGCGGCCGCGCCGGTAGGGAACCATGGCCAGGGTGGGAAGGCCGGTCAGTTCCTCCGTCTCGTCGGCCGAGCGCAGGGCGTTGTCGAGGCGGTCGAGCAGGAACACCAGGGCCGCGCCGCCGATCAGGGCCACCATGCCGACGGCCATGAGCAGGGACAGTTTGCGCGGATAGCTGGGCGAGGTCGGAATGTCGGCCTGCGACACGACGCGGGCGTTGGCCCTCTGCATCCGCTCCTGCTGGTCCTCGCGCTTGAAGCGGGTGAGGAAGGATTCGTACAGGCCGCGGTTCGCCTCCGCCTGGCGTTCGAGTTCGCGCAGGCGGACCTCCGCCTCGCCCGCCACGTCGGACTGGCGCTGCAGCCCGTTCAGGTCGCTTTCCAGCGCGCGCACGCCGGCGGCGGCGGCTTCGGCATCCGCCGACAGCGAGGTGCCGATCTTGTCGACCTCATGGGCGATCTTGCCGCGGATCTCGTTCAGCTCGGCCCGCAGCCCGAGAATGCGCGGATGCCGGTCCGCATAGACCTTGAGGGCATCGGACATTTCGCGCTGCGTCGTCGCTTCCTGTTCGCGCAGGCGCTGGATCAGCGGCGACTGCAGAACGTCGGAAAAGGCCTCGACGCTGCCGCGGGAGCGCATGAGCTGGCGCGCCTGCTCCAGCCGCGCCCGCTTCTGGGCCAGATCGGCCCGCGCGATCATGAGGCGCGAATTGAGTTCGGAAAGCCGCTGCTCGTTGATCGTGGCCTGCTGCTCGCCCTTGCGGCGCAGGCCGTGCTGGGCCCGGTACTCCTCCACCGCGGCCTCGGCGCTGACGACGTCGCGCCGCAGGGACTCGAGCCGTTCCCCGAGCCATGTGGCCACGCGCCGGGTATCCTCGAAGCCCGCCTCCAGGCGGTCCAGGACATAGAGCTGGGCGATGGTGTTGGCGATCAGGGCCGCCTTCTCGCGACTTTCCGACGTGTAGCGGACGGCGATGATCAGGGTGCGGCGCTGCGGCGCGACCTGGAGCCCGCCCAGGAATCTCTGGACCAGAGCGGCCTGCTCGATCTCGGCACGGGAGGACTCGCTGAGGGTCGACGGCTCCGCCTCGTTCGACGGCAGGCTGGCGGCGAGCCAGGACAGCGGGTTGAGCGAGCTGAGGAAACTGTCGAGAGGCTTGGGGGCCCGCAGCTTGGGATTGAATTCCGGATCATTCGCCAGCCCCAGCTTCTCGACCACGCGATGCGCCAGCATCCGCGACGAGATGAGGTCGGCCTCGGTCTGAACGGTGACGTCGTTGATCCACTCCGGCCGGATCATGGTGTCGGCCAGGGCGTTGCGGACCTGCGACGCCTCGATCATGATCCGGGTTTCGGCCGTATAGCGGGGCGTGATCTGCTGAAGATACAGCACGGTCGGAACCAGCGCCGCCAGCAGGATGGCAAGGACCAGGAACTTGCCACGCCACAGGACCCGCCAGGCCCACCGGACGCGCTTGCGGAACTCCTCCTGGAAATCGGGGGCCCGGGACGCCCCGGCTTCGCGTTCGGACGGGCTGACGAGATTCAGAAGACTCACCACAACACTCCAGACCAGATACCCGTCATAGCTGCGCTCCGAGCCGGATGAAGAACACCGTCTGCCGATAAGAGGACGTGTCCAGCTCGGAATCCTTGCGCTTGTATGCTGCTTCACCCGCCACGAACAATTCTGGGGTAAAAGCGTAGGTGGCGCGCATGCGCCCCTCATAGAGCCAGGCATCCTGGTTGTTCACGCCCTCCAGCTCGTCCCGGGAAACCGAGGCGATGCCGGTGAGGATCAGGTTGCGCCGCATCTCGTGGCGGACGAGCACCGACCCCGTGGTGCGCACCAGCGACGACGCGCCCCGCGTGATGGTCTCGGAAACCGACCGTTCGAGCGCCGGCACGACGATGGTGAGCTTGTCGGGCGTCCAGTTGAAGGTGGCCCGGATCGACAGGCCCGACGGATCGCTCAGACTCGAGTCCTTGTAGTCCTGGCGGAAGTAGCCGACCAGGAAGTCGCCGCGCAGCAGCTGGCTCAGGTCGACGCCGAGGCCGGCTTCCGCGCGGTAGCCGTGGCTGTCGCGCTCCAACCCGCTCCGGTCGGACTTCGAATCATACTTGCGGGTGTTGGCCGACAACTCCGTGACCGCGGCATAGCCCGGAAACATCTCGTAGCTGCCGCGCACGCGCCCGGTCACTTCCCAGCGGTTGCGATCCTCGTTGGGAATGACCGAGGCGGAGGTCCCCGGCACATTCTCGTAAAGGCGGCGGTCGGCGTCGATGCCGGCCAGCAGCGTGTATCTGCCTTCCTTGTGCTTGACGTTCGACCGCAGGGTCAGCCCCCTGGTCGGCGTCGGCTTGGTGCCGCCGGCATCGTCGGGGCTGCCGCGCTCCTCGTGCCGGGAGTAGGCCTGCAGGAAGGCGTTGGCCTCCGTGGCGGCGCCGATATCGTAACGGGTGTCGACGTCCGCCTGGGCGTTCAGCTGGTCGTCGCTGCTGAAACGGTGGTACTTGACCTTCTCGACCATGCCCGAGAAATTCAGCATGTGCTCGGCGAAGCGTGAGCGCAGCTTGAACTCGGGCCGCACGGTGTTCAGGAAGTCCGACTTGGCATCGGAATTCTGCGCGAAGACGTTGTTGTTGTAAGCGGTGTCCAGTTCGAGCTTCGGCAGCAGAAGGAAGCTTCCGAGTTCGATGCCCTTGGGGTCGTAGGAGTCGTGCATCCGCTCGGAGTCGTCCTTGCGGCGCTCGTCGTCGGTGCCGAGGTTGGTTTCCGTGGTCACCCTGGCGCCGGAATGCGCCTTCCGCGGGTCCTGCCCGGGAGCGGTCTGGCCGGCAACCTGTGCCCACACCGGCCCGGAGGCGGCCATCCCCGCGGCAAGGGCGGCGCATCCAAGCAGCCCGAGGCCCGAACGACGCCCCGGACGACGCTTCGGAGCGATGGATGAGGACGAAACAGTGACCTCCGCAGCAAACACCTCACCCATAGCGCTAACGCCCCCTACACTTTTGGACATCCTCATCCGTGGTATACATCAGAGCGTTTGCACTATCCACTAGCGTGTATTGGGACGGCCAGGCACATCCTTGCCTTCGGCAGCCCCAGGGCTTTTCCGCCCGGCTCCGGCGCCCCTCTCGGGCGGCCATCCGTCAGGCGGTTACCTGGATGAAGCTGCGCGCGGTGCCGCAAAGCGCCAGGGCCGTCAGGGTTCCGGTCGCATAGGCCCCGGTGTCGATGCCGATCCGGGCCGCAGTCACCTCCGGCGACCGGGTGATGGTGTGCCCGTGCACGATGGTCTTCTCATGCGGGTGCGGCCAGGACAGGAACGGTTCGCGGATGGTCAGCAGGTCGTCGGTCCGCTGGCGGGCGAGCGGACGGCCCGGCCGGATGCCGGCATGGACGAAGGCGTAATCCCCCAGCACCACCATGGGCTCGAGCGCTTTCAGGAACGCCAGGTGCTCGTCGGGCAGGCGCTCCATCAGCGCATCGCGCAGCGCCCGGCATCGGGCGGGATCGCTGGTGCCGACCGAGGCGCGGATGCCGTAGCTGCCCAACGCCTCGGCGCCGCCGTAGTTCAGCCATTCCGAGGCGCGGACGGGATCCTCGATGAAGTCCAGCATCGCCGCCTCGTGGTTTCCCAGGAGGAAACGGCACGGCACGCCGGCGAGCGGGTCGCGGCACAGCCGGTCGAGCACGCCGCAGCTGTCGGTGCCGCGGTCGATGTAGTCGCCCAGGAAGACGGCGACCGCGTCCAGCCCGTTCGCCCGCTGCCGTTCCGCATCCGCGGCGATGGCGGCGAGCATGCGGTCCAGGGCCTTGCGCTCGCCATGGATGTCGCCGACCGCATACACGCAGGCCCCCTCCGGAGCGCTCGGCACCCGCAGGCCGCCGTTACCGCGATTCGGCGAGCGGGGCCCCAGCCGGGACATCATCTTCGCGAACAAATTCATTCCATCCACTCGCCTTGAGCGGCAACCACTCGTTTCACTAACGATATTGGGGTATAAGGGCGCCATGCCGACCCCTGACGCGCCGTCCCGACGGCGTGCCTGCCGTCCGTGGCTTTTCTCATAGTGGAGAGTTCGTCGTCCATGCTGGCGTTCCTTGATGCGAAACCTTTGCGCGGCATCGTCATGGCTGGCGTCCTTGCCGGCGTTCTTCTCGGCGGATGCGCGATGACCCCGGGCCTGCCGGCGGACCAGGCGCCGATGAAGCCGGGGAATCCGACGGAGGGTTATCTGCTCGAACCGGGCAACCGCGTCCGGCTGATCGTCTTCAACGAGGCGGGACTGTCCGGCGACTTCACGATCGACCAGGCCGGCAACGTGTCCCTGCCGCTGATCGGGAACATCCCCGCGAGCGGGATCACGGCCAAGCAGCTGTCCAAGCGCATCGAGGACCACCTGAGGAAGGACGCCTACCTGCAGGATCCCAAGGCCGCGGTCGAGGTGCAGACCTTCCGCCCCTTCTATGTGCTGGGCGAGGTTCGTCAGCCCGGCGAGTTCCCCTACACCAACGGCCTGACGGTGCTGAGCGCCGTGGCGCGCGCCGGCGGATACGACTACCGCGCCTGGGAAGGCGATGTGGTTCTGGTCCGCACGATCGACGGCGACCAGCACGAGTACCGCGCCACCGAGCGGACCCCCATCCTGCCCGGCGACATCGTGCGGGTGCTGCAGCGGCGGCTCTGATCTGCATCCGGAAGACGTATAAACGGCGGAGCGGCTCAATCCTGATTCGCATTCAATCCATATTCGCTCCGTCGCAGGATTGTGTTAGTAAGGAAGATCAGGCATTGCAGGCAGCCGCGTCAGGACTGCCGGGCCAGAAGGATCGGGCCACGGGGATCGGGCCACGGGGATCGATCGGTGGTCGTCGGGCCACGGTAATTCCGCGTGGTTTTAAATCCGCGTGGTGGTTCCGGATTTGGAGGGGACGGATGTTGAACAGGGGCAGTGTTCTGACGCTCGCGGTGGCCGCTCTGATCGGCATCCTGCCGGCCATGCCGGCGATGGCGCAGAATGGCGCACAGGGCAACAGGGCCGCCGCCGCAGGAGCAGACACCCTGCCCCCGGCGCTGCAGGCGGCCATCCAGTCCGGCAATCCGGGCGCGGTGTCCCAGGCCATCGCCACGCTCAGCGGCGGCAACCCGCAGCGGACGGCGGCATTGGCCACCAGCGTCGTCGCCGCGGCCGAGCGCATCCTGAAGACCAATCCCCAGGCCGCGGTGCAGATCGCGACCGTCGCGGTGGAAAGCATCCGCACCAATGCCGTCGCCCAGAGCTCGCCGCAGCAGGTGACGACGGTGGTGACCACCGCCGCCCGCATCTTCGTGCAGCCCGACGCGCAGCGGCTGGCGCCGGACGCCACGGCGAACCTGGCGACCATCTCCATCCAGGCCGCGGTCACGACGAGCAACCCGACGCTGGTCGCCTCCATCGCCAACCAGGCGGTCTCCTCGGCGGAAAAGATCCTGACCACCTCGCCGGCCGCCGCCGTCCAGGTCGCCGCGACGGCGGTCCAGGCGGTGAATACACAGCCCGTGGCTCAGGGCGCGGCGCAGCAGTCGATGCAGGTGGCGACCACGGCGGCCCGCATCATCGTCAACCCGGAAGCGCAGCGCATCGCGCCGCAGGGGGTGGCGTCGATCGCCGTGGCGACGGTGCAGATCGTCTCCAACCCGGCCGTCTATCAGTCCTCTCCCCAGGCGGCCATCACCGTCATGGACAATTCCTATAAGGCGGCGAGCAGCCAGACGGTCGCCGCCGCAGTGCCGACGGCGACCCAGACGGTGACGCGCGAACTGGTGCAGGCGTCGCAGAACGGCAATCTCGCCCAGAGCAATCCGACGAACGCCACACAGGTTTCGGAAATCCTGACCCGGTCGAACAACAACCCCCAGCAGGCCGCCGAACAGAACAACAATCAAAACAACAACCAAAATAATAATCAAAATAACAACCAGAACAATAATCAGAAAAATAATCAGAACAACAATCAGCCGATCATCCCCCCCTTCACCCCGACGACGACCAGCCCGACCTGAGCGCGTCTGCGCTTTGCGGTGAAGGCCGGGGCGTCATAGAGCCGAATCTCCGGCTGACATAATTCCGTGTGCAATATCGACATGGCGAAAATACTGGTTCTGGGCGCCGGCGGTTTTATCGGCGGACATCTGGTCAAGAGGCTGAAGCGCGACGGCCATTGGGTTCGCGGGGTCGATCTCAAGCTGCCGCAGTACGGCGAGACGCCGGCCGACGATTTTATCGTCGGCGACCTGCGCGATCCCGACCTGTGCCGCACGGCGGTGGATACGCGCTTCGACGAGGTCTATCAGCTCGCCGCCGACATGGGGGGCGCCGGCTACATCTTCACCGGCGCCAACGATGCGGAGATCATGCACAACTCCGCGACGATCAACCTGAACGTCCTGGATGCGTGCCGGCGCCGCATGGTCAGCCGCGTGTTCTACGCCTCTTCGGCCTGCATCTACCCGCAGGAGAACCAGACCAGCGTCGAGGCGCCGGTCTGCCGCGAAGACACCGCCTATCCCGCCAACCCCGACAGCGACTATGGCTGGGAAAAGCTGTTCAGCGAGCGGCTCTACCTCGCCTATGGCCGCAACCATGGCATGGCCGTGCGCATCGCACGCTATCACAACGTCTTCGGTCCGGAAGGCGCCTGGGACAACGGCCGCGAGAAGGCCCCGGCGGCGGTCTGCCGCAAGGTCGCCCGCGCCGAGGATGGCGGCGAGGTCGAGGTTTGGGGCGACGGACGGCAAAGCCGAAGCTTCCTTTACATCGACGAATGCCTGGAAGGGACGCTGCGCCTGATGCGTTCGGACTTCGGCCAGCCCGTCAACATCGGGTCCGAGGAGATGGTCAGCATCGACCAGCTGGTGGCGGAGGTGGCAGCCGTCGCCGGCAAGCGCGTCCGGATCCGCCATGTTCCCGGCCCGCAGGGGGTGCGCGGCCGCCGGTCCGACAATGGGCTGATCCGCTCGGTGCTCGACTGGGCGCCGCAACAGCCGCTGCGGACCGGTCTGGAGCACACCTATCGCTGGATTGCCGGACTCGTGGATCAGAACGCGCGCGACCGGTGAGCGAGCCTGCGACCGAAACTTCGGCAGGGACGCCGGGAGGGGCGCCGGGAGGGGCCTCCACCGCCGGGCCCGTCCGGCGGATCCTGGTGCATGACTATGCCGGCCATACCTTCCAGGTGCAGCTCAGCCGCTGGCTGGCGGCGCAGGGACATCAGGTGCTGCATCTCTATGCCGCCGAAGCCGAAACCCCCCACGGGCGCCTGGTCCGGGATGCGGACGATCCGGCGGGCTTCGCGGTGGAAGGGGTGAGCGTCGGCCGGCGTCCTGACAAATACGTGCTGCACCGGCGTTGGCTGCATGACCGCGCCTATGGCGGCCGGCTGGCAGAGCGTGCCGCCGCCTTCCGGCCGGATGTCGTCCTGTCGGCCAACGCCCCGCCGGCGGCCCAGTCGCGCCTGCTGAAGCGCTTGAAACGGGACGGCATACCGCTGGTGTGCTGGGTGCAGGACATCTTCACCGTCGGGGCCGAGGAAATCCTGAAGCGCAAGCCGAGGCCGCTGCGCTGGGCGGCGCTGCGCCTGCTGGCGCACATGGAGTTCGGCACGATGCGGAACTCGGCGGGGCTGGTCGTCATCTCGCCGGATTTCCTGTCCACCCTGGCGGGGCGCGGCCTCAGCCACCCGCACAGCACCGTGATCGAGAACTGGGCTCCCTACGGCGAGATCACGCCACGCCCGAGGAGCAACGGCTGGAGCCGGAGCCACGGGCTGGACGACCGCTTCGTGTTCCTGTGCAGCGGAACCTTGGGGATGAAGCACAACCCCGGGCATCTCGCCAATCTGGCGCGCGCCTGGCGGGACGACCCGCGCGTGCGGATCGTCGTGGTCAGCGAAGGTCTGGGACGCCGCTGGCTGGAGGAGGTCAAGGCCGCGGAGGCGCTCGACAACCTCGTGCTCCTGGATTTCCAGCCCATGGATCGGCTGTCGGACGTGCTGGCATCGGCGGACGCCCTGGTGGTCCTTCTGGAGGCCTACGCCGGCGCCCTGTCGGTCCCCTCCAAAGTCTACAGCTATTTCTGCGCCGGCCGGCCGATCCTGGGCGCGCTGCCGGCCGCCAACCTCGCGCGCCGGCTGGTGGAGGGCGAAGCGGCCGGCCTCTGCGTCGACCCCGGCGACGAGGCGGCGTTCCTGGCGGCCGCGCACCGGCTGTACGAGGACGCGGCATTGCGCAGATCTTGCGCGGAGAAGCAGATCGACTACGCGGCCCGGACTTTCGACATCGACCGGATCGGGCCGCGGTTCCTCCGCGTGCTGAACGACGCCTGCGCCGGGGATCAATAGGCGCCGACGCGCCGCAGCACGACCGGCATGGTCTTGGCCAGAATGGCGATGTCGTGCCACAGGGACCAGTTCCTCACGTACCAGGCATCGCTGCGGACCCGCTGCTCGTAACTGCTGTCGTTCCGGCCGCTCACCTGCCAGAGCCCGGTCATCCCCGGACGCACCTGCAGATAGAAGGCGAGGTCGCGCCCGTATTTGTGAAGCTCGTCCGCCGTCACCGGCCGCGGCCCGACGAGGCTCATCTCCCCGCGCAGGACGTTCAGGAGCTGCGGCAGCTCATCCAGGCTGCTGGCCCGCAGAAAGCGCCCGATCCCGGTCACGCGGGGATCGTTCTTCAGCTTGAAGGTGCTCCGCCATTCGGCCAGGGCCGCTGGATCGCGCTCCAGCAGCTCGCACAGGATGCGGTCGCTGTCGCCGACCATGGTGCGGAACTTCAGGCAGGTGAAGGGGCGGCCGTTGCAGCCGATCCGCCGGTGCCCGTACAGCACCGGGCCGCCATCCTTCACGATCAGGGCGGCGAAAACGGCGAACAGCGGCAGAAGCAGCACCATGAGCACGACCGCCACGGCGAAGTCGAAGCAGAACTTCAGCGCGCGGCTCATCGGCTGCGCCAGATTGTTCCGCGCCATCATCATCATGATGTCGTGGCTGAAGAAGTAGAACCGGTCGAATCCCAGGACCGGCAGCCCGCGCAGCGGCGGCACGATGGCGAAGGGCAGCCCTTCGCACACCAGATCGGTGATCAGGTCGCTGTCCTCCACGCATTCGGCGCTGGACAGCGCCAGCACCACCAGCTGCGCCCTGTGCGTTTCATACACGGCAGCCCAGGAACGCCCGGTGACGGTGTCGAGCAGGGACGACAGCGGGACGGTGCCGAGGATGTCGTAGCCGAGGGACGGTTCCGACCGCAACGCGTAGCTCGCATCGTCGGCCTCCTCGCCGCTGCCGACGATCAGCACCGGGATGCGCCAGCAGCCGCAGGCGTCGAGAAGCCCGGCCACCATCCGGCGGCCCAGCGGCAGGAGCGCCGCCGAAACCATCCAGGTCAGGACCAGCCAGAGGCGGGAGAAATCCGCCTTGAGCGCGAACATCAGGAAGCCGTCGCACAGAAGCATCAGGATGCAGCCGAGGATGATGTGCTTCACCTCGGTCCAGAAGGGCAGGCGCTGACGGTAATGGCCCTGGGTGAGCAGCCAGAGGACCAGACCGATGCCGAACCCGCCGAACTGGATCAGGCGCAGCGCCGTGTCCTCGCCGAACATGTCGAGGAACGGCCGCTTCAGGATCCATTCGTTCACGGCGAGCGACGGCAGCGCCGCCAGAGCGAACGCGATCAGCAGCATGGCCAGATCGGAGGCCAGGAGCGCGACATGCCGCATTCGGCGCAGGCGGGCCAATTGGACCGGGTAGCCCAACGTCTTCAGCATCGGATGAACGGTAGCCTCACGACTGGTCACGCGGGCACGCCTCGCTGGAATTGGCGGAAGATGGAAAGACTTACTACCTGCAAGGGCATTTTGCGACAATACTCCTGCTTTTGGGCAAATCAAATTTGACTCAATCTCTTTCAATTCTGAAATGTACGGCGGCATGACTCCTGACGGCCCCGTCTGGAAGGGCCCGGCAGCCCGCCCAAGAGTCTGCCCTCTTTCGAGGGGCGGAGCACGCCTCTCGGCCTATCGGCTCCGCCGATGGCGGTAGGCATGGCACCGCCATTGCGGGTATGATGCGGCGGGCTTGGGAACGATTCCGCAGGATTGTTGGAGACTTTGCAAACTTGACGGGAAACACGCTGATTTTTCGCCTGCTGATGGTCGTCGTCCTGCTCGCGCCCCTCCCGCTGGGCGCCAACCGCCCCTGGGCGTGGAGCATGATGGCCGTGACGGTCGGGCTTCTGTGCGGGGTTTGGGGAGTGCTGGCGGTGGTCGGGAAGGCACAGGCCCCCCTGCCCTTCCGCCGCCTGTGGCCGGTGGCCGTGCCTTTCGCGATGGTGCTGGCCTGGGCTTGCGCGCAGGCATCCTCCCTGCTTCCCTCGGAACTGTGGCACCCCCTGTGGATGGCGGCGCAGCCGGCCCTGGAGATCGTCGGAGCGAGCGAGGTGGTCGGGACGGTGTCCGCCGATCCGGCGATGACACGCGCGGCGATCCTGCGGCTGGCGACCTATGGAGGCATCTTCTGGCTTGCCGTCCAGCTCGCCTGTGACCGGAAGCGTGCAAGGGAGGCGCTGATCCTGATGGCGGCTGCCAGCACGCTGTACGCCGTCTATGGGCTGGCCACCTATTTCTCCGGCGCCAGGACCATCCTGTGGATGAGCAAGTGGGCCTACGTCGACGACCTGACATCGACCTTCGTCAACCGCAACGCCTACGGTGCCTATGCCGGCCTGGGCATGGTGTTCTGCTTCGCGCTGTTCCTGCACGCTCTGCGGCCGTCTTCCCGCCCGAGCGCTCCGCGCGCCTATGAAATGGCGGAGACCTTCCTGATCCATGCCCTGCCCTATCTGATGGCCCTGGTGATCCTCGGGTCGGCGCTGCTGCTGTCGCATTCGCGCGGCGCCTTCATCAGCACGGGCGCCGCACTGGCCGTTCTCATGATCGCGCTCGTGACCGGCAGGATCGTGCGTCCGCGGACGGGGCTGCTGTCGGCTTTCCTGGTGTTGGGAATGGGCTTCGCCATCCTGGGCATGAGCGGCGACAGGATGGTGCAGCGCTTCGCCAACGAGACCGCCCAGGACTATGACGAGGAAAGGCTGAACGCATACCATCTGACGATGCGCGCCATCGAAGACGCGCCGCTGACGGGCACCGGGCTCGGCGCCTTCACCCCGACCTTCCGTCTGTACCGCAACGCGTCGCTGTCCCGTGCGGTCGATTGGGATTACGCGCACAATATTCCGCTGGAACTGGGGCTGGACCTGGGCCTTCCGGCGGCGACCCTCTTCCACCTGTGTCTGGCCGTCATCTTCGGGGTGTGCGTGCGCGGGCTGATCGTGCGCCGGCGCGACGGAATATATCCCGCGGCGGCGCTCGGCGCCGCGACGCTGCTGGGCGCCCATGGGCTGGTCGACTTCAGTGCCCAGATGCCGGCCATCGCCGCCATGCTGGCGATGATCCTCGGGGTCGGCTACGCCCAGTCCTGGAACACCTCGGACCGCCACCGGAACAGCGGCGAACCGGCATGAGCCTGATGGGCGGTGCATTCTGGCGCAAGGCGCGCAAGCTGGTCCGCTTGCTGGGCAATCCGGCGTTCCGCCGCGGCCTGCGCTTCGGCGTGGCGGCGGCCATCGAACACCGCACCATCCTCGGCGCCCTGCCCGTCGCCACCGTCATCGACGTCGGCGCCAACACCGGCCAGTTCTCCCTGCTTGCCGCCTCGCTGTACCGGAACGCCGCCATCCATGCCGTGGAGCCGTTGCCGGCCGCCGCCGCCGTCTTCACCCGCCTGTTCGCGGACAGCGCGCGCGTGCGGCTGTACCGGGTGGCCGCCGGCGCCGGAACGGCGAACGCGCCGCTGCATGTCTCGCGGCGTCATGACTGCTCGTCGCTGCTGCCCATCGCCGGAGGCCAGACGGATTTCGCTCCCGGGTCGGAGGCGGTCGGAACGATCACGGTGCCGGTCCGCCCGCTGGACGAGCTGATCGCTCCGGACGACCTCGCCCGGCCCGTCCTGCTGAAGCTGGACGTGCAGGGCGGCGAGCTGCAGGCCCTGCAGGGGGCCGGCCGCCTGCTCGCGGCCGTCGACCATGTGTATGTCGAGGTCTCCTTCCTGCCGCTGTACGACGGCCAGCCGCTGGCGCATGCCGTCATCGAGCATCTTGCCGGACACGGATTCGGCCTTGCCGGGACCAACCATCCGACCTTCGACCGGGCAGGCCGCTGCGTCCAGGTGGACCTTCTGTTCAGCCGGCTGCCTGCCGCGGCGACGCATCTCCACGGCCGGCCCCTGATGGAAGCCGACATGACGGAAACCGGTCAGGAGGCGGAAGCCGCGCCCTATCCTCCCATCGCGGCGGCCAGCAGCCCGTCGCTCGCCATGGCGAGCCCGGCCGACTGCGGGCGGACATAGCCGATCGGGTTGGGACGGGACTCGTTGCGGCCATAGGTGATGAAGTGGATCAGCGCCTTCTGCTGGTCGCTGCCGAAGGCGGCGCTGAGGTCGGGGTTGGCCAGCAGATAGGCGAGCGCGTTGAACCGGGTCGGCCGCCCCTCCGTCTGGCCGGTGGACTGGTAATAGGCGGTGGCCGCCGCGGTGTCGGTGCCGAAGCGCGCTGCCAGATCGGGGTTGGCGGCCAGATAGCTCAGCGCATCGAAGCCGCCGGCGTCGCGCCGCGGCGTGTTGCCGTAGAGCACGACATAGAGCTTCACCTGCTGCTCGTTGGCCGAGAAGACGCTCAGCAGGTCCGGGTTGACCAGCAGATAGTCGTGGGTGTTGAAGCTGGTGGCGCGGTTTTCCAGACGGCCGAAGCGGATGTAATGCTCCTCCGCCCGTGTGGGATCGTTGCCGAAGCTTGCTGCCAGATCGCGGTTCGCCGCCAGATAGGAAAGCGCGTCGAAACTGCTGCCGCGCCCCTCCCGCTGGCCGTAGGACAGGTAATGCCGGGCCGCCTGGGCGGTGTCGGTGCCGAAGCTTGCTGCCAGATCGGGGTTGGCGGCCAGATAGCCCAGGCTGTCGAAGGTGATGCTGCGCCCCTCAAACCGGCCCATGGTCAGGTAGTGGCGGGTCGCCGCCGCCGGATCCAGGCCGAAGGCGGCGGACAGATCCGGGTTCGACACCAGATAGCCGAAGGCGTCGAAGCGGGTGCCGCGCCCCTCCCGCTGCCCGAGGGTCAGGTAATGGCGGGTGGCGGCGACGGTGTCGGTGCCGAAGGCGGCGGCAAGATCGCGGTTCGCCGCCAGATAGGCCAGCGGATCGAAGCTGCCGGTCGAGCGCCCCTCCCGCCGGCCGAAGGCCAGATAATGCCGGCTCGCCGCCGCAGGATCGTAGCCGAAGGCAGCCAGCAGATCCGGGTTGGCCGCCAGATAGGAGAGCGGGTCGAAGGCTGCCACCGCCCTGCCTTCCGCCCTGCCGAAGCGCAGGTAATGCTCGCGGGCGGCCGTGGCGTCGCTGCCGAAGGCGGCGGCAAGATCGGGATTGGAGGCGAGATAGGCCAGCGGATCGAAGCCGGCCATCGTCTCGGCCAGCGGGGTCACCCGCAAGGTCACGGTCTGGCCGCTGACCGCGCCCTGGCTGTCGGTGACGGTGTAGGCGAAGGAGCCCGGCGACGACGGGGTGCCGGATGGCGCCTGATAGGTGAGGCCGGCCAGATCGGCGGTGCCGAGCGTCATCCCGGCGGCGACGGCGGTGCCGTTGGCCAGCCGCAGCGTGCCGGCGGTGGGCAGCCGGGTCAGCGTCACCGTCATGCTGTCGCCTTCGTCCGGGTCGCTCGGCCGGTCGATGCCGAGAGCGATGGCCGGCCCGCTTTCCAGGGCGTTCAGGGTCTTGTCGCCCTGGACGGACGGCGGCCGGTTGGCCGGGCGGGAGGCGACGATGAAGCCGACCCAGCGGCTCCACGCCACGCCGTTGTAGGCGCGCACCGACAGCTCGTCGAGACTGGTCAGGGAGGAGGCGGCGAAGGTGACGCCGGCGAAGGCGGCGGCACTCAGCGAGACCACGGCGCCGGTGGCTTGAGCCACCCCGCCGACCATGATGGAGCCGGCGCCGCTGGTGTTGTCGACCAGCTCATATTGGGTGACGAGGCCGCCGGCCGGATCGGCCGCCGTCACCAGGCTGGCGATGGTGATCGAGGAGCCGATGGAAACCCGGCCGGCCTTGGCGGTGACCGCCGGGGGCGTCAGGCTGATCCGGGTGTCGGCGAACAGGGCGAATTCGACGTCGGTCAGCGTGTCGGTCCCCTCGCCGCCGCCGGAGATGGTGGCGCCGTCGGACGTGACGGTGACGGTGTAGGAGGAGCGGCTGCCGTTGTAGACCACGGTGTCGATGCCGCCGTTGCCCTGCAGCGTGTCGTCGCCCGCTCCGCCGGTCAGCGTGTCGTCACCGCCGCCGCCGATCAGCAGGTTGGCGGCGGTGTTGCCGATCAGGATGTCGTTGCCGGCGCCGCCGGTGGCGTTCTCGATGGTGACGCCGGCGGCGATCGCCAGATTCCCCACCGCCAGCCCGCCCGATCCGTTGGGACCGATGGAGCTGAAGGCGCCGGGAGCGAGGTCGATGGTGACGGCGGACGCCTGCCCGCCGGCGTCGATGGTGTCGGTGCCGCCGGTATCCCAGATCGCCTGACTGAAAGCCACGGTGTTGCTGGCGAAAACATAGCGGTCGTCGCCGATGCGGGTGTCGGTGTTGGCGCCGTACAGATACTGGGCCGCGGCGATGTCGTACAGCGCCGGCCCCGTCGCCAGCCCGCTCAACCCCAGGCTGGGGTGCCGGTTGTAGGACATGAGGGTGTAGCGGTAATTGTCCTCGGCCGAGGACAGATAGGGCGGCTCGCCCCCGCCGCCGGTGGCGTTGTAGTTGCCGGGATGCTTCAGCCCGATGGCGTGCCCGATCTCGTGCAGGATGGTCAGGTAGCCGTAGGTTCCCGGCGTCGGGCTGGTGTTGGTCGAGGTGTTGTTGGCGAGATAGATGTCGCCGCCGCCGTCATAGAGCGACCCGGTCGGATAATAGGCGTAGGCGGCGCTGGAGCTTTGCCGGTTGGTGCCGATGCGGATCGACCCGCCCTGCCCGCTGTTGGCGCTGTCGGAGGTCTCGACGAAGAAGATGTTGGCGACGGCGCTCCAGGCGGCGAAGGCCTGCCGCACCGCGTCGCGCTGCGTGGCGGACAGCGCCGCGAACCCGCTGGTGTCCGAGGTGGAAGCGTAGGACGGCGCCTGCTCCATGAAGCTGTAGGTGACCGTCGCCCCGCTGCCGACCCCGCCGCTGCCCCAGCGCGGCGTCCCCGTCGCCAGCAGGGCCTGGACGGTGGACGAGGCGGCGCCCTGCGGCAGCGCGCCTTGTGGGTCGATCCCGGCGGTGAGGGGGGCCGCACTCCAGTCGGCGCCCCAGCTTGTTGCATTGCACAGCAGGCAGGAGCAGGCGGGCATCGTGCCGGCCGGGGCGTCGGAGAGGTCTGGGAGAATGGTGGTCATGGCCGCAAGGGAATCCGCGCCGCGGACTGCGGCTCCGCCACTCTACAACCTTTCATTCCCCAATCGAAAGGGGTGGCGAACCCGGACCCTTTTTCTCACCGGCGCCTGCCCCTTTCAGAACCCGTATGCCCGCAGGATTTCGTCCCGCTTCGCACTGTAGGGGCTGTTGCCGTGCTTTCCGGCGAGCGCGCCGGTCAGGACGAGCGGAAGCGCGTCACCGGCGCGCGGCGGCAGGACGCTGTCCGGCCAGGCGGCATGCGTAATCTCGCTGCCCAGCAGTTGGGCAGCGCGTTCGACACAGGCGAACAAGGCGACCTGGTCGATCATCCAGATGTAGCAGCGCTCGAAGTTGGTCTTCAGGAAGTCAGCCATCATCAGCAGCGTCAGATAGCCGCTGCGGCTGTGGCGGAAATGGACGAAGGAGGCGTTGTAGCGGCTGCACAGCGGCTCGCCGCGATAGTCGGTGTGGGCGATGTCGGCGCCGCCGGCGAGCCTGACGATGTCTTCAGGCTTCTCGCGGAACAGCACGTCGGCATCGCAGACGATCACATCGGCCTTGTGCCGCAGCATCGCGTCTGCCGCGATGAGGAAGCGGGAGGAGGCGTAATAGGGCTTGTCGATGGCCTCCCCGCGCACCGCCCAACTCTCGTGCGAGACGGTGACCGGCATGGCGCTGACGATGCCGCGCAGCCGCTCGATCAGCCGGGCGACCTCGGCGTCGCCGTTGATGATGTGGTAGTGGACGGCGACCGCCGAGCCCAGCGCGTGGAGGTTCAGGATCTGCGACACGGCGTAGCGCTTGAAATAGGTGGCGTCCACCGACACCAGAACCACATGCCGCCCGGTCTGCTCGAAGGACGGTACGGCGTCCGCCTTCGCCAGAGACTGGGCCGCCCGGCGGAAGGACAGGGGCGACAGGTCGATGGCGCAGAGCCCGTCGCTTGCATATTTTCCCTGCCGGAACAGCGCCTCGCCGAGCCAGAGATGGAAGATGGCGTTGCTGCAGCCGGCCGCGGCGCGGCCATGGGCCTCCGCCAGATGGGGACGGCCGGCCTCGTTGAACAGGAAGGACAGGTTGGCATGGATTTGCGGTCGCAGGGGAGACGGCGCCGCCCGCTCCAACGCCCGGCCGAGGATGGCGATGCCCTGCCGGGGGATCGCCGGGTCGCGCTCCAGGACCCCCATGCCGGCGTAAGCCAGCCGGTGCGCCAGGGCGAGATACAGAGCCTCGTCGTCGGGCCGGCAGTCGACCAGCGCGTCGGCCAGCCGGCTTTTCTCCGCCCCGTCGCCGATCCGGGAAATCAGCAGCGCCATGATATCGTAGAGGCGCTGCCGGTCGCCGGCGGCCTCGATGGCGCAAAGCTCGCGGTTGAGGGCGCCATGATCGATCGCGCAGGCCGCGGCGATACCGCCGATCACATGGCGGAACTTGTGCTGATCCATATCAAACCCGCCTGCTTGATGCTGTCCCGCCCCAATTCCTTTTGCCCCCGCCAAGATGCCGTCATGGCCCCGTCTTCCGAGCGATCAGTTCCTCGAAGACCGCCTCGATGCGGTCGACAGAGCGGGCAACGGTGAAGTCGCGGGCCCGGTCGCGGCCGGACAGCGCCATGCGCAGCCAGGCGGCGCGGTCCCTGACCAGGCGGCGCAACCGGTCGGCGAGCGCCTGATGGTCCTCCGCCTTGAACAGCAGCCCGTCGACGCCGTCGCGCAGCACCTCGCCGCTGCCGCCGGTGCCGCTGCCGACCACGGTCAGACCGGCGGCCATCGCCTCCACCTGCGAGATGCCGAAGGGCTCTTGGAAGACGCTGGGGAAGACCAGGACGTTGCAGCGGGCGAACAGGTCGGACAGGCCGCGGCGATCGAGGAAGCCGGTGAAGCGCACCTTGCCGGCCATGCCGTTGCGCTCCACGAAGTCGCGGCAGCGGGCGGCCAGATCGGCGTCCGGCGCCTCCCCGGCGAAGGTGCAGTCAAAGTCGATGCCCTCGCGATGGAGAATCCCCAGCGCGTTGATCAGCGTCTGCGGCCCCTTGTAGCTGACGAACAGGCTGGCGAAGGCGATGCGCAGCCGGTCGGGTGACGGCATCACCGCGCGGTGAAAGTAATCGACGCGGGCGCCGGGGTGGATCACCGTGGCGGGCAGGCCGTAGCCGCCGGCGGCCAGCCGCTCCGCCACCCAGCCGCTGGCCGGCCCGGCACGGTAGAGCGGCGAGCGGGGGGCCGCCTCCGGCGCGTAGCCGGGATGCTGGTTGCCCAGGCAATGCAGCACCGGGACGCCCATCTGCCGGGTCAGCGGGTCGAGGAACTCGGTCGCCAGCAGGTCGAGGTTGCCGACCAGACAGGCGTCGGCGCCGAAGTCGCGGGCGGTCTCCAGCACGCGGCGGATGTTGGCACGGATCAGTTCGACACAATGGTCCCGATCGTCGTGGGTGAAGGCGCGCCCGTCCTTCCAAGTGCCATAGAGGGTCAGCGAACGGTCGACATGCGCCTCGATGTCCTCGGTCCCGGCGATGCCCGGCCGGGTCAGGTCGGGCACATCGGCGGTCAGCACCTTCACCGCATGGCCACGGCGGATCAGCTCGGCCGAGAATTCCCACAGCTTGCGGCCGTAGCCGCCGAACTCCTGGGGCGGGAACAGGTTGGTGACCACCAGGATGCGGCGGGGCCGCCCGGTCGAGGGGGCCGCCGCCTGCCGGAACAGGCTGCGGTAGCGCTCCAGCCCCGGATGGCCGCCGGTTGCGTCGGCGAGCGCGTCGGCGTCCAAGTCCGGAGCGGGATCCGCTGTTCCGGCAAGCCGGGCGGCGCGCCGGGCCTCGCCGAGATAGATGGATGCCTCCAGCGGGTGTCCGCCCACCGCATACAGGCGGGCCAGCCCGGCGAGTGCGTCCGGCTGCTGGCGGTCCAGCCCGACAGCGCCGAGCAGGAAGCGCTCCGCCAGGGTGGTCTCGCCGAAGCGGGCGGCCAGCCGGGCGACACCGACCATCTGCTCGGCGGTCCGCAGCATCGGCTCCAGCGCGGCGAGGCGGGCATGCCGCAGCTCCGGCGCCAGTTCCGCCGCCAACTCCGGATCGGACAGCGAGCAACCGGCATAGCGCAGGGCGTCGGCGCACTGGAACAGGATGCCGCCGGGTTCGGTCGGCACGAAACCCCAACCGGCCAGATGGGCGGCAGCCGTGGCATGGTCGCGCGACGACAGGGTGGGACAGAGGACGGAGGCGCCGGACAGCCGGGCCATCCGGCGGTCGGTCTCCGCCCGGTCGGGCCAGGGCAGCAGCGTCACCGCGTCGTCCCGCACCCGGTCGGCGGACGGCGGCAGCGGCAGGGCAACCGGTTCGGAACCCGCGTCCGGATCCGCGAAGACCACACGGGGCAGGTCGCGGGCCATGGTCCGCAGGTCGGCGGCAAAGCCGCCTCCAGTTCCGTCCTGCCCGTCTGCGTGGATGGTCAGCCGCGACGCCGTCAGCTGAAGCTTCTGCAACGCCTCATAGGCGGCGAGGCGGCGGCGGAAACCGATGCTCCGGGCCGGCAGCGGCGCCAGCCCGCGCCGCTCTCCGCGAACCTCCAGCGCCGGATCGACACGGTCGTCGAACACGGCGGCGAAGAACTGGGCGCGCTTGACCTGCGGGCTGTGGAATTCCAGCAGATGCGCCTGGCCTGCCCGGCGGATCGCCATCGCCTCGTCCGGGTGGTCGAGATAATGGCGCACCAGCTCCACCAGTTCGTCGGGCGAGCGATATGTCACGAGATGGCGGCCAGGGGTGAAGCAGCGCTCCAGTCCGGCCTCTTCCGACAGCGCGTCGGTGATGAGGAAGCCGCCGGCGCCCAGCGCCTCGAAGACCCGCAAATTGAGGTCGCCGTTCAGCGAGACGTTCAGCGTGACCTGCGAAGCGGCGTAGATGTCGGCCGCCGTTTCCGGCGCCGCCCGCATCGCCGTCAGCGGCAGCCCGGCCGCCACCAGCCGGTCCAGCACATGGCGCCGCCAGGGGTGGAAGGCGCCAATCTGGCCGACGAAGGTGAGGGGACGTTCGGAAGCCGCGGGAATGTCGCGCCGGCGCAACGCATAGTCCACCGCCGGAATCCAGTAGACACGGTCGAACCCGGCCTCCAGGAAGGCATGGGCATGCTGGCGGGTGTGGTCGAGCACCACCGCGTCGAAGCTCTCCATCGCGCCATAGGCCAGCAGCGTGCGCAGGGGGCTTGCGAAATGGTGGGTGTCGCCGACCAGCAGCACCTTGGTGCCCGGCAGGCGGTCGAGGCCGCGGGGAAGATTGTCGCGGCTGGCGTCCGCCTTGACGACGATCAGCTCCGGGCGCTGATGCACCGGCAGGCGGGCGACGACGGCCGTCAGATCATATTCGCCGGGCGGAGTGTTCAGCGAGGCGAAGCCGTCGCCGCCTTCCACCGTCGGGCAGCCGGGGCCGCAGAACACCTCCCGTTCCGAGAACAGCGGCCGGGGGTAATAATCAGGTGGAGCCAAACAGCAGAACAGCGTGGCGGGACCCGGCGGCGAGACGGTCATCACAGGGCGTCCAGTTCCTTCAAAAGCGCGACCAGCCGGCCGGCCGCCTCCTTCCAGCTGAACCGATCCAGCAAATGGGCCTGCGCCGACCGGCGGGTTCCGTCGGGATCGTCGACCACCGCACGCAGCAGGCGGGAGGCCTCGTCCTCGTCGGGAGTCCACCAGTCCTGGCCCTGATAGCCGTGGAAGGCGGGTGTGACCCGGCTGGGGATCAGATGGGCCACCCGGCTGTCCAGATAGGCCTGATACGCGCTGTGGTCGGGAGCCAGCAAGGTGAGGCCCATGGCCCCGGCCTGGGTCATCGGCAAATCCCAGCCCTCGCCGTGCGACATGCTCCAGTAATGGGTGGCGCTGGCATAAAGCGATAGCATCTCCGCATCCGACAGCAGCGCCTCGACCAGAAAGATCGGGGCTGCCTGTAGAAGACTGCGGCCGGTCTCCGCCACGGCCTGCTGCAGGAGCGCCTGGAAGCCCTCCAAAATGCGGCCCCCCTTGCCGAGTTTTAAGACGAGCGCAGCCGGATCGCCGGGCCTGGTGGTGGACAGCCAGACCCGCAGCAGTCCGACCAGGTTCTTGCGGCTGTTGAAGTCGGAGACGTTCAAGATGCGCACTGGGAAGTCCGCCAGCCGCCGTCCGACGCCATCGACCACGGGCATAGGATGGATCAGTCCCTCCGGCACCGCTTCCACCCCTTCGGGGCAGAGATGGATCCGGCCGGCTGGCTGGCCGGCGCGCAGCCATGCGGCACGCGAGGACTCCGTCGCCACGACGACATGGTCGTGACGGCGGCTGTACGCCGCCCAGGAGGGCAGAATTTGCGCTGCCTCGAAAACGGTGTAGGTGATGGTCTTCAGCCCGGGAACCCTCTCGACGGCCGGCGGCGTGGTGAAGCTTAGGACGGCCTTGGCCCGCACAGGCTGGTGAAGCGTTCGCAGCAGCGGGTCGATCTGTTCCTCGGACAGCAGGTCGACATCGCCGTGGTTCAAATCCACCAGCCGAACCCGGATGCCGGCGGCGACCAGATGATGCACGAACCGGCGGACCTTGTAGGCGTAGCCGCTGCTGTCGCGGAACACGCCGCGCACCACCAGGCCCGGCGGCAACGAGGGGTTGGCGGCATCGGCACTCAAGGCCCGCGCGGTGGCACAGCGATCCAGCGCGCGCCGAGCCTTGCCGTCCGGCCCGTCCGCGCCCAGGGCGAGGGCACGCCGCAGCAACGGCTCGGCCTCGTCAAGGCATCCCCTGGCCAAGGCATCGCCGCCCAGCTGCGCCATCGCCTCCCGGCAGGTCGGCTCGACCGCCAGTTCGCGGCGGAAATGGGCCATCGCGTCTTCGAGCCGCCCCTGATCGATGAGGGCGCGGGCTTGGTTGCCGAGCGCCGCTTTCAGACCCGGCGCCACCCGCAGCGCGCGCGCCATCAGCACCACCCCGTCGCCAAGGCGGCCCTGGCGGCGGATCAACAGCCCCAGGAGGTGAAGAGCGTCCGGCTGGGCCGGGTCGAGGGCGAGAACGAGCCGGTAGAGAGGGGCGGCGCCATCGGCGGAGCCGGCGCGGTGCCGTTCGACGGCGCGCGTGAGTATTTGGGAGGTCAGGCTCATTGCAACCGCATCAAGGTTCGCCGGCATGCCGGAGAGGCGGGAAGATCATGGAACCGGCGCGAACTTGCAACAGGGCTGCCCGGTATCACGGCCCAGCTGTCTTCTCCGGCGGACGGACGGGGTTGCGCATTGGGTTCTTGGGGTCGAGCAGGCCGAGGCGCTGGAGGATTTGGGCGAAGCCTTCGGTCAGCATGGTGATGCGGTCGCTGATCTCGGCGATCTCACGGGCGGAAATGACGGGAGCGTCGGCCGAGATGCGCCCGTGGGCGCGGTAGTTCAGGCGGATGGCGACATCGTCGGTCTCGCCCTGGATCCAGGATCCGTGCAGGATCTTGTTGCGCTCCCGCCCCAATTCCAGCGCCTCGTCGCAGCGGGCGACCAGGGCCTTGGCCTCATCAGGCGGCAGCCGCAGGCCGGCGATGACCTTCAGCGCGTCGAAGCGGGCTTTGACCTGCATGTTGGAGGCGATGGGCAGGAAGTCGGTATGGTCGGCGCCGAGAAGGCGCGAGATGCACAGCGACACCATGTCTTCCAGTTGCGCCCAGGACACGGCGATCATGCCGATCGCGCAGTACATCTTCACGCTGAGGGGGCCCAGCCGGACCGTCCGCGTCGTCATAGGCCACCCTTGGCATCCTCGCCCCGCCGCCGGGGCACGGAACCGAAAATAAGCGTTCCGGGCGGTGTGGGAAAGCCGTCATTGCGCGGCTTGCAGTTGACAGGCCCCCGCGATCCATAGGATGCACTGGCCGCTGCACATAGGGGGCGCACAGACCATCTTCGATCCCGCCCCATCACCACCGGCACGCATCATCGGTCACACAAAGGTACTTCGCCCATGGACTCCCAGGATTCAGCATTGTCACTGCACGGCTGTCTCACCGCCGCCATCGATGTCCTGCGCCGCACGATGGACAGCCTGGAACCGGCCCGGGTCGAGGCGGCGGTGGATGCGGTCGCGACGGCACTGGGCGCCAACAGGGCCCTGCTGGTCTGCGGCAACGGCGGCTCGGCGTCCGACGCCCAGCACATCACCGGCGAGCTGGTCGGCCGCTTCCTGAAGGAACGCCGCGGGCTGAAGGCGATCTGTCTCAGCTCCAACGCGGCGGTGCTGACCGCCTGGAGCAACGATTATTCCTACGACACCGTCTTCTCGCGCCAGACCGAGGCCTACGGCGAACCGGGCGGCGTCATCCTCGGCATCTCCACCAGCGGCAATTCGCGCAACGTGATCGCCGCCTTCGAGGTGGCCAGGCAGATGGGCATGACCACCATCGCCATGACCGGCGAGGGCGGCGGCAAGATGGCGGGCCTGAGCGACATCCTGCTGGATGTGCCATCGCGCTCCACCCCGCTGATCCAGCAGGTCCACATCTGCCTCTACCATTACCTGTGCGAGCAGGTCGAAGCCCGGCTGGCCGGCTGAGGCACGCGCCCCATGCCCACTCCCACCCCAGCTCCCGCGGCGTCCTTGCCCATGGGTGAGGTTATGAAACAGGCCTTGGCCGCCTTGACCGCCGGGCGTTTGGGCGAGGCCGAGCGGCTTTACCGGGTCTTGCTGGCGCGGGACGGCAGCTCTCCTGAGCTGTGGAACAACCTCGGCATCGTCCTGGGAGACCTCAAGCGGCCGGCCGAAGCCGCCGCCGCCCTGCGCATCGCGCTCGCGCTGCGCCCTGGCTATGACAAGGCCCTGGTCGGGTTGGGTGCCGCCGCCTATGGCGCCGAGCGGCTGGACGAGGCAGTGCGCTGCTGGGACCGGGCGTTGCGCGCGATCCCCGCCCAGAGCGCCGGCGTTTGGTTCAATCTCGGCGTGGCGCTCCAGCTGTGCGGGAGCACCACCGTCGCCATGGCGGCCTTCGACAAGGCCGAGGCACTGATGCCGGGCGACCCGCGCGTCGCCAGCCAGCGGTTGTTGTGCCTCAACTATCTCGACCTGCCTGGCGAACACCTGCTGGCCGAGCACCGGCGCTTCGATGCCCGGTTCGGCGACCGGGACGGCCGGCCGCCGCCGCCGGCCGCTCCGCATACCAACAAACCCGATCCGGAAAAGCGGCTGCGCATCGGCTACCTGTCGGTCGAGTTCCGCAAGCATCTCGGCGGCTATTTCCTGACGCCCCTGTTCGAGGGCGCCGACCGCAACCGCTTCGAGATCATCTGCTATTCGATTCTGCCGGATGCCCAGGCCGATGCCCACACCGCCCGGTTCAAGGCGCAAGCCGACGGCTGGCGCACTGTCGGCAATCTGGACGACGAAGCGTTGGCGGCACAGATCCGCGCCGACGGCATCGACATCCTGGTCGACCTCGCCGGCCATTCGGGGCTGAACCGGCTGCCGATGCTGGCCCGCCGGCCGGCGCCGGTACAGGTGACGTGGCTGGGCTATCCCAACGGCACCGGCATGAAAGCGGTTGGCTACCGCATCGTCGACCCGGTCAGCGATCCGGTCGGCCCGACCGACGCCCATGCGGTGGAAACGCTGGTCCGGCTGCCCGCCCCCTTCCTGTGCTTCCACCCGCCGGCCGCCGCCCCGCCGGTGGTGCCGCTGCCGGCCGGCGCCAGCGGGGCCGTCACCTTCGGATCCTTCAACAAGCTGTCGAAGATCACCGACGGCACCGTGGCGCTGTGGGCCGAGGTGCTGCGGCGGGTCCCGGACGCCCGCCTGCTGCTGAAGGACCGGCCGCTGTCCGATCCCGGCACCGCCGCCATGGTGCGGGCGCGCTTCGCCGCCGCCGGCATCGACCCGATCCGGCTCGACCTTGTCGGCTTCATCAAGGACGCCGACGGACATCTGGCCGCCTACAACCGCATCGACATCGCGCTCGACCCGCATCCCTACAACGGCACCATCACCACCTGCGACTGCTTGTGGATGGGCGCACCGCTGGTGACGCTGGCGGGCGAGCGCCATGCCGCCCGCGTCGGCGCCAGCCTGATGACCGCCATCGGCCTGCCCGAGCTGGTCGCCGCCACCCCAGACCGCTACGCCGAGATCGCGGCGGGGCTGGCCGGCGACCTTTCCCGCCTGATGCGGCTGCGCATGGGCATGCGCGAGCGGGTGCGGACGTCGGCGCTCTGTGACGAGGGGCGCTTCATGCGCAACCTGGAGACCGCCTATCGGCTGATGTGGCGGCGCTGGTGCGATCAGCGCCGGTCGGACGGCTGATCCGTTTCCATGGCGGCCCCTGTTGCAGAATCCGGCTCGGCAGCGAAATGCCGGACCGGCTCCATGCTTTCATGCAGCAGACGCAGGATGACGACCCTGGCCGCTCCGCCTGGCGGGCGTTCGACGGCATAATACAGCATATGGGCTGCGGCTCCCCGCCTGCCCGCTACGGTTTCCAGATGGAACGCCCGAAGACTTGGAAAGACGCTTCCCCGATCCCGGGAACCGCCGCGACAGGGATCCTCGGCGACCATCGTCACCGCCTTCGCGATCAGACGCCTGTAGGTTTCGCGCTGATGCGTCCCGAAGCGCTCCAGCGTTTCCTTCAGCACCATTCTGAAGTCCCGCTTCGCCGCGTCGGTTACCCGATAGGCCGCCACCACCCTTACTCATCGATCTCGTCGAGGATGTCGTCTATGGGCCGATCGTCCAGGCGGCCTTCCCTCCAATCCTCGAAACCGACCATGACTGCCCGCCGAAGCATCTCCAGCTTCTCCTGCTCCGCCGCCTTTTCACGGTGCAGCAGGCGCAACGCGTCCCTGACGACCTCACTTTGCGATGCATATCCGCCGCTGGCAACCTGACGCTCGACAAAGCTGGCAAGGGTCTCTGGAAGGCTGACGTTCATGGTGGGCATGGGTCACCTCCTGCTTTTCATCATGAGACTGGACAGCTTGGCAAAGATTGTCAACATGGTGCGTTTCCTGCCAAGAGTCGCGTCTCCTTCCCCCGCCTCCTTCCCTCTTGCCCCCTCGCTTGACAAGCCCGCCCTCCGGCTTCTACCGATAGCGCCTCCGTCCCCGCCACCACACCGGACCGCCGCGATGAGCGAAGCGCCGCCCTCTTCCCCCGCCCCCGACGCCGCGTCCGCGGTGCACAGCGGGTCGGCCGACCGCTTCGGCTACGAATGGGGCCGCTATGCCGAGCTGAAGGACATCTACGAGGAGCAGTTCCGCCGCTGGACGCCCTTCCTGAAGCCCGAGGACTGGCGCGGCCTGACCTTCGTCGACGTCGGCTGCGGCATGGGGCGCAACAGCCACTGGCCGATGAGCTATGGCGCCGCCGGCGGGCTGGCCATCGACATCGACGAGCGCAGCCTCACCTCCGCCCGCGCCACGCTGGCGCCGCACCCGGCCATGGAGGTGCGCCGCCAGAGCGCCTATGAGCTGAACGAGGTGGAGCGCTTCGACCTCGCCTTCTCCATCGGCGTCATCCACCATCTGGCCCACCCGGAGACGGCGCTCGCCAACATGGTGCGCGCGGTGAAGCCGGGCGGCCGGGTGATGATCTGGGTCTATGGCCGCGAGAACAACGGCTGGATCGTCCGTTTCGCCGACCCGCTGCGCAAGGCGCTGTTCAGCCGCCTGCCGATCGGGCTGGTGCATGCGCTGTCCCTGCCGCCGACCGCGCTTCTGTGGCTGGCCTTGCGGCTGGGGCTGGACCGGCTGGAATATTTTCGCCTGATCCGCCGCTTCGACTTCGGCCATCTGCGCTCCATCGTCTTCGACCAGATGCTGCCGAAGATCGCCAACTACTGGCGCCGCGACGAGGTGGAGGCGCTGATGACGGGCGCCGGTCTGGAAGACGTGCGGCTTGCCTGGGTCAACGAGATCTCCTGGGCGGCGATCGGAACGAAGACCCACGACTGATCGCTTCGATCGGGTTTCCATCCGACTGGCACCGCTTCAATTTGCGCCCCCCCGCGCGTCACGCCGCCCCCTTGCCCGCCCGCATCATCCGTTCTCATGGCCGCGCGCGGCCAGCCGCCGCGGCCGATTCTTCCGACGCTTTTCGGCCACGCGGACCGCGGCTGCGGCACGCTCGGCCGCCCCTGGCGCCGCATCCGGGCGCTCGGCGTCCGGCAGGCCCCAATAGTCGAAGTTGCCGGTCATCACCGCAACAACACGGCGCATCTCGGTTCGGACCAGATCGCCGGCCTCGCGCGCGGCGTCGCGGTGCTCTGGCGCACACAGGCCGGCGTCGACGGCCCGGGTCAGCGTGCGGGTGCTGCGGTCGAGGCTGGTTGCAATGGCCCGCAGCTCACGGAACACCGCGCGCAGCGCCTCCACCTCCGCCGGGTTCCATTGCGGCCGGCCCATCAGGTGCACCAGGGCCAGCGAGCGCAGCCAGCTCGCCGGGCTGGTGCCGTGCGCCCGGGCTGCCTCGGCCAGGGCCGCGCGCTCGGCGTCCTTGAAGCGGACACCGACCTGCCGGCCGGCTCCGCCACCCCTCGGCGCGGCCGGCGTCTGACCGTCCATCGCCTGGAGGATGAGCCGCCGCAGCGCGGCAGAGGCCCCCCCATCGGTCCGCCGCGCCCAAGCCTGGAACCGCTCGGCCAGAGCGGCGTCGACATAGCCTCCGACCATCTTCTGTCCGGGCTTTGGCGGCATCACGCCAGCCCCGTTTCAAACCTGCTCCCACCAAACATATCCTGCCCTCCTTCCCCTTCCTCCATGGTCCCGATGTCCCCAAAGACCCGCTTGCGTTTGCACCGTGCAAAGCCTCCCCTGACACACTTGGATTCGGCATTGGCCGATCACTCAACGCGGACGATGCGCAGGTCGGCGGCGTTCACCTCGGCGATGCCGCTGGCGTAGGCCACCAGCACCAGTCCGACCCCGCCCGCCCGCCGGTCGACGATCAGGCGGCCCTCCGCCCCGTCTCCGGCCGTCACATGGAACACCGGGGGCTGCACCGGCTCGGTCGCCGATGGGCCCGGGGCTGCCGTCGGCTGCGGCTTGCCCCCACTCCGCCCATGCCCCTCCTGGACGTCGGGTTTTGCACCGTGCAAAACCTCGCCGTCCGCACGAAGCTCGGCCGAAGCGGTTGCCGGTGCGGTTGCAGCGTCATGGACCAGGGCCGGGGCCGCGGGTGCTGGCACCGGCCGATCCACAACGAGGCTGCCGGTCGGTCGGCCGGTGATGCCGCCGACGATCCGGCGCGCCTCGGTGACGGTGAGGACCACGTCCGCCTCCGGCAGAGCCGCCAGCACCGCGTCGGGGGTCTTGCGCCATTGCCGGTAGAGGTCGTAGAGCGCCCGCATGTCGGCCTGGTCGATGCGCGCCCGCAGTTCGGGCGGGAAATTGCCGGCCTGCCGGAACGCCGACACCTCATAGGCTTTGAGCGCACAGATCGTGGCGATCTGCGGGCCGGTGTGGCCATCCGCCGCCAGCTGAGCAATGGCGGCGACGAGATCGCTGTTGGACAGGGCCGCGCGGTGCTGGTTCTCGATCACCTGGGCGGCGAAGTCGCCGTCCCTCTCCCGCCGGATCACCGCCGGTACTTCCGCCAGCCCGGCCAGCCGGGCGGCGCGCAGCCGCCGCGCCCCGAAGGCCAGCCGGTGGCGCCCGTCCACCGCCGGCCGCACCACAACCGGCTGCACCAGCCCGTGCGCGCGGATGGACGCGGCCAACAGCGCCAGCCCCTCCTCCTCGAAGACGGTGCGCGGCTGGCCGGGGTCCTCGTCGATGTCGGCGAGCGGCAGGTGCAGCACCTCGCCCTGCCCGTCTCCCGCCGCCGCCCGCAAGGCGGCGAAGCTGGCCGCGGCGAAGGCGGCGCGCGGGTTGGCCGGCGCGCTCATGGCCGGAGCTCCATCCGCTCGGCCACGGTGGCGAGCACACCGCGAATCTCCGAGGCCGCCTCGCGCGCCGCACTGCCCGGCATCGCCCACACCGGGGCACGGTCGCTGGCGGCGCGGGCATAGGCGTCGCGCTTGGCCAGCAGGCCCGGGAACAGCAGCTGACCGAGTTCGGCGGCCAAGCTCTCGAACAGCGCGCGCTCGCGCCGGCTCTTGCGGTCGAAGATCGAGGGCAGCAGCCCAAGGAACAGGGGCTCGGGCCGGCCGTAATGCCGCGCCACGCCCTTGATCGCGCGCAACAGCTCGGCCACCCCCTGGATCGAATAGTCGTTGATGCCGACCGGCGCCAGCACCGCGTCGGCCGCCAGGAGCGCGCCGAAGGTGCGGTTGGTCAGCGCCGGCGGGGTGTCGATCACGCACACGTCGTAATCGGCCGCCATCGCGGCAAGGCTGTCGCGGAAGGTGGCGATGCAGGCGCGCTCCGCCCCTTCCACCCCCAGCAGGTCGCGGGTCGAGCGGGTGACGGTCAGGCGGCCGGCCTCCGGCACCCGGGTCGGGCGGACGAACAGCTCGACGCTGTCGACCCGCCCGAGATGCGCGCCCAGCGTGGCGGTCAGGTTGGCCTGCTGGTCGAGGTCGATCACCAGCGTGCGGAAGCGCTCGGCCAGGTACCAGCCGGCGTGGGCGGTGAGGCTGGTCTTGCCGACCCCGCCCTTCTCGTTCATCACGGCCAATGTTTTCATCGGACCTCCTCGAAGGGGTTCGCCCTGCCGCACCGCCCCGCTGCCGGGAGCGCGCGGATGGGTTTTTGCAAAATCGCTTTCATCGTCAGCGAACTGTCGCCTCCCCTGGACCGACTACAAAGGCGACAGCCATTCGCGCCACCTTTGCGCGAAAGAGCCATGGATCAGCAACCGTGGCCCGCTTTTTGTCCCAACTTTTCGTTTGCTCAAGCAGCAATCATTTTCCCGTGAAGGATGCATTCCCGCGGATCATCCTCGAAGGTGTTTTCATAAAATCACTACGATCTATTCAGCGCAGCCGCTCGCCCGGCCTGCCAAGGGAGGCCCACGGAATGACGAGGTGCCTATCCGCAAGGACCACTCGCTCCCGCTCCGCTTGCGCTGGTAAGACAACAGCGGCAGGCGGGACAGGCCCCGGCGCCGGCCGGTGGCAGCCGGCCGATCGGGCCGCACCGCCCTGCCGGCGGGCAATCGGGCGGAACGGCGGGGGCGGGGCTTGGCAAGCGGGCTGCAGGAAGGGGAGATCAGGCAGGCCCTGCAGGAGGGCGGCCACATCCGCAACGTTCTCATCGTCTCCAAATGCATCGGCGGCGTGGTCGAGCATCTGGCCTATCTGCGGGCGAGCTGGCGGCGCGATTTCCTGCCCTTGCGCACCTGGAACGACCGCGGCGACCGCACCTATCGCGACCTCGACCGGCTGCTCACCCTCATCCGCGCCGACTTCGGCTTTTGCGGTTGCATCCCGGTCTACATCGCCGGCGACCCCGACCTCGCCCGCTACAAGGCGCTCGCCCGGGAGCTGCCGGTCGCCGGCCCGCTGCCGCCCCACTGCGGCACGGAGCTGTGCCGGGCGGAAGCGGCACCGCCGGGCTAGCGCCCTCCCCACCCCTGCCGGCTGGGGAGGGCGGCGATGACCCTCTCCCTGGCGCTGTTCGCCCAGCTGGCCGCCGCTTGCGGTCCTTGGGTGCATGTCGACACGCTGGCCGCCGTCGCCCAGGCCGAAAGCGGCCTCGATCCGCTGGCGATCGGTGACGCCAGCGCTGGCCGCTCGCACCGGCCGCGCAGCCCGGCCGCCGCGGTGGCCGAGGCGACCGCATTGTTGCGCCGGGGCCATTCCCTCGATCTCGGCCTGATGCAGCTGAACAGCGCCACCCTGGCCCGGCTCGGCCTCAGCGTCGCCGACGCCTTCGAGCCCTGCCGCAACATCGCCGCCGGCGCGCGGGTGCTGGCCGGCGGTTTCGCTCCCCGGGGCAGCGAGGATCGCCAGCAGGCGCTGGTGCGGGCGCTGTCGCGCTACAACACCGGCTCACCCGAACGCGGTGTCGCCAACGGCTATGTCGCCCGCGTCCAGGCCGCGGCTGCCACCGTGGTGCCGGCGATCCGGCTGGAGGGGACGGCGCGTCCCGATCCCGACCCGCCGGCCCCCCCGCCTCCCGCGGCCGCCACCCTGCCGGAGCCGCCGGCCTGGGACGTCTACGCGCGGGCCCGCCGCGACCGCGCGCTCAGACAACCGCTACTGCCGGCCGCCCCCCCTCCGCACCCGCCGGACCGCCCGCCGGCACCGGAGGCCCGCCCCTGACGCCGGCCGGCCCCGGCGTCCCGACCAGCCCCCAGCCCCAGTTTCCGAGGAGGCGTTCGTCCATGCTCAACTCCCGCTCCCTGCCCGCCCGGCGCCCGGCCCCCGACCTTGCCCCCGCCCTTGCCGCCGTGCCCGCTTCCCGCCAGGCCAGTGCCGGCCGCACCGGGCACGTCCGCCTGGCGGCGCTCGGCGTCGGCATGCTGGTCTTGCTGGCCGCGGCCCCCGCCTTTGCCCAGGCGGCCGGCGGCGGCGGCGACCTCACCACCTTCCTGCAGAACGTCGTCAACATCCTCACCGGCACCGCCGGCCGCCTGATCGCGGTGATCGCCATCTGCATCGTCGGCATCGGTGCCTTGATGGGAGCCCTCAGCCTGCGCACCGCCGGCGGCGTGCTGCTCGGCGTCATGCTGATCTTCTCCTCCGCCTGGATCGTCACCCAGATCGTCGGGGCCTGACATGGACGCCCAAGATCTCGCCGAAGACCCGCTGTTCCTCGCCTGCACCCGGCCGGCGATGTGGCGCGGCGTGCCCTTGGAGGCGGTGGCGGTCAACGGCATGGCCACCAGCATCGTCTTCGTGCTGGTCGGCAACCCGGCCTACCTGCTGATCGGCGTCGTCCTCCACCATGCCCTGCGGGCCCTGGTGGCCCGCGACGCCCATCTGTTCGGCACGCTGCGGCTGTGGGCCGACACCAAGGCGCGCGCCCGCAACACGGGCCATTGGGGCGGCTCCTCGGTCAGCCCACTGCCGCTCGGTCCCGCCCGCAGCGCCCGGGAGGTGCGCATCCATGCCTGACACCGCCCTTTGGGCGCGCGAGCGCGAACCCGACACCTATGTGCCCTATCTCGGCCACGCCGCCCCCGGCACGCTGCTGCTTGACGACGGCGCGCTGCTCGCCATGATCGAGCTCGGCGGCGCCGGCTTCGAGACGGCGGCGGCCGACGAGGTCAACGCCCGTCACAGCCGGCGCAACCTGCTGCTGCGCAACATTGCGTCGGACCGCCTGGTGCTGGCCACCCACACCGTCCGCACGCTGGACGACGGCGCCGGCTATCCCACAGCCCCGTGCGCGACCGTCTTCGCCCGCGACCTCGACGCCGCCTACCGGGCGCGCCTGCTGGTGGGCCGGCTGTTCTGCAACCGGCTGTTCCTCTCGGTGCTGCTGCGCCCGCCCGGGGCCGGCGAGCGCCGCCGGCTGGCCGGCCTGTTCGCCCGGCGCCGGCGCGGCGACCTCGCCCGCCCGGCCGGTCCGGCGGCTCTGGAGGCGCTTGACGCCGTCGTCGCCACCCTGCTGGCCGAGCTCGACGACCATGCCCCGCGGCGTCTGGGCTTGCGCGAGGGCAACGGCGTGCTGTTCTCCGAGCCGGCCGAGGCCTTGCGCCTGATCCTGACCAGTCAGACGCTGCCGGTGCCGCTGGTCAACGGCCATCTCGGCGGGGCGATCTACACCGACCGCGTCATCGTCGGCCGCGAGGCGATCGAAATCCGCGGACCCGGCGGCTCCAGCTATGCCGCCGCCTTCGGCCTGCGCGAATACCCCGCCACCAGCTGGCCCGGCATGTTCGACGCGGTGCTGGCCGCCCCCTACCGCTGCGTGCTGACCCAGAGCTTCGGCTTTCTGCCCAAGCAGGCGGCCCAGGCCGTGCTGACCCGCAAGCAGAACCAGATGGTGACCGCGCAAGACAAGGCGGCCAGCCAGACGACGGCGCTCAGCGAGGCGGCCGATCTCCTGGCCTCCAACGCCTTCGTCATGGGCGACCACCATTTGAGCCTGGTCACCTTCGCCGGCAGCCTGGAGGGCCTGCGCGCGGTCACCGCGCGCGCCCGGCGCGATCTGGCCGAGAGCGGGGCGGTGGTGGCGCGCGAGGATTTGGCGCTGGAGGCGGCCTACTGGGCGCAGCTGCCGGGAAACTTGCGGCTGCGCACCCGCCCCGGTGCCATCAGCTCGCGCAACTTCGCCGCCATGGCCAGCCTGCACAATTACCCGGCCGGGGCGGCGCAGGGCCATTGGGGCGAGCCGCTGACCCTGCTGCGCACCACCGGCGGCACCGCCTACCGCTTCCACCTGCACGCCCCCACCGGGACGGTGAGCGACCTCGGCAACGTCTTCATCGCCGGGCCGGCCGGCTCGGGCAAGACGACGCTGATGCTGTTCCTGGCGGCACTCGCCGGGCGCCAGGGGGCGCAGGTGGTGTTCGTCGACAAGGACCGCGGCGGCGAGATTCTGGCGCGCGCGGTCGGCGGCACCTACCTTGTCCTGCCGGCCGGCGCCCCCTCGGGTCTGGCGCCGCTGAAGGCGCTGTCGAACCGCCCGGCCGATCTGGCCTTTTTGAAGCGCCTGATCACCGGGCTGGTCACCGACCCGGGCGGCAGCCTGGCGCCGGAGGACGAACGGCGGCTCGAGCTGGGGCTCGGCTGCTTGATGGCGCTGCCGCCGGACGCCCGCTCGCTGGGCGAGCTGCGCGCCTTTCTCGGTCAGGCCGACCCTATGGGCCCCGGTGCCCGGCTGGAGCGCTGGTGCCGCGGCGGGGCGCTCGGCTGGGTGCTCGACAACGAGGCCGACGCCCTGGCGCTTGATGTCCCCTTTCTGGGGGTTGACGTCACCGCGCTGCTCGACGACCCGCTCGCCCGCGGCCCGGTGCTGGCCTGCCTGTTCCACCGCATCGAAGGGCTGCTCGACGGCCGGCGGCTGGTGCTGGTGATCGACGAGTTCTGGAAGGCGCTGCTCGACCCCGGCTTCCGCGACCTGGTGAACGACAAGCTGAAGACCATCCGCAAGCTGAACGGGCTGGTGGTGCTCGGCACCCAGTCGCCGGCCGATGCGCTGAAAAGCCCGATTGCGCATTCGATCATCGAGCAGTGCCCGACGCAGATCCTGATGCCGAACCCGCGCGCCGACGCCGCCGACTACCGCGACGGGCTGAAGCTGACCGGCCCTGAGTTCCAGGCGGTGCGCGAGGACCTCACCGTCGGCGGCCGGCGCTTCCTGCTCAAGCAGGGCACGGCGTCGGTCGCTTGCGCGCTCGATCTCGGCGGGCTCGACGATCTGGTGGCGGTGCTGTCGGCGCGTGCCGGCACGGTGCGGCTGATGGAGCGGCTGATCGCCGAGCATGGCGCGGCCCCCGACGCCTGGCTGCCGCAGTTCCGCCGCCAATGGCGCAGCGCCCTCACATGACACCGCCCTCACCAAGGATGGAGATCCGGTGATGACCAGACGCCTTGCTCTCCCGACCGTGGCACTCGCCGCCGCGCTGATCCCGCTGGCCCCTGCCCCGCCCGCCCGCGCCCAGCTGGCGGTGATCGATCCGGCCAACCTCGCCCAGGCGGTCCAGCAGGTGCAGCAGATGGCCCAGCAGTTGCAGATGATGCAGCAGCAGTATCAGCAGCTCCAGCAGACCTACCAGGCGGTCGCCCATGCGCCGTCCGACGCGCTGACCGATCTCGGTCGCCAGCTCAACGTCGAGGCGTTGCGCAATGCCCTGCCGGCGCAGAGCGGCGAGTTGGGCGCGGTGATGACCGGCACCTCGCTCGGGCCGGGCGGCTTCGGCAGTGCCGCCCAAGGCCATCTGGAGCGCAACCGCGTCTATGCCCCATCCGGCAGCGACTTCCAGGCCGGGGAGATGGAGCGCAACGCCACCAGCATCGCCGGCGCGCAGGCGATGGCGAGCGGGCTCTATCAGTCGGCGGCCAGCCGGATCGCCGCCTTGCAGGCGATCGAGGGCCAGCTCGCCAGCGCCGGCGATGCCAAGGCGGTGGCCGACCTCGCCGCCCGCATCAACGCCGAGCAGGCCTACATCCAGGCCCAGCAGGTGCAGGCGCAATCGCTGGTGCTGTGGCAGCAGGCGCAGATGCGCAACCAGGACCAGCGCGAACAGGAACGGCGCCGGCAATCGATCGACGCGCTGATCGACCAGGCCAAGGCGCGGGGAGGCTGAGTGATGACCAGGACACCATCCCTCCGGTGGACCCTGTCCGCCCTTCTCGCCCTGGCACTCGCTGCCGGGCCGGCGGCGGCGCAAGGTTCCCCGGCCGCAGGGCCGCGCACCGTGAGCTGGTACGCCGACCACCCGCAGGCCCGCGCGCAAGTCCAGCTCGCCTGCTTCGACGATCCCGGCCGGCTTGGCCGCGACCCCGACTGCGTCAACGCCCAGCAGGCCAGCGTCGAGGTGGCGCTGCGCGAGGCGCGGTCGCGCACCGGAACCATGGATCCCAATGATCCGGCCTTCTGGTCAAGCGATCCGGAAACGCGAAAGAGCAAACTCATCATGTGCCGCAGGGACCCGAATCTCGCCAACTGCGATGCAGCGAAGCGGTCGCTGCTGATCGAAGCCGGTAGAAAATAGGGGGTAACGGGCCATGGGTGATGTTCAGTGGCAGATTTTCGCCTTCATCGTTTCCCAAGTAGAGTCCCCTCTAATACAGGCCGTTGCTGAAGTACTCAATGCCCTCCTCACCTTCGTGGCTACGCCGTTGCGGATTGCTCTGGTGCTGTACATCAGCCTGACTGGCCTGCTGGTTCTCCGCGGGGAAGCCGTAGAAACCGGCACTATTATGTTCAGCCGCTTGCTCAAGATGATTCTGGTGGTTTGGCTCATCACGGGAGCCGGGGTCTATCAGCAGTACGTCTATGATTTCTTCTTTACTATGCTACCGAAAGCGCTTGCGGATGCGATGACATCGTCAGGCGCCGTCAACGTCGTGAAAGCCGATACCTTCGATCAGGTCTGGCTGCGGGCTTGGCGGGCCGGGCTTGAGGTGTGGCGCACGCTGGGCTGGAGCGACATCGCCGAGAAGGCCGTCGTCGTGCTGTTCTGGGCTGCCGCCATCCTGTCCACCGGCTTCTGCTTCGCCATCTGGCTGATCTCGCGGGTGATCCTGGCGCTCTACATCGCGCTCGGGCCGCTGCTCGTCCCGCTGGTGTTGTTCGCCGCCACCCGCGCCATCTTCGAGCGCTGGATCGGGTCGCTGATCTCCTGCGTCATCCTGCAGGTCACCACCATCATCCTGCTCTATATCGTTTTGACGGTGGAACAGGAGGTTGTGGGTTCCATAGTGCGCATGGGTTCTGTCGACCCGATGGTGATGCTCCAGGTGCTGCTCGCCGGAATGATCTTCTTCGCCGTCGCCGCCTATGTCGCCTTCCAGCTGCCGGCTTTCGCCGCCTCGCTGTCCGGCGGCTTGGCCTTCCACACCGGCGCGCTCGCCCGCGCCGCCCAGGGGGCGGTCGGCACCACCGGCCACAGCCGGGTCGACGCCCAGGGCGACAGCCACCGGGTCGGCCGCTCCGGGGCGCTCGGCGCGCTGCACCTCGCCGGCTCGGCCGGCTGGCGGGCCGCGGGCGCCGGCCGGCCGGCCCACGCTCCGCCCCGCCCGCCGGCCGGCGGGTCCCTCTCCGACCGCGCCACGCCGCTCTGAGCCCCCCTTGTCCGCACCCGCACGCCCAAGCCACCGGCGCCGTGCCCAAGCCTTGAGGAGCCGCCGCATCATGATGAAACGCCTCGCCTGCGCCCTCCTTCTCGCTCTTAGCGCCTGTGCCGGCCAGACGGGAGCCCCCGAGCCCTCGGGCCCCTACCGCGCGCTCAATCCTGGTCGCTGGACGCCCGCTGCCGGCGACCTGCAGCCCGCCCTGCCGGGGGAGGCTGCCCGATGACCGCCCCACCTCCCGCCGACGCTTTCCTCGCCCGCCCGGTCGCCGCCGACCCCGCGCTGCTCGACGCCTATTTCGCCCAGGTCGCCAGCTACGAGGCCGACCGCCTGCGCAGCCACCGCCGCACGGCGCGGGCCGGCGTGGCGATCGGCGCCGCCGGCGCCCTGGTCGGGCTGGCCGGGGCACTCGCCGTCGCCGCCCTGACCCCGTTGAAAAGCGTGGTGCCGCTGGTCTTCCGCGTCGACAACACCACCGGGGCGGTGGAGCGCGTCTACGACCTGCAGGGCGGTCCGCTGCAGGCCACCGAGGCCGAGCAGCGCTATTTCCTCTGGCAGTATGTCCGGCTGCGCCAGGGCTACAGCGCCGCCGAAGCGCCCGCCAATTTCGAGGCCGTGGCCCTGCTGTCGGCGCCGCCGGTGCAGGCCGAGTATGCCGCCGAATTCCGCGGCTCCAACCCGGCAAGCCCGCAGGTGGTGCTCGGGCGCGACGGCACGGCGACGTTGCGCTGGGTTTCGACCAGCTTTCTCGGGCCCCGGTTGGCCCAGCTCCGCTTCGTCCAGCACGAGCGCAAGGGCGATGTCGCGCTGCCGGTCAAGCGCATGGTCGCCACCATCGGCTTCGACGTCGTGCCAGGTCCGCTCAGCGCCTCGGCGATCAACGTCAATCCGCTCGGCTTCGTCGTCACCAGCTACCGCGCCGACGTGGAGGCCACGCCATGATCCCCCTTCGCCCGACCACCGCGGCCGCCGGCCTGTTGCTCGGCGCGGTCCTCGCCGCCGGCGCCGCCCGCGCCGAACAGGCGCCCAAGCCCGGCGGCTTCGACCCAAGGGTCCAGCTCGTCGCCTACAACCCGCTCAACGTCGTGCGTATCGTCGGCTGTCCCACCAACTCGACGCAGATCACCTTCGGGCCGGCTGAGGAGATCACCCAGGTGGCGATCGGCGACGCCGAGGCTTGGCTGGCCCAGCCAGCCGCCAACATGCTGTTCCTCAAGCCCACCGAGCTGCGCGCCGCCACCAACGCCCAGGTCGTCACCCGGCGCCCCGACGGCAGCTTGCGCTCCTACCAGCTGCGCCTCGTCGCCGAGCAGGGCGGGGAGGGCACCGATAGCGCCATGTACGCCGTCCATTTCCGCTACCCGCAGGACGAGCGCGCCGAGCGTGCCGCCCACCGGGCCCAGGCGGCGGAGCGGGCGCGGGAGCGGGACGCGCAGGTTCGTCTCGCCGCCGCCTGGGCCGAGGGGCCGCGCAACTGGCGCTACGTCGCCCAGGGATCGGCAACCCTGGAGCCGGCCGAGGTCAGCGACAACGGCCGCCAGACCGCCTTCCGTTTCCCCGGCAGCCGGCGCGTCCCGGTGATCTACGCGGTGGCCCCGGACGGCGCCGAGGCGATCGTCCCCGCCACCATGACCGGCGACACTGCCATCGTCCAGACCACCGCCCGGGCCTTCCTGCTGCGCGACGGGCGGGAGGTCCTGCGCATCGTCAACCGCGGCTTCGACCCGGCCGGCCGCGATCCCGGCACCGGAACCGGCATGCCCAGCCTCACCCGCAGCGTCAGGAGCGCCGGGCCATGACCGACGATCCCACCTCCCCGCCGCCCGGCGGCGCGCTTGCCGGCGAGCGCCACGTCTCCGAAGTTGCCGGCCGCGCCCCCGCCGTTGGCCGCAAGGCCGGCATCGGCGCGCTCCTCGCCGGCACGGTGCTGGCCTGCGGCGCCATCCTGCTGACCGCGGAGAAGCCCAACCTGAAACCGCAGGACGGCCCGCCGCAGGTGGCACGCCCGGCCATCCGCTACGAACCTCCGCCGCCGCTGCCTGTGCAGCCGGCGGCGCTGGCGGTTCCGCAACTGCCCCCACCACCGCTGCCCCCAACGCTGCCCGAACCGCCACCGGCGCTCGCCCCGGCCCGGACGGCGCCCCAGCACCCGCCGCGCCTGCTCGTCTACACAGCCAGCGGAACCGGGGCCGGCCCCGCCGCTCCGGGAGGCCCAAACGGCACCGTGCCGCTGGTCGATGTTTCCGGCCTGCCCGGCAGCGGGCAGCCGGTCGCGGGCGCCCTGGCCACGCGCCTGCAGCCGACCCGGCTGAGCGGGGTGTCGGCTGGCGTGCTGAGGAACCAACCTTATCTGCTCACCACCGGCACCGTCATCCCATGCATCCTGCAGACCGCCATGGACTCCACCCTGCCTGGCTTCGTCACCTGCGTCGTGCCGCAGGACGTTCTCGGCAAGACCGGCCTGACCCTGCTCGACCGCGGCACCAAGGTGGTCGGCGAGTTCCGCGGCGGCGTCCGCCAGGGGGTGGAGCGGATGTTCGTCGTCTGGACCCGCGCCGAAACGCCGCAGGGCGTGGTGATCGCGCTCGACAGCCCGGCCACCGACCCGCTCGGGCGCTCGGGCCTCGACGGCGCGGTCGACCGCCATTTCTGGCAGCGTTTCGGCGGGGCGTTGCTGCTGTCCTTCGTCGACGGTGCCATCCAGGCCGGCGTGGCCGCGGCGTCGAAGGAGGGCACCACCACCATCAACACCGGCCGGACCCAGTCGGTGATCGCCGAGAGCCTGCGCGGCAGCATCGACTTGCCCCCCACACTGATCAAGAACCAGGGCGAGCTGGTCAGCGTCTTCGTCGCCCGCGACCTCGACTTCTCCAGCGTCTACCGCCTCCAGCCGGCCGAAGGCCCGCCATGACGCGCCCTGCCATACGCCTTGGCACGCGCCCCGGCGAGACCACCTTGCGCCTGCTGCTGGAGCCGCTCACCGCCCTGCTCGCCGACAAGGAGGTCACCGAGCTGGTGGTCAACCGGCCGGGCGAGGCCGGGGTGGAGCGGGCGGGCGTCTGGTCCTGGCACGCGCTGCCGGATCTCGGCTTCGAGCGGCTCGACGCCATCGCCACGCTGTGCGCCGCCCTGTCGCAGCAGGATGTCGGGCCGCAGCAGCCGCTGTGCGCCTCGGTGCTGCCGGACGGCGAGCGGGTGCAGATCGCCCGCCCGCCGGCGGTCGCCGCCGGCACGCTCAGCCTGACCATCCGCCGGCCGTCCCGCAGCACGCCCACCGTCGCCGCGCTGGCCGCCGGCGGCCTCTTCACCCGCACCCGGCCCTCCTCCCGCCAGCCCTCCCCCGCCGACGCCCGGCTGAGGGCGCTGCACCGGGCGCAGGACTGGCAGCGCTTTTTCCCGCTGGCGGTCCAAACGAAGAAGACGGTGGTGGTCACCGGCGACACCGGCTCGGGCAAGACCACCGTCGCCAAGGCGCTGATCGGCGCCATTCCGCCGGAGGAGCGGCTGGTCACCATCGAGGACACCGCCGAATTCATCGGCCTGCCCCAGCGCAACCGCGTGGCGCTCTTCTACAGCAAGGGCGGCCAGGGCGTGGCGCCGCTCGGGCCGGAGGCGCTGATCGAGGCGGCCTTGCGCATGCGCCCCGACCGCATCCTGATGCAGGAGCTGCGCGACGGCGCCGCCTTCACCTTCCTGCGGGCACTCGCCGCCGGCCATCCCGGCGGCATCACCACCTGCCATGCCGGCAGTGCCGCCGGGGCCTTCGACGCGCTGCGGCTGATGGTCAAGCAGAACGAGGCCGGCCGCCACATCGCCGACGCCGACCTGCACGCGCTGTTGCGCCGGCACATCGACGTCATCGCCCAGTGCCGGCGCGACGCCGACGGCTTCGCCATCGAGGAGGTCTTTTTCGACCCCGCGGCCGGCGCTCCTCCCGGGGACGCCCCCGCGGACGCTGTGTCCGTACGCGCCGCCGGCTGAGGAGGGCCTTGCGAAGGATGGACGGCTTCACCGACTGGCCGGCCGCCGCCAAGGCGCTGGCCGCCCTGGTGGCGGTGCTGGCGCTGGCGCTGCTGTGGTCGGCCGTGGCCTCGCTGGTTTTCCTCGCCGGCACCGGCCTGCTCACCGCCGACACGCTGCCCCTGGCGCAGTTCTGGCTCTATCTCCAGCATTACGGCCTGCACCACCCGGTGGCCGGTCCCTGGCTGCGGCTGGCGGCAGCGGTGGCCAGCGCGGTGCCGGTGCTGCTCCTGCTCGGCCGGCTGGCGCGCGGCGGCTGGCCGCGCCGCAGCCGGCCCCTGCACGGCGAGACGCGCTGGGCCGGGCGGCGGGCGCTGGTGCGGGCCGGCTTTTATGCGCGCGACGGCGGGCTCTATGTCGGGCGCGACCGTCAGGGCCGGGCCTTGCGCTTCGGCGGACCCGAGCATGTCGTCTGCTATGCGCCGACGCGATCGGGCAAAGGGGTGGGGCTGGTGATCCCCAACGCCCTGCTCTATGAGGCCTCGCTGGTCTGCCTCGACGTGAAGAAGGAGACCTGGGCGGCGACCGCCGGCATCCGGGCTGCGGCCGGGCAGCGGGTGGTGCTGTTCGATCCGCTCGCCCCGGACGGGCGCACCGCCCGCTACAACCCCTTCAGCTATGTCCGCCGCGCCAGCATCGACGCCTTCGAGGACATCCAGCGCATCGCCCAGATGGTCTTTCCCCATGCCGGCGGCGACCAGCAGTTCTGGACCGACGCCGCGCGCTCGGCCTTCACCGGGGCGGCCGGCTTCCTGGCGGAAACGCCGGAGCTTCCCTTGACCTTCGGCGAGGTGCTGCGGCTCTTGTCCAGCGTCGACGGCGCGCGCTCGATGATCGAGCGCATCGAGTCCCGGCGCCGGCGGGGCCGGCCCTACACCGAAGCGACGGTGAAGGCGCTGGAGGATTATCTGAAGGGCTCGCCCGACCTGGTGAACTCGATCCGCAAGACGATCACCGCCCGGCTGTCCTTGTGGTTCAACCCGCGCATCGACGCCGCCACCGCCGAGAGCGACTTCGACCTGCGGGCGCTGCGCTCCTCGCTGCACGCCGTCTACATCGGCGTCACGCCCGACAACATCGCCCGGCTGCGCCCCTTGCTGGCGCTGTTCTTCCAGCAGCTGATCGACCTCACCGTGCGCACGCTGCCCCAGCACGACCCGGCGGCGCGCCACCAAGTGCTGCTGCTCCTGGACGAGTTCCCGCTGCTGGGGCCGATGCCGATGCTGGCCGACGCCTTCGCCTATGTCGCCGGCTACGACATGCGCCTCATGCTGATCCTGCAGAGCAAGGCGCAGCTGCGTGACCGCGACCTCTACGGCCCCGACAAGGCGGCGGCGATCCTCGACAATTGCGGGCTGGAGGTGGTGTTCGGCACCAAGGATCTGAAACTCTGCGAGGAGCTGAGCGCCCGGCTCGGCTACGACACGGTGGAGGGCAGCTCGAAGAGCGGCCCGCGCTACTGGCGGCTGTTCCGCCGCGACCTGCTGACCCGGACGGAGACGGACCAGCGCCGGGCGCTGCTGCTGCCGCAGGAGATCGCCCGGCTGAAACCGCGCGACGCCATCCTGCTGCGCCCCGGGATGGAGCCGATCCGGGCCCGGCGCATCCGCCACTTCGAGGACCCCACCTTCACCCGGCTGTTGCGTCCGGCCCCGGAGGTGCCGGCGATCGACGTTCCGGTGCGCCTCGACCAGGGCAAGGGCTTCGAGCCGATCGCCGCCGAGGCCGCCGCCGAAGCCGGCGCTCCGCCGCCAGCGCGGCCGGTCCGGCGGCGGGCGGCGCGGCCAGCGGGAAAGCCTCGGACGACGAAGGCCGCCGACCAGGCCGGCAGCGACGACACCGCGGCGTCCGGCACGGACGGCCGTCCACTGCCCCCGGCCGGCCGGGCCGCGTCACGGCCCCCCTATGAGCCGGAGCCGCGGCCGCACCAGGCGGACGGGCTGATCGCGGCCATCCTCGGCACCGAGGTCGACCTCGGTGCCTACGGGGTGGAGGACGCCAAGGCGGTGGTGGCGGCCATTATCGACGCCGTGCCGACCGTCGAAAGCCGCGGCCGCGGCGCTGCCGGCGGACCGCCGGATGCCGCCGGCACGTCTCCAGCACAAAAGAGGTGAGCCGTGACAACTCCGCCCGCTGAAGCAGGCGGCTTCTGAGGCAAGCTACGCCGCAACCGGCACGCTTAGCGCCCCAAGGCCGTCTCCCGGCCCCAGTTGTGAGACTGCCCTCTGCAGGATGACCTTTGCCGCCGGAAAGCCCTATTGACCCCGTCCTCTAGCCCGGAGCGTCACCCGCAGGGCCGAGACAGGACCGGGCTTGGTGCCGGCGGACGGCAGCGGCGCCGTTGCCCCGGTGCTGGCTCGGGGAGGAGGCGCGGCAGCGGCGACGAGTAGCACCGGAGAACGGTAGCGAGCCGCCTGACGCTTTCCAAGCTCCGGGATCCTACGGTCTCCGATACATCACCGGGAGGAAAATCCCTCGCCGCACGCCATGCCCCCCCGCAAGGTGGACGCCTCCCGCGGCAGCATTGGTGCCTCGCTGCCGAGATCCAAGCCCTGCCCGTCGCCTGCACCTTCCAGCCGACGTCGAGGCGCTGCCGGCGGGTGGTGTTGGAGGGGGAATGCGGGTCATGGCTGGCTGGTCAGATCATCATCTGCCTGGCAGACGAAGCAGGGAGTCCGGTATCACCGACGGAAAGCGCGGCTTCCCAGATGCGGCCAAGCTCAAAGAGACTGTCGCATTGAAGTTTTTTCATGATTCGCGATCGATGGATTTCAACCGTCTTTGGGCTGATGTTCATATCGAAAGCGATGGTCTTGTTATTTTTTCCATCAGCGAGACCGCCCAGGACGTCAGCTTCTCGGGGTGTCAGTCGAGCCAGCCGCTTGACTGCATCCCGCCGTCTGGTCTCAACACCAATACCGCACGTTTGCAGCAGCAGTGCGACAGGGGAGGATGGTGTGCCTGCCTTGGCCGTCAAGGTGTCGAACCGCTTCGAAACGTAGGCGTCCATCGCATCCAGGGCATGCGCCAGCGCAGGCGATATGTCCTCGGATAGCGGAGGGTCTGACATCGATATGGACTTACGTTGAGGCATGATACGAGACTTTCCACGGTCGATTTTCATAGGCTTTTCCAGCCTCTGTTGGGGGGCGCTGACGCCGATTTCGAGAACGGAAGGCGCTCGGCTATCGCGTCACCATCGTCTCTTGGCTGCTCCACACAGCGGCTTCCCACGCGCGCCCGAGCGCGAAGAGGCCGGAACATTCCAGCCTCTCCATGATGCGGGCCCGGTGAAACTCCACCGTCTTGACGCTGATGCCGAGATCAGCTGCGATGGCCCTGGAGCTTTTGCCGGCGACCAGACGCACCAGCACGTCGACCTCGCGCGCCGTCAGGTGGGCGAGGCGCGCCACCATGGCCCGCCCGCGGGACTGAGAGGCTCCGACCTCCGCCTTCGGCACCGCGCCGACCAACGTGGCGGGTGGTGAGGCAGGCTCGATGTCTGACATCACCATCACCTCACCGCCAGGGACACCAAGGATCGGACAGCGGCGGCATAGGCGGTTTCCAGCGTTGGCTGGGGATCAGACTGCAGGCGGCAGCGGGTGCTGTCGGCACAGTGGGCCACGAACGCATAAGCAGTGCCGCGGTCGATGTGGCGCCAGATGTCCGCCTGGATCGCGGTGATCGGCGAAGCCGGGCGGCCGGGCTGGTCACCGACCACGCGACCACGCGCCGCCTGCACCAACTGGATGATGGCGGTTTCGATCGTCAGCTCGCCCAAGCCAGCGGCGATGCTGTCGCCGCACCGCTGCTCGAGCATTGTCGCCCGCGCCTCGCACCGCTCGGCGTCCTCCAACAGCATGGACACGGTAGCGGCAGAAGCGTGGCTGGCCATCGCCAGTGCGTCGGCGCGATCATCGGCTGCCCGCTGGCGAAGCTGGTCGACGGACAAATGATCGATATACGGCAATTGGGCGTCGGGCATGCGCTTGCCCTTGCACCTGCCAACTACGGCAGTATGCTCATGGTTGATCATCGTTGCTTCCTACGGCTACGGGTGATCGTCCGGGTTGGGTAACCGACTTGGGGGAGGGCGTCCGCTTGTGTCACCAAGTGGACGCCCACCAGCCGCGATCAGGCGGCCTTCTTGAAGATCGGATCTTCAGGATCCTCACCCGGCTCCTGCGACCGGCGAACACAGGTTGCGGCGCTCCGGAAACCGCCCACGTCCGACAGATAGTCAACCGGCAGTTCGATGCCGTGGTGCGCGAAGGCGGCGCGCGTGTTTTCCCAGGCGGCTCCGAAGGCGGGCGTCCCGTAGGCGTTGGCGTCATGGATCATCTCGACGCCGTGAATCGCGACGCCGAGCCGCCGCCACGCCAGCCGATCCGCCAACACGCAGTGTAGCGCTTCGTCCGCGCCTTCGGTCATGGCGTGCGCCCTACCAGTGTTTTCGGCGTCGTGCAGGATGATAAGAAGATCGGCGAAACACGCCTCGACATGATCGGCGGTGTGTCCGCTGTCGATCATGGCCTTCTTAAAAGGAGAAAGGTCGAAATCCATAACCTTGGAACCCATTGATGCTCTCCTTAATGATTGCGCCCAGACGGGGCGCGCGTAATCGCCGCGATACCTGCAACCAAACTGGCAATTCCTGGAGAATCCAGGGCAGCGAACCTGTTTTTCCTGATTTTTTTCTTTGCGTTGTCTATGTGACGATACGATGCTTGCGTTGAGACGCCGCGCTGCCCAGACAATTGTGCTGGTGATAGCCCGGCTCCCAATCCCGCCATTACCTCAGCTTCAGATGCGGACACTCCAAACGCCTGTGTTAGGGCAGAGTTAACCTCGCTCAGATCTTCTCCGAAGCGCAGTGCTGATATTATTACGGTACCCGCAAAAGCCCCTGCACTAACCGCCAAAACGAGAGGCTCATTACAAGCACGGCGTATTGCAACATACGTGGATATTGATTTTCTTTCGGAGACGTTCTTTAGAGCCATTTTTAGAACCGTCTCGTCGAATGGATCTCTGGAGGCTATGCTGTTTCCTGTCTTGTTGGTCAATCCATCTGAAGCGGACAGCATTTCCATAAAGCTGGCATTTGCATGAAGAATGCAGCCCGCGCCATCCACCAGAGCAACGGCCAACCCCAATCCATCCAGCATGGCTTCCAGGGATCGTATTTCCTTCCGCAGCTGTATGGCGCGCGTTACGCCCGAGCAGCCAGCAGCGCCGTCAAAATAGCGGCCCATGCCAGCAGCATTCATATTAAGGCGCGTCTGGATACTTATTCCGTTTTCCAGCAGCACATGAGAAACTAACATGCGCCCCCAGCTATACGTATTAACAAAGTCTAAGTTCGGGCTGTTCCGTCTTGCGCCAATTGCTCCAGCCAACCACTTTTCTGGATTTTCCTTTGCCACAGGATTTCCTGTTAGCCCTTTATTCAGAGCGCTCCAAAAGAAGGTTGTATATGTATCATCTTTTCCATACGGGCAACATGGCATCATGCGCCTCTGCTCTTCATTAGCCAGCAAGATGCGGTCATCGGCATCAAAAACCAGAACCGCCCCGCCTGCCTCATCCGTCGAGCGAGCCATTTCGGCAATTGGCATCGGAATCCCGTCAAGCGAATGAAGCAGCGCCACTATCGATCACCCTTCGAATAACTTTTGCCACAGTAGCATAGAGCCAGTCGGTGTCATGCAAAATTTTGCAATCTCAAAAGATAATCCCGAACAGTAAAGTGCATACCATCATATTCATTGCCATCATTCTTCGCGTTGTTGATATAGCCGACAAGAAAAAATTTGTGATTCACAATATAATGTTCCAGATGATATAGAATAATTCTTATTTTATGAGAAATTACCCTCCAGATTACACCTTTACCAAAAAGTTTTCATTTTGTGATCATTCAGGTCACCGACTGGCGGCCGAGTGTGGCCTACTCATCTAGAAACATCCGGGCGCAACCGAGCACGTGATTTCTCGAAAATTTCACCTTTTTAACGGGTGTCAAAACCTGCACCGATAAGCCCGGTTGTCGATCCTGTTCAGCGCTGATAGAGATTGTGCATCCCCAAGGCACTGCCGGCTCGGAGCAAAATGCTTCCCTCCCCCATCCAAGCTGCCCTGTGGGCGCTCGCTTCCGCCATCACCTTCTCCGCCAGTTCCGCGGCGGCAAAACTCCTCGGCACCAAGCTGCCGACTGCCGAGCTGGCGTTCTTCCGGGCCGCCGCCGGCGCCGTGGTGCTGGTCGTGATCTGGCGGCTCGTCGTTGATCTCGGCAAGGCGAAGGATCCGGTCGGCTACGGGCTCCGGTGCGGCCTGGGTGTGCTGGCCCTCTACGCCTTCATGTACGCCCTCGGTGCGGCACCGCTGGCCCTGGTGTTCCTGATCTTCTTCAGCCGCGCGCTGATGCTCCCGGTCGCCGCCCGGCTGATGCTGGGCGAGCGGTCCAGCCCGGTCGTGTGGGTCGCTGTGGTGGTTGGGTTCGCCGGCGCGGCCTTGCCGCTGATACCGGCCCTTCAGGAACCTCAGCAAGCGTTGGGCGTGCTGGCGGCCCTGGTGGCGGCAGTCGCCACCGCGGGCTCTCAGACAGCCGTCCGCCGGCTGACGGAGGCCGGGAACGCCCCCGGCATGGTCGTGCTGATCTACTCGGCCGCGTCGGTGCTGGGCACCCTGCCGGCCGCTCTGCCGGGCTGGGTGACGCCACCGACGGCGGACTGGCCGGTGCTGGCAGCCCTGGGCCTGTTCGGCGTCGCGGCGCAATACACCGCGGCGAAGGCGTTCAGCCGCGCCACCGTCGGCTTCCTGGCACCGCTGGACTTCCTGGCGGTGCCGGCCGCTGCCGGCCTAGGCTGGCTGCTGTTCGGCGAGGTGCCGAGCATGCTGACCGGGATTGGCGCGGTTATTGTCCTGGGTGCCGCCGGTGTCGTGGTGATGGGATCGGCACAGACCCGCCAGTTCCGCCGGCCGGTTGAGCAACTCGCGAAAGTGTGACACGGCGGTTATCCGCAGCGCCCTGGTGAGCGGCGCTTCGCCGCGCCCCTCGTCGATCTGGGATACCAGATCGGCCATGGTGAGCCTGCGGTGCTGAGCCACATCCTCCAGGGCTTCCCAGAATCCCCGTTCCATTCGCAGGCTGGTGCGTCTGCCATTGATGATCATGACCCGGCGTATCATCGGATTTCCCCTCAAAGTCTCTACATGCGTTGGTAGTCACTCCTTTGGGATGCATCTGTGAAATAATTCACTCGCACCGATGGTGTTGATGCGGCTGTGCGCCGCGCACGCGTAATTTCCGGGCGGCTATGATGCAGGGCGCCGTTCCATCAAGCGCTTCCGGCAGCGCCAGCCGGTGGTCACGCCGACACTGACCTTCACCGGGCGAGGCCTACCAGCCAGCTCGAACTCACCGTTCAGCGGATCAGGCGCACGCGCGGCTGGTCGCAGGAGGAGCTTGCCTTCCTGACGGGGCTGGACCGCACCTGCATCAGCGGCATCGAGCGCGGCAAGCGCGACCGGACCATCACCGTCCTGAAGGAGCTGGCCGACGCACCCGCGGTGCCGCCGGAAGCGCTGTTGGACACGGACACTCCGCTGCCCGGCAGGCAACGGACCGATCCCGCTTCCGACGATGCCGAAGCTTTTCTGAGGGGAGATGGCCGCGGACTGCGGCGGCCCGGCGGCGCGGGGCGCCGCCGGGAAAATTTCTCAGGCCTTCTGCGGGTCTGACGCGCTTGCCATGCCGGTGGCGAGCCCCCGCCGGATGGGGCGGGGGCTCGCCGGTGCACATCATTGCTGGGTGGGGGCCGGCCGATAGGCGACGTCGTCGGGCTCCAGCAGGCGGCGCTCGGCGAGGCACCAGACGCGCAGTCCCTGGCGCAGGCCGGCGGCGGCGAGGTGGCGCGAACCGGCGTCCTCGCGGTCGGCGACCAGAACCATCCGCCCCTCGCCGGTCAGGGCGGCACGCACCATGGCGCCGTTGCGCTCGAAACCGGCCGCCTTGCCGCCCTCCTGCCAGCGCGGGGCGTGGACGACGCAGGGCACGCCGTGCTCCAGCGCCCACTGTGCCGCCAGCGTCTGCACGCCGCGGCGGTTGCCGGTGCGCAGCACCAGCGTGTCGGGGTGCTGCGCCAGCGCGCGGTCGAGCGCGGCGGTCAGGGCCGCCTCGTCGTCGGTCTCGCCGCCCATCACCGGCAGCTGGTAGCCCCCGGCCACCCGGCGCTCGTCGGCGGCACGGCGGGCGGCGCGGGCCTCCTGCCAGTCGCAGGCGACGACGCGGGCGGCGGTGACCTGCGGCACTGCCTGGTTGAAGGAGGAGCGGTGGGCGTAGACGTCGCCGGTGACGCGGGCATAGGCGGTGGCGGCGCCGATGGCGGCGGCGCGGGCGAGGTCGCGCATCGCCTCGGCCTGGGCGAGCTGATGCTGCAGGCGCTCCAGGCGCAGGCTGCCGATCTCGGAGGCGGGCTGCAGCCCCTCCTCGTCGAGCTGCTGGCGCAAGGACAGGGCGAGGCGGTCGATGCGCTGGTCGGCCAGGGCATCATGCTGAAGCGGTGGTCGACCGGGCCACGCAAAGGCGAACGGAAGCTCCCGAGCGCTGTGCAGTCGCTGCCCGGCCCGGTCTCGGCCTGGTGGAACTTACCAGCCTCGACCGGCACTGGCCGGTGGCCCGCTTCACCGCAGTCGGTTACGCCGCCCTCCGGCACTTGGTGCCCGACCGCCGGGCACTCAACGCCAGGGAGCACGCGCAGATGATCGAGGAACTCGCAGCACTGGACCACGCGGCGAAGCCGGACGCCACCTGAGCAGCATCGCTTGTCGGCGTCGGACACCATCCCCAGAAGGCGTTGAACACCCACGACCGGCGGGGGGGTGATCAACGCCCGCGCCCCTCGTCCAGCCAGTCCTCGCGAGCGCAAGGCCGGTCACGCGGCTGACGTCGCCGAGAGTGCCGGTGACGGTGCCCCCCCGAGTCCTGGCTCCAAGGCCGTGGATGCCCACACCCGGCGCATTCGGAGAGGACGCGGGGCCATTGGAAGGTCCATCTGGACACGGCCCCGGCGGCACGACAGCTCATTCACTCGGCCGCCGCCTCCAGCGTCGGCCGGGGCCACTCTTCGCGGGCGCAAACCATGAGCGACGACGATGTCTGGCGGCTTCCGCCAACCCAGCACGGCCGCGACATCCGGCTCGGGCGGGATCGCGCCCCGCCGTCCCTGCCCTCCGGCGCCAAGGCCCGGCCTGGAGGGGGCGCGGCCAAAACGCCGGAAGCGGTGGTGAAGCTGACCGGCCGCGCCCGCGGCGTTGCCGGCCATCTGCTCGCCCAGTTCGACTACATCACCCGCAACGGCAGCCTGCCCGCCGAAACCCATGACGGCGAGTGCATCACCGAACGCGCGCGGCTGCTCGCCCTCCACGACGACTGGCTGCTGGCCAACGCCGTGGAGGGCCGGGGCCGGGATGCGGCGAACGCCGCGCAGAGCGTCGCTGTCACGCTGTCGATGCCGCCCGGCACCCCGCCCGACCGGGTGGAGGCTGCGGCGCGGCGGTGGGCACAGGACAGCTTCGCCGGCAGCCACGACTGGGTCATGGTCCGCCACGACGACACCGGACACCCGCACGTCCACATCGCGGTCCGCGCGGTCGGCGCCGACGGCCGGCGGCTGGCGCCTGGTCCCGCCGACCTCCAGCGCTGGCGCGAGCGGTTCGCGCTTGAACTGCGGCGCCTCGGCGTGGAAGCCGAGGCCACACCCTGCGTCGCCCGCGGCCGGCTGCGCCACGCCGATCCCCCGACCGCCCACAAGGCGCGCCAGAACGGCGCACAACCAAACGCAACCGATACCGGCGCCAACGCACAGCCACCACCGCTGGCCGAAGAGAGCCGTGATCGTGGAGGGCGGCGGGGGCTCGCCACCGTCCCGCGAAGCACGCAAGACGGTGAGCGTGGATCTGTGCCCCGCTTTCCCACCCCGTCTGGTGACACGCACAGGCTGGGTAGCCCCGAGCCCACCCGGTCCCGTCCACGGGGCCGGGGCTGACCCCGGGGTTGGCGCCGCAAGCCTGATCCGCCGTTTCGACGTCATCCACCTGCGGCTCCACCGTCGTCGACCAGATGCTGGCGGAGATCGCCAACCACTGACGCCGCGACGAGGGGGAGACGCTGATGACGGGCGCCGGGCTGGAAGACGTGCAGCTCGCTTGGGTCAACGAGAGCTCCTGGGCGGCGATCGGCCGAAGGCCGCAGGGGTAAAATCCCGGAGGCCGCAGAGATGGAGGCCGCAGAGATAAGGTCCCGGAGGTCACAGGGGTAAGATCAAAGACGTGAAAGAGTCAGCCCTTCATTGCTGACGGCCGGGGGCTTGGGTTAAGAAGCCCCGGTTCCGCGCCGCCGGTCATTCGCGCGGTCACGCGTTGTGGGCCAAGCGTTGGGGGGTTGCCATTTCCGAGTTCTCGCCGGCCTTCGTCCAGGCCTACAACACCGGTGCGGCGCTGTTCCAAGCCGGCCGTTTCGGCGAGGCGGCCACTGTCTACCGCCGCCTGATCGACGAAAGCCCGGACATCGCGACGCCGCATGCCGCCACCCTGCATGGCGCCCTGGGCCTGTGCCTGCGCGCCGCCGGCCGGCCGGACGAGGCGATGGACCCGCTGAAACAGGCTTTGCGGCTGAAGCCCAACCATCTGGACGCGCTGAACGCGCTGGGCGGCATCCTGCTCGACCGCCGCCACATCGAGCATGCGCTGATCGCCTTCCGCGAACTGGTGAAGCTGAAGCCCGACTATCCGGGGGCGCTGCTGACGCTGGGCAACCTGTTCATGTTCGCCGGCGATGGCGAGCGGGCGCGCGCCGTCTACCGGCTGGCGCTGGTCGTCGAGCCGGACGTTGCCGTCAACCACAACAATTTTGGTGCAGTCAGCCTCAGCCTCGGCCATCTGGCGGAGGCGGCGCGGCAGTACCGCCACGCGCTCGCCATCGATGTCGGCAAGCCGGAATACCGCAAGAATCTCGGCACCTGCCTGCTGATGGCCGGCGACTATGCCAACGGCACCGTCGCCTATGAGGGCCGGCTGGAACAGCCGGTCTGGCGCAAGCGCAACATGCCGGGCGTCCTGTGGCAGGGCCAGCCGCTGGCGGGCCGGACGCTGCTGGTCCATTTCGAGCAGGGGCTAGGCGATTCCTTCCAGTACATCCGCTATGCCGGCGTGCTGAAGCGGATGGGCGCGCGGGTGCTCTACGAATGTCAGCCGGCGCTGAAGCGCGTGCTGTCGACCGCTCCCGACCTGGACGGGCTGTTCGCCTTCGGCGAGCCGCTGCCGGCCTATGATTATTACATCTCGCTGATGAGCCTGATGCACCGGCTGGGCACCACGCCGGACAACGTCCCCGGCGGCGTGCCCTATCTGCGCGCCGAGCCGGAGCTGGCGGCCCGCTGGGCGGAGCGGCTGGACCGGCTGGAGGGCGGCAGCCGCCCGGCCTTGCGCATCGGCATCAACTGGCACGGCAACGAGACCGGCAAGTCGATCCCGCTGGAGTGTTTCGAGGCGATGGGGAAGCTGCCCGACGTCCGGCTCTACAGCCTGCAGAAGGTGTCGGGCCTGGACCATCTGGAGCGGCTGCGCGACCGCGTGGCGGTGACGGAGCTGGGGGCGGATTTCGACGCCGGGCCGGACGCCTTCCTCGACACCGCGGCGGTGATGGCCAACATGGACCTGATCGTCACCTGCGACACCTCGGTCTGCCATCTGGCCGGCGCCATGGGGCGTCCGACCTGGGTGGTGCTGAAGTGGTTCGCCGACTGGCGCTGGATGCGCGACCGGCTCGACAGCCCCTGGTATCCGACCATGCGCCTGTTCCGTCAGGCGAAGTCCAACGACTGGGCCGAGGTGATGGTCCGGGTGACGGCAGAGGTGGCGGAGACCGCCGCCCGATACAGCGCCGGAGGGATGCCGCGATGACTCTGAACGAAGCGATGCGTCTGGCGCTGGAGCATTTCCGCGCCGGCCGGATGGCGGAGGCCGAGGCCCTATGCCGGGCCATCCTGCAGGCCGCCCCCGGCATGGGGGAGGTCGCCCAACTGTTGGGCGTGGCGGTGATGATGCAGAACCGTCCGCAGGAGGCGGAGGCAATCCTGCGCCAGTCGATCGCCATGCGGCCGGATCTGGCCGACAGCCACGGCAATCTCGGCACCGTGCTGCAGTCGCTGGGCCGCATGGGCGAGGCGTTGGCGGCGCACGACCGCTGCGTCCAGCTGTCGCCCACCACGCCGGAAGCCTATGTCAACCGCGGTTCCGCCCGGCTGACGCCGGGCGACCGCAACGGGGCGGCGACCGACTTCGCCCGCGCGCTGCGGCTGCGGCCCGTCGATGCGCTCGCCGCTGCCAACCTCGGCGTCGCCCTGCGCGAGGCCCATCGGGTGGCGGAGGCGGACCGCGCGTTGCGCCGGGCGCTGGTCGCCGATCCCGGACATGCCGAGGCGATGCTAGGCTATGCCCACACGCTGCGGGAACTGGGTCGGCTCGCCGAGGCGAAGACCGCCTACACCCGCGCGGTGACGCTCGCCCCGGCCAAGACCGAGGCGCTGTGCTACCACCTCTATCTCATGCAGACGCTCTGCGACTGGACGGACTATGAGCGGCTCTGCGCGCGGGTGACGGAGATCATCGACCGGGACGGCGGGGTCGTCATCCCGCTGGCCGCCCTGTCGATCGAGACCAGTCCGGCCCAGCAGGACCGCTCCGCCCGCCTGTTCTTCGACCGGATGGTCAAGCGCGCCGCGGCGCCGCCGCTGCAGGCGCGCTCCCCCTCGCCATCCGGGCGGCTTCGCATCGCCTATGTCTCCGCCGACTTCCACGAGCACGCCACCGCCTATCTGGCGGCCGAGCTGTTCGAGCTGCACGACCGCGACCGCTTCGAGGTGCTGGCCTATTCCTACGGCCCCGACGACGGCAGCGCGATGCGCCAGCGGCTGGTGAAGGCTTTCGACCGCTTCCGCGACATCCGCAGCGTGCCGCTGGATGCCGTCGCCCGCTGCATGGCCGACGACGGGGTCGACATCATGATCGACCTGAAGGGCTACACGAAGCAGACCCGGCTCGACCTGCTGTCGCGCCGGCTGGCGCCGATCGAGGTCACTTACCTGGGCTATCCCGGCACCATCGGCTGTCCGCACATGGACTATGTGATCGGCGACCGCTTCGTCACCCCGCCGGAGCATCAGCCCTTCTATGCGGAGCGGCTGGCGATCCTGCCCGACGCCTACCAGATCAACGACCGCCGCCGCCCGCTGCCCGACCACGTGCCGTCCCGCAGCCAGTGCGGCCTGCCGGAGGACGGCGTCGTCTTCGCCGCCTTCAACACCGCTTACAAGATCACCCCCCCCATGTTCGCGGTGTGGATGCGCATCCTGAAGCGCGTCCCGGGGTCGGTGCTGTGGCTGTTCGAGGCCAACCCACTGGCCGCCGCCAACCTGACGGCATCGGCCCAGGCCCAGGGCGTCGACCCGACCCGGCTGGTCTTCGCCCCGCCCCGCCCGCTGGCCGAGCACATCGCCCGCTACCGCGTCGCTGATCTCGCGCTCGACACCTTGCCCTACACCGGCCACACCACCACCAGCGACGCGCTGTGGGCGGGCTGTCCGGTGGTGACCTGCCTGGGCGGCACCTTCGCCTCGCGGGTGGCGGCCAGCCTGCTGAACGCCGCTGGCCTGCCCGACACCATCGCCCGCTCGCTGGCCGACTATGAGGAGATGGCGGTTGTGCTCGCCGGCGATCCCGGACGACGCGCGGCCTTGCGCAAACGGCTGGAGGAGGGGCGGATGACGGTGCCGCTGTTCGACAGCCACCGCTTCACCCGCAACCTGGAGCACGCCTATCAGGTCATGTGGTCGCTGCACAAGGCCGGCAAGCCGCCCCAGGGCTTCATGCTGACGGCGGGCTGACGGCATACTGGGAAGAGGGATGTTCTTTTCCCTCATCCCTTCAAACAGAAGGGCATACTTGAATATGCACTTCCCTCTCTCACAAATTTCATCACTGTAACATAGAGCGAAATCTCTAACCCGATTGCCGAGGTCTTTGATACCATACCTCCCAAGAATATTCCTTTGTTGGTATGGCTAATCAAATGCCAAGTGATACTTCGAGGCCTAATCTTTTTCCCGCCACTCCCCTGTCCGTTATTGTTTGCAGGGCAAGCCTTTCTTTGACCACTCCAGGCTTCCGCCGTCCCTTCTGCGGCATGCCCGCCCTGCCGGGAGGGAAGCGATGAACGCGATCAGCCCGCTCAAGGCGACAGCCGAGGCAGGCGCCACCTACCAGGGCCGGCTGGAGTTCGTGACCACCGGCAAAATTTATGGCTGGCTGCACAACCAGAGCAACCCTGCCGCGGAATGTCTGGTCGATCTCTATGTCGACGGCCGTTTCCTCGGCACCCATGCCTGCAACGAGCATCACAAGGCCCTGGGCGGACTGCCGGGACGCAACGGCTTTGTTGCCTTCAACATTCCCCTACCCGCCGGTCTTCTGTCGATCGATGGCTGCTGCGTGGACATCAAAATCCATGGCACCAGGGTGTCGATCCCGGGGGCGCCCGTCGTCACCAGCCTCCACCGGGCGGTGATGGACACGGCCCTGTCCGGCATGACGCCGGAGCGCCAAGCCTTGTGCGTCAGCGCGCTATCCGAAACGACGAACCAGACCAAGCGCGGCCGGGAGCGGATAGAGGATGCGCGGCTGCTCCGCCCCGCCGTTGGCTTTGAGGGAGCCGAGCTGACCGTCAGCACCTTCCTGGCCCACCAACTGCACCGGCTGGGAGAATCGCGCACTTTCCATCTGCGCAGCGCGGGCGACCTGGCGCGCTTTCTGATGCGCTGCGCCGACCGTTTCAATCTTGCCGACCATGTTTGGTGTCCGCTGCCGGCCGATGTGACGGCCTACCTGACCTCAGGCGAAGAGGATGCCGCCGGCCGCTTCCGCTCGCGCCTGTTGTCGGCCTACCAGGCGCAGACAGGCGAGGCGGCCGACAGCGGGGTGGATGCGCTGTGCCAGCTGACCCACTGGATGTTCGGCAAGGCCCGCCTGCCCAAGGAGGCACTGGCCTCCCGGCATGTGGAGGCGTTGAATGCACCGGCAGGGATCGACTCTCATGGGCTGATCTCGCGCTTTTATGCCGGCATGCACGCCCGTGACCCCGATCTGGCCGCAGCGTTCGACCTGCGCGACGAGCGGGCGTTGCTGCCGGTGCTGCTGGCGATCTCGCTGTGGCTGGTGCGCTGGAACCTGGATGATCTGCTCCTGCCCCCGGAGGTGAGCGCGCTCCTGGACGCGCCGATCCATCATGACGGACAGGTCATGACCGTAAGCGGAGCGTGATCGCACCGGATCAGGCGTTGACGGCGGGCTTCCAGTTCCAGGGGAGCAGATCGGCGAGGCGTGCGGCGGGGTAGCCGTTCACCATGCGCTCCAGGACGTCGCGCAGGTAGGCGAACGGCTCGACAGCGTTGAGCTTGCAGGTCTCAACCAGCGAGGCGATCACCGCCCAGCGATGGCCGCCGCCCTCCGAGCCGGCGAAGAGGCTATTCTTCCGGCCGAGGGCTACCGGTCTGATGCAGCGCTCCACTGTGTTGGTATCCATCTCCACCCGGCCGTCGCCCAGGTAGACGCACAGCGCCTTCCAGCGGCCGAGCGCATAGCGGATCGCCTCGGCCAGCTTGGAGCGGCCCGGCAGGCGGGGAAGTTCGTGCTCCAGCCACGCCTTCAGCTCCGCCACTTGGGAAGCGGCCTCGGCTTGCCGAAGCTGCCGGCGTTCATCGGCCGTGCGGCCGCGGATGCGCTCTTCGATCGCGTAGAGCCGGGCGATGCGGCGCAGCGCCTCGGCGGCGATCGGCGAGCCGTTTTCGGCCAGGTCGTAGAAGCGTCGGCGCGCATGGCTCCAGCAGGCCGCCAGCACGACCCTATTGCCGGCAGCCAGCCGTTCGAACCCGGCGTAACCGTCCACCTGCAGCACCCCGCAGAACTCCCGCAGGTGGGCGGCTGGGCGTTCGCCTTTGCGATCGCTGGTGTAAGCGTAAATCACCGCCGGCGGGTCCAGCCCCTGCCAGGGCCGATCATCGCGAGCATAGGCCCACAGCCGTCCTGTCTTCACCCGGCCAGTTCCCGGCGCCAGCGTCGGCATCGGCGTGTCGTCGGCGAACAGCTTGGCCGAGGCGAACAGGGCCTTGGCCAGCTCCTCATGCAGCGCCTCCAGCCACCAACACGCCTGTCCCGCCCAGCCCGCCAGAACCGAGCGGTCGACGGGGAAGCCGTTGCGGGCCAGGATCTGCGCCTGGCGGTAGAAGGGCAGATGATCGCAGTAGCGGCTGGTGATGACGTGCGCCAGCATCGCCGGCGTCGCCATGCCCTTGGCGATCGGCTTCTCCGGGGCCGGCGCCTGATGCAGCGTGCCGCAGCCGCGGCAGGCGTACTTGGGCCGGCGGATGCGCAGCACCCGCACCTGGGCCGGCACGTAGTCGATCATCCGGGCCACCGTCTCGCCGGCCTCATGCAACGCCCCGCCGCAGCAGGGGCAAACCCCGGCGCCGGACTCCAGCCCAGGCGGCTCGAGCGTGAGATCGTGATGCGGCAGATCATCGGGCAAGTCGCGGCCACGGCTGGGTGGTTCCGCAGGGGCCGACGGTTCCAGTTCAGGGGATGCGAGTTTGGCCTCGACCCGGGCGATGTCCGCCTCCAGCTCCTCCAACCCGAGATCGAGCTGATCGGGATCGAGCCGTTCGGAGCGCCGCCCGAAGACGGTGCGCTGCATCTGCCGGAGTTGCTGACGCAGAGCCTCCAGCTCCGCCAGATCGGCTTTCTGGCGCTCCACGACCTCGGCCAAATCGCGCACCATCTGCTGCAGCAGGGCCGGATCAGCGGGCAGGTTGTCGAGGTCGAAGCGCATGGCCGATTGTACCTCGGATCACGGCCCCAAGCCAGCCAAGCCCGCGGTTTTCCTCATCTTTTCTCCCATTCATCCCGCTACGGCCGGCCTGGATGCCGACACGGTGTGACGCCATTCCAGTCCCTCCAGAAGCAGGGACAGTTCCGCCGGCGTCAGTACCACCGTGCCGCCCGGAGTGCGGGTGGTTGGCCAAACGAAACGGCCGCGCTCCAGCCTCTTGGCGAACAGGCACAGGCCGTTCTGATCGGCGTAGAGAATTTTCACGCGTCCAGCCCCTTTCCCTCGGAAGATGTAGAGGTGGCCGCAGAACGGGTCCTTGCCGAGGGCCTGCTGCACCAGCAGGGCGAGTCCGTCGAAGCCCCGGCGCATGTCGCAGGGCTCCAGCGCCAGGTAAATGCGCACACCGGCCGGGATCGACAGCATCATGGCCGCTCCAGCACGCTGATCACCCGGCGCAGTGCTTCGGCATCGACATCCCGCCCAACCCGCAGCCGCCGTCCGCCGGCCAACTCGATCTCGATCATGCTGGCACCGCATGGAGTTGGCGGCGTGAGGGGAAGAGCCGACGTGGTGTCCGCCACCTCCACCGGCGCGAAGATGGGCGTCGGCTCGGCCGGAGTGAGCATCTGGCGGCGCCAGCGGAACAGCAGGCTGGGATCGACCCCGCGCCGCCGGGCGACCAGCGACACGCTCACGCCCGGCTCGCAGGTTTCCGCCACCAGCTGCTCCTTCTCTGCCTGTGACCAATACCGCCGGCGGGGTGCCGCCTCGACGATCTCCATCACCAAGGGAGCGCTCGCCGTCATAGGGACAGCACCAGGACTATCCCTATGACAGCGAGCGCTCACCTCCTCCACAGCGGCAAAGCGGTGCGACCACCGGCCCAGAGCCCAGCGTCCAATTCCATGGGCTTCAGCGTAGGCTTTCTGCGTCAGCCCGCTGCCCTTCCAGGCATCAACATGATTGCGCCAATAGCTCTCCAGATCCTGACCCGACATCCTCTTACCCCGCTGAGCTGCGACCAGCGGAATATTTCATGAACCACGATCACGTCGGATGTGTCGTCACACAACGCTTACACCGGTTCTGCCTGTTCAACTCCGATCCGACGCAGTGTCGCGGACCGGAAGCCCGTTGAAGTCGGCATGCGTCTGCAAGTTGCGGGTCAGGTTAGGGCTGTAGAAGGGGTCAATGAAGCCGGTCGAGCTGGCGCCGGCGCGATGTCAGCATCTCCGCGGAAAGCTGGACCTGTAGCGGACTGCCGGTGACATGCCGGGCCGTGTTGGAAAAGCGGACGGCAATCCGGTGCGGACGGCCGTCGAAAAGCGAGGCCGGCAGCGGAAACTGGAAGCCGTGACAGCCATCATCCGGAAGGAACTGGGCCAAGTCTGGCCTCGGCTGATTGCAGGGCACCGTGGCCACATGCGTATCATCGACTTCGACATCGAGAAGGGAGGAGCGGCCGGGCGCATGCTCGTCGAATGCCCAGCCGTGCAGCGCTCCATGCTCGGACGTTTCGACCAGGCCATGCAGGTGCGGCGGGAAGAAAATCTCGTCCCCATCGCGGGCCAGGACCGATCCGTCCTTCCCGACAAGGCCCCGGATCAGGTGCGGGCGACCGTCCAGCACCTCGTTGGGAAGCTTGACCGCAAAGGCATGATGCCCGGAGCCGACCCCCGCTGCGGCGAGTTCCGTGTCGAAAAGATCGGCACGGAATTCGCCAAGCCCCCCCCCCTCATAGGTGAGGGCGAGACGGACGGGGGCGTTCGGCAGATCGGGATCGAAGGCCTACCCCTTGGCAACCCAACCAATTCCGTGGAGCCGCTCGATGGCCTTGAGTTTCCCCTGAACTGCCAAAATTCCCCCACATACCCTGAACGGTTCCGGGTCAGGCCGTCGCCACCAGCTTCGGGTTCTTCTTCCACTCCTCCATGATCACCTGCGCCTTGTGGCGATCCTCGCTGGTCAGCTGAGTGCCGAGCTCATGCGCCTTGGCCTCCAGCCCGTCGCGCTCGGAGCCGGGCTGGGTGCCGGCGGCGGCCATGATATACCAGACATAGGCCTGGACCGGGTTGTAGGCCTTGCCGGACTGGTCGGCATAGAGCGTGCCGAGATTGCTCATGGCGCCGGTGTGGCCTTGGGCGGCCGCCTTGCGCAGCCAGTCCACCCCTTCCACCAGTTCCGGCCGCCCGCCCCAGCCATGGATCAGCATCAGCCCCAGATTGACCTGGGCGCCGACATTGCCCTGCATCGCCGCCTTGCGGTACCAGACGGCCGCTTCGGCATAATCGGGGGCGCCGACCAGCCCGTTGGAATGGATCAGGCCCAAATTGAACTGGGCGTTGACGTTGCCCTGCTCGGCCGACAAACGGCACCATTTCAGGGTTTCGCGGTAGTCCTGGGGCACGCCATGGCCGCGGGCATAGAGCAGGCCGAGATTGACCTGGGCCACCGGATGGCCCTGTTCGGCCGCCTGGCGGTAGAAGGCCGCCGCCCGGACCGGGTCGGCCTCCACCCCGGTGCCGTGCTCGTGGATGATGGCAAGCGCCAGTTGGGAATTGACGAAGCCCTGTTCGGCGGCACGGCCATACCAGGCGATCGCCTGGTCCATGTCGCGCTCCACCCCCTGGCCGTTGGCATAGAGCGAGGCAAGGGCATGCTGGGCCACGGCATAGCCCTGCTCGGCCGAACGCCGGTACCAATCGGCAGCGGCGGCATGGTCCTGCGCCACCCCCTGACCGAAGGCATGCAGCAGGCCGATGTGGTGCTGGGCCTCGGCATGGCCGGCTTCCGCCGCCAGCCGGTACCAGTGCAGCGCCTGGGTGATGTCGGGCGTGATGCCCAGCCCATTGGGAAAGAGCAGCGCCAGATTGGCCTCCGCCGCCGCCGGGTTGGCTTTGGCCACCATCTTGTACCAGCGCACCGGTAGCGCGTTGTCCTGGGCTGCCCCTTCGCCGTTGGCGTAGCACAGGGCCAGCGAGAACTGTGCCTCCCGGTGCCCCTGTTCTGCCGCCTTGCGGAACCAGTGGGCGGCATCGCCGAAGTCGCGCACCACCCCCAGCCCGCGGGCATAGAGCTGGCCCAGACGGTATTGCGCCTCGGCCTCGCCGCGCTCGGCCAGCGGCAGCCAGTCGGCCACCGCCCCGGCATAATTCTCCGCCTCGAAAGCGGCCAGGCCGCGCTGGAAATCGGGTTTGCGGGACTGGGTGGATTTGTTTCGCTTCAGCAATTTGCCGAACACAATCAGGGCTCCCGCAGGCTTTCGTCGACCCCGCGCAGGATGGGGCGGAGGAAATAGGTGATGATCCGGCGTTCGCCGACCTTGATGTCGGCCGTCACCGGCATGCCGGGGATCAGGCGGAAGGTGGAGGGCACATTGTCCAGCATGGTGGTCAACAGCCTGATCCGCGCCCGGTAGAAGAGGGCCCCGGAGGCGTCGTTCTTGTTGGAGAAGGAATCCTCGCTGATCGTCGCCACCTCGCCCTCCAGCGAGCCGTGCTGGAGATAGGGATAGGCGTCGAGCTTGACGCGCACCTTGTCGCCGACCTGGACGAAGGCGAGGTCGCGGGCGTCGATCTTGGCCTCCACCTCCATGGTGGAGCCGACCGGCACCAGGGTGAAGAGCGGCTCGGCCTCCTTGGCGACGGAACCGCTTGCCGCGTTGGGCGAGACCTCCAGCACGATGGCGTCGGTGGGCGCGTCGAGCTGGACCAGGGACTGGCGCTTGCGCGCCTTGGTCAGCTGCTCGCGCAGGGCCTCGCGCTCGTTGCGCTGGGTGGTCAGCTCCTCGATGATCTTGCCGTTCCATTGCTGGACGAAGACATCGCGCTCGGCCAAGAGCGCCTGGAGATCGTGGCGGTTGCCCTGCAGCTCGTTCTGGTTCAAGACCAGGTTGCGCTCGATGTCGATGCGGTCGCTGGTGGCCTGCAGCAGGTTCAGCTTGCTGCCGACTTGCGTCGCCAGCAGCGAGGAGCGCATGTTCTCGATCTCGCGCACCACCTTCAGCCGTTCGTTCAGATGGACGCGGTCCATCTCGTACTTGGTGACGTTGGACTGCAGCCGCGCCAGCTTCTCCTCGTAGCTTTCCATCTGCGACTTGTATTGCGCCTGGCGCTCGCGCCACAGCGCCTGCTGCAGCGTGCCATAGCCGTAACGGTCCGTGGCCTGCATATAGGGCTTGCCGTCATGCTCGGCCTCCAGCCGGGCGATCTGCGCGTCGGCGCTGGCGAGACGGGATTCCAGTTGCAGGACGTCGGCCTGGGTGAAGGTCGGATCCAGCGTCGCCAGCACGTCGCCTTTGCGCACCACGTCACCCGGATGGACCATCACCTTCTTGATCACCGCCATTTCCAGCGGCTGGACCATGATGTTGGATTCCACCGAGATGATCTTGCCCTCCGAGGCGACGATCTTGTCCAGATAGGCCAAGGACGCCCAGGTGATCGCCCCGATGACGAACAGAGCCAGCAGATGCAGCGTGATGCGCGCCAGGAACGGATCGGGGGCGTTCTGGATCGCTTCCGTGTCCTTCTGGAAAGCGCCGACCGCCGCCTTTCCGCGGGCCTTGCTCCGCTTGTCCAGCGGCTGTGCCGGCCGCTGCGGCACCACGTCGTTGGCGGGAACGCGGGTCGTCTCGATTTTCGCAAGCTTCTGTGCGGTCAAGGGACGCGCTCCTAGATGTGCCGGTTCTGCTGGTGCCAGAGATGCTGGTAGATGGCGCAACGCTCCAGCAATTCATCGTGCCGGCCGCTGTCCACCACCTTGCCGCGGTCCATCACCAGGATGCTGTCCGACGGCACCAGCGACGACAGCCGGTGCGAGATGATGATCACGGTGCGGCCGCGGGCGATGTTCATCAGGTTGGCCTGGACGATCGCCTCACTCTCGGCGTCGAGCGCCGAGGTCGCCTCGTCCATGATCAGGATCTTCGGGTTGGTCAGCAGCGCGCGCGCAATGGCCAGGCGCTGGCGCTGACCGCCCGACAGGTTGGCCGAGCCTTCCTCCAGCATGGTCTCCAGGCCCTTGGGCAGCCGCTCGACGAACTCGTCGGCGCCGGCCAGCTGGATGACCTTCAGGATCTCCTCAGTCGTCGCCCCCGGCTTGGCGGCGGAGACGTTCTCGCGGATGGTGCCGGTGAACAGGAAATTGTCCTGCAGCACGACGCCGATCGACGCGCGCAGATGGTCGAGGTCGTATTCGCGCAAGTCGCGGCCGTCGATGCGGATCAGCCCCTCCTGCGCCCGGTGCAGACCCTGCAAAAGCCGGGTCAGCGTGGTCTTGCCCGAACCGGAGCGGCCCATCACGCCGAGGATGGTGCCCTCCGACGCGGTGAAGGACACGCCGTCGAGCGCCGGCGGGGCCGTGGGGGCGTAGCGGAAGCGGACCTCCTGGAACTCCACCGTGCCGCGCACCGGCGTGCGCAGGCCGCGGCCGGTGCGCCCCTCTTCCGGCGGGTGGTTCATGATCGAGCCCAGCATCTGCATCGAGATCGACACCTCCTGGAACTGCTGCACCAGCTGGGCCATCTGCAGGAGCGGCTGGGTGACGCGGCCGGCCAGGATATAAAAAGCGATCAAGGCCCCCATCATCAGCTCGCCGTTCAGCGCCAGATAGGTGCCCAGGCCCAAGAGGCAGGCCATCATCAGCTGGTTGAGCGGCATGGCGATCGTCTGGCCGATGATCATGATGCGGCCGACGTCGAAACGCTGTTCGGCGGCGCGGGCGACGCGGTGGTCCCACTCCTGCTTCTGGCGGGCATCGAGTGCCAGCGACTTCACCGTCCGCATGCCATGGATGTTTTCGATCAGGAACGACTGCTGGCGGACCTCGGCCTGATAGAGATCCTTCAGCCGGCCTTTGATCAGCGGGATCATGACGCCGATGTTGAGCGCCATCAGCAGCGCGAAAGCCAGGACCAGGACGGTCAGCGGCACGCTGTACATGAACATGATCGGCAGGAAGATGACCAGCGAGACGGTGTCGAGCAGCGTCATGAAGAGCTGGCCAGTGAGGAAGTTGCGGATGCGCTCGGCCTGCTGGACGTTCTTGACGATCTCGCCCGACGACACCCGCTCGAAATAATGCATCGGCAGGCCGATGAGCTTGTTGAAGACCTGGACGTTCATCTTCGCGTCGATCTTCTTCGTCGCGTAGAGCATCAGGTACTGGCGCAGATAGGAGAAGGCGGTCTCGAACAGGATGACACCGACCATGCCGATCATCAGGACGCCGAGCGTGCCCAGGCTGCGGTGGACCAGCACACGGTCGATCACCAGCTGGAAGAAGATCGGCACGGCGAGCGCGAACAGGCTCATCAGGATGGCGGCGATGCCGATGTCGCGGAAAATGCGGCGGTGCCGCAGGATTTCCACCACGAACCACTTCAGGCCGAAAGGCTGCTCGGTGTCGGTCAGGCCGTAGTCGCGCTTCAGCAGCACCACCTCGCCGGCCCAGGCCTGGCTCAGCCGGATGCGGTCGACCGGCAGGATCAGCTCCTGGCCGGCCAGCGGATCCTGCAGGATGGCGACGTCGGTGTCGCCCTGCTTGCCGAAGCCGAGCACCACCATCGAGTTGCCGTTGCGCAGGCGCAGGATGGCGGGGAAGGCATCGTGGAGCTTGCCCAGATCCTCCCAGTCGAGCGTCGTCGCCTCGGCCTTCAGACCGATCGACTTGGCCACCCGCAGCAGGCGCGCGGTGTCCAGCTCCTCGTTCCCGATGACGTTGCTGTGCTGAAGCCGCTCGGCCGAGACGTCAAGGCCGCGCTGGCGCGCGACGGCAGCCAGGGAATGCAGCCCGGTGTGGGCGCAGGGGACTTCCGCAGCGAGGGTCATGGGAACCGCCGTGAAAAATGTGAAACGCGTCGCGAAAGCAAGGTCTTCATACCGTTCGGTCACCCGGTCTCGATCGACCATGCGCTCCTTAAAGATCCGGGGGCGCGACGAAACGCGTAGAGTCCGCCACTTGCGGATGATGAATGACCACGCGATTCCGCTGGAATAGCAGAAGAGGCCCAACAGCGGCAAGCCATCTGTCCCAGGGAGCATCCGCCATCCATCATATGTCCCCGGTCTATGTGTCTGTTTCGGCACATCGCGGCGCAGGCCCGGCGCCGGACGAGAAGCCGCTTGCGAACACTGTACGGTCATTGCTATCGACCGACGGAACGGTTCTTTGCCGACAGAGACTTAACACCAGGCGGTCAGCCCGATGAAAAAGCCTTCACGCAAGCAGGCCAAGGCCAGGCGTCCGGCCTCTCCAGCCCTCTCCCCGCGCGGCACGGCGCCGGCGGCAGCGGACGCCGGCTTCGCCCGTGCGCTGACCCTGCACCGGGAAGGGCGGACGGCCGAGGCCGAGGCCGGCTACCGCGCCGTGCTGGCCGCCGACCCGGACCACCCCAACGCCAACAACAACCTCGCCATCATCCTGCGCGCCCGCGGCGACTGGGAAGAGGCGCTCAGCTGCTACCGCCGGGCGCTTGCCCGCAACGCCGCCGATCCGTTCGTCCACAGCAACCACGGCTGCCTGCTGCTGGACATGGGCCGGCCCGCGGAGGCGGAAGAGGCGCTGCGCACCGCCGTCCGGCTGAAGCCCGATTATGCCGAGGCCCATTTCAACCTCGCCAACATCCTGCGCACCCTTGGCGACCGCGAGGCTGCCCGCGCCGCCTACGGCGAGGCGCTGCGCCTGAAGCCGGACATGGCGGCAGCGCTGTGCAATCTGGGCGACCTGCACAAGGGGGCGGTGGAACTGGCCCGCGCCGTGGAGTGCTTCGTCGCCGCGCTGAAGGCCGATCCAAAATCGGCCGAGGCCTGGAACAATCTGGGCGAGACGCTGAAGGAGATGGGCCGCATCGAAGAAGCGATCACCGTCTTCCAGAAGGGGCTGGAGGCGCACCCCACCCACGCCCTGATGCATTCCAACCTGCTGCTGGCCCTGCATTACACCCCCGCCGTCCCACCCGAGACCCTCTTCAAGGCCCATGCGGTGTGGGCGCAGCGCCATGCCGATCCGCTGCTGCCCGCCGGCAAGCGCCACGCCAACCCGCGCGATCCCGAACGCCGCCTGCGCGTCGGCTATGTCTCGCCGGATTTCTGCGCCCATTCGGTGGCCTTCTTCGCCGAGCCGCTGATCCGCGAGCATGACCGCAAGCGGTTCGAGGTGGTCTGCTACCACGCGGCCGCACGCTCCGACATGGTCACTGAACGGCTGAAGGGGCTGGCCGACGGCTGGCGGTCGCTGGTCGGACTGGATGATGCCCACGCCGCCGCGCTGATCGAGCAGGACGGCATCGACATCCTGGTCGATCTGACCGGCCACACCGCCAACAATCGGTTGACCCTGTTCGCCCGCAAACCGGCGCCGGTGCAGGTGAGCTGGCTGGGCTATCCCGACACCACCGGCATGCGCGCCATCGACTGGCGCTTCAGCGACGCCATTGCCGAGCCGCCGGGCGAGGCCGACCGGCTGAGCACCGAGCGCATCGTCCGGCTGCCCAACGGCTTCCACAGCTACCGCCCGCCGGTGGACGTCGCCCCGCCGGCCGAGCCGCCGTTCCGCGCCAACGGCCATGTCACCTTTGGCTCCTTCAACAACACCTCCAAGGTGACGGGCGAGGTGGTGCGGGTCTGGTCGGAGATCCTGAAGCGGGTGCCGAACTCGCGCCTGATCGTCAAGAGCGCCCAGATGGGCGACGAGGAGACGCGCCGGCGCTATCTGAACACCTTCGTCCAGTTCGGCGTCGATGCCGGCCGTATCGAACTGCTGGCCCGCATCGATGCCGCCGACGGGCATCTGCGTGCCTACGATCGCATCGACATCGGGCTCGACCCCTTCCCCTACAACGGCACCACCACCACTTGCGAGGCCTTGTGGATGGGCGTGCCGGTGGTGACGGTGACTGGCGCCAACCATGTTGCCCGCGTCGGCGCCAGCCTGCTGACCCATTGCGGCTTGAGCGAGCTGGTGGCCCCCGACGAGGCGGGCTACATCGCCACCGCGGTGGCGCTCGCCGGTGCCCCGGAGCGCTTGGGCCGCCTGCGCCGGACCATGCGCGACCGGCTGAACGCCGCGCCGCTGACCGACTACAAGGGCTTCGCCCGCGGGGTCGAGGCGGCCTACCGCGCCATGTGGCAGGACTGGGTGACCCGCAGCGCACGGGACTGACGGGGATCCGGTACAGGGGAGCGGGAACCGGGCTCACAGCAATGGCTTTTGATCCTGACCTGTCAGGATCAAAAGCTTCGGCGGCATGTGCCGCCGCCGCGCCAATCGGCGGGGATACCAGCGGTCATGATCAATGACCGCTGGTATCAGAGCCCCCGCAGGGCGCCACGGTCGATGGTTTCCAGGAACCAGCGGTAGGTGGCGGCGAAGCCGTCGCGCAAGGCGGTGGGAGCGGTCCAGCCCATCTCCGTCATCCGGCTGACGTCCATCAGCTTGCGCGGGCTGCCGTCCGGCTTGGAGGTGTCGTAGCGGAATTCGCCGTCATAGCCGACGACGTCGCGGATCAACTCGGCCAGTTCGCGGATCGACACCTCGATGCCGGTGCCGACATTGACGTGCGGCTCGTCCGAATAGTGCTGGGCCAGGAAGACCAGACCGTCGGCCAGATCGTCGGCGAACAGGAACTCGCGCTTGGGCGCGCCCGTCCCCCACAGCTCGACGACGGGCTGGCCTTCGACCTTGGCGCGGTGGATCTTGGCCAGCAATGCCGCGGCGACATGGCCCCCCTGCAGGTCGAAATTGTCGTTCAGGCCGTAGAGGTTGGTCGGCATCGCCGAGATGAAGTCGCAGCCATACTGGCGCCGGTAGGCCTGGCACAGCTTGATGCCGGCGATCTTGGCGACGGCGTACCACTCGTTGGTCGGCTCCAGCGGGCCGGTCAGCAGGGAATCCTCGCGCATCGGCTGCTCGGCCAGCCGGGGATAGATGCAGGACGAGCCTAAGAAGACCAGCTTCTTCGCACCCGTCCGGTAGGCGCCGTGGATGATGTTGGTCTCGATCGCCAGGTTGTCGTAGAGGAACTCGGCCGGGCGGGTGGAGTTGGCGAGGATGCCGCCGACGGTGGCGGCGGCGACGAAGACCAGATCCGGCTTGGCCTCGGCCATCCAGTCCTCGACCTCCGCCTGACGGCGCAAATCGACGCGGTCGCGGCCGACGGTGATCAGCTCGCACGGCTCACGCTCCAGCCGGCGGACGATGGCCGCTCCCGCCATGCCGCGATGCCCGGCCACCCAGACCCGTTTGCCCTCCAGGGAGAAAAGCGATTCCGTCCGCACCCTTGCGCCCCATGCCGCTATGAAAAGCCGTGTGCTGTCGTAGCATCGGGCTGCTGGGGAATCCAGTCCGCTCCGCCCGACTTGACAAGCGCCGGCCCGGCGCGGGATCTTCCGGCCCCTTGGCGCCCGCTTGGACTGCCGGACTTGCGCCCAGAATTGGGGTTCCCATCATGATTCCGAACTTGGCTTTCACCTGGCAGCTCACGGAGGTCCACGGCTGGGGGCTGGTGGGTGTCCACACCGCCCTCTACCTCGCCGACCAGGGCCGGCCGCCGCTGCTGCTCGAAAAGCCGCTGATGAGCACCCTGCGCCCGGAGAACCGCGCCAAGCTGCAATCGCTGGAAGGCCCCTATCAGCAGCTCTCCGCCATGGCCGACAACGCCAAGGGCCACATGCTGCTGCTGAAGGAGTTCGACGTCCTGCACGCGCTGGGCAACGGCTTTGCCATCGGCCAAGCGTCCACACGCTTCCGCGGCCGGCGCAACATCGGCGTCATCGCCTATGAGGACACCCGCTTCACACCCGAGGTGATGGCCCGCGCCCGCCAGTACGACCGCATCGTCGTGCATTCCACCTACAACAGGCAGCTTCTGGAGATCTGGGGCTTCGACAATGTCGGCCTTGCCTTCCAGGGCATCGATCCAACCGAGATGGTGGAGGCTTGCCCAAGCGGCCAATTCGGCGACCGCTTCGTGATCTTCTCCGGCGGCAAGCTGGAGTTCCGCAAGGGGCAGGACATCGTGCTGGCCGCCTTCCGGCGCTTCCGTCAGCGCCATCCCGACGCCCTGCTGGTCACCGCTTGGCAGAACGGCTGGGCCAATGTCGCCATGACCATGGCCGACTCAGCCCTGGCGCCGAAGCCGCCGCGCATCCTGCCCACCGGCATGGCCGACGTGAAGGGCTGGGCCTTGGAGAACGGCGCCGACGAGGAGGGCTTCGTCGATCTGGGCTTCCTCGGCCGCCACCAGATCGCACACGTCCTGGCTGACTGCCATGCCGCCGTCTTCCCCAACCGCTGCGAAGGCGCGACCAACCTCGTCGCCATGGAGGCGATGGCCTGCGGCGTCCCGGTGGTGCTGTCCAACAACACCGGCCACCGCGACCTGCTGAAGAGCAAGACCCAGGGCGATGACCTGTGCCTGACGCTGGACCGGCAGGTTCCGGTCGCCGACCGCGACGGCAGCCGCTTCGGCTGGGGCGAGTCTTCGGTCGACGAGCTGGTGGAAGCGCTGGAACAGCTCTACACCGACCGTGCCGCCGCCAAGGCGCGCGCGGCCCGCGCCAAGGCCTTCATCCGCACCGAACGCAGCTGGAGCGCCTTCGCCGAGGCGTTCGTCGACACCCTGCAATGACCTCCCCTGACGATTGCCCCTCTGGAGCCGGAGCGGCGCCCGCTCCCGCAGAGTTTCGGCCCAATTCGCTGGCGCTGCTGACCGAGGCGCTACACGCGCTGCGGCACGGCGATTCTGCCCGTCTGCAGGCACTCTGCAGCACCCATCCGGACTCCGCCGACCTGCGTCATCTGGCCGCGCTGAGTGCGGCAGGACTGCCGGCTTGCGCCCCCGCCCACCAAGCCCTGGAACGCGCCTGGGAGCATCATGCCGCCGACCGGCTGTGCCTGGCCCGGCTCGCCTACCAGACCGCGCTCGCCATCGATCCCGCCGATCGCGAGGCGCTGAGCGGGTTCGGTATCTTGCGCATGCGCCTGGACGACATTCCCGGCAGCCTGACCGCGCTCACCCGGGCCGCCACCCTGCTGGACCCCACGCTGCTGGCCGCCGACCTTCACCGGGCCGATCGGGAACTCGGGATCCGCTTCGGCATCCTGGCCACCCGGGTCTTGTCCATGCTTGCCGGTTCGATCACGACGGCGGCCGACGTGGCGACGGTGCTGTCGCGCTTGGCGTGTCCCTTCCGCCATGCCGCCGGGCTTTATCGCGAGCTGGGCATGCTGGCCGCCCGCCGGGCGGTCGACCGGATGAAGGACGGCGCCCCCGTCCAGGCGATCACCTTGGGTCGCTTGGCGGTGATCCTGGATCCGGGACTTCCCGAGGCCTACTCCAACCTCGGCTATTCCAGCGAAATGGCCGGCCGCTACGCCCAGGCATACCGCCCCTACCTGTGCGGCGCCCTGGCCAACACCGATCCCAGCCGGCGGGCCTACGCCTATTTGATGCTGAAGCATCTCTGCTTCAGGCTCGGCCGGTGGGAGCGGTTCGCCGAGCTGCTGCCCCACAAGCGCAACTATGGGCCGCTGACCTGGTGGAACACCCTGCACCCGGCCCCCTTGTGGGATGGGACGCTCAAGCCCGGCACCAGCATCCTGATCTATGCGGAGTCCGGCTTCGGCGACGTCATCCAGTGCATCCGCTATGCCGATTATTTCCACGCCCACGGCATGGAGGTCCATGTCGCCTGCGACCGACGCCTGGTGTCGCTGTGCCGGCTGGTGCCGGGAGCGACCACGGTCCAGGCCCCACCCTGCCGGATCGGCCGGGTCGACTGGCGCGCTTGGTCCTTCGACCTGTTCTACATGATCGAGCGCGACCCGGCCCGCACCTTCAAGGCGGATGGCTATCTTGACCTGACCCGGGGACCCGAGGTGGGACCGGTGCTGGAGCGCCGACCGGGAGACCTGCTGGTCGGCATCAAATGGACGACCACCGATCCGGCCAAGGACCTGCCGCCCGACGCCTTCGCCAGGCTGCGCCTGCACCCCGGCATCCGATTCATCAGCCTGCAGCCGGAACCACCGCCGGCCGGCTCGGCGCTGGCGGTGGAACGTCCGCTTGATGGATTCTTCGACGATGCCGAGGAGTCTTTCCTGGTCACCGCCCGCGTGGTCGGACAACTCGACCTGGTCATCACCGCCGACAGCGTGATCGCCCATCTGGCCGGTGCGCTCGGCATCGAGACCTGGGTGGCGCTGAAGGCGGTGCCCGATTGGCGCTGGATGGTGGAGCGGGACGACAGCCCGCTCTACGACAGCCTGACCTTGTTCCGTCAGCCGCTGGGGGAAATCAGCTGGGACAGCGTGTTCGAGGCGCTGGAAGCGGCGATGCGCCGGCGCATCGCCGCGGGTGCGTGAGCTCCCCGCCCGGGGGGACTCTCAGTGCCCCACCCCGTCCAGAAGGCCGAGCAGGCGGCGGGACGCCGCCTCCCAGGTGAAGCCATCCGTCAGGTGACGGGAGGCATCGCGGCGCTCACCTTCGGGGTTGCCGATGACGCGGGCCAGGATGTCGGCCGCGGCCTCCTCGTCCGGGTGCCACCAGTCGAGCCCATGAAAGGGCGGATAATAGGCCTCGCTGTAGGGCATCAGCGCCGGACCGGTGCTGCAGGGGATCAGGTGGGCAACCCGCTCGTCCAGGTAGGTGGTGTAGGCGCTGTGGGCGGGCGCAATCAGCCCGGCCCCCAGGCAGCCCGCCCGGGTGATCGGCAAGTCCCAGCCCTCGCCGTGTGACAGGCTGAGATAATGGGTCGCCGTGGCATAGAATCCGGCCATCTGCCGCTCGTCGTAGCGGTCGGTGAACAGGGCGATGGGTGCCGCCTCCTCCAGCCGGCGGCCGACGGTGGCAGCGCAGCGCTCCAGCAGACGGTCGACCTGACGAGCCATCGCCGCCCCGCCCTTGCCCACCTTCACGATCAAGATGGCGTCGTCGTCGGCACGGGTGGCGCGCAGCCAGACCCGGAACAGCCCGTCCAGATTCTTGCGGGCAACGAAGTCGGAGATGTTGAGGACGCGCACCCGGTACTCCATCACCCTGCGGCCGCGCGGCCCCAGAGCCGCCAGAGGCTGAGCCGCCCGATCCAGCGGGTTGGCGGCAATTCCCGGCGGGCAGACACCGATGCGGTCTTCCGGATGGCCGGCGGCGATCCAGGCGAGCCGCGAGGATTCGGTCGGCACCACGACAAGATCGTGGGCCCGGCTGCGCTCGGCCCAGCCGGCGGGAATGCGCGGCCCCTCGAACATGGTGTAGTTGACGGTGGGCAGACCGGGAACCGGTTCGACCAAGAGCGGCGTGAGCACGTTCAACACCAAGCGGGGCCGCACCGGATTGGCGAGCCGGCCGGCGGCGGCGTCGAGAACCGGGTCGTCAAACGCAGGACGCCAGCCCTCCTCCCCCGTCAGCCCGACCAGCCGCAAGGTTCTCCCCCGCTCCATCAGGCTGCGCACGAAATGCTGGGCGAAGTCGCCGTAGCCGGACAGAACCGAAAAGGGCGCGCGCACCACCAGCCCGTCCGGCGTGCGGGGACGCCCGACATCCGCGGCGAGGTGGCGGTACAACCGGGCCCGGGCCAGCAGGGTGGCGGCATCGCCGTTCGCCACGGACTCTCCCAACGGCTGCAGTGCCTGTTCGGCCAGATCGGGACGGCCAAGCGCCAGCCAGCCAGTGGCCAGATGGACACGCGCATCGGCCAACGCAGGAGCGGTGGCCAGAACCTCCTCCAGATGCCGGACGGCGTCGGCCGGCATGCCGTCGGACAGCAGGGCGACCGCCAGCATCACCCGATGCGCCGGGTCTTCCGGCGCAAGCCGGGCGGCCCGGCCAAGATGGCGAACCGCGCCTTCGCGGTCGCCTTGGCCATGCAGCAGCCCTCCCAACCGGCTGTACACGTCGACCCGGCCGGGTTCCAGCACGGCTGCAGCGCGCAAATGTGCGGCGGCCTGGCCGCCGACGCCGGCGGCCTCCTGCACCACCGCCAGATTGATGCGGGCCTGCCCGAACAGCGGGTCGAGGCTCACCAGCCGAAGCAGCCTGTCCTGCGCCTCGCCATAGCGGCCAAGCTCGAACAGAACGACCCCGGCCAGATTGAGCGCGGCAGCATCGCCGGGTGCCTCGTGCAGCACCGCGTCGGCCAAGGCTAGCGCCTCCTCGCGGCGGCCAGCCCGATACTGCTCGATGGCACGCGCCGTGTCCTGTCCCATGGGTCCGACCATCGTGGAAAATCCATATCGGCCGCTGCGGGCCGGACCGGGCCGGCATAGCATGGCCTCTTTTGGCCGGTCAACCGGCGCCCCAGCCGCCTGTGGGCGGGCTTCGCCAGATGATGCTTGCCCTGGACTCCGGCGGCACGCTAGGTAGCCCCGCCCCCTGCCTCCCACGGCCGGCTCCTCCGCCTACGAGGTTTTGATGTCCACGCTGCTCGAGCTGTTCTCCCAAGCCGTCACGCTCCAGCAAGCCGGCCGCCATGGCCAGGCGGCCCGGCTGTACCGACGCCTCCTGGTGCATGCCCCCGACCATCCGGCGATCCTGGCCAATCTGGCCGTCGCCGAGGCCGAGGAACACAATCTTGGCGGTGCCCTGCTCCTGCTGGAGCGTGCCTTGCGGACAGAACCCAGCCTGGAACAGGCCCGCAAGCACCAGAGCAGCCTGCTGTTGCGGGCGAAGACCCTCGCCATCACCCATTACAATGCTCAGCGCATGCCGGAGGCCCTCCAGGCGATCCGCCTGACGATCCGCTTCGGCGACGACATCCCCCAAACTCGCGCGGTCTATGCCCGGCTGTTGAGCGAGGTGGGCGACTTGCGCGGCGCTGCGGCGGAGTATGATGCCCTGTTCGCCGCCTTGAAGTCCCCTGCTTCCGAAGACGGGGCGCCGCAGCTCGATCCAGCGGCCGGCGACACTCTCGGCGCCGTGTGGAACGATGTTCTGCTGCTGGGCTGGAGCAGCCATCTGCTGCTGGGCGACCCCTTGTCCGCCGACCGCTACGCCCGCAAGACTCCCCCCTTCACCCTGTCGGACCGGCCGATCTGGGACGGCATCCCCAAGCCGGGCGCCCGCATCCTCTATGCCCTCGACATGGCCTTCGGCGATGCGTTCCAGTATGTCCGGCAGGTCGCGATCCTGAAGGCGCTGGGTATGACGACAATCGTCGTGTGCAACCGCAAGCTGGTCCGCCTGTTGGCGCGCTGCCCGTTCATCGACCGGCTCGTCGCCTCGGGAGAGGCGATGCCGGAGCATGACGCATGGCTGCTCAGCAGCCGCCACGGCGAGCGGGTGAACGACCATGGCTCTGCCGGGATCGCCTTTCCCTACATCCAGGCCGAGTCCGACCTGACCGCCGTTTGGGCGGCACGGCTGGGGGCATCCCGGCGCCTGAGGATCGCCACCAACCTCAGCGCCTCTTCGCCCCTGCGGGACCTGCCGATTTCCGTCCTTGAGGAGTTGGGCCGTCTCGACGGGGTCGAGATCCTGGACATCACCAAATCAGGAAGCGCTCTGGCCGCTTTGCGCTCCGGTCCCCTTCCCGCCGGCGTCTCCCACATCGGCGATGCGCTCGACACCGGCCCCGATGCCTTCGTCGAGACGGCCGCCGTCCTGGAAGCGGTCGATCTGGTCATCACCACCGACACCTCGATCGCCCATTTGGCCGGCGCGATGGGCCGGCCGGTCTGGGTCTTCTTGCGGCTGATGGCAGACTGCCGCTGGGGGCCGCCCGAGCATCCGGCCTGCCATTACCCCACCATGCGGGTGTTTCGGCAGACCGTTCCCGGCAGCTGGGCCGACGTGCTCTACCGGATGAAGCGCGATCTGGTGCCGATGATCGAGGACAAGGCAGGCGGCGGCTTGCGGCCCCTGCCGGCCTGACCTCCAGCCTGCGGCATCACGGGTGCGCAAGGGGCTCCGTCAGCGCTTGCGCGCCACGAAGATGATCGGCGTTTCCCAGTGCAGGCGCCGCGCCAGCCAGATCGCCGGCTCCAGCAGGCCGGAGCGGTGGACGAAGGTGACGATGCGCTTGGCGACCGACAGCGCCGCCCAATCGCCGAAGCCCAGGGTGCGCAGCCGCTGCTCGAACACGCCCCAGCCCCAGCCCAGCACCTCCAGCCTGCCGGGATGGCGGCCGAGCCAGCGGTCGAACCAGGGGCGGTCGATCAGGTTGAGGGTGTCGACGTAAGCGGGGTCGCGGCCGAACAGCCGGACATAGAGCTTGGCCAGCCCGGCCGGCATCCGCGGCAGCCATAGGATGCCGTAATGCCCCTCCCACCAGGAGCCGTAGTTCGGCACGACGATCAGCAGCAGCCCGCCCGGCTTCAGCACGCGCAGCGCCTCGTCCAGCACCGCCGCCGGGTCGCCGACATGCTCCAGCACATTGGAGGAATAGACGATGTCGAAGCTGGCATCCGCGAAGGGGATCGCCTCGCCGGTGGCATCGCGCACCGCGTCGGCCGGCAGGCCGTAATGGTCGATCAGCCGGCGGCAGACGTCGAGCGTGGAGCTGTATTCGCCCATGCTGGGCTCGATGCCGTGGATGTCGAGCCCGTGCGTCGTGCGCCCGCGCACCACGGTCATGCCGCAGCCGGAGCCGACCTCCAGGATGCGGGCCTTGTCGGCATCGACGCCGGCGGCCGCGGCGGTGCGCCGCAGCTCCGCCACCTGCTCGTCGGCGCGCGCCTCCGACAGCATGTCGCGCACGACGTCGGCAACCGGCACGCGGGTGACGCCACCGATGAAGCCGCTGTCGATGTAGCCGCGGGACAGCAGCCGGCCCAACTCCTCCCAATCGGGAGGAGCCGTCCGGTCCGCCTGCCCCGCCGCCGCCTCAGGCATTCTTCGTCGCCCGGATCACGAAGATCGTGGCGCTCTTCATCCGGCCCAGACGGTCCTGGATGCACTCCGCCTTGAAGCCGTTGCGCTCGAACAGTGCGACGATCTCCTCGATCGAATAGAAGGTCTTGTAGGGCGGATAGTACCAGTCCTCGACCTGGGCCTGGATCGACACGTTGTCGGCGCGGCGGTTGATCTCCTGCCCCTTGAGGACGCAGGCGACCTTGGTCAGGCCGGTGAAGAAGCCGCCGACCAGCTTGCGCCGGGCCGGCGTGTCCATGTAGGCGCGGCAGAAATGGCGCACGCCCTCATGCACCGGCGACAGCCAGGTCTTCAGGTAGAGGCCGAGATAGACGGTGCCGCCCGGCTTGGTGACGGCCATCAGGTTGCGCATCACCTTCATCGGATCGGGCGCCATCATCGCGACACCCCAGCACCAGACCAGATCGAATGGGCCGAGGTTCGTGTCCAGCTCCTGGAGATCCTGGTGGTGGAACTCGATGTTGTCGCGGCCGAAGCGCTGGGCCTGCTGGCGCGCGGTGGCGAGACTGTCCGACGACACGTCGACCGACACCACCTGCTCGGCCATCTCCGACAGGATGACCGAGCAGATGCCGTGGCCGCAGCCGGCATCGAGCGCCCGGCCGATCTGCCGCTCGGTCAGCGTCTCCAGCATGTACTTCTTGGTCTCGTCGTAGATCGGGACGAAACGGGGCCAGAAGTCGTCGTAGAATTTCTTGGTCGCGAGATCCATGGGCTGCCCTCCCGCCCTGTCGAGGGCGTCCTTCGGTCGTGGTGGTGGTCTTTAGGGGATGCCGGACGAACTCGTCCAGGGGGAATAGGGCCTGATCCGCCGCGCCGCCGCATCCGGTTCGACGAACAGGCGGGCGTTGCGGTTCAGCAGCGCCGCCAGCTGGCTGTAGCCGCTCTGGGCGCTGACGCCCAGCACGTCGGCGTTCATCAGGACGTGGAAATCCTGCAGGAACTCCAGCCCCGTCCACGGCTGCACCGATCCGTCCTTCGCCAAATCGTCCAGCGAGACCGGCGCGAACTCCGCGAAGTCGGCGATGGTCGCCGGATCGTCGGTGGCGATGTAGAGCACCGGCCGGTCCAGCGTCGGCCACAGCGCCTTCAGCCAGTCGACGTACCAGGCGGTCTCGGTGATGGTGTAGCGGAACCAGACGAAGTCGCCGCGGCGGATGTGCAGCGCCACCACCGTGTTGCCGCGGCGTTTAAGCGCCTGCATCACCGGATCGACATGGGGCAGCCACTCAGGCCGCGGTCGCAGCCAGGACCGCACCCGCTCGCGCCACTCCTCGCAATGCTCGAACAGGAACAGCGGCGAGAGGATGTCGACGTTCGGACGCGGATCGTCGCGCCGCCCGGTCACCAGATCGTTCAGGATGCGCCGGGCGAAATGCATCGGCTTCAGCCCACCCGAGGGCTTGGGGTCGTCGAGGTCGAAGTAATAGCCGCCGACCCAGTCCGGCGTCTCCAGCCGGTAGCCGAACTTCTCGGCGTAGAGCCGCAGCAGCACATATTCCAAGACGTTGTGGGCGAAGCGCCCGTGGGTGGCCAGCGTGGAGGAGCAGATGCGCGGGGCAGCGGGGTCGGGGTTGGCTGGCCGCTCCAGCCGCTTTCCCTGCCGGGCCAGCGACTGCTGCAGCCCGGCGATCGACTTCACGGTGAAGAAGCGGCTGCCATGGCCGTGGACGCGGGCCAGAACCTCCACCGCGCGGTCGACCTCACCGGCGGCCAGCCAGTTCTCGGCGACGGCAGTCAGGCATTCGACGCGAAAGGCGTTGGAATCGGTGGCATGTGGATAGCGGTAGTCGGCGAAGAAACGCCGGGCCTCCTCATGCCGCCCCTGGCGCGCCAGCAGGGCCGACAGCATGTCGATGGCGCCGGGCACGTCGCTGCCCGGCCGGACCAGGGCCAGCCGCAGCACCTGTTCCGCCTCGCCCTCGCGGCCGAGGCCGGTCAGCACGTCGGCCAGCCGGGTCAGCGCCAGGGCGACGCCGGCGCGCGCAGCACCGGCGTAGCTGTCGACCGCCGCATCGGCCAGCCCGGCGGCATGCTGGGCATTGCCCTGGTTGTAGAGCGCACCGCCATGCCCCGGCTCGATCAGCAACGCGCGGCGGAAACAGGTCAGCGCCTCGTCGACCCGGCCGACCTCGACCAGCAGGTTGCCCAGATTCATATGGGCGCCGGCAAATCCCGGATGCAGAACGAGCGCGTTTCGCTGGCTTGCCTGCGCCTCTCCCATCGCCCCGTCTTGGCGCAGCGCGATTCCGAGGTCGTGGTAGCTTTCGGGACAGTAGGGGTTCAGCCGCAGTGCGCGGCGATAGGCCATGGCGGCCGTCGCCCAGTCGCGCGGCCCGCCACGCCCGCCCAGCAGGGAGGCAAGCGCCAGATGCGCCCCTTCCAGCGCCGGATCGAACTGGATCGCCCGGCGGTACGCCGCGGCAGCGGCATCGACCTGCCCCAGTTCGGACAGCGTTCTACCGAGGTTGCAGGCGGCGTCCGCCATGTCCGGCGCGATGCCGAGAGCCGCGCGGATCAGCTCCAGCGCCTTGTCCCGCCGGCCCTGGCGCCGCTCGATCAGCCCCAGCAGATGCAGGGCATGGGCGTTGCGCGGATCGGCTTCCAGAATGCGCAGATAGACCGCGCGCGCCTCGTCCAGACGGTCGGCGCGATGGAGCTCCACGGCGATTTGCAATGCTTCGGCAACGGTAGCCATGACGATCCGTGCTGTGCGGCCTCCGGCCCCGGCCCCACGGCCGCACCCGACCGGGGCCGCCGGGGATGGCCGGCCCATTCGGCGCGCACCCTATCGTTCCGCGATAGGCGCTTCAACTCCGTTCGTGCCACCCAAAGGCTTCTCCATTGCCCTGCCGGGAAGCCGACACCGCGGCATCATGGCCCCGTGCCTTCTCTGGGACCGGGCGCAACGCCCCTTGCCTTGGCCGGATCCTTTGAGGATAGTGCCCGATCATCAATGCCGTACAGATCAAGGGTCGGTCCTTTGCGCAAAATTGCCCTCATCACCGGCGCCACCGGCCAGGATGGCGCGTATCTTGCCGAGCTTCTGCTGGGGAAGGGCTATATCGTCCATGGCATCAAGCGCCGGTCGTCCTCCTTCAACACGGGCCGGGTGGAGCATCTCTACCGCGACCCGCATGAGGAGGACGTGCGCTTCTTCATGCATTACGGTGACCTGACCGACAGCACCAACCTGATCCGCCTGGTCCAGCAGATCCAGCCGACCGAGATCTACAATCTGGCGGCCCAGAGCCACGTCCATGTGAGCTTCGAGACACCGGAATACACCGCCAACGCCGACGGCATCGGCACGCTGCGCCTGCTGGAGGCGATCCGCATCCTGGGCCTGGAAAAGACCGCGCGCTTCTATCAGGCCTCCACCTCGGAGCTGTACGGCAAGGTGCAGGAGACGCCCCAGCGCGAGACCACGCCGTTCTACCCGCGCAGCCCCTATGCCGCCGCCAAGCTGTACGCCTACTGGATCACGGTGAACTACCGCGAAGCCTACGGCATGCACGCCAGCAACGGCATCCTGTTCAACCATGAAGGCCCGACCCGCGGCGAGACCTTCGTCACCCGCAAGATCACCCGGGCGGTGGCCAGCATCGATGCCGGCACGCAGGACTGCCTGTATCTGGGCAACCTGGACGCCAAACGCGACTGGGGCCATGCGCGCGACTATGTCGAGGGCATGTGGCGCATTCTGCAGCAGGACGAGGCCGACGATTACGTGCTGGCCACCGGCGAGACCCACAGCGTGCGCGAGTTCGTCGAGCTGGCCTTCGGCCATGTCGGCCGCGGCATCGAGTGGCGGGGCGAGGGTGTCGACGAGGAAGGCATCTGCCAGAAGACCGGCAAGGTGGTGGTGCGCATCGACCCGCGCTATTTCCGCCCGACCGAGGTCGACCTGCTGCTGGGCGATCCCTCGAAGGCGCGCGAGAAGCTGGGCTGGACCCACACCACCGCCTTCCGCGATCTGGTCCGCGAGATGGTCGAGTCCGACATGCGGCTGCTGGCCAACGGCGACGATCACCGCTGACACAAGCCACCCGCGACCGCTCAGTGACCGCTCGAGGCGCCGTCCCATGACCATTGGAGGAATGACCCGAAGCGAACCGAAGACCGCCCTGATCTTCGGCGTTTCGGGTCAGGATGGCGCCTATCTCGCCCAGCTTCTGCTGGACAAGGGCTATACGGTCCACGGCACCTCGCGCGACCGGGAAATGGCGGGCTTCGCCAACCTGCGGCGGCTCGGCATCTTCGGCCGGGTGGTCCTGCATTCGGCCGTGCTGACCGACTTCCGCAGCGTGGTCGAGGTGATCGCCCGTGCCCGCCCGGCCGAGATCTACAACCTCGCCAGCCAGGCCTCAGTCGGCCTGTCCTTCGACCAGCCGGTCGAGACGCTGAACAGCACCATCTCCAGCACCATCAACATCCTGGAGGCGATCCGCTTCTTGAGCTTGGACACCCGCTTCTACAGCGCCTGCTCCAGCGAATGCTTCGGCAACACCCAGGCGCCGGCGGACGAGACCACCCCCTTCCACCCCCGCAGCCCCTACGGCGTCGGCAAGGCCGCCGCCTTCTGGGCGGTCGCCAACTACCGCGAGGCCTACGGCCTGTTCGCCTGCTCCGGCATCCTGTTCAACCATGAATCGCCGCTGCGCCCGACCCGCTACGTCACGCAGAAGATCATCCGCGGCGCCGCCGACATCGCCGAGGGCAAGGCCGAGGTGCTGGAACTGGGGACGCTGTCGATCGCCCGCGACTGGGGCTGGGCGCCGGAATATGTCGACGCCATGGCCCGCATGCTGACCCTGGACGAGCCGCAGGATTTCGTGATCGCCACCGGCGAGGCGAGCCGGCTGGAGGATTTCGTCGCCCAGGCCTTCTCCTGTTTCGGGCTGGACTGGCGCCGCCATGTCGTCAGCAATCCGGACCTGCTGCGCCCGTCGGACATCGCGTTCAGCGTCGGCAACTCCGCCAAGGCGGAACGGCTGCTGGGATGGCGCGCCGAGCGGCGGATGGCCGACGTGGTCAGCGGACTGGCCGACGCCGAAATGGCGCGCCGGTCCGCCGATTGAGAGTGCGGAAAGCCCGGCCACCGGCCTCCCCCCTGCGGAACAGCCTTTTCGGAGAACCCCCGTCCCATGTCGGCCAGGAGCAAGCTCGTCATCAACATCGAGGTGGACGACCGCACCGTCCTGTTTCCGGACGGCAAGTTCCTGTCCCACATCGCCCTGCATGAAGGGGAAACCCCGGAAGGCGACGACGCCTTGCGGCTGGACGGCGTCTTCCTGTTCAACGAAAGCCGGCTGGGACCGGAGATCGCCTGCCTGGAGGTGGAGGACGCCCGCGAGTTCGCCCGGTCGATCCTGGACGCCGTGTTCCAGGGCCGTACCCAGCATGTCCTGTCGGAAGCCGCCAAGATCGCGGTGGTCTTCAACCCAAACGGCTTCGTCCTGCGCTTCGGCGAAGGGGCGGCCCTGCGCGAGCTGTTCATCGGCTCTCCCGCCATCGTCCGGCTGGCCCAGGGTGTCCTGCGGATGGCCGACCGCCTGTCGGCGCTGCCCGCGCACTGACCCGCATCCCCGGCCGACCGAACGGCTTGGCCGCGGTCCGGTCAGGCCGCCTTCAGGAGAAAATCCTCGATCGCCCGGATCGAGGCCTCATCGTCGAACAGAACACCGCAGCGCTCGAGGATGCGCTGTCGGACTTGGGCGCGCAGCAACGGATCGGTGCCGAGCCGGACCGCCCGCTCGACATAATCGGCCGGATCGCTCGCCACGCAGTCATCAAGCCCCATCAGCCTGTAGAAGCCCAAGGTGTGGCGCCCGCGCATGAACGCACCAGGCCAGGTCACCACCGGTGTGCCGAAGGCCAAGGCCTCCAGGCTTGTCTTGCCGCCGCTGTAATGGAATGGGTCGAGCATGACATCGGCATCGGCGGTCAAGGCGATGAAATCCGCAGCGCCCAGCCCCGGCAGCAGGCGGATGCGGTCGGCCACGTCGGGCCCCTTGGCGGCCAGCCGCTGCAGCAATGGAGCGCCCTGGCCGCGCGGATCGACGAAGACGAGGAGGCCGTCACGGTCCCGCCGCAAGATGGCGATCAAGGCCTCATCATAGTCGGGATGAATCTTGAACAGGCTCTGCGGACAGAGATAGAGCCGGCTCGCGGCAGGCAGGCCGAAGTCGATGCGGGTCTTGCGCGGCTCGGCCAGTTGCGGGCGCCGGTAGCAGACGGTCGGGCCGGGCAGGCGGACAAGGCGTTCGCTGTAATGGGCCTCGCCATCCTCCGGCTCCATCGCGTCGCAGCTCAAAAAGCAGTCCAAGGTGGCAATGCCCGTGGTGTCCGGGTGCCCCCAGGTCAGGCATTGCAGCGGCGCCAGCCGGGAAAAGGCGAGGAAGTAGGTGAAGGGCGACATGCCGATGTCGGTGTAGTAGAGGACATCCAGCCGCGTCTCGGCGATGATCCGCCTTGCGGCATCGAGATCGCCCGGAATGTCGACGGCCCGGTCGGCCACCATGCGCAGATGGCGTCGCAGGTTGTCGTCCGGCCCCGGCGTGAGGAACAGCACCACCTCGAAGCGCTCGCGCGACAGCCGCTCGATCAGCCCCTCGTTCAGCATGCCGATGGTGTGATTGTGGAAATAATCGGAGACGAAGCCGACGCGCAGCCGCCGTCCGGCCTTGTTCTCCGCCCTGGTGGGCTCCCGGCAATGCGCAGCGGTGTAGAGCAGGGAGGGGCAAGCCTCCCGATACAAGGCGGCCAGCTCGCTGTTCAAGACGCGATCATCGAGTCCATGATAGGACAGGAAGAAAGAGGTGACGCCGATCTCGCGCATGGGGTCGGCGATGCGCAGCCCGTGCTCGCGCGCCTGCCGCAGCACCTCGGCGCAATGGGAGCGGCTTTCCTCGATCTCAGCCACTGAGCGGGGAATGACCGGCAAGCTCAGCGCCTCGCGCACCAAAAGCCCGTCTCCTCCCCCCAGCCGCCAAGCCCGGCGGTAGGCCCGCCGCGCCTCATCCAGCCGGCCGTCGCGCTGGGCCACGATGGCAACCTTGCGGTAGGCCTCCGCCATTCCGGGGTCCAGCGCCAGCCGGTGCTTGAAGGGAGCAAGCGCTTCCCGATTATGGCCCTGGTCGCCCAGACAGCTTCCCAGCCCGTCGAGCAGCCGGGCATCGGCCGGCCGCAGCCGCAAGGCGCGATGGAACGCTGCCGCCGCGTCGGCCCTGCGGCCGAGTGATTGGAGCAGGCTGGCCCGGTTCACCGCACAGACAGGCTGGCCCGGTTCAAGAAGCATGGCCGTGCCGATGTGGGCCAGCCCCTCCTCACCCTGGCCGGACGCGCACAAGGCGACGCCGAGCATGTGCCGGGCGACGGCATGATCGGGCACCAGCCGCAGAACCGCCCGCGCGAGCGCCGCCGCCTCGGCGAAGTGTCCGGCGGTATGACGCTGCTGGGCGTGGGTGAGAACATCTTGGATCGAGGCCATCGGGAGCCAGAGCAGTGGAGACGAAACCGGCCCGCCGTCACCTGTGCGAGCCCATGGCCGACCCTAGCCGGCTTCCTCCCGGCTTTCCACTCCGGCCGAGTGATTGGTTCAAGCAGAAACGCTTGAAGCGTGAATCACACGGAAAGCCAAAAGCTTAGAGCCTATCTGATGCTTCAATAAGCACCAGATAGGCTCTAGCTCCAATACCGGCAAAAGAAAAGGGGCGCCCGGATGGGCGCCCCTCTCCTTTAGAAAGCTCTCCTGCCTCAGCCGAGGTTGAAGTTGGAGAGGGTGAGGGCGGTCGTCCCGTTGTAGACACCGAGCAGACGCACCTCCGGCGCGGTCACCTGACCATCGCCGTTGATGTCGGTGACCTGGTACAGGCCGCTGTTCGTGCCGTTGTTGGCCAGAACCAGCGTGCTCGCCCCAGCCGACGAGTTCGTCAGCGTGCCGAGAGCCGTCCGGAAGTTCGCCAGATCGGTATCGGTCAGGCTGCCGCTCACGACGGAGGTCAGGCTCACCAGCTCGTTGCTCATGCTGACGCCGTTGGTCGCAGCCGACGCCGTGGCCAGAGCCGCGTCGCCGTTCTTGTCCGCCGCCGTCCGGGCTTCGCCCGTGAGCTGCACCTGGTCACGCGACGCCTCGAAGTTCGTCACCGACAGGTAGCCAGTGTTCGAACCGGCCGTGAAGCCGGCGAAGGACGAGTAGACCACCGTGTCGGTGCCCGCACCCGAGGCCAGCGTCAGGCTGTCGCCCGCACCGCCCTGGAAGCGGATCGACCCGCTGGTGACCGTCACGACGTCGGTGTTCGCACCGCCGGTCAGCGTCTCGATGCCCTGGACGCTGATCGTGTTCACGGTGTCGCCCAGCGTGATCACGTCGTTGCCCGCACCGCCGATCAGCGATTCGATGCCGCGCAGCAGCACGGTCGAACCGTTGTCGCCGAGGGTGATCCGATCCGTGCCGGCGCCGCCGACCAGGATTTCGACACCCGAGCTCACCGTCATCGTCACACCGGTGTCACCCAGGATGACGAGGTCGGAACCATTGCCGCCGCTCAGCGTGTCGATGCCGCGGGTGATGACGGTGTTGCCGCCATTGCCGAGGGTCGCCACGTCGGTGCCCGTGCCGCCGACCAGATACTCCACCGACGAAACCAGCATCGTCGTGCCGGCCGCAGCCGTGAAGACGATGTCGGTGCCAGCACCACCGGCCAGCGTCTCGACGCCACCGACGGTGAGGGTGTTCGGGGTGTCGCCCAGGGTGATGACGTCGAGCCCGGCGCCGCCGGTCAGCGTCTCGATGCCGCGAGTGATCAGGGTCGAGCCGGAGGTGCTGGTGGTCACCACATCCGTGCCGGCGCCGCCGACCAGGATTTCGATGCCCGAACCCAGCTCCATCGTCACACCGGTGTCACCCAGGATGACGAGGTCCGAACCAGCGCCGCCGCTCAGCGTGTCGATGCCGCGGGTGATCAGGGTGTTGCCACCCGAACCCAGGGTGATGACATCCGTGCCGGCGCCGCCGACCAGGAACTCCACCGCCGAAACCAGCATCGTCGTACCGGTCGAAGCCGTGAAGACGATGTCGGTGCCAGCACCACCGGCCAGCGTCTCGACGCCACCGACGGTGAGGGTGTTCGGGGTGTCGCCCAGGGTGATGACGTCGAGCCCGGCGCCGCCGGTCAGCGTCTCGATGCCGCGGGTGATCAGGGTCGAGCCGGAGGTGCTGGTGGTCACCACATCCGTGCCGGCGCCGCCGACCAGGATTTCGATGCCCGAACCCAGCTCCATCGTCACACCGGTGTCACCCAGGATGACGAGGTCCGAACCAGCGCCGCCGCTCAGCGTGTCGATGCCGCGGGTGATCAGGGTGTTGCCACCCGAACCCAGGGTGATGACATCGGTGCCCGTGCCGCCGACCAGGATGTCCACGCCGGAAACCAGCATGGTCGAGCCGGTGGTGGCGGTGAACAGGATGTCGGTGCCCGTGCCGCCGATCACCGTTTCGATACCGCTCGCCAGCAGCGTGCCGCCGGAGGTGCCGAAGGTGACGGTGTCGACAACCGAGGAGCCGACCAGCGTTTCGACCAGCGACACCACCAGGGTGTTGCCCGCCGTGCCGCCCAGCGTGATGACATCGCTCGCAGCGCCGCCGACCAGCGTCTCGATGCCGCTCACCAGCAGCGAGTTGGCAGTGTTGCCGAGCATGACGACATCGTTGCCCGCCAGACCGATCAGCGTCTCGATGCCGCGCAGCAGCACCGTGTTGCCAGCCGTGCCCAGCGTGATGACGTCGGTGCCCGTGCCGCCGATCAGGATGTCGATGGCCGAAGCCAGCAGCGTCGTGCCGGCCGAGCCGAGGAACACCAGATCGGAGCCCACACCGCCGGTCAGCGTCTCGAGCAGGTTGACCGACAGCGTGTTGCCGGCCGTGCCCAGCGTGACGACGTCGGTGGTCGCCGAACCGGTCAGCGTCTCCAGAGCAGAGACCACCAGGGTGCCGCCGACCGTGTTCAGCGTCACGATGTCGGTGCCCGCACCGCCCGCCAGAGCCTCGATCGCCGAAACCAGCAGGGTGTTGCCGGTATCGCCGAGCGTGATGGTGTCGGAGCCGGCATTGCCGGTCAGGGTCTCGATGCCACGCATCAGGATGGTGTTGCCACCAGTGCCCAGCGTGACAACGTCGTTGGCCGTGCCGCCGACCAGGATCTCAATCCCGGAGACCAGCAGCGAGTTGCCGGCGGAGCCGAGGAAGATCACGTCGGTGCCGGTGCCGCCGGTGATCGTCTCGACCAGGTTGGCGAGCATGGTGCTGCCAGCCGTGCCGGTGAAGATCGCGTCGGTGCCGGTGGAGCCGGTGATCGTCTCCAGAGCCGAAACCAGCAGGGTGCCGCCGGTCGTGCCCAGGGTGACGACGTCGGTGCCCGCACCGCCGGTGACCGTCTCGAGCAGGTTGGCGAGCAGGGTGTTGCCCGTCGAACCCAGCGTGACGATGTCCGCACCCGCCGCAGCGCCGGTGATCGTTTCGACCGCCGAAACCAGCAGGGTGTTGGCCGCACCGCCCAGCACGATCACGTCGGAGCCCGAACCGCCAACCAGGGTCTCCAGCAGAGACACCTGCATGGTGGTGCCGGTGTCGCCGAGCGTGACCACGTCGGTGCCGGCGTTGCCGGTCAGCGTCTCCAGGCCGCGCACGATAACGGTGTTGCCCGCCGTGCCCAGCGTGATGACGTCGGAGCCCGCACCGCCGATCACGAACTCCAGACCCGACACCAGGAGCGTGTTGCCCGCCGTGCCGCCCAGGAAGACCAGATCGGTGCCGGCGCCGCCGGTGACCGTTTCAAGCGCAGAGGCCAGGATGGTGTTGCCGGTGGTGCCGAGCGCGACGACATCCGAGCCGGCCGAGCCGGTCAGCGTCTCGATCGCCGACACCAGCAGGTTTGCACCGCTGGTCAGGATGATAGCGTCGTTGCCCGAACCGCCGGTCAGGGTCTCCAGGCTGGAAACCATGAGCGTGTTGCCGGTGTCGCCGAGCGTGACGACGTCGGTGCCGGCGTTGCCGGTCAGCGTCTCCAGGCCGCGCACGATGATGGTGTTACCCGCCGTGCCCAGCGTGACGACGTCGGTGCCCGCACCGCCGATCAGGAACTCAAGGCCGGAGGCCAGCAGCGTGTTGCCCGCCGAACCCAGGAACACCAGGTCGGAGCCAGAGTTGCCGGTGATGGTCTCCAGGTTGGAGGCCAGCAGGGTCGAGCCGACCGTGCCCAGCGTGATCACCTCGGAGGCCGCCGAACCGGTCAGCGTCTCCAGCAGCGACACCAGCAGGCTCGAGCCGACCGTGCCGCCCAGCGTGACGACATCGGTGGCCGAACCGCCGGTGATCGTCTCCAGGACCGAAGCCAGGATGGTGTTGCCGGACGAACCCAGCGTGATGACGTCGGAGCCGGCCGAACCGTTCAGGGTCTCCAGCGCCGAAACCAGCAGGGTCGAGCCGGCCGTACCCAGGGTGATGACGTCATTGGCGGTGCCGCCGATGATCGTCTCGAACAGCGACACCGTGGCGGTGTTGCTGGTGTTGCCCAGGGTCAGGACATCGGTGCCGGCGTTGCCGGTCAACGTCTCGATGCCGCGCAGCAGCAGCGTGTTGCCGGCCGAGCCGAAGGTGACGGCGTCGTTGGCGGTGCTGCCGATCAGGATGTCGATGCCCGACACCAGGAGCGTGTTGCCAGCCGTGCCGCCCAGCGTGACCAGTTCCGAACCGGTGCCGCCGATCAGGGTCTCCAGACCCGAGGCCAGCAGGGTGGCGCCCGCCGAACCGATGGTGATCACGTCGGAGTTGGTCGAGCCGGTCAGGGTCTCGAGCGCCGACACCAGGAGCGTGTTGCCAGCCGTGCCGCCCAGCGTGACGACGTCGGTGGCCGCGCCGCCGGCCAGGGTCTCCACCTCGGAAACCAGCAGGGTGTTGCCGGTGTCGCCGAGTGTGATGACGTCGGTCCCGGCGTTGCCGGTCAGCGTCTCCAGACCGCGCACGATGACGGTGTTGCCCGCCGTGCCCAGCGTGACGACGTCGGTGCCCGCACCGCCGATCAGGAACTCAAGGCCGGAAGCCAGCAGCGTGCTGCCGCCAGAGGCCAGGAACACCAGGTCAGTGCCCGAACCGCCGGTCAGCGTCTCCAGGTTGCCGGTGAGGATGGTGTTGCCGGAGGTGCTCAGCGTGACGATGTCGGTGCCGCTGTTGCCGCTCAGCGTCTCGATCAGCGACACCAGCAGGGTCGTGCCGAGCGTGCCCAGCGTGACGACATCGGAGCCGGCCCCACCCGTCAGCGTCTCGACGCCGGCCACCAGAGCGGTGTTGCCGAGGACGGAGCCGAAGGTGACGACGTCGGCCCCGGCCGAGCCGGTCAGCGTCTCGATACCGGTCACGAACAGCGTGCTGGCGGCGTTGAGGGTGAGGACGTCGGTGGCCGTGCCGCCGATGACGGTCTCAAGCGCCGAGACCAGCAGGCTGTTGCCGGTGTTGCCCAGCGTCACGATGTCGGTGCCGGCGTTGCCGGTCAGCGTCTCGATGCCGCGCAGCAGAACCGTGTTGCCCGCCGTGCCGAAGGTGATGACGTCGGAACCCGCGCCGCCGATCAGGACGTCGATGCCCGACACCAGGAGCGTGCTGCCCGCCGTACCGCCCAGCGTGACCAGTTCCGAACCGGTGCCGCCAGTCAGGGTCTCCAGACCCGAGGTCAGCAGGGTGGCGCCCGCCGAACCGATGGTGATCACGTCGGACCCGGCCGAACCGGTCAGCGTTTCGATCGCCGACACCAGCAGGGTGGTGCCGCTGGTCAGCGTGATGACGTCAGTGGCCGAACCGCCGGTCAGGGTCTCCAGAGCGGAAACCATGAGCGTGTTGCCGGTGTCGCCGAGCGTGACGACGTCGGTGCCGGCGTTGCCGGTCAGCATCTCCAGGCCACGGACAGTGAGGGTGTTGCCCGCCGTGCCCAGCGTGACGACGTCGGTGCCCGCACCGCCGATCAGGAACTCAAGGCCGGAGGCCAGCAGCGTGCTGCCGCCAGAGGCCAGGAACACCAGGTCGGAGCCAGAATTGCCGGCAATGGTCTCCAGGTTGGAGGCCAGCAGGGTGTTGCCGACCGTGCCCAGCGCAACGACATCGGTGCCGGCCGTACCGGACAGCGTCTCGATGCCGGACACCAGCAGGGTCGAGCCCGCCGTACCGCCCAGCGTGACCACGTCGGTGCCAGCACCGCCGGTCAGGGTCTCGAGCTGCGAGGCCAGGACGGTGTTGCCGCCGCTGCCCAGGGTGACGATGTCGGAGGCAGCCGAACCGGTCAGCGTCTCGATCGCCGACACCAGCAGGGTGGCGCCGCTGGTCAGAGTGATGACGTCGGAGCCGGCGCCGCCGATCAGGGTCTCCAGGTTGGAAACCATGAGCGTGTTGCTGGTGTCGCCGAGCGTGACCGCGTCGGTGCCGCTGTTGCCGGTCAGCGTCTCCAGGCCACGGACGGTGATGGTGTTGCCCGCCGTGCTGCCCAGCGTGACGGCGTCGGAGCCGCTCGAACCGACCAGGATTTCGACCAGCGAGACCTGCAGGCTGTTGCCGACGGTGCCGGCCAGCGTGACGAGATCGGAGCTGCTCGAGCCGGCCAGGGTCTCCAGAAGAGAGGCCAGGATGGTGTTGCCGCCGCTGCCCAGCGTGACGACGTCGGACCCGGCTGAACCGACCAGGGTCTCGACCGCCGAGATCACCAGGCTGTTGCCGGCGGTGCCGCCCAGCGTGACGACGTCGGTGGCCGTGCCGCCGATCAGCGTCTCAACCGCCGAGACCAGCAGGCTGTTGCCGGTGTTGCCGAGCGTGACGGCATCCGAGCCGACCGAGCCGGTCAGGACTTCCAGGTCGCGCACGGTGATGGTGTTGCCGACGGTGCCGCCGAGCACGACGGTGTCCGAGTTGCTCGAGCCGACCAGGATCTCGACCAGCGAGACCTGCAGGCTGTTGCCGGCGGTGCCGCCCAGCGTGACGACATCCGAGCCGGTCGAGCCGGTCAGGGTCTCCAGGCCGGACACCAGGATGGTGCCGCTGCCGGCGCCCAGCGTGACGACGTCGGAGCCGGTCAGGCCGATGAGCGTCTCGATGTTGTTGACCAGCATGTTGCTGGTGCCGGCCGTGCCCAGCGTCACCACGTCGTTGGCGGTGGTGCCGGTCAGGGTCTCCAGGCCGGACACCAGGACGGTGCCGCTGCCGGCGCCCAGCGTGACGACGTCGGAGCCGCCCTGGCCGAGAATGGTCTCAATGCTGTTGAGCAGCAGGGTGCTGCCCGAGGTGCCGACGACGATGGTGTCGCTGGCAGACGACCCGGTCAGGGTCTCGACGAAGGCGACGGTCAGGGTGCCGCCCGCGGTGCCCAGCGTCACGATGTCGGTGCCCGCGGCGCCGCCCAGGGTCTCGATGCCGCTGACCAGAACGGTGCTGCCGGCCGTGCCGAGCAGGATCACATCGCTGCCGACCCCGCCGAGGACCGTCTCGATCCCGACCATGACGATGGTGCTGCCGGCGGTGCCCAGCGTGACGACGTCCTTGGCCGTCGTGCCGATCACGGTCTCGATGTCACCGACGAAAACCGTGTTGCCGGCCGTGCCGCCCAGCGTGACGACGTCGGAGCCGGAATTGCCGAGGATGGTCTCGATGGCCGTGACCCGCAGCGAACTGCCGGCCGTGGTGCCCACCGTGATGACGTCGCTGGTGGCGCTGCCGACGAGGGTCTCGAGCGCGCTGACCAGGAGGGTGCCGCCGGCGGTGCCCAGCGTGACGACGTCGGACCCGGCATCGCCGGTGATCGTCTCGAGCGCGCTGACCAGGAGCGTGCTGCCGGCGGTGCCCAGCGTGACGACGTCGGAGCCGGCATTGCCGGTGATCGTCTCAAGCGCGCTGACCAGGAGGGTGTTGCCGGTCGTGCCGCCGCTCAGCGTGATGACGTCGGTGCCCACGCCGCCGGTGATCGTCTCAAGCAGGCTCACCAGCATCGTGGAACCGGACGTGCCGACCGAGATCACGTCGCTCGCAGCCGAACCGGTGATCGTCTCCAGGACGTCGACCAGCATCGTCGCGCCCGTCGTGCCAATGGAGACCACATCGGAGCTGCTGCTGCCCACCAGGGTCTCAAGCAACGAAACCTGCAGGGTAGACCCTGCGGCCAGGGTGATGATGTCGCTGAACGTCGTGCCAATCACCGTTTCCAGAAGCGAGATCGTCACCGTGTTGCCCGCGGTCGAGCCGAGGGTAATGACGTCCGATTCAGTGCTTCCGATGATCGTCGTGTACTGCCCCAACGATAGGGTCGTTCCCGCAGTAATGCTTGTAGCTATATTATAGGTTCCAGCCATACTAGTCCCCTTCAGGTTTGGTTCGCCGGCGGATGAACCACTTCAAGGCGTGCGCTACACCATGGCTAAGGGCAGGCAGACTCAGCCCGAGCGTGAGCTAACACACCGTGCTCTTGTTATCCGAAGGAGCCGACCCATGGCAACGCGTTTCTACCGAAATGAGTAGGCCCTCACCCTTGTCGTCCCATCACTCCGCTCGAAGGAGGTGGGCATGCCAACCGCCTCGCCTCCAAAGCCTTGTAAAATCATGCAGAATGGCCCCATGGCAAATTCGCCACAGACGGACGGGAAGCGGTGGCATACCGCCAAGCTGCCGTTGGCTCGCAAGACCGCGACGACGTCTTTTCTCGAATCGATCACCGCATAACCTGGACCGGCTGAAATTTGTCATGCCAAGTGCCAGCGGCAGGGCGTTTGTGTTGCATTTCCTTAACATGGCCTGCGCTCACCCTTTCCGGACAGCAGGATGGGCTTGGAGAAATCGTGCGCAGCCGCTATTCCGTTGCAGCGACCGGGCCGCAGACCGCCGATGCGCCCGCAGACGCTGACCAATGACCTCCATGGCGCGAAGGACATCGGACCCAAGGCATGGCGACCATCCAGGAAGCACTCGCCGTTGCGGTGCAGCAGCATCAACGCGGTCAGCTGGCCATGGCAGCGCGGATTTATCGCCGCATCCTCACGCTTGATCCCGCCCATTCCGACGCCCTGCACCTGATGGCGCTGATCACCCGGCGCAACGGCCAGCCGCAAGCCGCGTTGCGGATGATGCGCTGGGCCCTGCTCCTTGCCCCGGACACCGCCGAGATCCGCCTCAATCTTGGCAATCTGCTGCGCGACCTTGGGTCTGGAGGGGCGGCTGCCTACCGCAGCGCCATCGCCCTGCGTCCGGATTTGGCTGTGCTCCAGGAAAGCTTGGGCGGACTGTTGCGCGCCCAAGGCCGCCTCACCGATGCCGAGTGCGTCTATCGGCGGGCAATCCGCCTCAATCCGGCCGGGGCGGAGGGGCACAACGGGCTGGCCAACGTCCTGCAGGAGCGGGACATCCTCGACGGCGCCGTCGCCGCCTACCGGCGCGGGTTGACCATCGATCCCACCCACATCGCCAGTTGCAACAATCTGGGCATCGCATTGCGCGGGCTGGACCACCCGATCGAGGCAATGGCCTGGCACCACCGCGCCGTAGCGCTCGACCCGACCTTCGCCGCCGGCCACACCAGCCTCGGCTTGTCCTTGCAGGAGCAAGGACGGCTCGAGGAGGCGCGGCGGGCCCATGCCCACGCCGTCGTGGTGGACCCGGCCTTTGCCGGCGGTTACGCCAACCACGCCACCACCCAACTGAACCGGAACAGGACGATTGATGCCATCGCCGGCTTCCGGCGCGCCATCCTGGTCGATCCGGCAAGCCCCGATGCCCACCGCAATCTTGGCATGGCGCTGCTGGTCGCCGGCCGCTTCGAGGAGGGCTGGCGCGAATACGAGTGGCGCTTGCGCTGCAAGGACGCCCCCACCCACGCTGCCATGCCCAAGCCGCGCTGGGCGGGCGAGCCGCTGGAAGGCCGCCGCATCCTGCTGCATGGCGAACAGGGGCTGGGCGACGCCCTGCAGTTCTGCCGCTATGTGCCGATGGTGGCGGCCCGCGGCGGCCGGGTGATCTTAGGATTGCCGGCTGCGCTGGAGCGGGTGATGGCCGGGCTGCCGGGCGTGGAGCGCTTCGTCAGCGGCCAGCTTCCCACCGACGCCTTCGACCTGCATCTGCCGATGCTGAGCCTGGGCGAGGTGTTCGGAACCCAGATGGACAGCATCCCGCACCGCGTTCCCTACCTGTCGGCGGAGCCGGGGTTGGTGGCACGCTGGGGCGAGCGGCTGAAGGGGCTGGCAAAGGACGGGGGCCGGCTGAAGGTCGGCATCGTCTGGGCGGGATCGCCGACCCACGGCAACGACAAGAACCGCTCCATTGGCCTCGCCCCCTTCGCAAGGCTGGCCGCCATTCCGGGCGTCAGCCTCGTCTCGATCCAGAAGGGGCCGACGGAAGGACAGGCGGCCAACCCGCCCGGCGGCTTCCCCCTGCTGAACCTGTCGCCCGACATCCACGACTTCGCCGACACCGCCGCCATCATGGCCGGCCTCGACCTCGTCGTCTGCGTCGACACCTCCGTCGCCCATCTGGCCGGCGCGCTCGGCGTCCCGGTCTGGGTGATGGTTCCCTTCGCCCCCGACTGGCGCTGGATGCTCGACCGCGACGACAGCCCCTGGTATCCGACCATGCGCCTGTTCCGCCAGGACCGCCCCGGCTCCTGGAACGACGCCATCGACCAGCTGGAACGCGCGCTCCGCGAACGAGCCACACACGTCAACCATATCCGAACCGGACCTTCCGACATGCCGATCCTGGCGCCCGTCTCCTGGGGCGAACTGCTGGACAAGATCACCATCCTCGACATCAAGGCCGAGCGCATTGCCGACGCCGAAAAGCTGGCCAATGTCCGGCGCGAGCGTGAAGCGCTGGAAGCCGTCGCAGCGCAGGCCGACACCACCCGGCCGGAGGTCGCCGCGGTGATCGACGACCTGCGCGCGGTCAACACCACCCTGTGGGAGGTCGAGGACGAAATCCGCGACTGCGAGCGCGCGAAGGATTTCGGCCCGCGCTTCGTCGAGCTGGCCCGGCAGGTCTATCACACCAACGACCGCCGCGCGGCGCTGAAGCGCGACCTGAACCGCCTGCTCGGCTCCGAGCTGGTCGAAGAGAAATCCTATCAGGCTTATTGAGGCCCGATAGCCCTCATCCCTCCAACCGAAGGGACCTGTTCCATGACCGCCGCCGACACCGCCACCCGAACCGCCAGCCTTTCGACCGAGCGGAGCGCCCCGGATCGTCTCGCCGTGGAACAGCGCCTGTCGCAGATCCTGGAGTTGTGCCGGACCGGCCGGCCGGAGGAGGCTGAAGGCCCCTACCGCGAGATGTTCGGCACCCCGCCGCAGGATGCCGCCGGGCTGCTGTCGCTCGCCGAAGCTGCCCGCATCCTGGGCAGGCCGGCCGAGACCGTGACTTGGGCGGAAGCTGCGGTGCGGTCGCAACCGGACAGGGCCGAGGGCTGGAGCGTGCTGGCGTTCGCGCTGATCGCCGCCGGCCGCATCGACAACGGCTATGCGGCGGCGGCTGAGACGCTGCGGCGGGCGGCGGCCGGGGCGGCAGGTGGAACGGCGGCAATCCAGGCCCACCGCGCGCAGGCGCTCGCCCGGTTGCGCCGCGGCCAGCTGGCCGAAGCGGCGGCGGCCTGCGACACGGCGCTGCGCCTTGCCGACGCGGTCGCGCAAGCCCCCCAGGCCGTGCGTCAGGCGCAGGCGGAGGCGCAGGGCACCCTGGCACTGGTCCGCACATTGGAAGGCCGGGCCGAGGAGGCCGAGGCGCTGTTCCAGCGGGCGCTGTCCCACCGACCGATCCTGCCGGAGATCCTGGGCAACCATGCCTCACTGCTGGCGCGGCTTGGCCGCGACAAAGAGGCGCTGGAGCAGGCCGAGCAGGCGGTGGCGCTGCGCCCGCGGCTGACGGGCACCCTGCACCTCATCGGCACCCTGCACCACCGCGCCGGCCAGCCGGAATCGGCCATCGCCGCCTTCCACCGGGTGCTGGCGGTCGATCCCGGCCATCTCGACGCCCGGTTGCGGCTGGCCGACAGCCTGCGCGTCGCCGGCCATTGGCAGGAGGCGGCCACCGTCTGCCGCGACGGGCTGGCCCGCATCGCCAACTCGGACGATCCCGACCGGACGGCGCTGCTGGCCAATCTGGGCGCCGCCCTGCAATCCGGCGGCGACACCGCCGGGGCGCTGGACGCCTACCGCGAGGCACTGCGCCTGTCCCCCGATCTGCCGGAGGTCCACAACAACCTCGCCCGCCTGCACCAGGAAACCGGCAACCCCGACGCCGCCATCGAGGAGCTGCGCCGCGCCACCGCCGGCCGTCCGGCCGGCCAGCCGCTTCCCCTGCCGCTGCGCCGCGCCCTGCTGTCGCTGCTGATCGCCGCCGGCCGCACCGCCGAAGCGGAGGCCGAGGCCTTCGCCATCGCCCGCACGGCACCGGAGGACGCGGAGCTGTGCTTCGGCATCGCAGCATTGTTCCTGCAGGGCGGCTGGCGCGACCAGGCCCTGCCCTATGTGCGCAAGGCGATCCGTCTCGCCCCCAATGTGCCGCGCAACTGGATCGCCTTCGCCGAGGCGCTGCGCGACGCCGCCCTGCCGGACCCCGCCAAGGGAGTTGACGAGGGCCTGCGCGCCGACCTGCTGGCCGCGCTCGGCCGGCCGGAGGTGGAGGGCGCCGGGCTGGCGCGCGCCATCGCCGGCGTGCTGCTGGCTTCGCCCGTCATCAGAACCCTGGCCGCCCTGCCGGAGGATGCCGGTCCGGCCCTGGACGACGCCAGCCAGAGCCTGCTGGCCGACGGGTCGCTCGCCGGGCTGGCGGAGGACGCGCTGCTGCTGGCCCATCTGCGCGCCGCCCCGGTCTGCGATCCGGTGCTGGAGCGGGCAATGACCCGGCTGCGCCGGGTGCTGCTGCTGGCGCTGACCGGCCCCGGCCTGCCCGACCGGCCGTCCTGGCGCGCCCTGTGCACCGCCATCGCCGAACAGAGCTTCCTCAACGAATACGTCTTCACCGAGACCAACGGCGAGTTCCAGGTGCTGGCGGTGCTGGTTCGCACGGCCGAAGCGGCGCTGGCGGGCGGCGAACAGCCACCGGCGGTGCTGGTCGCGCTGCTCGGCGCCTACCGGCCGCTCTACCGCTGGGAGCGGGCGGCCGCCCTGCAGTCCCTGTCCTGGCCCGAGGAGATCGCCCGGCTGCTGGAGCGGCAGGTCGCCGAACCGCTGGCCGAAGTAGCGATCCAGGCGGAGCTGCCGGTGCTGACGCCGGTCAGCAACCCGGTGTCGGTCGGCGTGCGCGCTCAGTATGAGGAGAACCCCTATCCGCGCTGGATGGGTACCGGCCTGCTGCCGGAGCCGGTGCCGCTGCCCCGTTTCCTGCACGCGCTCTTCCCACATGCCGCCCTGCCCGCCTCCTCCGCCTGGGACGCGCCGGGCTGGGAGGCGCCGGAGGTGCTGGTTGCCGGCTGCGGCACCGGGCGCGAGGCGGTGTGGGCCGCCTCCACCCTGAAGAACGCAAAGGTGCTGGCGGTCGACCTCAGCCGCCGCAGCCTCGCCTACGCCACCCGGCAGAGCCGGCGGCTGGGCCTGAACATCGAGTTCGCCCAGGCCGACCTCTTGGAGCTGGGAGCGCTGGACCGCCGCTTCGACGTGGTGCACAGCGTCGGCGTGCTGCACCACATGGAAGACCCGATGGCGGGCTTGCGGGTGCTGCGCGGGCTGCTGCGCCCGCATGGCGTGATGGAGGTGGGCTTCTACAGCGCCGCCGCCCGCCGGCCGGTTCTGGCTGCCCGCGCCTTCATCGCGGAGCGCGGCCACCAGCCGACCCTGGACGGCATCCGCCACGTCCGCCAGGACATCCTGGCCCTGCCCGACGGCCATCCGGCGCGCGCCGTCGTCCATTCCCCGGACTTCTACGGCACCAGCGCCTGCCGCGACCTGCTGATGCATGTCCACGAGCTGCACGTCACCCTGCCCTGGCTGGCCGGTGCGCTCGAAGCGTTGGGCCTGGAGTTCCTGGGCTTCCGGCTGGCCGATCCCGCCGTGGCGGCGCTTTACCGCAGGCGCTTCCCCGAAGACCCGGCGATGACCTCGCTCGCCCGCTGGGACCGGCTGGAGGCGGAGCATCCGATGATCTTCGGCGGGCTGTACCAGGCCTGGGTGCGGGCAAGAGCGTGAAGATACATTCGCACACCCGTTTGCTTCCCCTTTCCGTTACCATTCAACCACTCTCACGAACCTAGACCGGGAAAAGCGGCCTTGCGTCTCATCACCATGTCAGTCTGGGGCTCTTCGCGAATGTATTGGGAAGGAGCCTTGATCAACAGCCGGATCTACAAGGAGATCTATCCAGGCTGGACGCTCCGCATCTATACCGACGAGCAGAACGAGTTTACACGCGAGTTGGTCGAAAACGGCGTACAGGTTTGCTTGATGCGGAATCCAGGCGGCATTTTCGGCATGTTCTGGCGCTTCATTCCAGCATCTGACGAGGGTTTGGACGCTCTGATCGTGCGGGATGCCGACAGCCGGCTGAACGTTCGAGAGGCTGCCGCAGTGGAGGATTGGTTGGCATCCGGCAAGGGAGCCCACATCATGCGTGACCACCCGCACCACCTGAACTGGCCAATGCTGGGCGGCATGTGGGGGATCCGGGGCGGAGTGATTCCGGATATGAAAGCACGGATCCTGGCTTGGAACCGCTGGGAGAACAAGCTGGACGACATGTACTTCCTGGCGGAGTCCATCTGGCCGCTTATCCAGCATGATTGTCTTCAGCATGTTCGGGGAACATCACCTTTTGGCGGCAAACCATTTCCACCGCATGGTCCTTGTTCCTGCGACTATATTGGACAAGTGTACTATGAAGGCAGCGTGAAAGATGACAAGCGCTAGCACTACTTTGGCCGTTTTGGGGTCTGTATGCAGGAAAATCAATAGGTTAGCGAGCGGAGCATGAATTCGCTAACCCATTGAAATTGACTGCGAATCCAGAATTCTGCCAAAGTAGTGCTAGGCTGCCTCCATAAATTAATATTTGGAACTTTGATTTAGCACGGAAAGTTCATAACCATCGGCTTTGCAAGTCGGTGCGCTTTATGTGCTGGAGATGGGCTGCCAGTGGCATCACTTGCCCAAGGATCTGCCTCTGCGCAGCATGGTCCACGGCTATCTGCATCTGCGGGCCTGGGAAGGTACGCTGGAGCGCATCGACTATGATCTCAGCGGGGCCACAAGCAGGAAGGTCGCGAGGCCAGCCCGACCGCCACCGTGATCGACAGCCAGAGCGTCCAGGCGGCGGGAAAAGGGAGCTTGCGACGGAGCTGGCCTGCGAAGGTGGGGGGCGTCAAATACCACATCCTTGTCGACAGGCTTGGACTGCTCCTGAACGTCGCCGGTCATCGCGCCGATCTCCAGGATGGTGACAGCACCGCCTTGGTCTTGGACAAGGCCACACGCGCACTCTTCCCCCTTATCCAAGTGATTTTTGCCGAGGGCGGTTACCGGGGGAGGTCGCGGCCATCAAGGTGAATGACGTCGGCGGCTGGCGGCCGGAGACCGTCAAGAGCTCCGATCGCGCCAAGGGCTTTGTCCTACGCCCCAGGCTGTGGCTGGTCGAGCAAACGCTGCCTCAAATCAATGGCCGCCGATCAGCATAACGGGTTCTCATTCCCCAGCCGGAGTGGGTACGGACAAAACTGTTCACAGTACTACCGTTGGCAAAGTTCATCAGGAATGTCAGCAACGCACGAACTCTATGGGCGTAAAGATGATTCGAAACCACGAAGTTGTGTCGCTCCATCACAGCTTCAGCTCCACCTTGATCGAAAGCATAAATTGCTTTGGCTACCGCCTCATTGATAGCCTCGACGCCCTGGCTCATAGAATATCGAATGACACCGAGACGCTCTGCCGTCTTGGGATCAATGACATGGTCGAACGCAGGCAAATGATCTGGAACGATTACCGTATGCCCCCACATCAGGCCGTCGAAAATCCGAATAGACATATCCATATTTAATGGAACAACTATAGATGATTTGAAAGAAAACCATCTGATCGCTTTTTCTTCCTCTGATAGCTTAACATAGTATTTTTCCTCTCTTTCCGATGAATCCGTATAAAAACAAACAATTTCGGAAGAATTCCTGACTATTTCTTTCAGAAATTTTGTTCTTGGGAAAGGGTCGTACAGAAAATAAGGCGCCACTGCCTTCGATATCCTGGGAAAATCTTCATATCTCCCCATGATATCATTGACAGTTTTAAGTGGAATATTCCTGTAGCATGCAGGTAGTATTGGGGCCGCAATAGAACGCTCATTAAGCAAATAATCTTCGTGCTCAGCCCCATAATGAGAACTGAAGTACATATCACCTTCAACAATAGAGCTTTTGTTTGCTTGATGGGCAACGTGATTATCATGGAGCCAAAAGCATAGAACCCCTCTAAAACCTCTCCTCTCAAGATAACCTCTCAATCCTTCGAAATTCTCTCCCCCAATATTCATAATTATTATATCGGCTTTCTCAATATTTCCCGACAGAATCACTTTATCGAATATGTTCCAATCGTCATTTTCGAAATCATGCCATATGCCTCCCGGCGCACCAGTCAGCCCCCCCATACCTCTTAGAGAGATGATGCTGAACTTTTCCTTTGACAGAACAAATTTAATCTTCTCATGTATTTCATGAAGTCGTTCATTAGGCGCATCTGAAGGAATCATTACCATAGCAGCCTCTTTGTTTATATTGATTGGGAGAGCCGGAAAGGCAGACTGAGCCGTCCTCACATGGAGATTTGGTCAGGATCACATTGCCGAAGCACTCCACTCCATTGAGCCTTCTGGCTTATGCTGCCCAACATCAAGGCCTTGGGCATGATCGTGATCCAGTTATAGATGCCGCCTCACGCCCACCATCCATGATCGTCGGTGATCTCAGACTCGGAGATGTGGATGTCGCTGCCCGGCGGCAGGGCGATGAGGTTGACGGCGCCGACCCCATCGAACACGTCGGTGGGGTTGCCGGCGAAGTTGCCGGGATGGAACAGGCGCGCCGTGTGCCACCACACCCGGTAGCCCATCGACCGGATCAGCCCGATCAGGGCGGGCGAGCGGTCGCGCCGGTCGTTCTCCACATACAGCACCGGCCGGTGGGCCGATATCAGCCCGTTTGCCCCGCGCAGCACCGCCTCCTCCATGCCCTCCACGTCCGCCTTCAGCAACCGGCAGGACGGCAGAGCCAGGCCGTCCAGCGCCGCCAGCGGAACCAGCTCGCCATAGTCCCAGCCGCCGAGGGCGAGGGCGCCGAAATTGTTGGAGCAGTTCGGGTCGAGCGTCGGCACCCGGATGGCGCCAGCCTCGCTTCCCACCGCCATGCGCCGGGTCCGCACATTGGTGATGCCGTTCAGGGCCAGATTGGCGGAGAGCAGGTTGAACAGCATCTCCTGCGGTTCGAAGGCGATGACGGACCCGGACGGCCCGACCATGCGGGCCAGCGGCAGGGTCTGGGCACCGATGTTGGCCCCGACCTCGATCACGACGTCTCCAGGACGCACGACCGAGCGGAACACCGCCACCTCATGTTCGGCATATTCGCCGTAGAGATCGAGCGAGCGGCCGACATAGCGGTCGTTGCGGTTGTAGACCATCAAGCCGTGGCGGCAGGGCCGCATGCGGTTGAAGCCGCCTTCCAGATCCACTGGTCCACCGATCATCCGCCTGCTCCCATCCAGCCCGACCGGAATGGCCGCACCCCACGGCCTCTGCTGTAATCCAAAGCCGGAACCGGAAGCCACGACTTTCAGCCCGCGCGACCCGTCACCGCATCGCCGGCATCCAGGGTTCGGCATTTCGCCATGGCACCCGGCCGGGCGAGGCGCTACACCTAGCCCCCGTCGCCACCTTCGGCAGTCCCTCCGGGAGAGCAGCCCCATGTGCGGTTTCGCCGGCTTCGCCGGACCCGGCGGCGAGCGCGACCTCGCCGTCATGACCAGCATCATCCGCCATCGCGGCCCCGACGACGACGGCGTCCATATCGACACCAGCGGCGCCTTGCCGGTGCATCTGGGGTTCCGCCGCCTCGCCATCATCGACATCGAGGGTGGCCACCAGCCGATGGCGACGGCCGACGGCGATCTGGTCATCGTCTACAACGGCGAGATCTACAACGCGCCCGAACTGCGCCGCGCGCTGGAGCAGGCCGGCCACCGCTTCCGAACCGACCATTCCGACACCGAGGTGCTGCTGCACGGCTACCGGGAATGGGGCCTGGACATGCTGGAGCGGCTGAACGGCATGTTCGCCTTCTGCCTCTACGACCGCCGTCAGGGCCGGCTGGTGTTCGGCCGCGACCGCTTCGGCAAGAAGCCGCTGTTCTATGCCGAAACCGCCGACGGGCTGGTCTTCGCGTCGGAGGCCACCGCCGTCCTGTCCCACCCGTCGGTGCCGGACGGGCTGGACCGCACCGCGCTGGTCAAATATTTCGCCTACGGCTTCATCCCGGCGCCGCTGACCGCCCATGCCGCGGTGCGCAAGCTGCCGGGCGGCTGCAGCATGGTCTACGACCTGACGAGCCGCCGGCTGTCGGTCAGCCGCTATTGGGAATACCGGATGGTGGTGGACGACCAGCCGCCGGGCGGTCCCGATGAGTGGGCGGAGGAACTGCGCGAACTGCTGGACCGCGCGGTGGAGCGCCGGATGCTGAGCGACGTGCCGGTCGGCTTCTTCCTGTCCGGCGGCATCGACAGCGCCGCCATCGTGGCGCTCGCGGCCCGCCACCGCGACCCGGCGTCGATGAAGACCTTCACCATCGGCTTCGACGAGCCGAGCTTCGACGAGAGCGGCTATGCCGCCGACGCGGCGCGCCATTACGGCACCGACCACGCCTGCCGCATGCTGAACCTCGACACCGCGGCGGGGATGCTGCCGGAACTGCTGGGCCGGCTGGACGATCCGATCGCCGATCCGTCGATCCTGCCGACGCATCTGCTGTCGCGCTTCGCCCGCGAACGGGTGACGGTGGCGCTGACCGGCGACGGCGGCGACGAGCTGTTCGCGGGGTACGACACTTTCGACGCGCTGCGCACGGCGCGGCTCTACCACCATGCCGTCCCCCGCCCGCTGCACCGGTTGGCGGAGGCGGTGGCCCACCGGCTGCCGCGGTCGGACCGCAACATGAGCTTCGACTTCAAGCTGCGCCGGGCGCTGCGCGGGCTGGGGCACCGGCCGGCGCACTGGATGCCGGCCTGGCTGGGGCCGGCCTCGGTGGAGGAGGTGTCGCGGCTGTTCGGCACCGACCTCTCCGCCGACGATCTCTATGACGAGGCCGACGCCCTGTGGCGGTCGGGCGCCAGCCGGAACGACGTCGACCGCTCCATCGAGTTCTACGGCCGCTTCTATCTGGGCGAGAATTTGCTGATCAAGGCCGACCGCGCCAGCATGTTCTGTTCGCTGGAGACGCGCTCCCCCTTCCTCGACCGCGACCTCGTCGCCTTCGTCAGCCGCCTGCCGGCTTCGGTGAAGCTGCAACCGAACGGCATTCGGGGTGGCATGCGGAAATGGATCCTGAAGAAGGCGATGGCGCCGCTGCTGCCGCCGGCGATCCTGGCGCGGCCCAAGAAGGGCTTCGGCATCCCCTTGAGCCGCTGGCTGCGCCACCTGCCCCAGCCGCCGCTGGAGACCGCGGCGCGCATCGGGGTGGACGGCAAGTGGCTGGCGGCGCGCTGGGACGAGCACCGCAGCGGACAGGCCGACCACCGCGGCCTGCTGTGGGCCTGGACCGCACTCGCCACCGCGCTGGACCGCCCGGCCCAAACCCCGGCACCGCCCCTGGCACCGATGGAAAAAGCCGCATGAGTTTAGACAGTCTGGATCGTCCGCTCCCCCGGTCGCCTAGGGGAGCGGACAGGCTTGCCGCTGACCGCACCGCAGTCCCCACCGGTTCCCGCGCCTCGTCTTTCGCCCGCATCCTGGTCCGGCTGCTGCTGGCGCTGGGGGCGCTGATCGTCGTCTATCAGTTCGGCCGGAACATGCAGGCGAGCAGCGGCCTGCCCTATTGGGACGATTGGGGCTATTTCTTCGGCACCGCCCAGGGCGTGCAGCAGCCGCTGACCTTTCATTCGATCTTCGCCAAGGACAGCGACCATGTCGCGCCCTTCTTCAAGCTGCTGACCCACGGGCTGTGGCATGCCATCGGCGTCGATTTCATCGCCTTCCGGCTGGTCGGCTGGCTGGCCTTCGCCGCGATGCTCGCCACTTACGCGCTGGTCCTGCTGCGGGACGGCTTGCGGTCGGCCTGGGAGGCGGTGCCGGTGGTGGCGACCGGGCTGTTCCTGACCGGCACGCTGAACAACGAGTATTTCTATTACCAGCACATGGGGCTGGCCCAGCCGATCTTCTTCACCTGCCTGTTCCTGTTCCTCCACACGCTGGCCCGCGGCCGGCTGGTGCTGGCGACGCTGTTCCTGCTGGCCTTCGGCTCCACCGGGGTGTTCGGCGCCAGCTATGCCCTGGCAGCGGCGGGGGTCGGTGCGGTGCTGGCCCTGCGCCGACAGGCAGGCTGGCGGGAAAGGCTGGCGGAGGGGCGCACGCTGGTGGTGGTCGGCGGCGGGCTGCTGCTGACCGTGGCGATGCTGTGGATGACCTTCCACGGCTCCTACGCCAACCACACCGGCCAGCCGCTGGTGCTGCCCTGGCATCGGGAATTCTGGGCCTTCCTGTTCGGCGCCTTCGCCACCGCCGCCGGCCTGCCGGTGGAGACGGTGGGAGCGCCGCCGTCCCTGGCGGTGGGGGCCGTGGCGTTCGTGCTCTGCCTGATCCCGGCGGTGCTGCTGCCCTTCGTCCGGGCGGGCGTCGAGCGGCGCCACGCCGTCTTCTGCATCGCCTCGCTGATCGCGGGGGCGGCGATCGTCACCATGACCACCGCCCTGGGCCGGGCCGGGCTGTGCGGCGACGGGATCGCCGCCGCAATGCGCTGCGGCACCATCCCGCGCTATGCCTATCCGGTCCTGCTGGCCTTCCCGGCGGCGGTCGCCGGCTGGACGGTGCTGATGGCCGGCCGGGCGGAGCGCGCGGCGGGGAATGGGACAGTGCGGTTGGATCGGGGAGCTGCCGCCGGGCTGCTTCTGGCCGCCCTCCTTGTCCTCGGCCACAGCGTCAGCGGCTCCCTGCTGCGGCATTGGAAGGTCGCCGACCTCAACCTGATGGTGGCGGAGCGCGACAGCGAGGCGCAGCGCTGCATCGCCAGCCACCTGCAGGCCATCCGGACGCCGGGCGGGTTGGACTGGCAGCAGCCGCTGGTCTGCCCGTCCAGTTCGCCGCGCAACATCGCCCCCTTCCTGCACGCGGCCTACGACCTGAAGGCCGACTTCCTGGCCCCGATCCTGAACGATGCCGCCAACCGACCGGAACATCCGATCCTGCAGACCCTTCTGCACAACGGGACGCTCGATGACGGGGCAGGCACCCTGCGGCTGACCATGGCGGTGCGGCCGGCCGGGACGAATGACGGGGTGAACGGCTCCCTCGACCGGATCGAGCGCATTCCCAACGGTCCGCTCGCCTTGGCGGGATGGGCCGCCGACATGACCGTGCCAGCGCCGGCGGCCTTCGTCCTGGCGGCGGTCGGCGACCGCATCGTCGCCACCGGCTCCACCGGCAGCGCGCGGTCCGACGTCGTCAACGCCTTCCACGAGGAGCGGCTCCTCAACAGCGGCTTCATCCTGCCGCTGCCGGCCGAGGTCGCCGGCCAGCGGGTCCGGCTGTTCGCCACGACCCATTCCGGCACCTTGAAGGAATTGACGCCCCCCGGCGGGGTGGTGGCGGCGGCGCCCTGACGCAAGAAGGTGACGCAAAAAAGGCCCCGCACCGGGAAGGTTGCGGGGTCTTTTTCTGATCGGGACCGTCAGTCGCGGATGCTGCGATCCACCGGCGGCGGCTCGTCGAAATTCAGCATGGTCTTGATGGAATAGTGGCTCTTGCCCTGGCTCTCGAAATAGATGCGGACCAGCAGCTCGGCCAGCAGTCCCATCAGGATGCACATCACGCCGGTGACCAGCCCCATCGTCACCAGGAGCGGCAGCGGCGTCAGGATGAAGGAGATGCCGTCGACCAGCTTCAGGTAGATCGCATAAATGCCGGCCAGCACCGACAGCCCCATGAACATCAGGCCGGCGAAGCCGAAGATGTAGATCGGCTTGGTCTCGTACTGGGTCAGGAACTTCACGACGACGAGATCGAGCACGACCTTCAGCACCCGCTCCAGCCCGTATTTCGACTGGCCGTGGCGGCGCGGGTGGTGGCGCACCGGCATCTCGGTCAGCTTGGCACCCTGCCAGCGAGCGTAGATCGGCACGAAGCGGTGCATCTCGCCATAGAGCCGGTAGCCCTGCAGCATCTGCCGCCGGTAGGCCTTCAGCGTGCAGCCATAGTCGTTCAGCTTCACGCCGGAGATGGTGGAGATCAGCTTGTTGGCCATCCGGCTCGGCAGCGTGCGCAGCAGGAAACCGTCCTGCCGGTCGGCACGCCAGCCCGACACCACGTCGTACCCCTCGTCCAGCTTGGCGAGGAGGCCGGCGATGTCCTGCGGGTCGTTCTGCAGATCGCCGTCCATCGGCACGATGACGTCGCCGCGGGCATGGTCGATGCCGGCCATCATCGCCGCGGTCTGGCCGACGTTGCGGCGGAAATTGATGACGCGGATGCGGCTGTCCGACGCCACGCGCTGCAGCTCCGCCTCCGTCCCGTCGGTGGAGCCGTCATTGACGAAGATGACCTCGAAGCTCCGCCCCAGCCCGTCGAGCGCCGGGATCAGCCGGCCGCACAGGGGAGCGATATTGTCCTCCTCGTTATAAACCGGGATCAGGACCGAAACGGAAACCGTGCCGGTGTCCATGGCGGCGGATCCGGGGGTAAGCAGGAGGGTCATCGAACGGGTCCGGAGGCTGCGGGTCATCTATCGGAGGCGATGCCGGGCCATGGTATGGCCGCTGGATTCGGCAAGCGCAACGGATAATTGGATTATGGGCTGGGTACGGGCTTCCGATCGAAGGTCATGACATCGGCAATGCCGCCTCTCTTATTGCAGCGCCTTGCAAAGGCCTATGCCACTGTGGGATGACATCCGGACAGCTGGGCGGATGCCCACCGGCGGCCCTTTGTCGGCCGGCTGCCCTGCCCAACATCCGCCCTGACTGGAAATCGGTCCGCATCCAATGAAGCTCTCCCTCGTCATCCCCTGCACCCATCGGGATGTGGTCCTGGTTCCTGACCTGCTGGAAGCCTATGCGAACGGCACTGAACTGCCTGACCAAGTCATCGTTTCGGTCAGCAACGCGCACATGGCGGACGGGGCCGTGCTGGAGCGAATCGCCACCATCGGCATCGCCCGCTTCCCCGAAATTCTCATCCTCAAGCATCACCGGCGCATGTTCCACGGGCCGAACCGTCAGGCCGCCTCGGAACGGGCGATCCATGAGTTGATCTGCTATCAGGATGCCGACGACACCCCGCATCCGCAGCGCATCCAGATCGTCAAGCGCCTGTTCGAACAGTACGACATCATGCACCTGAACCACACCTACTGCTTGGCAGGGACACAGTTTCATCAGGTTCAAGGCGCTCTCCAGTTCAGTGTCTGGTATCAGAGCGCCATCGCCGCAGGCTGCTTCCCGCAGGGACTGCTACGCGACTGCGCACAGGCACAGCCATACTACGGCGCCTTCACCGAGCGCCCCGTCCATGCCGGGCAGCCGGTGATCCGAAGGGAGGTATTGGAGAAGGTGCGCTGGAAGGATTGGGGGGAGCTCGCCTTCGGGATCGCCGAGGACTATGAATTTGACATGGAATGCGTCTATTTCTGGCGCAAATCGATGATCGTCGACATCCCGCTGATCCGCTACACCCCCTTTGCAGGCCGTGAAACGCCGGAAGAGATTCTGGGACTTGTTCCGGACGGCGCGTCCCCACCGGCCCCGCCCCCCGCTCCCCAGTCTTGACCGAGGCGGCCGGCCTCCATCCGAAGCCATCCAATCAACTCACCGGGAAAGAATGCAGTCGATGATCATTGCGGATCTAACCGGCGGCCTCGGAAACCAGATGTTTATATACGCCGCGGGCCGGGCCGCGGCCCTGCGCCACAACGTGCCGCTAAAGCTCAACATCGCCGGCTTCGTCCGCTACAGGCTGCATCACTATGCGCTCTCGAACCTGAACATCCAGGAAGACTTCGCCACGGCGGAGGATCTGACCGATATCCTGGCCACAGGCCGCATCTATCGCGAAGGCAACCCGTACGGCTTCGACCGCAATGTCCTGGAAACCCCACCGCCGATGTATCTACGCGGCTATTTCCAGAGCTTCCGCTATATCGAGCCCATCGCCGACGTCATCCGGTCGGACTTCAGCGTCCGGACGCCCGCCGAAGGGCAGGATGCGACCGTGTTGTCCATGATTGCCGAAACCAACGCGGTCTGCCTGCACGTCCGCCGCGCGGACTACGTCTCCAACCCGGGAACGCAGCAGCATCATGGCGTCTGCCCGCGCGAGTATTACGAAGGCTCCCTCAGTCATCTGCAGAGCCGGGTCGGCCCAGTGACGCTGTTCGTCTTCTCCGACGACATCTACTGGGCTCAGGCCAACCTGAAACTAGACGCGCCGACCGTCTTCGTCGGCCACAACCGTGCCGAGCGCAATTACGAGGATCTGCGGCTGATGAGCGCCTGCCGACACTTCATCATCGCCAACAGCAGCTTCTCTTGGTGGGCCGCCTGGCTCGGCACCGCTCAGGACAAGCTGGTCTATGCGCCGGCCAGATGGCTGAACCATGGATTGGACACCCGCGACCTGATCCCGCCTGGTTGGACCCAGGTTCGCTACTGACCGGGCATGCTTCGGCGGTTCTCCGCCGGCATCGGCTCTCCCTTTCCGCCAATTCCGGATGAACGTCGCCATGGACTTGATGGCCAAAAAAATCTTCGTCGCGGGACATCGCGGCATGGTGGGGTCCGCCGTGCTGCGAAAACTGCACGATTTCGGGCACCCGAACATCCTCACCGTCGAGAAGAGCGCGGTCGACCTGCGCGACCAGACGGCGACCAACGCCTTCTTCGGGCGGGAACGCCCGGAGGTGGTGATCCTCGCTGCGGCCCGCGTCGGCGGCATCCAGGCCAATATCGCCTCGCCGGGGACGTTCCTGTACGACAATCTGGCGATCCAGACCAACGTCATCCACGCAGCCCACCAGTCCGGCACGGCACGGCTGGTGTTCCTCGGCAGCTCTTGCATCTACCCGACCAACTGTCCGCAGCCGATGCGGGAGGAGTATCTGCTGACCGGCCCGCTGGAGCCGACCAACGAAGGCTATGCGATCGCCAAGATCACCGGCATGAAGATGGTCGAATACTATCATCGGCAATATGGGATGGACGGCTTCTCGCTGATGCCCTGCAACATCTACGGCACCAACGACAGCTTCGACCTCCAGAACTCGCATGTGCTGTCCGCCCTGGTCCGCCGCTTCGCCGATGCGGTGGACGATGGCATCGGGCGGGTGGAACTATGGGGAACCGGTCGTGCCCGGCGCGAGTTCCTGCATGTGGACGATCTGGCCGATGCCATCCTGATGCTGGCGGAGCAGATGCCCGGCGACGGCGGCTTCATCAATGTCGGCAGCGGTACGGACATCTCGATCCGCGATCTGGCCCTGCTGATCGCCGCCAAGGTCGGCTATGGCGGCGAGATCGCCTGGAACGCCGAGAAGCCCGACGGCATGCTGCTGAAATGCCTGGATGTGTCCCGGATGCGGGAGATGGGCTTCCAGCCGTCCGTCACGCTGGAGGACGGCATTGAACGGACCATCGCCGATTATCGTAACCTGAAGTCGCGGAGCGCCGTATGACCCCCGCCGATCTGCAAGTGAAGCTGCTTGACGTCCTGAATGCCCTGATCGCGGTCGGCAACCGCGGCAACGAGGCCCAGGCCCGGCGCTATTTCTATCCGCTCAGCCTTGCGACCTTCGACGTGGACGAGATCATGGAGGCGGTCCATTCGATGACCAGCTTCCGCACCACCATGTGGGAGAAGACGCTTCAGTTCGAGCGCCAGTTCGCCAGCTATGTCGACTGCAACGACGCCGTGATGGTGAACAGCGGCTCGTCGGCCGACCTGCTGCTGTCCTTCCTGCTGCGCAACCCGACCAACCCGCTTCTGGAAGAGGGGGACGAGGTCCTGGTTCCCGCGGTGACCTGGCCGACTCACATCTGGTCACCACTGATGGCCGGGCTGAAGGTCCGGCTGGTGGACGTCGATCCCACAACCTTCAACATCAACCTCGACGACCTCGAAGCAAAGATCGGTCCCCGCACCCGCGCGTTGTTCTTGGTGCATCTGATGGGCAACCCCTGCCAGATGGACCGGATCGGCGCGCTGGTCGCCAAGCATGACCTCGTCCTGCTGGAGGATTGCTGCGAAGCGCTGGGCGCGGCCTGGAACGGCAAGCAGGTCGGCACCTTCGGACTGGGCGGAGCCTACTCCTTCTTCTTCTCCCACCACATTTGCACGATGGAAGGCGGGATGATCTCCTGCTCCAGCGCCGAGGTGGCCGAGAACCTGCGGATCATGCGGGCGCATGGCTGGATGCGCAACGCCAACCGACCGATGCCCCCTGCTGCCGACCCCACGCTCGACCCGCGCTACACCTTCGTGAACTGGGGCTTCAACCTGCGCCCGACCGAGCTGCAGGCCGGCTTCGGTCTGCATCAACTGCGCAAGCTGCCCGGTTTCAACGAGAGGCGGGAACAGATCGCCCGGCGCATCTTCGAGGTCATTGACCGCAGCCGGTATCTGTCACGGCCCCGCGCCCATCCGCTGGCTCAACCCTCCTGGTTCTGCATTCCCCTGCTGACGGCCGCCGACGCGCCCTTCACGCGCGACGATCTGGTGCACTACCTGGAGAACAAGGGCGTGGAGACCCGGCCCGTGGTGACCGGCAACATCGCGCGGCAGCCGGCGGCCAAGCTATTCCCGGATCTGGCGACCGGCGCCCTTCCCGGCGCCGATGCAATCCACGATCGCGGCCTTTATATCGGACTGTCGCCGCTGTTCACCGATCAGGTCATCGACCGCCTGCTGGAATGCCTGCAGGAGTTCCTGGCAGCCTACTAACCGTCCGCCGCCGGCCTTCGCGGTTCCGCCTGGGCCGGGTCACCGGCAGGATCGCGCCGGGGAAGCGCCTTCCCCGGTGTATGTCCGTCCCGGCCGGCGGGCCTCCCCCGCCAGCCGGGACGTCACGGCATCCAACGCGCCCCCGCGAAGAGGACAGCAGGGTCGATCAGAGGGAACCACCGATCCTCCGCAACTCATCATGATCCCACGGCATATAAATGTTTATAAAGCACAACCTCAGAAGAATTTCGGCAATGATACCGTTTTCTCCATTTTGGCTGTGCTTATTATGCCTATAAGAACTGATCGGTGACTTTGCATCGCGCAGATGCCTGCTTATCTTTAGCGATGTTGGATAGTCTTCTCGCTTCGTCATACCGGGGATACGCAGATGTGATGCTTTTGCACATTGCGACCGCAACGTCATAGCGCCCGGTAGCGATGGCGCCGTTGGCAATTCTCACTGCATCGTCCAATGAGATTTGGCTTATTCTTCCTGGCCCTCTCTTTGGTCACGTATCACAACATCATGTATCGGTATGATGGCCAAGGATCATGATCGTATCCCCATCCGTAAATGGTGGACCGACCGGCGCCGCTTCTGACGGGAGTCCCCCGACCGATCATTCCGGCGAGCGACCGGCAGCCTCGTCCATACCGGCCCGCCGTTCCCGCAGGACCGTCAGATCGATGACCGCGCCCAGCAGGGCCACCATCACCTGGAAGGCGAGGATGCCGAAGCCCAGCGCCAGCGATTGGGCGTGGGGCACGCCGACCAGATCAAGCAGCCCGACCAGCGACGCCTCGCGCAGGCCGATCCCGGCGACGGTGACCGGCATCAGCACGATCACCGACATCAGCCCGATCACCGCACCCCACACCGAAAAGGGCTGGTCGATGCCGACCGCCAGCCCCAGCGCCTGACTGCCGGTCACCGCCGCCACCTGCACCGCGATGCCGCCGGCGATCGACAGCAAGGCCCGCCCCGGCCGGCGCGTCTGGTCGCGCCAAGCCTCCAGAAAGCGGCGCAGGGGGCCGAGGAGCAGGGCCTCACGCTTCGGTCCGGCACGCCAGCCGAGCAGGGCCAGCAGAAGGGCGCGGGCCGGCGCCCAGGCCAGCAGCACGGTCGCCGCGACCAGCCCGGCCAGCACCAGCCCGACCCCGACCAGCAACCCGTCGCCGAAGCGGGCCGACTGCATCGCCAGCCCGCCGCCGGTCAGCAGCAGCAGCCCGACGATCCCCGTCACCTTGTCGAAGGCGACCGCCGAGACGATGCGGCCGCCGCCGATTTCTCCCTGCCCCTGCCCGCGCCCCTGCCCTTCATCCCGGCTGAGCCGGTAAGCCTTCACCGCCTCTCCCGCCAGCTGACCCGGCAGCACCAGCGCATAGAGCTGCGCCACCAGCGTGTAGGCGAGCAGCCGCCCCGCCCGCAGCTCCGGCAGCAGAACCCGCAGCTTCAGCGCGTTCAGCACATGCATCAGGAAGAACAGCAGCCCGGCGAGCCCCATCAGCCCCGGCGACGCCACGGCCAGCACCCGCCCGACCTCCGCCACATCGACCCGCCACAGCAGCAGGGCGACCAGCAGCGCGCTGACCAGGGCTTTCAGGCCGGGACGCATTTAAAGATGCCTTTTCATGAAGTCATGAAGTGATGTGAGGTCTCTCCCTCTTCCCATGCCGGGAGAGGGAGGCTCCTCATGATCCCGGCCGGCGGGCCAGCACGTAGATGTAGTCGCCGTGCGACCAGGAGTTCAGGCGGAAGATGTGGTACAGCGCCTCTGCAAGAAAGCGGCGGCCAGGGCCGTAGTCGCCCTCGGTGCCCTGGCCGCTGGCGGCGCCCAGGACGTTGCGGTAGAGCGGCGAGAAGAAGGGGAAGCCCCATTCCACCACCCGTTCGATCTCCAGCCCGACCGACTTGATCTTGGCCTGCAACTCGCCGCGGGCATAGTTGCGGTGATGGCCGACCGTGCGCTCGAAGTCGCGCATCCGCCCCTGCAGGGTGGAGACCAGCAGGTAGCGGCCGGTCATGGCGGCAAGGTTGCGCAGCGCCGCGACGTCGTCCTCGATATGCTCGACCACGTCGGTGCAGACCACCAGGTCGAAGCGGCGGTCGAGATGTCCGGCGGCGACGTCGAGCAGGCCGAACTCGGCGTTCGGCGCGCGGCGGCGGGCGACGTCGATGGCCTTGGCGGCGAAGTCGAGGCCGGTGTAGCTGGCCTGCGGCTTCAGCGGCATCAGCGTGGCCAAGAGCGAGCCCTGGCCGCAGCCGACGTCAGCCAAGCTGTCGTAGTTCAGCGGGCGCACCATCTCGGTGACGATGCGGCGCAGATGCCGGCCGGTCGGGCCGTATTTGCGCATGTCGTTCCAGCGCCGCTCCCAGCTGTCGTCGTAATCGACGCCGCCGGGATGATCGGCCGCCGCGGCGGGAAGGGGGGTGGCGAGGGGAGTGTTGGCGGACTTGAATGCGTCGTCGCTCATGCGGGCCTCCGGCGCAGGATGAATTCGTTGCAGCCCGTCGGCACGCGCGGCGGACGGACCTCCAGCATGTCGAAGCCGAGCGCGTCCATCCGCGCCCGCACCTCGTCGGCACTGGCATATTCATAAGGGTAGCCGCCGAGCCAGTCGGTCACGTCCACCCAGAACTCCATGCCGCGCTCCTTGCGCAGCGGGTTGGAGCCGGTGATCGCCCAGGTCGCCAGGAACATCAGCGAGCCCAGCGTCCAGTCCCAGACCTTCCGAAGGAAGCCCGGCGACAGATTGTAGACGATCTTGATCAGGGTCCAGATCGGCGAGGTCCAGTGGCGGTTGTAGAGCGCCAGCACGAAGGTGCCGCCCGGCGCCACCAGCGGGGCCACCGTCTCGATCGCCGGCCACATCGATCCGGTGTGATGCAGCGAGCCCCAGGCATAGACCACGTCGAAGCGGCCGAGCGAGCCGACGAAGCCGCTGTCTAGCGCCGAGCCGCGGCGGAACTCGATGCGCTCGGCCAGTTCGGGCGCGAAGCGGCCCAGGTTGCGGCGGGCGACCTCGACCCCGGTGGGGTTGACGTCGAAGCCCAGCGCGCGGGCGACGCCCAGCTTGCCGGCGGCGATGGTGAACAGGCCGGAGCCGGAGCCGACGTCGCAGAAGCTGGCGCCCTTCAGCCGGTCGGTCCCGACCAGCCCCTTCAGGCTGTCGATAGCCGCCACCAGCCGCGGCTCGTCCAGCACGGTGCGCGAGTAATGGTCCCAGTTCTCGCCGAAATCGAAGGCCAGGGCGGGTGTCCCGGCCGGGGTTCCGCCCCCGCCTTCCGCCGTCTTCACCGGTTCCGCCACGCTGTCCGATCCCTTGCTGTCCGACCCGATCTGCCGCGCCGCCATACGCTCCCGAAAGCCGCCGGATGTCAACAGGACCTGACATCCTCTCCGCCCTGAATGGCGGAGGTTCCGTTGAGCCGCATCATGCGGCCCTCCGGCTGGTTCCTGCTTCATCGGGCCGCTTGGTGCGGTGCCCCTCCACAGGCTTCAACGCGCCGTCCGCGCGCCGTAGAATATTGGTCGCCGCGTTGGTGTCGGCGTTGGCCCTGTGGCCACAACGCATGCACACGAAGACGGCTTGGCTTGGCCGGTTGGCGGCATCGACATGGCCGCAACAGGCGCAGGTCTGGCTGGTGTAGGCGGCAGGCACCTCGACCAGCCTGCCGCCGCGATCCGCCAACTTGTAGGCCAGCATGGTGCGGAACAAGCCCCATCCCTGATCGAGAGATGATCGTGCTGTGCTTGTGGAGAAAGTCCTTGCGGGCGTTCGCCACCCGCATCTGAATGCGCGCGATCCGGCGCACCGACTTGCGCCGGTTGGCCGATCCGCGCGTCTTCCGCGCCAAGGCCCGCTGAGCTTTGCGGAGCGCCCGCAGCGCCTTTTGGCCGTGGTTGGCCGGGGCGATGCCGGTGCCGTCGCTGAGCGCGGCGAACACCGCCACCCCGAGGTCAATGCCGACCGGCGGCAGGATGGACGGGGCGGGCGCGACCACCGCGCGCTCGCACTGGACGGCGGCGAACCAGTGCCCGGCCCGGCGGGACACCGTGATGGTGCAGATGGCGCCCGGCAGCGCCGTCCAGCCACGCAGCCGCACCCATCCCAACTTCGGCAGTTTCACCCGCCCGGATGAGACGCCCGTGCGCTCGACCACCAGCGAAACGGGATCGGGGAAGCGGAAGCTGTCGTTCAGCCCCTTCCGGCGCGGGGTCGGTGCCTTGGCCCGGCCGGCCCACCAGTTCTGATAAGCCCGCTCAAGATCGCGCAACGCCTGTTGCAGAGTGTGGACCGGTACCGCCTTCAGCCACGCCACCTCGGCCCGCAACAGAGTGACCTCGCGGCATTGGCTGGCGAAAGTGAACTTCCGGCCGGGGCGATACCAATCCCGGCGCTGCTCCAGCGCGAGGTTGTAGACGAACCGGCACGCCCCCGCGATCTGTGCCATCTGAGCGGCTTGCTCAGGCGTCGGGTAGAGGCGGAACAGGACGGCCTTGCGGTCGATCATGGGCGGCAGCATAACATTGGCCTATGACAGATGAAAGTGACGTCAGGCGCGGTCGCCACCTGTGTTTTTGCCATGCACGTTCACTTGGTCTTCTTAAACCAAGTACCGCCGCCGCGTGTTCACCAAAGCCGTGCTCGACGATGCCCGCACCATTTTTGCGTCGGTGTGCGCCGACTTCGGTGCTGAACTCATCGAGATGGATGGTGAGGACGACCATGTGCACCTCCTCGTGAACCACCCGCCAAAAGTGGCGGTCTCGACGCTGGTGAACAGCCTCAAAGGCGTGTCCAGCCGCCGCCTGCGCCAGAACCTCCGGCCTTGGTTCACCGCTATTGGAAGGGCGTCCTGTGGTCGCCCAGCTACTTCGCTTCGTCTTGCGGCGGGGCCCCGATCAGCATCATCCGCCAGTACATCGAGCAACAGCGCACCCCCGGCTGAACCTGATGTCGGCGCGGACGCGCATCTGCGCCTATCTCCGGCCTGAACGCCGGAGCTTGCGGCGGTGAACTCCGGGTCAAACGACGCCTTTCACTCCGCCTGCGCCGACCGAACCCGTCCCGCCGCTTTGCGACCGGCGAGCGCCAGATCGCGGTAGGCGGCGGCGACGGCGCGCCAGGAGAAATGCTCGACCACCCGACGGCGCCCGCCCTCGCCCAGCCGGCGGCGCAGGGCCGGGTCTCCGGCCAGACGCGCAATGGCGGCGGCGAGCGCCGGGGTGTCGTCGGCATCCAGCATCAGGCCGGTCTCCTCCTCCACCACCAGATCGCGGTTGCCGGCGATGCGGGTCGCCACCACGGGCAGGCCGGCGGCCATCGCCTCCAGCACCACGTTGGGCATGCCCTCGTCGCGCGAGGGGAAGACGAAGGCGTCGGCGGCGCGGTAGGCGGCCGGCAGCTCGTCACGCCCCAGCCAGCCGCGGAAGGCGATGCGCTCCGACAGCCCGAGCCGGGCGGCCTGCGCCTCCAGTTCCGGCCGGGCAGGGCCATCGCCGACGATGGCGAGGTCGATGCGGTCGCGCAGAGCCGGCGACAGGCTGGCGAGCGCCTCGAACAGCACGTCCAGCCCCTTCTGCCGCACCACCCGGCCGACGAACAGCAGCGACAGGCGGTCGCCGGAACTTGTCGTATCGGCGGGGGAGAAGCGGGCGGCATCGACGCCGTTGGGGATGATGGCGATCGGCTGGTCGGGAGCGAAGCGGCGGGCGAGGTCGGCCAGCCCCTCGCTGTTGGCGACGACGGCCGAGGACCGGCGCCACAGCCAGCCGATCACCGGCCCGGCCAGCCGGTGATAGAGCGAGATGCCGTCATACTGGAAGCCCGGCACATCACCGCCGCGCAGGCTGACCGCATAGGGCACGCCCGACAGCGCCTTCACCATCCAGGCCGCCGGGCCGCAGGGCAGGCCGAAATAGGCGATGGTGGCGTCCGGGCGCCAGCGGGCGGCGACCCAGGGCGCCATCACCAGCGAACTGGCGAGGAAGGCCAGCATCTCCACCACCGAACTGCGGTCGCGGCGGCGGCGCAGGGTGGGGATGCGGCGGATCTCCACCCCGTCGGCCCGGCGCTCCACCCGCGGCAGGTCGCCGAAGGCGGAGGTCAGCACCAGCACCTCTTCGCCCAAAGCGGCCAGTTCGCGCGCGGTGTTGTCGGTGGCGTTGGCCGCCCCGCCGCCCAGCGGCGGAAACTCGTAATTGATCAGCAGAAGCCGTGCCATGCCGCGCGCCACATTCCCCGTTCGACGAGCGCCATTGATGGGCGGTGAACGGCGGCGATGCAAGCGGTCAACCAACTCCACTTGCCGGCCCCACCCGTCATCCCACTGGCCGCCCCACCTCCATCCGGCCGGTGCCGGTCCTTTGCAGCATCGGCCATCTCTGCTACTGATCGCGCCGGTTTCCGATGCTGTCCGAAACCAGTTCCTCAACCGGGGCGATGCAGTCTTCCATGAACATCCAGCAAGCCTTCGCCACGGCTCTCGGGTTCCAGCAGAGCGGCCAAGCCGCGGAGGCCGCCCGGCTGTATGGCGAGATCGTCGCCGCCGCCCCGCAGTTCGCCCCCGCTGCCAACAACCTGGGTCTGCTGCGTGCGGATGCCGGTCGCGACATGGAAGCAGTGGCGCTGTTCCGCCGTGCCCTGAGCCTGTCGCCGGACTCGCTGAACGGCTGGACCAACCTGGGAGCGCTGCTGGTCCGGCTCGGCCGGCCGGAGGAAGCGGTGCGGGCCTACCGCGCCTCGGTCCGGCTGAAACCCGATCAGCCGTTCATTCTGAACGAACTGGGCCTCCAATTGGAGCGGCTGAAGCGCGCCGACGAGGCCTGCAACGCTTTCGCCCGCGCGGCAGTCCTGGCACCCGGCGATGCCGAGATCGCCAACAACCACGGCGCCATGCTGCGCATGGCCCACCGGCCGAACGAGGCGGCAGCGTGCTTCCGCCGCGCCATCGCGCTGAACCCGCAACATGCCGGGGCCTACAGCAATCTGGGGTCCACGGTAAAGGACAAGGGCATCTTCTGGAAAGCGCTGCTGGCCTTCCGGCGGGCGACCCGGCTGGACCCGGACTTCGCCGGCGCTCACTGGAACGAATCCCTGGTCCGGCTGCTGCTGGGCGATTTCGTCCGGGGCTGGCAGGGCTATGAATGGCGCTGGAAGCATGGCCGCCTGCCCTCGCCGCAGCGCAGCTTCGTCCAGCCGCGCTGGGACGGCTCGCCGCTGAAGGGCCGGCGGCTGCTGGTCTATTGGGAGCAGGGCTTCGGCGACGTGCTGCAATTCGTGCGCTATCTGCCGCTGCTGGCTCAAGCGGCCGGGACCGGCGGGCAACCGGTCTATCTGGAATGCCAGAAGGTCTTGCTACCGGTGCTGCGCAGCCTGCCCGGCACTATCGCGGTGGAAACCGGCGGGCCGCTGCCCGATTTCGACGTCCAGATCCCGGTGCTGAGCCTGCCGGCGCTGTTCGGCACCCGACTGGAAACCGTGCCGTCCCGCGTTCCCTACCTGTCGGTGGAGCCCGATCTGGCGGCGCGCTGGGGCGAGCGGCTGGCAGGCTTGAGCGGTCTGAAGGTCGGCATCGTCTGGGCGGGATCGCCGATCCACGGCAACGACAAGAACCGCTCCATTGGCCTCGCCCCCTTCGCAAGGCTGGCAGCCATTCCCGGCGTCAGCCTCGTCTCCATCCAGAAGGGGCCGACGGAAGGACAGGCGGCCAACCCGCCCGGCGGCTTCCCCCTGCTGAACCTGTCGCCCGACATCCACGACTTCGCCGACACCGCCGCCATCATGGCCGGGCTCGACCTCGTCGTCTGCGTCGACACCTCCGTCGCCCATCTCGCTGGCGCCCTCGGCGTCCCGGTCTGGGTGATGGTTCCCTTCGCCCCCGACTGGCGCTGGATGCTCGACCGCGACGACAGCCCCTGGTATCCGACCATGCGCCTCTTCCGCCAGGACCGCCCCGGCTCCTGGAACGACGCCATCGACCGGCTGGAACACGCGCTCCGCAGCCATGCCGCCGGATAAGGATCAGAGCGCGGCGTGGGGGCCGTCGTGGTAGGCCAGTTCCAGATCCATGCCACATCCGCTCGTCACCGGGACGATAAACGGGATCGACGATGTGCCAGCCCCGGAAACCGTCAGGTGCCATGGCGTCGATTATGGGGGCCAGCCGCGCGTCCTCGCCGGCTACGGTCGCCTCAATCGCGAAGACGATTGCTGCCCCGGGCTGACCCGGAGAAGGACACGATAACCCCGCTCGCCCACTCCAGGTCACCGGAGAGATGAACGTCAGAGGCGGTCTTGAGACCGTCGGCGATGCTCACGGGCGTATCGGACACCCACACTGGTCGCCACCGGCCTCTCCTCCTTACCGTGGGGGGAGAGGGGTTGACACCCGGCCTCCATTGGACGGCGGAGTATAAAAGTGCCGCGCCGGACAGACCGGCGCGGCACAGTTTCGGCTGGAACCCTTTCCCGGGTCCATATCAACAGTTGATGGTATTTACCCTTTTGTTCAAGCCCGTTCTTTTGGAACGGTCATGTTTCCGCTTCGCCCGCCATGCGGGCACTGCAAGACGGCACCTTTGCCGCGCCTTCAGCCGCCGTCCAAGCCGACCATAGCGATCCCACGGGAGAACCAACTGCGACTCGGGAGACGGAAGGAGGCTCTCCGGTGCGGGCACCGGCGGCCTCCCCGACGCCGCCGAGCCCCGGAACACAGAAAGAGGATCGGGGCCGCTTGCCACGGGTGGGGAGATCATGGGATGAAGCGGCGCTCCCCTCCCTCGCCAGCCAGCTCGGCCATGTCTCCTTTTGACCTCGACGCCACTCTCCAAATAGCTATCGACGCTGAACGGGCGGGAAACCGCGCAGCCGCAGCAGCAGCCTGCCACCGGCTGCTGGAGCACCACGGCACAAGTCGGCAAGCGCCGGCGGCGCATGACGCGCTCGCCAGGATTCTGGTGGACCAGGACATGGCGGCGGCGGCCGACCATGCGCTCGCCGCGTGGAGACTGACACCTGCCGATCCGACCCGCCGGTCCAACCTGTGGCAACTGCTGACCCATCTCGGCGATGCCGGCGATGTCGCCCGCTTCCAGGGGCGCGAGGACTGTGTCGGACTGGTGGCTCTGGGCAACGCGTTGCGCCGCGACGGGCAGGCGCTGCGGGCGGAGCGGGCCTATCGCCGGGCGCTGGAGCTTTATCCGGAGGTGTCCTTCACGCTGAGCCGGCTGGCCTGCCTGTGCGCCGAACAGCACCGGCTGGAGGAAGCCGACGCCCTGTTCCTTCAGGCGGCCGAGCGCCATGGCGGGCGCGACGCCGTCACCCGCACCAATCCGGCCTTCCTGCAGGCCCTGCGCGAAGGACCGCCGCCCGCCGGCATCCGCGCCACCATCCAAGAGGGCGCCGGGGCCGGCGCCCGGCCGCTGGTGGTCTATGCCTGCTGCGACGCGGTCTATGCGCGCAAGTTCCTGCCGACCATGGTGCGCTCCATCGCCGAGGACAGCGGGCTCGACTGCGCCATCGCCCTGCATCTGGTCAATCCCGATGCGGAGGCCGAGGCGACGGTGGCAGCCCTGACCGCCACCCACGGCGCCGACCGCTTCATCATCCTGCGCGAGACCATCGACCTGTCGCCGCTGAGCGACAATGCCAAGACCTATTACGCCTGCAGCCGCTTCCTGGTGCTGCCCGACCTGCTGATCCGCTGGCAGCGGCCGGTGCTGATGCTGGACGTCGATCTGCTGGCCATCCGCGACCTGAACCCGCTGCTGGCGACCTCCGCCCACTCGGATCTGGGCATGATGAGCCATGCGCTGAAGCGGCTGGACATCTGGAGCCTGCTCTATGCCGACGTGCTGCACATCCGGCCGACCACGGGGGCTTGGCACTTCCTCGACCAGACACGGCGCTACATCCGCCATTTCCTGGACCGTGGCCTGCCGGTCTGGTTCCTCGACCAGGCCGCACTCGCCGCCGTGCATCTGGCCGGCTTCACGGCGGAGGCCGCACCGCGCCTGACCGTCTATCCGGCCGACATCCACAGCAGCACGGTGATGGTGGACGGCGAGGGTCAGTACTGGACCGACGACAGCGCCTATTTCTATTCGGTCCGCGCCACCGGCGGCGGCCAGCACGCGGTGCACCGGCTGAAGCGCCGCGCCGGCACCACCGCCCAGATCACAACGGGTATGAAGCCGGGCTGAGGCCGGGCACGGCGGGCAGGAAGAAAAATAGGTCATGAAATCATAACTCATGATTTCATGCTTCTTCTTCATGACGTGAAACCACTTCCATCTTTCCTGATCTTGCGTGTAAATCCGCGAAGCTCCCGCTCGGGTCAGCCCGCTTTCCATCCTCTGTTACCGGGAACCACCGCATGGCTCGGATCATCAGTTTCGCCTCCACCAAGGGCGGCGTCGGCAAGACCAGTCTGGTCATGGCGCTCACCTCCGAACTGCGCCGGCGCGAGGCGAGTGTGCTTCTGCTCGACTGCGATCCCAACCGGCATCTGGCCGAATGGGCGCGGCGGCGCAACGATGCCGGCGTGCGGGTGCTGGAAGAGATCACGGAATCGAACGTCCGCCAGACGGTGCAGGAGAATGCCCCGAGCTTCGACTACACGCTGATCGACCTTGCCGGCTTCGGCAACCTGACCATGCTCTATGCCTTCTCGGTCAGCGACGGGGTGCTGATCCCGACCCAGCAGTCCTTCATGGACGTGAAGGAGACGGTGCGCACCTTCAAGGTGGTGGCGGATTCCGTCGGCGTGCTGAAACACACCCCGGCCTCCAGCGTGGTGATCGTCCGCACCCAGGCCGCCATCGAATCCCGCGTCGACCGCCATGCCCGCGGCCTGCTGGACGAACATGGCGTCCCCGCCTTCCGCACCGAACTGATCGAGCGCTCGCTCCTGAAGGAGATGACCTACACCGGCCACGGCCCGGGCGAGGTCAACCCGGACAGCAACGCCGACCTGAACGTCCGCGCCCTGACCGACGAGTTCGTCGCCTTCCTGGAAAGCTCCCCGGCCAACCCGCTGATCCCGCGGGGGTGAGGCGGACAGGGACGCTCCCTCCGAACGTCATGGAGGTGAATGACGTCAGGTGATGTCATCACATTATGATTTCATGAAATGATCTTTAAATTTCTGAGCTGCCGATTGGCGCCGATGGGATGCGGCGGACGCCCCGTTACGTCGGGGGATCGATACCGGGAATATTCAGCACTTCCCCGGCCAGGAACTCCACCAGCAGCCTGACCCGGGCAATGTCCGCCCGTTCCGGCACGATGAGCATGTTGAGAGGCATAGGCGGCGGCGCATAGTCCGGCAGGATCGGTTCGAGCCGCCCTTCGGAAAGCAGGTCGTCGACCAGCCAAAGGTGCGTCGGGCCGATGCCGCGGCCGGCAAGATAGGCCTCCCGCGCGGCAAGCCCGTGATCGACCCGAAGCCTTCCACCAAAAGGGACGAGATGGGCTTCGCCGTCCGGCCCCTCCAGCGTGAGCACGTCGCTTCCGACGACGTTCGACATCCTGATGCCTTCGAGGCCGGCCAGATCCCTGGGTGTCGCCGGTCGTCCATGCCGCACCAGATAGTCGGGCGAGCCGACGAGGATGCGCCTGCTCGTACCGAGAGTCCGTAACCTCATGGAACTGTCGGCAAGCGGTCCAGGCGAAACCCCTTACCGCATTCAGCAGCAACGCCAAGGTCGCTGTGACGTGGAGGATCCGGGGTGAGGGTGCGCCACCTTGCCGACCGGCACGCCCGCCCCCGGCGGCGTTGAAAAGGCGGGTGAGGCCCTCCAACCGACCCCCGGTCGACCGACGCCTGATTCAGGTCACTGGCCCACTGCGTGACATCCATGTTCCGCCGCCTGCCAACATCTTTTGCAGAACCCGACTGTCCGCCCGAGCGCCGGGCCACCGGGCCACCAGTAGCCCGGCGCTCGGACGGGGAGGGGCTGCAGGCGATTTGCACCAAAGCCTTATGTCATGACATATAATCATGCAAATATAGCAGGATAAAAAATCATCACAGCATGACATCGCAACAAGATCAACGTCTTCCGCCGATGCCCGTCATCGCTTGACGCACTAAGGCCAAATGCCCGGAGGCGGCACCGGAACAGTGCGCATTATCATTTCATGATTTGCGGAGCTTCCCGCTTCTTGGTCGGGGAGAGGCTCCGATGTGACGACCATCTCTTTCGGAACGGGAGCCAAGGCAACAATGGCGCCCTAACAGTGGGCGACCAAGGAAGCACCTTGGAATGCACCGGCCCCGACCTTGATGAAGCCGCTTCCTATATTTTCATGAATTTTCTTCATGCCATTGTTTCATGCCCCCATTCTCGCTCCGATCCGGCACCGGCCACGCTTCCGCTCCGCATGAGAGGGGTGGGGTCAACTCCATCGCCGCACCGAATGGTGGCCCCGCCGTCCGCAGAAGGCGGCGCAAGCCTATGCCATTTTTCATTTCCCGATTTCATGCCTTATTTTTATGACATTATTCATAACCCCCCCCCCCCCCTGTGTTTCCCGCGCCACGCCGGCCGGCTTTCCGTCATGGCACGCATCGCACCCGCCACATGTCGCAAAGACAGGACAGCAAGTCATGATATTGCTTCATGGCTTACCCAGCCGGCCCAAGCCGGTGCCGCCCTGACCGGAGTGCCCATGTCGACCGAAAGCCCCGCCAAGCCCCCCCTGAAGCCTGCGGCCAAGCCGGCCCGTCCTCCGCTGGGCGGGATCGGGATCGGCGGGCTGGGGGCGGGCGACGTCGACCCGATCCGCCAATACGGGTTGAGCAAGGGTTTCCTGCCGACCGAGACGGAGCCGTCCGCGGCACTCGCCCCCTCTCATCCGCAGGCCCCCACTCCGCAGCCCCAGCCCCAGCCGGCGCCAGCCCCCACCATCGTCCGGCCGGCGCCGACCCGGCCGTGGCAGGCGATGCTGCCGGACTATCTGGTGGAGGAGCTGCGGCAGGCCGCCGCACGCGAAGGCACCGCCCAGAAGGTGATCGTGCTGAAGGCCCTGCGGCAGGCCGGCTTCCGGATCGACGACATCGACCTGCAGGACCTGCGGCGGCGCTGAGCCCGCCCCGGGAAGCGCACAAGTGCGGCCGAAGGGACGGTTTGACTCTCCTTAAGGAGCCGTCTATGCCCTACCCGCGCTCTGCCCCTGCTCCAATCCGATTGCAGACCACCAGCGACGACGAGAGATGAAGGCAAACATCACCCAGGCGACCCCGGCGCCGTCCTCCTCGGCAGCCTTGCCCCTTCAGGCCTCGCCCCGTCCGGTGTCGCCCGTACCAGTTCCGACCGCGGCCCCGCCCCCCACGCCGGCCCAGTCCGGTTCCCGCGGCCTCAGCATCGACATGCTGGAACGGATGCTGGAGCAGCAGCCCAACGACCCCAACGTGTGGAGCGCGCTGGGCGCCCTGCTGCGGCAGGCCGGCAAGCCGGAGGCGGCGATCGCCTGCCAGCGGCGCGCGCTGGAGATCGACCAGCGCCATGTCGGCGCCTGGACAAATCTCGGCAACGTGCTGGGCGACGTGGAGCGCTATGACGAGGCCATCGCCGCGCAGGAGCATGCGGTGGTGCTGTCGGGCGGCAGCGCCAACCTGCTGTCCAATCTGGTGGTGGCGCTGCGCCATGGCTGCCGGTTCGATCGCGCGCTGGAGATCCTGGACGTCGCCCTGCGCGCCAAACCCACCGATCCGTCGCTGCTGTGGGACCGCGCCCTGACGCTGCTGCAGGTCGGCCGCTATGCCGAAGGTTTCCGCGATTACGACTCCCGCCTGTCGCTGCCCGGCTATCAGAACCGCATCGCGGACGGGCCGATGTGGGACGGCAGGGCGCTCGACGGCAAGACCATCCTGCTGACCACCGAACAGGGCTTCGGCGACGTGCTGCTGACCGCGCGCTATGTGCCGATGGTCAAGGCGCGCGGCGGCCGGGTCCTGCTGGAATGCCATCCGGAGCTGCAGCGGCTGCTGTCCGGTCTGGAGGGCATCGACGCTTTCGTGCGCGCCGGCACCGCCTACCCGGCCTACGACGTCCATTGCCCGCTGATGAGCCTGCCGCACCGGCTGGGCACGACCATCGAGACGGTGCCGCCGCCCACCCGCCTGACCGTTCCGGCCGAAGCCCGCGAGAAGGCCGCCCGGCTGGTGCCCGGCAATGACGGCACGGTCAAGGTCGGCATCATCTGGTCCGGCCGTGTCACCTTCAAGGACAATGCGCGCCGCGCCACCACGCTCAGCCGCTTCCTGCGCTTTCTCAATGTGCCGAAGGTGCGGCTCTACAGCATCCAGAAGGGACCGCCGGAGGCGGAGCTGGCGACGCTCGGCACCTCGACCCTGATCACGCCGCTGGGACCGCATTTCAACGACTTCGCCGACACCGCGGCGGTGCTGGAACGGCTCGATCTGGTGATCATGACCGACAGCTCGGTGGCGCATCTGGCCGGCTCGCTCGGCCGCCCGGTGTGGAACCTGCTGCAATTCATGCCCTACTGGGTCTATGGCGATAAGGGCGACACCACCCCCTGGTATCCGTCGATGCGCCTGTTCCGCCAGACCACGCCTGGCGATTGGGACAGCGTGTTCGGCGCCGCCGAACAGGCCCTGCGCCAAGTGGTGGCGCTTAGGACCTGACCACTGTCGGTGTTTGGCCAAAGCCCCCTGATGCGAGGATCGAATGACGCAAGCGCCACGGCTGAAGCTGAACATCGGATGCGGGTTCGACAAAAAACCCGGCTGGATCAATGTTGACCAGTTCGCCACCTGCGACCCTGACCAGATCCTGGACATCGAAGAAATACCGTGGCCGTGGCCAGACGACAGCGCTGACGAAGTTTTGCTGTCGCATGTGCTTGAGCATGTCGGCACGTCACCAAAAAACTATCTCGCCATCATCAAGGAGATTTGGCGTGTCTGCTGTGATGGTGCCCGGATTGAGATCAGACTACCTCACCCGCGCCACGATTATTTCCTGATTGATCCAACCCATGTACGGGCGATCCATCCCCGCAGCTTTGAGCATTTCAGCCAGAAGCGCAACAGGGAATGGCAGGCGGTCGGCTCTCCCGCCACGCCGCTCGGCCTTTACCTCGGCATTGATTTCGACGTGGAAGGCATTCAACAAGTTCTGGCGCCGAAATGGGCGGAGCGCGTCCGGAACGGGGAGCTCTCCCAGACGGAGATCAGGGACAAGATGGAAGATATGAACAATGTCGTCATGGAATTCACGGTCATCTTGAAGGCGGTCAAGCCGCATGGGTCTTGAACGACCTGGGGAGAGCCATGCGTGCGCCACGCTGGAATGGCGTCATCGCTCATCCCCTTCCATCGGCTGTGCATGATCTCTTGTCCCCCAAAGCCAGCCTTTTCTGAACCGCAGCGAGCAATCCAGAGGCCGGATTGATTGAGTCATGCCGCCATGGCGCTGTCCTTGGCTTGAGCATAGTAGTGCGCCTCGGGCTCGGCGCTGGATCACCTCAGTCTTGTAGAGGCCGTTGATCGTCTCGGCCAAGGCGTATCGTACGAATTGACGACGCTGCCCCCCCACGAGGCGTGCTCGCCTTCATGGTCGAACACCATGCGCACCGGACATTCGCGGAGTTCCGGAGCATATTCAGGTGATACCTGCTTGGTCATAATGGCCCCATCCTCAAGGAATGGGGCCTCCAGCAAAGCCACTTCAGCTCACTCCGGGGGAGCCAGCGTCCTGCGGTGCAGGCCCGTGCCGCCCCCCCTCTCCGCTGGACCGGACGACGTCGCGGCTGGTCGCGGTCGCGCAGCTGCGCCTTGCTCTGCAGGATCAGCATGAGGCTCATGTTGTAGCCGGCGACATAGGCGAAGGCATTGGCCAACACCGGCATCGTTCCCAGCAGCGGGGTACGGCCGGCCCGGATCATCTCCCCTCCCGAAGCGTTGGCTTTCCATGGGCTTGGTGAGCCGTCAGCTTGATCAGCTTCCGCTGAGAGCCTGGCTCCGGGTCCAGAACACCACCATCCTTCGACGACGCAGGCGATCCCATGGCGTTCCGGCGCAAAGACGACCAGACGGGGAGACCCCGCCGCCCGTCAGAACCGACTTTGTCTCCGTTCGCCCGTCCCGACGGAACCTGCCTTGGTCGCCAACCAGAGGAGCAGCCCGACGAGCCGGTGCCCGAGGCTCCGGCCGCCCCCGAGGCTCCGCCGATCGACCCGACCGCGCCGATGAATCCGGCCTGATGCCGTCGTGGCATCTCCGCTCACGCTTTACCGAAGGGGGCGCCCGGTACCGCATCATCAGCTTGGCATTTCGGCATGGACTGAGGCTGGCCTGCCGGCCTTTCCTACTGGGCCGACCGGTTCACCGCTGGTGAGGAACGTGCCATGGCAAAGCAGGTTGCGGCCTTGCCTCCACGGGCGTGCGTGTTCTGCGGGTATCCGGGCAGGCGGCGGGTCATTTCGATTGGCCGGCAACACGGCTTCGACAAAGGGTCTTGGCGGACGGGGGAGGAATGCCCACACCATTTGGTGGAGGGCGCGTCGCCAGGCCAACGACCGGACTGCAACCCAATAGCGGGCGTTTACCGGCTTGTGAGCCGCCGCTGTACGCGCTCGATGACCCGGTTGGTGTCGGCGACAAGCGCGTCGAGGGCCGCATAGTCGATTTCTATGGGCGCCATGCGCTCCACGCTGGCGGGCACAGCCGGGGCTGGTGGCTCGGCCGTGGCCGATGGCTCCAGCACGGTGCCCGTTGGCGGTCGGCCCCGCCGGGACCCGTGGCGGCGCGGCCCGGCGGTTTCGGTGAGAATGCCGGCTTGGCCGGGCAAGCCATAGAGGCGATGGGAGCCGCGGCCGGTCACCTCCACCGCCGCTCCGCAATCGGCCAATTCCGCCAGCATCATTCCGGCGCCGCGCAACGAGCAGCCGAGCAGGGAGGCGAGGCGGGCAGGACCGAGCAGCGGGGCGGCGGCGAGCAGATCGACGGCAGCCGGCAGGCGGCTGGTGGAGCGCCGGGGGCCAAGCGCGGCACGGGCCGCTCTCCAGGCCTGTTCGAGGCGGCGCAACATGGCAAGACCATCCTCCACCTCGCGCTCCAAACTGCGGGCAAAGGCCAGCACCCAGCCCTCCTCGTCCATCGGGCTGTCCGGGTGCAACGTGCCAGCACCGGCGAGGATGGGGAGCAGGGTGCGGGTCATACCCGTTGCTTGCAGCGCCGCCGGCAGGGCAGCGCGCACCGCTCCGCGCGGGCGGTCGTCGGCGATCCACGCCCGCATCCTCTGGGCGAGCGCCGGCAGCCGGGCGCCGGGCGCTGGCCGGGTCAGGATCCACATCGCCTCATCGACGAGCCGCCGGTGGTCTCGGGCATCCGTGCCGTCGTCGAGATCCCGCTCGGATCGGCGGTCGGCGGCAGCTGTCATCAGGCCGTAGAGGGCGAGGGCGGTGTGCAGCGCATCGAGATCAGCGCCGCGCTCGATGGCGGCCGGGCTGACGAGCGGGCGTAGGCGCAGCCCCTCGATCAGGGCGGCGAGGCGCTGGGGCTCCACGTGGGCGCCGTCAAGGCCGGCATGGGCGCAGGCCGCTTCCAGGCGCACGGCGTGCTGCCAAGCCAACAGCAATGGGTGGTGGTCGAGGGCGGCGTCGAGGCGGCCAAGCGCCAAGGCTGCGTGCTCCAAGGCGGCGGCACGGGCGGCAGGGTCGGGGGTGCGGAGCATGGGTGGCAGAGGTCCTTGCGGCGGCGCCGGCTTGGGAGTGAAGTGAAGCAAAAGCACTGATAACTTCACAATGGTGAATTTAAGTCGGAGCGCTGGTACGGTCAGGAGAGCATCGGTTTTCCGGGATCGCTGGACACAAGGCGGGAACCGCGGAGAACGGCGAGATTTCGGCCCAGGATCGGTGGACACGAACTGGGATTGGCGGACATGGTCCAACCCTCAGAGCTTTCCGGCATCCCTTTCAGAAGTGCACTTTCGGCACGGCAGGACGGTTGGCAACCCAAGGCGGCCGAGGCAGATCGCGGCCACTTTGCCCCCGTCCGACAAGACTGCTCCTGGCGTTCTGCCTCGTGCCACTCTTCGTCAGTGGCCGATTGATAATTGGGTTTGCTCGCGGCATGACCGCCACCACGACGACGTTCTGTTTCGACATCGTCCGGTGATCCTGGAAAAACCAGCAGGCCAAACAAGCGAGAACCTGGATTTTCGAGAAGCAGGCGGATCACGCCCCCCTCTTCTATGCCCTTGACACCAATTAGAACATAAAGCGAACATTGCTTTCTTGTTCAGCCCGGAGAATTGCAGATGAGCGACCGTGACGAGATGGCGCGTGCCTTCGATTTCGAGATTGGCTCCTGGCACGTCTCGCATCGCCGTCTGCGAGACCGTCTGGTCGGTTGTCAGGAGTGGGATAGCTTCACGGGGACGGCGGACATGCGGCCGGTGCTTGGTGGGAACGGGAACATCGAAGACAATCTTCTGAACCTTCCGCAGGGCGCTTGCAGAGCAATTGCAATCAGGTCCTACGATCCACAGCGCGGGCTCTGGGCCATCTGGTGGCTTTCCACCACCGATCCGCATTCGATCGAGACCCCGGTGGTGGGACGCTTCGAGGGTCAGGTCGGGACTTTTTTCGCGGATGACTGCGTCAAGGGGCGGCCGGTCAAGACTCGCTTCCTCTGGCTGGATACCCACACCGCCACCCCGCGCTGGGAGCAGGCGATGTCCGCCGACGGCGGCGAAAGCTGGGAAACGAACTGGACCATGGATTTCAAACGGGCGGAGTGAGGACGGCTCTCCCAAGAGGCATTCGCCGGCCGGGGGCGATAGGGACGAGCCGGACCGGTTCCGCCAGGCCTGTGTAAAGCAGGAAAGATTTTGTCAAACGGTCGTTTACTCGTATCTCCAATAATTTTACAAAGGCGTGCCCGCCCCTCGTCCTGCCTGGACTCCGCCATGGCGCTCATCGGCTACGCCCGCGTTTCGACCGACGATCAGACCACCGCCGCCCAGATCGACGCGCTGCGCGCCGCCGGCTGCGCCACGATCTTCGAGGAGACCGCCTCCGGCGCCTCAAGGGCGCGGCCCGAGTTGGCGCGGGCCCTGGCCAGCCTGACCAGGGGCGACACGCTGGTGATCTGGAAGCTCGACCGGCTCGGCCGTTCGCTGTCGCACCTGCTGGAGGTGATCGAGGATCTGCGCGGTCGCGGCTGCCATTTCCGCTGCCTCACCAGCCCGATCGACACCGCAAGCCCGCACGGCACGCTGGTGCTGCAGATGCTGGGCGCGGTGGCCGAGTACGAGCGCTCGCTGATCCGCGAGCGGACGAAGGCCGGGCTGAAGGCGGCCAAGGCGCGGGGCCGGGTCGGCGGCAATCCCAAGCTGAAGCAGGGCGACACGGCGATGGCGCGGCGTCTGGCCGAGCGGCAGCGCCAGCTCTACCTGCTGGAATTGACCCGCACCGCGGAGGAATGGCTGCCCACCGTGCGGCGGCTCCGGCTGGCCCACTCCCCGGCCCGCTCCTGGGCGGCGGTGACGCGGGCGGTGAACGCCAGGCTGCCGCCGGGCCGGCATTGGACCGCCGAACGGCTGCGCCGCGCCGTCCGCGCCTTCGTCGAGGAAGGGCTGGCGGAAAGGGCACTGCTCGACAAGGCGCCACCCATGCGCGGGGATGACCGGCTGATGGTGCTGGTCGCCGGCATCGCCCGGGCGAACCCGAAGCTCTCGCTGCGGGCCATCGGCGCCCAGCTGGAGGCGATGCGGGAGACCACGCCGCGCGGCGGGCGCAGTTGGGCCGCAGCCTCGGTCAAGAACCTGCTGGATCGCGCCCGCGCCCAGGGGCTGCTTCCTGCCGGATCACCGGCCGGGACCTGCCCCCCGGCGCAATCCCCGGGCTGAGGCTCCTCACCCTGTTGAAACGGTTGGGTCAAGCGCGCGGTCACCCGCGGCGGCCTCCCATCCGGGCCTGCCAATCCCGGCTGTAGAGCTGTCCATGGCTGGCAAGCGGTGCCGTCCGGCCGGTTTCCAGATCGAGCACCGGCATGTCGGCGATCAGGGCGGCCCGCTCCACTCCCCCCACATAGGACAGGCTCCCGTCCTCGGCCCGGGATTCCCGGAAAAGGGAGGGGCGGGCGCTCCGATCCGTGATGGACAGATGGGAGGCGATCTCGGCACGGACGAAAAAGGCGTTGTGGCCGGCCCCGTTGCTGCCGACCAGCGCATAGCCCTTGCGCGCCGCCGCCTGTTCGAGCGCCCGGATCGAAGCGCCGAAATAAAGCCAGGAAGGATGGGCGATGGAGCGCTGGAATGCGGGATCGTATGGGATCGTCAAGGCACGCATGTCGCCCAGGACCGCATTGTATTCGCATATCACGATGTCCGGACGAACCACGTCGATCGCATCGAACACCCAATAGTCATTGCCGTCGATGTCGATGCTCAGCAGGCCGACGTCGCCGCCATGGCCGCTGCGTGACAGCAGGTCGTTCACATTTTCCTTCGTTATGAACGCCGACTCTGCGATCAGATCGTGTTTCCAATAGATCCCGTCGTTCCTGATCGCCTCGATATGCGTCACATTCGCATCGAGGACGAGCCCCCGCCAGTTGCGGTTGCGCATCAGATAGCGGGTGTTGCTCTCCGTATAGTCCTGTACGCCGAACTCGATGAAGCTCTCGGAGCGGACCGGAAGGTTCTGGATCAGCCATTCGATGATGCCGTCCTCACCGGTCTGCGAGAACACCGTGAACTCGACGTCGGACAGGTGGGGGATGCACTTGCGGGCGCGCAGGGACTCGCCCAGAGCACGGGCGGTCAGCAGAAGCTGACGCTCCGCCGAACGCTGCTGCTGGCGGTGATGGTCCCAGGCCAGGGCGCGTCCGGCACGGAAGAGAGGAACCAGTTCCTCCAACTCGGCAGACATCGGCGGTGTCCTTTTTGCGTGTCGTGGCGGAAGCGGGTCAGGCCCGAAGGTAATCGCAATTCTGGCACAAGGGATTGGAGACGCGGTTGTCGAGGAATTCCCGGCGCAGCGACCGCATCGGCCCGCCGTTCCAGATTTCCTTCAACGACTGCTTCGCCACATTGCCCAGGACATAGCGCTTGTCATAGTCGTAGCAGCAGGGCACGACGTCGCCGTCCCAGGTGACGGTCAACCTGCTCCATGGGAAGCGGCAGGTGACGTGGTCCTGCTGCGGCGGCCGGTCGCCGGCAAGGATGCTCACGTCCGGCGCATTGCCGTCCCAGGTGACGAACTCCTTGGCGAAGAAGGCGTCGACCCCGTCGAGGTTCGACCAATAGTCCCGCTTCCGGGCGATGCTGTCGCCGTTCAGGCCGAAATCGATCATCGACACGATGACCTGGACCTTGGATTTGAAGGATTTCTTCAGCTTCAGGAAGTCGAGCAGGTTGCGGACGGAGGCGTCATAGGCATCCGCGACCCCGCGAATGCGTTCGAACGACGCATCGTCATGGCCGTCGATCGACAGATAGAGCTTGGCAGGACGGGCACGCAGCAGCGCCAACGCCGTCGGCCGCTTCAGCATCAGCGGGTTCAGCGACAGGGCAGCGGGCACGCCGCGCGCCGAGGCATAGGCGACGAAGCGGTCGAAGTCCGGATGAACGAGGCTCTCGCCGAAATGATGCAGCCAGCAATCCGCCTGCGCCGCCTGTTTCGGGTTCTCCAGCACGTACTCGTCGATCACCTTGCGGAACAGGCCGAAGTCCATCAGCCCCTGCGGGCGCGTCATGTTGCCGGTGCGCGCGCACATGACGCATCGGAAGGGACAGCGGTTGGTCAGCTCGATGTTGAAAACCGAGAAGGGCGTGTCGAGCACCGTCGGGTCGGCCGGCGTGGCGGAGATCGGTACAGCGGTCGGGGGAGTGGAGACTTTGATCGTCAATTCCGTCCTCCAAGGCCGGCGGCGAGCAACGGACCCAGCGCTTGTCCGAGCGGTCCCAGCAGCCGCAAGGTGGCGGCCACCCATTGGCCCTCGTCCCTCACCGCCGCGCCCACCAGTCGGCGGGCCTCCTCCGCGTCGCCCAGTTCCAGCAGCGCCCGCGCCCGCCCGAGGCGGGGCAGGGCAAGGCAGGCGAAGTCCCCACGCTCGCCGTTGAAATCCTCCAACGCCTCCTGCGGCCGGTTCCATGTGAGCCTGAGCATGCCGCGGAAGACGCGCCCTTTGGCTGTATCGGGATCGTTCAGACGGTCTCCATCGAACGCACGGGCGGCGGCGTCGAGGTCTCCGGCATGGAGTTGCACCAGCCCCCCGATCATGCGCACCCAGCCCATGTCGGGATTGCGCAAGCGGACGGCGTCGCAGGCGGCCATCGCCTCACGGAGCCGGCCGTCCGACAGCAGCGTCTGCGCGATCATCAGGCCGGCCCACCAGCGCAGATCGTGACCGCTCTCCCAAACGCGCCGGTAAGCCGCCAGTGCGGATTCGGTTTCGAAGCGGAGCCGGTGATACTGGCCGAGCACATACCAGGACGGCATCCGGTCCGGCGCCAGGACGACCGAAGCCGCCAGTTCCCGCCTCGCGTCTGCCGGCCGGTTCAACAGAAGCAGGGAAAAGCCCCGCTGATGGTGAAGGCCGTAGCGGTCCTGCG
>NZ_JBGLZA010000008.1:0-87500 GCF_047302835.1 Azospirillum sp. CT11-132
CGATCTGGTGCGCCGTCTCGGCATCGACTGCGCGGCGGAGCAGACCGGCTGGGTTCAGCCGGTGCATTCGCCGGGCCGCATCAAGATCGCCGAGCGCCGGGCCGCCCAATGGGGCCGGTACGGCGCCGACGTGGAACTGCTGGACCGCGCCGCGGTCTCCGCCCTTCTCGGCACCGATGCCTATTACGGCGGCTGGATGAACCGGACCGGCGGGCACATCAACCCGCTGGCGCTGGTGCGCGGGCTTGCCGCCAAGGCCGTCGAGGCCGGGGCGGCGGTCTACGTCAACTCCCCGGCATTGTCGGTGGAACGCCGCGGCGACATGTGGGTCGCCCGCACGCCGCAGGGATTGGTGACCGCCGACGCGCTGGTGCTGGGCACCAACGGCTATGCCGCCGCCGTCTTCCATGATGTCCGGACGGAGGTGGTGCCGGTGCTGTCCTGGCAGATGGCAACCGCGCCGTTGGGCGACAATGTCCGCAAAACCATCCTGCCGGGCCGTCAGGCGATGTCGGACACCCATGGCGATCTGCGCTTCATGCGCTACACCGCCGACAACCGGCTGGTGACCGGCGGCGCGCTGCTGATCCCGGTGAACGGGGCGGAACGGCTGAAGCGCATCGTCGGCGACCGTCTGGCCGGGATGTTCCCGGCGCTGAGCGGCGTCAGCTTCGATTACGTGTGGAATGGGCGAATCGCCATGACCACCGATTACTTTCCCCGCGTCCACCGGCTGGGGCCGAACGGCTTCGCCTGGGCCGGATGCAACGGGCGCGGCGTGGCGCTATCGATCTCGCTCGGTCGGGAACTGGCGCGGGCGGCGATCGGCCAGGATCCGAAGGACCTCGCCCTGCCCTTCACCCCGCCGACTCCCCTGCCCTTCAATGCCCTGCTGCAACGCGTCGGTCCGCTGAAGATCCTGCAATACCGCTGGAACGACGCCCGCGAAATCTAATCAAGGAGACGCCCGGCATGTCGGATACCCCCGATTACCCCACCCTTCTGCGCAACGCCTATGCGATGCGCGCGGCGTCCTACGCCCATATGTTCGACGTGCTGCGCGAGCGGTTCGGCACCGAAACGGCGCTGGAGGTCGGCCAGGAAGCCACCCGCCGCCTCGGCGAGGCGATGGGCGCGAAGTATGCCGGCCATGGTCCGGACGACCTGACCGGCCTCTGCCATGCCTTCCTCGACGGCATTCCCAACCGCGACAGCATGTTCGCGCCCGAGATCAAGCGGTGCGACGGCGAGGCGCTGGAAATCCACTTCCACCGCTGCCCGCTGAAGGAAGCCTGGCAGGCGCAGGGTCGCTCCGACACCGATCTGGAACTGCTCTGCAAGATGGCAGGCGCCATCGACGGCGGGCTGTTCGAAGCGGCCGGCTTCGTCTTCAAGGGCGAAACCTGGAAGCCGGGCGACGAGGGCTGCTGCCGGCTGAAGGTCCTGCCGGGCGCCAAAGCCGCCGAATAAGTCCACGCGCTGCAAAGCATAAGAAGCCAAACGGAAGAAGAGGGTGTCTCCGCCATGAAACTCCGCCTCCTCACGCTCACGACGCTTGCCGCTGCCGGGATCGCCGGTTCGGCTTTCGCCGCCGATACGGTCAAGCTCGGCTACCAGCTGCCGCTGACCGGCGACACCGCGCAGTACGGCCAGGATTTCCGCAAGGCCGCCGAGATCGCGCTGACCGAGTTCAACGCCGCCGGCAAGCCGTTCAAGGTCGAGATCGTTTTCGAGGACAGCCGGTCCGACGCCAAGGAAGGCACGAACATCGCCCGCAAGTTCGTGGACGACAAGGAGATCGTCGGCGTTCTTGGCGACTTCACCTCGGGCGTGTCGATGGCCGCGGCGCAGGTCTACAAGGAGGCCGGCATGCCTCAGCTGTCGCAGACCGCCTCGCACCCCGACTACACCAAGATCTCCAAGTACCAGTTCCGCAACATCGCCACCCAGGCGCAGGAAGGCCCCTACAACGCCAAATGGATGGCGTCCAAGGGCCTCAAGAACGTCGCGGTGATCGCCGAGCAGACCGATTGGGGCCAGTCGGTGGTCAGCGGCTTCTCCGACGCGGTGAAGGCCGACGGCGGCAAGGTCGTCTTTTCGGAGTTCTTCAACCGCGGCCTGAAGGATTACCGCTCGCTGATCAGCAAGCTGGAGCGTGCGAAGCCCGACGCGATCTACACCGGCTTCTTCTATGAAGACGGGGCGCAGTTCCTGAAGCAGCTGCACCAGCTCGGCGTCAAGACGCCGGTCTATTCGACCTCGGCTGCCTACAGTCCGAAGCTGATCGAACTGGCCGGCGAGGCGGCGGAGGGCATGCACCTGACCTCCAACTTCCTGCCGACCGACCCGTCGCCGAACGTCCAGCATTTCGTCGAGGAATGGAAGAAGCGCTCGGACGGTGCCGTCCCCGGCCAGTTCCCGGCCCAGGCCTATGACGCGGTGCGCATCATGCTGGCGGCAGTCGAGAAGGCCTCGCCCAACCCGACCCGCGAGAAGGTGCGCGACGCGCTGGCCCAGACCAAGGACTTCCCCGGCGTGACCGGCAAGACCAGCTTCAGCGCCGACCGCGAGGCCGAAAAGGAGCTGGTGAAGGTCCAGGTCAAGGGCGGCGCCTTCGTTCCGGTCGCCGACTAAGGACCCCGGCACCCGATCTCCAGCGCCCTTTCCCCCAGCGCCCCGATCTCTAGCGACAGAGCCCGCATGTTCGATCCCTATTACCTCCAGCAGCTCGCCATCGGCCTGTCGCTGGGCATGACCTATGCGCTGATGGCGATCGGCTTCACGCTGATCTTCGGCGTGTTGAACGTCGTCAACTTCGCCCACGGCGAGATCTACACGCTGGGCGCCTTCGCCGGGCTGGTCCTGATCTCGGCCACGGCGCCGCCCATCGTGGCGGTGATCCTGGGCGCGCTGGCGATCGGGGCGCTGGCAGGCTTCTCGCTGGAGCGGCTGGCCTTCAAGCCGTTCCGCCGCTTCACCGACGAGGCGTCGCTGAAGTCGCGGGCGATGCGGGAATCGACGCTGCTCTCCTCGCTGGCGGTGTCCATCGTGGTGCGCGAGGCGCTGGAGATCGTCTTCGGGTCGCAGATGCGCTCCATCCCCTTCGAGTATCTGATCAACACGCCGGTGCGCGTCGGCCCGGTGATCCTGGTGACCGGCGACTTCATCATCTTCGGCGTCGCCGCCGCCATGCTGATCGGCCTGCAGTATCTGCTGACGCGCACCCGCGTCGGGCTGGCCATCCGCGCGGTGTCCAACAACCCGCTGGGCGCCAAATATGTCGGCATCGACACCGACCGCACCATCATCACCACCTTCGTCGTCGGGTCGATGATGGGGGCGGCGGCCGGCATCCTGATGGGGCTCTATTACGGCGCGGTTTTCCCCGCCATGGGCTTCACCCCCGGCATCAAGGCCTTCGTCGCCATGGTGATGGGTGGCCTGTCCTCCATCCCCGGTGCCGTGATCTGCGCGCTGATCCTCGGCATTTCGGAAAGCATGGCGACGACCTTCGTCTCGTCGGGCTGGTCGGACATGGTGGCCTACGGGTTCTTAATCCTGACCCTGATCTTCTTCCCCAACGGCTTGTTCGGAGCGCGCCGTGAACGCGTTTGAGACTGTGGCCCCCGCCGATGGCCTGACCCGGCGCCGGGGCCTGCTGGTTCCGGCGCTGATCCTGCTGCTGGTCTTCGCCGCCCTGCCGGCGCTGCTGGCCGGCTTCGACCGGGGCTATTTCTACCAGATCGCCAATCTGGCGCTGATCTTCGTCCTGCTCTCGGCCTCCATGCATCTGGTGACGGGGGTGGCGGGGCTGCTGCATCTGGGGCACGCCGCCTTCTACGGCGTCGGCGCCTATACGGCGGCGCTGCTGACCTCGAAACTGGGGCTGGGCTTCACCGTCACGCTGCCGCTGTCCGGTCTGGTGGCGGCGCTGGTCGCCTTCCTGGTGGCGCTGCCGACGATGCGGCTGGTCAGCATCTATTTCGCCGTGGCGACGCTCGCCATCGGGCAGATGCTGTATCTGGTCATGCTGAACTGGGTGGATTTCACCAAGGGACCGAACGGCATCATCGTCACCAAGGGGTTCGAGCTGTTCGGGTTCAGCCTGTCCGGCCGTCTCGCCACCTACTACACCGTGGCGGCGGTGGTGACGCTGTCGGTCGTCGCGATCAGCCGGCTCAGCCATTCCTATTACGGCAACGCGCTGCGCTCGATCCGCGAGGACGACCAGTGCGCCGACGCCATGGGCGTGCGCACCGTGCGGCTGAAGATGGAGGCCTTCACCCTGTCGGCCTTCTTCGCCGGGGTGGCGGGCAGCCTGTGGGCGCACATGACCGGCTACATCTCGCCGGGCGACTTCAAATTCTCGGAATCGATCCTGATCCTGGCGATGGTGGTGGTAGGCGGCCTCGGCAGCCTGCCGGGGGCGATCATCGGCGCACTGCTGCTGATCCTGCTGCCGGAGGGCCTGCGGGCCTTGGGCGATTTCCGCAACATCATGGTCGGGCTGGTGATGTTCCTCTCCATCCTGCTGCTGCCGAAGGGGCTGCTGGGTGAGGTTTCCGCCCTGCGGCTGGTGCGCCGGCAGCTGGGCGCGGCGTGGCGCAACAGCGGCGACGGTGAACGGAAGGGCGAAGGGATCGGCTGGCGATGACCCATCTTCTTGAAATCCGCAACGTCAGCCGCCGGTTCGGCGGCGTGCAGGCGGTCGGCGACGTGACCGCCCATGTCGACGAGGGCGAACTGGTCGGCCTGATCGGACCGAACGGTGCCGGCAAGACCACGCTGTTCAACCTGATTTCCGGCTTCACCCCGCTGTCCGGCGGAACCGTCGCCTTCGCCGGCAGGACCATCAGCGGCTTGAAGCCCAATCAGGTGGCGCGGCTGGGCATCAGCCGCACCTTCCAGAACCTGCGCATCTTCCCCAACATGTCGGTCTTCGACAACGTGTCGGTCGGCGCGGTGGGCGCGCTGCCGCAGGGGGCGTTCGGCGCCCTGTTCGGCCCCTTTTCCAGGGGCGGCAGAGCCCACTCCGCCGAGATCAGCCACCGCACCTGGGAGGCGCTGGAGGCGGTCGGCCTGACCCACGTCGCGGCGGAGCTGGCGGCCAACCTGCCCTACGGCCAGCGCAAATATCTGGAGATCGCCCGCGCGCTCGCCATGCGGCCGCGCTTCCTGATCCTGGACGAGCCGGCCGCCGGGCTGAACGACACCGAAACGCGCGATCTGGCAGCTTTCATCAAGCGGCTGCACGGACAGGGCCTGACCATCATGCTGGTCGAACACGACATGACGCTGGTCATGGGCATCTGCCAGCGCATCCTGGTGCTGGCCTCCGGCCGCAAGATCGCCGACGGCACGCCCGACGCGATCCGCAACGACGCGGCCGTCCTCGAAGCCTATCTTGGGGTGGATGAATGACCGCGCCGCCAATGACAGCCCCACTGCTCTCGATCGCGGACCTGCATGTCGCCATGGGGCCGCAGGAGATCCTGCACGGCGTCCGCCTGGAGGTGCCGGAGGGCGCCATCGTCGCCGTGCTCGGCTCCAACGGCGTCGGCAAGACCACGCTGATGCGCACCGTGTCCGGCATCTACCGGGCCCGCCAAGGCTGCATCACCTTCCGCGGCCATCCGATCACCAACATGCCGGCCCACCGCATCGTCCAACTCGGCCTGTCCCAGGCGCCGGAAGGGCGGCAGATCTTCTCCAACATGAATGTCCGCGAGAATCTGGTGCTCGGCGGCGGCGACGTCGGGCTGGGCGAGCTGGACCGCGTGCTGGCGATGTTCCCGATCTTGAGCGAGCGGCTGCGCCAGAATGCCGGTTCGCTGTCCGGCGGCGAACAACAGATGCTGTGCATCGCCCGCGCCCTGATGCGAAAGCCGACGCTGCTTCTGCTCGACGAGCCCTCTCTTGGGCTGGCGCCGAAGATCGTCGCGCAGATCTTCGACCTGATCGGCCGCATCCGGGCGGAGGGGGTGTCGATCCTGCTGGTCGAGCAGAACGCCCGCGCCGCCCTGCGCATCGCCGACCACGCCGCGGTTCTGGAGGACGGCCGCATCGTGCTGGCCGGTCCGGCCGCCCAGCTGCGGGACGACCCGCGCATCGCCGAGGCCTACCTCGGCGGCCATGCCCATTGACGCCACCTCAGAGAAGGAAGCCTGTCATGACCGAAACCAAGGGGACCCAAACCCTGGGCATTCTGGAACGCCGCCGCATCGAGGCGGAAATCCTGAAGCCGGTCTATGAGGAGATGGTCGCCCGGCTGGGCGAGGCCACGGCACAGGAGATCCTGGGCGCCGCGATCACCAAGGCCGCCCTGGCCGCCGCCCAATCCTTCGCCGCGACCGAGCCGGAGGGGACCAGCCTGAAAAGCTTCGCCGATCTTCAGCCGCTGTGGACCAAGGACGACGCCCTGCGGCTGGAGGTGAAGCGGCAGGACGAAACCCATTTCGACTACAACGTCACGCGCTGCCGCTACGCCGAGATGTACCGGGAGATGGGGCTGGGGTCGATCGGGCACCTGCTGTCCTGCAACCGCGACGCCGCCTTCTGCACCGGCTACGATCCCCGCATCACGATGGAGCGGACGCAGACCATCATGCAGGGCGCCGACCATTGCGACTTCCGCTACCGCTTCGAGCCGAAGGGCGAATAGTCACCCGACGGACCGGGGGCGCCGGTGCCAGGATCCACCTGACACCAGCCGCCGGCGCGCAACTTCGGCGTTCCTTCAGGCCCTGTCCGGATTCGCCAGCAGAGACCGGGTAAGTGCAAGGCGGCCCAACGACTGCTCGGCCAATTTCTGGGCTTCGTTGAGCAGGGTCTCCTCGGTGGCATGCTCGGCTGCGGCGAGATAGGTGTCGAGGATCTCCTCGGCGTCCTGGATCGACAGGCGCACGGCCTTCTCCGCGGTCAGCGAGCCCGGACGAAGCAGTCCGGCAGCCCGAGCGCCCTCGGCGGCATCGCTTCCCGGAACATTGGGCGCGGCCCCACCGGCGTGACCGCGGGCCTTGTCGGCCAGCCGGCGCAGCACGGCCGCCGCCTCCACGGCACCGGAGGCCCCGACGGCGGCAGCGGCCGCATCGTTGACCTCGGCCGATGCGACCTCCATGGCCGCGGACAGCGCAAACAGTTCCTCCAGCGTGCGCGGGTTGCGACGTCTGGGTTGCCGGGAAGCGTGGAAGGCTTCGCGGCGCCACCGGCGCAACAGGCTTACGTGCTCCAACTCTTCACGCGCCATCGACTCGGCGCGGCGGCGGACCTCTTCGTTCAGTGCCGACGCGGCGACGTAGGTGTAGAACGCAAAGGCCCGCTCCTCATTGCGCACGGCAACCGCCAGGGCCTCGTAGGGGCCGAACACTTGGGCACCCTCCGCCTGATCGAAGGTCTCCGGCATCCGCCAGGAAAACTGCACCGGCTGCGGTGCGCGCAGGCCATCGCGCTGAGCCCAGCGGGACAACTGGTCCTCATGGGTCTTTTCCAATTCGGCCAGACGCCCGAAGAGGGTGGCGAGTTCCGTTTTCCCCTGCCGAGCGACCATCGCGGCAAGCTGCTCGTAGCGCAGAGCCGCCTCGTGCTCCATCCCGACGGCGACATCCATGAGTTCCTCCGCGGTGCCGATTGGCCGGAGAGGGAAGTCAGAATTGATCGGAGCGTCCATTGCGGCCTCGCGTTCAGAAGGTTTGGCGGGCGCCTCAAGGGTGATGAAACAGCCCGGGAATCATCGGGATGCGCAGATCACCATCCAAGGGGGTTCCCCTGCCAATACAGTCTAGAACATTTTCGTCACCAGCACGCGGCCGAACGACAAATTCCACACCGGGGATCACGGAGTCACGGCAAGCCGAACGATACCGTCCGAGCGGACAAGGGTCTCGGCGGACGACCGGTCACGGACGACCGGGCGACAGCCTCTCCGCGCTGGCCTTCAGCGTGTCGATCATCACCTGCTGCGCCTCCTCCGTCGTGTCGGCCGGGACGACGAAGCAGATGGTGGCGATGCAGCGGCCGGCCGGATCGCGGACCGGCGCGGCGAGGCAGGTGGTGAAGCGGTCGACCAGCGCCGTGGTGCGGACATAGCCCTGGGTGCGGGCGCGGCCGATGTCCTCCAGGAACTCGTCCTCGGCGATGCGGCGGCCGTCGGGCAGGACGAAATCGTCGGACGGGATGAAGCGCCGGATCTCGTCCGCATCCATGTGGTCGACCAGCAGCCGGCCGGACGCCGTCCAGGGTATCGGCACCTTGATGCCGATCTCGGAACTGATGCGGAACATGCGCCGGCCCGGTTCATTCAGCACGACCAGATATTTGTCGCCGTCCAGCGTGCAGAACTGCGCCGTCTCCCCCACCGTCTCGGCGATGTGGGCGACCTCCACCCGCGCCTTGCGGATCAGGTCGACGCTGTCAAGGTAATCGCTGCCGTAATAATGCATCGCCGGCCCGAAATAGACCGTGCCGTCGCCGTCGCGCAGTTCCAGCCAGCGCGCCTCGACCAGCGTGTTGACCAGCTCGTACATGGTGGAGCGCGGGGTGCCGGTGTCGCGCGCGATGTCGGCGATGCGCGTCGGGGCGCGCCGGCTGTGCAGATGGTCCATCAGCGCGATGACGCGGTCGATGCCGCGGGCGCGGCCCGTCGACTTCTCTTCTGTCTGCTTTTCCAACACGCCGCCGCTCTTCATCCGATCCGCGCTCCCTGCCGTCCCACAACCGATTACCACGCGGATTTTCAGCTTGCCAGTGGTGTTTGTCCGATATACCGTTTGCTTGTCTGGAATACAAGACCGATGTCCGATATTTCGGACAAACGGTCGGGGAGGCAGAAATGACAGGGATCACGCGACGTCTGTTCAACACCGCCCTCGGCACGACACTGGCCGCCGGCGGGCTTTCCTCCGGAATCCTCGGAACCTGGACCACGCCGGCGCAGGCCCAGCAGGGCGGCGCATCGGTCGTCACCGTCGCCACCATCGGCGAGCCGCCGACGCTGGACCCGGTCGGCACCACGTCCGACCTCGTCAGCATCATCACCCAGCATATGTTCGAGACGCTGTTCACCTTTGACGGCGAGTGGAAGCTGGCCCCGCTGGTGGCGTCGGCCCTGCCGCAGGTGTCGGCGGACGGCAAGACCTACACGATCCCGCTGCGCAGCGGCGTCACCTTCCATGACGGCAGCACCGTCACGGCCGACGACGTGGTCGCCTCGCTCGACCACTGGACCAAGGCCTCGCCGCGCGGCAAGACCGTCGCCCCGCTGGTGGAGAGCATCGCCGCCAAGGGCTCGGACGCCGTCGTCATCGCGCTGAAGGAGCCGTTCGCCCCGCTGACTGCGCTGCTCGCTATGAACAACGGCGCCGCCGCCATCGTGCCGAAATCGGTGATCGACGGGCCGGGCGCGCTGAAGTCGCTGATCGGCACCGGCCCCTACAAGCTGCTGGAGCACAAGCCCGACCAGTATATCCGGCTGGTCCGCCATGACGGCTACGCCTCCCCCGCCGGCGCTCCCAGCGGCTATGCCGGCAGCCGCAAGGCCGTCATCGGCGAGGTGCGCTTCGTCCCGGTGCCGAACGCCGCCACCCGGGTGTCGGGCGTGCTGGCCGGCCAGTACCAGTTCGCCGACAGCCTGCCGGCCGAAACCCTGCCGCGCATCAAGGACGCGGCCGGCGTCAAGCCGGTGATCGTGAAGCCCTTCGGCTTCCCGCTGATGATCATGAACACCAAGACCGGTGTCATGGCGAACCAGAAGATCCGTCAGGCGGTGCTGGCGGCGCTGGAGCCGAACGACATGCTGCTGGCCGGCTTCGGCGACCCCGCCTTCGTCCAGGCGGAGGGGTCGATCTACGCCCAGGGCACGCCCTATTACGACGCGGCCAGCGCCAAGCCCTACAGCGACCATGCCGCCGGCAAGGCGGCGGACCTGCTGAAGGCCGCCGGTTACAAGGGCGAGCCGATCCGCATCATGACCTCGGTGCAGTACGAGTTCCTGTACAAGATGAGCATGGTGGCGCAGGCCCAGCTCGAAATGGCCGGCTTCAAGGTCGATCTGCAGGTGCTGGACTGGGCGACACTGCTGCAGCGCCGCGGCGACGAAAAGGCGTGGGACGCCTTCTTCACCTATCACACCTTCGTTCCGGAACCGTCGCTGATCACCGTGCTGAACCCCAGCTATCCCGGCTGGTGGGACAGCCCGGCCAAGCGGGAGGCGCTGGCCGCCTTCAACCGCGAGATGGACCCGGCCGCCCGCAAGGCGAAGTGGGTGACCTTGCAGACGTTGTTCTACAGCGAGGTGCCGAGCATCAAGGTCGGCGATTTCTACAACCTCGCCGCCAGCAGCGACAAGCTGACCGGCTACACGCCGACGCCCTGGCCCTTCTTCTGGAACACCGACCTGAAGGGTTGAGAGGGTGGAGTTACGACACCTCCCCGTTATACCCCCTCTCCCCCCGGGGAGAGGGCCGGGGTGAGGGGGATGCATAGGGTGGATCGGGGGACGATCAGAGCGTCGCAATTCTTGTAAATTCACGACGCGCGCCCCCCTCACCCTAACCCTCTCCCCAGGGGGGAGAGGGGATCGTTTCTTTGGGATATCTCCACGGTCCGGGACCGCAACCATGCTCGTTTACATCGTCCGCCGGTTTGCCGGCATGATGGTCGTCATGCTGCTCGTCGCCATGGTGGTCTTCGTGATCGCCCGCGTGGTGCCGGGCGATCCCGCCGCCGTCATGCTGGGATCCGCCGCCACGCCGGAGGACATCGCGGCGTTGCGCGGTCGGCTCGGGCTCGACGAACCGCTGCTGACGCAGTTCCTGCTCTATCTCGGGCAGATCATCCGCTTCGACCTGGGCGAGTCCATCTTCCTCAATCGTCCGGTGGCGCAGGCGCTGGCCGAACGGTCGGAGCTGACCGGGCTGCTGACCATGATGTCGGTGGGAATCGCCATGCTGATCGGCGTGCCGGTCGGCATCCTGTCGGCGGCCAAGCGCGGCGGGCTGATCGACCAGATCGCGGTCGGGCTCGCCATGCTGGCGGCCAGCATTCCCAGCTTCTGGATCGGGCTGACCCTGATCAAGTATCTGGCGGTCGACCATGCCTGGTTCCCGGTTGCCGGCTATGGTCCTCCCGAAGCCGATCTGCTGGAGCGCATGCGTCATCTGGTGTTGCCGGCCATCGCGCTCGGCATCCCGAACTCGGCGCTGATCCTGCGCTTCACCCGAACCAGCATGCTGGACGTGATGAGCCATGATTACGTCCGCACCGCGCGGGCCAAGGGTCTGCCGCCGCTGGTCGTCGTGCTGAAGCATGCGCTGCGCAACGCGATGATCCCGATCCTGACGGTGATCGGCCTGACCACCGCGGTGATGATCGCCGGCGCCATCGTGACGGAAACCGTGTTCGGCCTGCCCGGCGTCGGCAACCTGATCGTCTCCGCCGTTCTGCGCCGCGACTATCCGGTGATCCAGGGCGCCCTGCTGGTGGTGTCCGCCATCTATGTGCTGATCAACCTGACGGTCGACCTGCTCTATGCCGTGGTCGATCCGCGGGTCCGTTATTGAGAGGGAGGGTTTCCATGGCAAGCGTCCCCGCCGGTCACGGCAGCGTCCCCCTTCCCTCCTCCGCCAAGGCCAGGAACAGCCGGTCGCCGGCCGCCCTGCTGATGCGCCAGCTGTTCCGCCGCCGGCTGGTGGTGCTGTCCTTCCTGATCATGCTGGCAATCCTGGCAGTGGCGCTGCTGGCGCCGTGGATCACCCCCTTCAACCCGATGAAGATGGACATCCTCGGCCGGCTGAAGCCGCCGACCGCCGCCCACTGGTTCGGCACCGACGAGTATGGCCGCGACGTGCTGTCCCGCGTGATGCTGGGCGCCCGGCTGTCGCTGCTGGTCGGCCTGCTGGTGGTGGTGGTGGCGACGCTGCTCGGCACGCTGCTTGGGCTGGCCGCCGGCTATATCCGCCCGCTGGACGGCCTGCTGATGCGGCTGACCGACGCGCTGATGGCCTTCCCGGACATCCTGCTCGCCATCGCCTTCATGGCGGCGCTGGGGCCGTCGCTCTACAATGTCGTGCTGGCGCTCGGCATCGTCTACACGCCGCGCGTCGCCCGCGTGGTGCGCGCCGCCTGCCTCGTGGTGCGCGAGATGCCCTTCATCGAGGCGGCAACGGCTCTCGGCGCCTCGACCCCGCGCATCGTCTTCCTGCACATCCTGCCCAACCTGATGTCGCCCATCCTGGTGCAGGCCACCTTCATCTTCGCCTACGCCATCCTGACGGAGGCGGCCTTGTCCTTCCTCGGCGTCGGCGTGCCGCCGACCACCCCGACATGGGGCAACATGATCGCCAGCGCCCAGCAGTATTTCCAGCAGGCCGACTGGCTGATCCTGTTCCCCGGCTGCGCCATCGTCCTGACCGTGCTGTCGCTGCAGATCGTCGGCGACGGGCTGCGCGACGCGCTCGACCCCCGGCTCCAGAAGGCGAAATGAGATGAGTGCCACCTTCCTCATCAAAGGCGCCCGCGTCATCGACGGCACCGGCGCCCCCTGGTTCCCGGCCGACGTGCTGGTGGAACGCGGACGCATCGCCGCCGTCGGCCCGATGCTGGACGCGCCGGACGCCGAGCCGCTGGAGGCGGCGGGCCGCTTCCTCGCCCCCGGCTTCATCGACGCCCATTGCCACGACGATCTGATCCAGCTGCGCCAGCCCGGCCGGCCGGAGAAGGTGGCGCAGGGCGTCACCACCGTGGTGGTCGGCAACTGCTCCTTCGGCCTCTACCCGCAGAACCCGGACAGCAGCGGCCCTCTGCGCGAGCATTTCGGCAATCTGCTGGGCACAGTGTCCGATCAGGAGACCTTCGCCGATTTCACCGGCTACCGCGCCGCGCTCGACGGTCGCGGCACCGCGATCAACCTCGTCTCGCTGGTCGGTCATGCGGCCCTGCGCCTCGCCGTCATGGGCTGGCAGAACCGCGCCGCCACCGCCGAGGAACGCGAGGCGATGGCGGCCCTGCTGGCGGAGCAGCTTCGCCAGGGCGCGCACGGCCTGTCGCTCGGCCTCGTCTATCCGCCCAGCGCCTGGGCCGACCGCGCCGAGCTGGTGCGGCTGGCGGAGGTGGTGGCGGAGCATGGCGCGCTGCTGACCGCCCATGTGCGTTCCTACGAGGGCGGGCTGATCGCCTCGGTGGACGAGTTCCTCGATCTGCTGAAGGCCGGCGGGGCGAGCGGCCTGCTCTCCCACCTGCAAGCCGCCGGAAAGCCCTATTGGGGCAGCCTGCCGCGCGCGGTGGAGCGGCTGGAGATCGCCCGCAAGGGCGGCACCGACGTCAGTTTCGACATGTACCCCTACCCGGCCGGCTCCAGCACCATCCTGCAGCTTCTGCCGCCGTCGGCGCTGGCCGGCGGGGTGGAGGCCCTGCTGGCGCGCATGGCCGATGCCGACGGGCTGGCCGCTCTGCGCTGCGCGGTGGAGGACGGCGAGGCGCCGAACGATGCCGGCTGGGAATCCAAGATCCGCCTGATCGGCTGGGAGAATGTCCGCATCGGCGGCGTTTCGGCGGACGACCTGCGCGACTTGGAAGGGCTGTCGCTGACCGAGATTGCCGGGGTGGCGAAGGAGCAGCCCTTCGACACGCTGGTCCGCCTGATCCGCGCCGACCGTGGCCGCACCAACATCGTCATGTTCCAGCTGGCCGAGGCCGATCTGGAGACCGCGCTGTCGCACCCGCTGCACATGCTGGGCTCCGACGGGCTGCCGCGCGAGACCGGCAAGCCGCATCCCCGCGCCTTCGGCAGCTTCCCGCGCTATCTCGGCCGCGCGATCAGGGGCGAAGGCGGGCTGGGGCTGGAGGATGCCGTGCGCCACATGACAGCCGTCCCGGCGCAGCGTTTCGGCCTGTCCGACCGCGGGCTGATCCGGCCGGGCATGATGGCCGACCTGACCCTGTTCACCGCCGACGTGGCGGATCGCGCGACCTTCCAGGATCCGACGCGCCCGCCCCACGGCATCACCGACGTGCTCGTCGCCGGACAGTTCGTCCAGCGCGACGGCGGGCACACCGGCGCGCGTCCGGGCAAGGCCCTGGCCCGCGCCTGATCCGTCAAGAACACAGTTTCAAAACCAGTGAGGACCCGATGAGCAACCGCAAGCCGATCTTCGCCGAAAAGGGTGCGAAGCCCGCCGGCCAGTACAGCCACGCCATCGTCGCGAACGGCTTCGTCTATGTGTCGGGCCAGGGGCCGCACCATCCGGAGACCGGCGCGCTGCCCGAGGATTTCGCCGGCGAAGTGCGCCAGACCCTGCGCAACCTGGAGATCATCCTGAAGGCCGCCGGTACCGACCTCGCCCATGTGGTGAAGGTCAACAGCTACCTCAGCGACCTCGGCCGCTTTCAGGAATACAACGCGCTCTATTCGGAGTTCTTCCCCAACGAGCCGCCGGCCCGCACCACCATCGGCTGCCAGCTGAACAACATCCAGGTCGAAATCGACTGCATCGCCGTCCTGCCGACGGCGTAAGATCCTAAGTACATGGCCGATCCCGCCGCTTCACCGCCGGGATCGGCCTCTTTCCCAAATCTGCGTTCCGGAGCGGTCCCATGCGCGTCGACGAACTCGACACCCCCGTCCCCGTCATCGACCTTGACCGGGTCGAGCATAACCTGACCAAGATGCAGGCCTATTGCGACCGGCACGGGTTGGCGCTGCGCCCGCACATCAAGACCCACAAGCTTCCCCAATTCGCGCTCCGCCAGATCGAGCTGGGCGCCGTCGGCATCACCTGCCAGAAGATCAGCGAAGCCATGGTGATGGCCGAAGCCGGCTGCAAAGACATCCTGCTGACCTACCCCATCGTCGGCGCCGCCAAGGTGAAGCCGCTGGCGGAGCTGGCCGGCAAGACCAAGCTGACGGTGGCGCTGGACAACGCCGTCGCCCTCGACACCGTGGCCGCCGCCGCTGCCGAGGCCGGCGTCGAAATCGGCATCCTGGTGGAGTTCGACAGCGGCGACGGCCGTTGCGGCGTGCAGACCCCCGACGAGGTGCTGACGCTGGCCCGCCGCGCCGCCGGCAACGGGCTGACCCGCTTCCGCGGCCTGATGACCTACCCGCGTGGTCCCCGCACCGTGCCCTTCGTCACCGAGACCCGCGCCCTGCTGGACGGCGCCGGCATCGCGGTGGAGACGGTGTCGGTCGGCGGCACCCCCGGCTGCTGGGACACCCATGAGCTTCCCGGCGTGACCGAGTTGCGCGTCGGCACCTACATCTACCACGACCGCGCCACCGTCGGCGCCGGGGTGGCGACGCTGGACGAGTGCGCCGTGCATGTCCACGCCACCGTGGTCAGCCGCCCCACCGCCGACCGCGCCGTTCTGGACTGCGGCAGCAAGACGCTGTCGAGCGACCGCGTCGCCCCATCGGTCGGCGAAGGCTATGGCCTGATCCTCGACTACCCCGACGCGGTGATCGTCCGCGTGAACGAGGAGCATGCGGTGGTCGACCTCAGCAAATGCACGGAGCGGCCGGAGATCGGCGACCGCGTGATGATCCTGCCCAACCATGTCTGCGTGGTGACCAACCTGCACGACCGCATGGCGATCACCCGCAACGGCGAGGTCGTCGGCGACTGGCCGGTGCCGGCGCGCGGCTGCACCCGCTGACCTGCCCCTCCGGGCAATCGCGTTCAGCTCCCTCTCCCGCCCCGGGAGAGGGAAGGGGCCCATGCGGAGCATGGGAAGGGTGAGGGGTCGGGCACGAAGCCATGCGGTTCGGGATTCTCGAACCACCCCTCACCCGCCCCACTTCGTGGGTCCCCTCCCTCTCCCGGGGCGGGAGAGGGCGATTATCGGCAAATCCAGGATCCCGTCATGGACGCTGACCTCACGCTCGACATCCGCAACCTGCAAACCCACTTCACCGCCGATCCCGGCGTGTCGAAGGCGGTGGATGGCGTGTCCTTCGCCGTGCGCCGCAACGAGACGCTGGCCGTCGTCGGCGAATCCGGCAGCGGCAAATCGGTGACCAGCCTGTCGGCGATGCGGCTGATCCCGTCGCCGCCGGGCATCATCGCCGGCGGCGAGATCCTGTTCCGCGGCCGCGACGGCCAGGTGCGCGACCTCGCCCGCCTCAGCGAGCGCGCCATGCGCAGCGTCCGCGGCAACGAAATCGGCATGATCTTCCAGGAGCCGATGACCTCGCTGAATCCGGTCTACACCGTCGGCGACCAGATCGGCGAGGCGCTGCGCTACCACCAGGGTCTCGACCGCCGGGCGGCGCGGGCGGAGGCGCTGGCCATGCTGAAGAAGGTCGGCATCCCGGCGGCCGAGCGTCGGCTGGACGAGTATCCGCACCAGATGTCGGGCGGCATGCGCCAGCGCGTGATGATCGCCATGGCGCTGGCCTGCCGCCCCACCCTGCTGATCGCCGACGAGCCGACCACGGCGCTCGACGTGACCATCCAGGCGCAGATCCTCGACCTGATGCGGCGGCTTCAGGAGGAGACCGGCACCTCGATCCTGTTCATCACCCACAATCTGGGCGTGGTGGCAGAGGTGGCGCACCGGGTGGTGGTGATGTATGCCGGCCGCATCGTCGAGGAAGGCGATGTGCGCTCCCTGCTGAAATCGCCGAAGCACCCCTACACCCGCGGGCTTCTGGCCTGTATGCCGCATCTGGGCCAGCGCCGCGGCGACGGCGGCCGGCTGCACGCCATCCCCGGCAGCGTGCCCAGCCCGGTGAACCGCCCGTTGGGGTGCACCTTCGCCCCGCGCTGCCCGCTGGCCGAGCCGGCCTGCACCGCCGCCGAACCCGTGCTGGAGCCGGTCGGCCCCGACCATTCCGCCCGCTGCCGCCGCTGGAGAGACGTGCAATGAGCGCCGTTGCCATGACTTCCGATGTTTCGACCGAACAGCCCCTTCTGAGCGTCCGCAATCTGGAAAAGCGCTTTCCCGTGCGCGGCGGGCTGCTGCAACGGCCGGTCGGCTGGGTCAAGGCGGTGGACGATCTGTCCTTCGACCTGAACCGCGGCGAGGTGCTGGGGCTGGTCGGCGAATCCGGATCGGGCAAGACCACCGCCGGGCGCAGCATCCTGCGGCTGATCGAGCCGACCGGCGGCTCCATCCGCTTCGACGGACAGGAGATCACCGGTCTGCCGACGGCCGAGATGCGGGCGCAGCGCCGCCGCATGCAGATCGTCTTCCAGGACCCCTATGCCAGCCTCGACCCGCGCCAGCGCGTGCGCGACGTTATCGGCGAAGCTCTGGTGATCCACGACATCGGCAGCCGCGCCGACCGCCGCGACCGCGTGGCCGCGCTTTTGGAGAAGGTCGGCCTGACCGCCGACGCCATGGACCGCTTCCCGCACGAATTCTCCGGCGGCCAGCGCCAGCGCATCGGCATCGCCCGCGCCCTGGCGGTGGAGCCCGACTTCATCGTGGCGGACGAGCCGGTGTCGGCGCTCGACGTCTCGGTCCAGGCGCAGGTGGTCAATCTGCTGGGCGACCTGCAGCGCGAGCTGGGGCTGGCGGTGCTGTTCATCGCCCATGATTTGGCGGTGGTGCGCTACATCAGCGACCGGGTGGCGGTGATGTATCTCGGCCGCCTGATGGAGATCGCGCCGAGCGACTCCCTCTACGAGCGCCCGCGCCATCCCTACACCATGGCCCTGCTGTCGGCCGCCCCCGACCCCGATCCCGACGCGCCGAAGTCACGCATGCTGCTGGACGGCGACGTGCCGAGCCCGATGAACCCGCCGTCCGGCTGCGTCTTCCGCACCCGCTGCCCCTTCGCCCTGCCAGCCTGTGCTGAGCCGGAGGCCCGGGCACTGCGGCAGGTGGCGCCGGGGCATTCGGTGTCGTGCATCCGGGATGATGTGACGGCGGCGGGGTGATCGGGGCCCCTCTGGCCTTATCCGCCCAGCACGCCGGACGACCGCAACTGCTCGACCCGGTCGGGACTGTAGCCCAGCATCTCCTCCAGAACCTCCGCGGTCTGCTGTCCCAGCCGGGGCGGCGGGCGGCGGTAGGTCGCGGGGGAGTTCGACAGCCGGGCCGGGTAGCCCACCACCGGCACCTTGCGCCCGTCCTCCAGCGTCATCTCCCGCACCAGCCCGCGTTCGGCCAGATGGGGCTCGGCGAAGACCTGATCGATCCGGTTGATCGGCCCGCCGGGCACGCCGGCCTCCGCCATGGCGGCAAGCAGCGCCGCCTGATCCCATTTGGCGATGGCGTCGGCCAGCAGCCCCTCCAGCTCGTCGCGCAGGGCGAGCCGGCTGGCATTGTCGGCGAAACGCGGGCTCGCCGCCACCTCCTCCAACCCCAGCAGCCGGCACAGCGCCCGGAATTGGCCGTCATTGCCGGTGGCGACGATCACATGTCCGTCGCGGGCCTTGAAGGTGCGGTATGGCACGACGTTCGGGTGCTTGTTGCCCATCAGTCCGGGAACCATCCCCCCGACCAGCCAGTTCATCGCCTGATTGGCGAGGACCGACACCTGGGTGTCGAGCAACGCGCAGTCGATGTGCTGGCCCTGCCCGGTGCGGTCGCGATGACGCAGCGCGGCCAGGATCGAGATCGTGGCGTAAAGCCCGGTGAAGACGTCCGACACGGCGACGCCGACCTTCAGCGGCTCGCTGCCCGGCTCTCCCTCGGTCTGGCCGGTGATGCTCATCAGCCCGCTCATTCCCTGGATCAGGAAATCATAGCCGGGACGCGGAGCCAGCGGCCCGGTCTGGCCGAAGCCGGTGATGGAGCAATAGACCAGACGCGGGTTGATGCCTGACAAGGCGGCATAATCCAGCCCATAGCGGGCAAGGCCGCCGACCTTGAAATTCTCGATCACCACGTCGCAGTCCGCGGCAAGCCGGCGGATGATGTCGGCCCCGTCCGGTTTGGCGATGTCGATGGCGATCGACCGCTTGTTGCGGTTGCAGGACAGGTAATAGGCGCTCAGCCGCTCCACGTCGCCATCCGCCCCGTCCGCCGCCCCATCCGCCGAAAGAAACGGCGGTCCCCAGGCGCGGGTGTCGTCGCCATGGCCGGGATGCTCCACCTTGATGACGTCGGCGCCGAGGTCGCCCAGCGCCTGCGACGCCCAGGGACCCGCCAGCACCCGGCTGAGGTCGAGGACGCGGATGCCGGCCAGCGCCCCGCCGCCTTCTGCTCCGGCTCCGGCGCCACCATGCGACTCCTCGTGGTTTTCTGTGCTCATGATCGTCCCGGCTTGAATGCTGTCCGATGGTCGCCGTCTGGTCGGCAGGCGCCACTCCGGCGCCTATCGTTTCACTGTGCGAAATGGCTTTTCATATTGATGGTAGCGTGCCGTCGGCTGGGTTACAATGCTCAACGGAAAGGCAATCGGCCGCCTGTACAATCCCGCGCGGTCCGGCTAACGTCCCCGGCCCCCGCCGGGCCGCACGGATGGCCATGATTCGTCATCGCCCATGAGTTGGAGGAACCGAGATGCCGTCCTTTAAGCCCGTGGTCGCCCTGCTGCGTGGTCTGGACGTCCTCCAGGCGGTGAATGCATCGCGGGAGGCGACGGTCGGATCGGTCCATGCCGCGACCGGGCTCGACAAGGCGACCGTGGTGCGGATGCTGGAAACACTGGAACATGCCGGCTACATCGTGCGCGTCGCCGGCCGGCCGGCCTATGTTCCCTCCTGGCGCACCCTGCAGCTCAGCCAGGGCTACGACCTGCAGCGCAGTTTGGGGGCGGCGGCGGAACCGATCCTGACGGACTTCCGCAAGTCCATCGGCTGGCCGTCCGATCTGGCGATCTGCGATCGCGGCGCCATGATCGTCGTCCAGACCAGCCGCGAACAGGGGCCGCTGTCCCTGAACCGCCGGCCCGGTTATCAGGCGCCGATCCTGTCGACTTCGCTCGGCCGCGCTTATCTGGCCTTCTGCCCGGACGAGGAGCGGCAGGCCATCCTTGCCCAGATCGCCGCCCGCCCGAATGCGGAGAGCGTCGATCTGAGCAAGGCCGACGCCATACTGGCGGAGGTGCGGGAGCGCGGATTCTCCGTGATGGACAGCACCTACAGCGACCGCGAGTATGAGGGCCTCGTCTGGGCCATCGCCGTCCCGGTGATGAACGGCGAGCGCGCCTGCGCATCGGTGAACATCCTGATGCTGCGCAACGCCATGTCCTACGAAATGGCGGTGGACCGCCTGCTGGAGCCGCTGAAGGCGACCGCCGCCCGCCTCGCCGAGGTTTTCCGCGCCCAGGGCTGATCCGGCCCGCCCTTTTCCACCGGCTTATCAGTCCAGTCGGGCAGGCCTCCCCTTGCCTGCATGCCGCCACCTGCATGCTCGGATATGCAGCACCCAGCCTCCGCCTGCCCCAGGCAATTGGTGGTGACCCTAACAAATTTGGTTGCCAACCAAACCATCCCCCTGTACGGTTTTGGTAATGAAAAGGCGTTTCATACAGTGAAACGATCTTGAACCGGCAAAGCTGGGGGGACGAAGATGAGCGAAACCGGTCGGATCCTCGTCGATACGGCAACCAGACTGTTCCAGAACATCGTCACGCCCAATGAACTGGCCCGCGCCGAAGCGGGTGAGTGGCCGGGCGACATCTGGAACGCGGTGGAGGAGCTTGGCCTGCCGCTGGCGCTGGTCCCGGAGGACCAGGGCGGCTTCGGCATCGACCCGGTGGAAGCGCTGGCGGCGGTCCGCGTCGCCGCCGCTTTCGCGCTGCCGCTTCCGCTGGGCGAGACGATGCTGGCGAACCGCCTGCTGGCCGGTGCCGGCATCGACGCGCCGGGCGGTGCGCTGTCGGTCGCACCGACCACCACCGCCGGCCGGACGGCCCATCCCCTCGCCCTTGTGCCGGATAACGGCGGCTGGCGGCTGACCGGGGTGGCGCGCCGCGTGCCCTGGGGCAGCAAGGTGTCCGGCGTGGTGGTGGTCGCCGAGGCCGCCGGCGTGCCGCATGTCGCGCTGGTTCCCGCCGGCCGCTTCGACGTGGCGCCCGGCACCAACCTCGCCGGAGAGCCGCGCGACGACCTGTCCTTCGACTGCATCCTGGAGCCGTCGCAGGTGGCGCCCGCCGCCGGTGTCACGCCGGAAGGCCTCCACGCCGCCGGCGCCGCCCTGCGCAGCATCCAGATCGCCGGGGCGCTGGCGCGGGTTCTGGAGATGACGGTGCAGTACGCCAACGAGCGGTCGCAGTTCGGCCGGCCCATCGGCAAGTTCCAGGCGATCCAGCAATCCCTCGCGGTGCTGGCCGGCCAGACGGCCGCCGCCTCTGCCGCCGCCGATCTCGCCGCGGAGGCCATCACCGCGCCCGCCGGCGACCATCGCATCGCCGTCGCCAAGGCGCGCACCGGCGAGGCCGCAAGCGTGGCGGCGGCCATCGCCCATCAGGTCCATGGCGCCATCGGCTTCACCCACGAACACAGCCTCCACCACCTCACCCGGCGCCTGTGGTCCTGGCGCGACGAGTTCGGCAACGACGCCGAATGGTCCCGCCGCCTGGGACACGCCGCCATTGCCGCGGGCGCCGACGGCTTGTGGCCGATGATCACGGCGGCCTGAGCAGCGGAGACACCCGACGATGACCGCATTCACCTTCCCCGCGCCTCCGCCCGCCGATGTGGAGGGGCTGCGCGCCGAAGTCCGCGACTTCCTCGCCACCGAACTGGCCGCCCGCAAGCCGCGCGACCGTGCCCGCTCCTGGAGCGGCTTCGACGCGGACTTCAGCCGCAAGCTGGGCGAGCGCGGCTGGATCGGCATGAACTGGCCGAAGGCCTATGGCGGCCACGAACGCAGCGCGCTCGAACGCTATGTCGTGCTGGAGGAGATGCTCGCGGCCGGAGCGCCGGTGGCGGCCCACTGGATCGCCGACCGCCAGAGCGGCCCGCTGCTGCTGAAGGTCGGGACCGAGGAGCAGCGCCACACGATCCTGCCGCGCATCGCCGCCGGCGAATGCTTCTTCTGCATCGGCATGAGCGAGCCTGATTCCGGGTCCGACCTTGCCGCGGTGCGCACCCGCGCCACCCCGGTCGAGGGCGGATTCCGCGTCACCGGCACGAAACTGTGGACCACCTACGCCCACAAGTCCCACTACATGATCCTGTTCTGCCGCACCGGCAGCCAGGAAGAACGGCAGGGCGGCACCAGCCAGCTGCTGGTCGATCTGAACACGCCGGGGATCACCGTCCGCCCGATCGCCGATTTGTCGGGCGAGCATCACTTCAACGAGGTGGTGTTCGAGGACGCCTTCATCCCGGACAGCGCCCTGATCGGCCGGATGGGCGACGGCTGGACTCAGGTGATGGGCGAGCTGGCCTTCGAACGCAGCGGGCCGGAGCGTTTCCTGTCCTCCTTCACCCTGCTGGTGGAACTGGTGCGCGCGCTGGGCGACGACCCGTCGGATCGCGCCAGGGAAGCCGTCGGCCGGCTGACCGCGCACATCGTCACGCTGCGGCGGCTGTCCCGCTCGGTGGCCGGCATGCTCCAGAACGGCGAGAACCCGGCGCTGCAGGCGGCGCTGGTCAAGGATCTCGGCGCCCTGGTGGAGCAGGAGATCCCCGAGATCGTCCGCGGCGTCGTGTCGGTGGAACCGTCGTTGCAGGCCGACACCGAACTGGCCGCCGTCCTGGCTCACACCATCCTCAACGCCCCGGCCTTTTCGCTGCGCGGCGGCACCCGCGAGATCCTGCGCGGCATCATCGCCCGCGGCCTCGGCCTGCGCTGACCCACTGTCGGCGCGAACACGCAGGGCCGGAGAAAACACAACAGGAAGGACCCGACCGCCATGACCGACGCGGTGCTTGAAGAGAATGCGGACGGCATCGTCACGCTGACCCTGAACCGGCCGGAACAGCGCAATCCCATCTCCGACGACGATGTGCTGGAAACGCTGATCGCCGCGCTGGCCCGGCTCGACGCCGACAACGCCACCCGCGCGATCATCATCACCGGTGCAGGCTCCGCCTTCTCCTCCGGCGGGAACCTCAAGAAGATGGGGGCGTCCGGTGGACTCAACGATCCGCTGCCGGCGCAGACCCGGCTGAACTACCGCCGCGGCATCCAGCGCCTTCCCCTGCTGATCGAGGCGATGGAGGTGCCGACCATCGCCGCGGTGAACGGGCCGGCCGTCGGTGCCGGCTGCGACCTCGCCTGCATGTGCGATCTGCGCATCGCCGGGGAAAGCGCCCGCTTCGCCGAAAGCTTCGTCAAGGTCGGCATCGTGCCCGGCGATGGCGGCGCCTGGTTCCTGCCGCGGGTCGTCGGCTTCTCCAAGGCCTGCGAGATGGCGCTGACCGGCGACGCCATCGACGCGCGGGAGGCGCTGGCCTGTGGGCTGGTCTCCCGCGTCGTGCCCGATACCGACCTGCTGGCGGAGGCGCGGGCGCTCGCCGCCCGCATCGCCGCCAACCCGCCGCATGCCGTTCGGATGACGCGGCGCCTGCTGCGCCAGGGCCGCAACGCCGACCTGGACAGCCTGCTGGAGATGTCGGCCGCGATGCAGGCGCTCGCCCATGCGACGGACGATCACCGCGAGGCCGTGGCGAGCCTGCTGGAGCGGCGGGACCCGCACTTCACCGGCCGCTGACCCGCACCCTTGCGCACCGGAAACCGCCGAACGGGAGGATAGGGCCATGCAAGCGATCGTCATGGAGGCGGGAGGGGTCTTCGCATTGCACGACGTGCCGCCCCCCGAACCGAAGCCCTCGGAGGCGCTGGTGCGGGTGGAGGCGATCTCGCTCAACCGTGGCGAGGCGACGCGGGCGCTGTCCGCCCGGGCGGGCACGAGGCCGGGCTGGGATCTTGCCGGCGTGGTGGAACGGCAGGCGGCCGACGGCTCCGGCCCCGCCGCCGGGACCAGGGTCGCCGGGCTGCTGGCGTCGGGCGCATGGTCCGAACTGGCCGCCGTGCCGGTCCGCCAGTTGGCGGCGATCCCCGACGGGGTGGCGACGGAACAGGCCGCCTGCCTGCCGGTCGCCGGATTGACGGCACTGTATGCGCTGAAGCGGGGCGGCGACCTGCTGGGCAAGCGCGTGCTGGTCACCGGCGCCACCGGCGGCGTCGGGCATTTCGCCTGCCAACTGGCCCGGCAGGCCGGAGCGCGGGTCACCGCGATCGTCCGCACCGCCGGGGACGTGCCGCGGGCGCTCGGCTTCGGTGCCCACCATGCCGCGGTGATGGAGGAGGATCAGGGCGAGGCCGCAAACCTCGGACCGTTCGACCTGATCGTCGAATCCGTCGGCGGACCATCCCTGGCGCGGTCGCTCGGCATGCTGGCGCCCGGCGGCCTCTGCGTCGTCTTCGGCGTCACCGGCGGCGCCGAGACCACCATCGACGCCCGCGCCTTCTACATGAGCGGATCGCGGACCGTGACCGGCCTCGCGGTCTTCGAAGAGATCAAGAGCGGCGAGCCGGCCGCCCGCGGCCTGTCCCTGCTGCTGGCTCTGGTCGCCGAGGGGCGGCTGGCGGCGGAGATCGCCGTCCGGCGCCCGTGGGCGGAAATGCCGGCCGCCGCCGCGGACCTGTTGGCCCGCCGGCACAAGGGAAAAACGGTGCTGCTCGTCCAGGACGGCGGCCGATAAAACATCGAGGGAGGTGCCAGCCATGAACAAGACACGCGGACCGACGGGCATCCTCGACGCCGTCGACCACGTCTTCTCTCTGGTCGCAGCGGCCTGCATGATGCTGATCATGCTGGTCGTCGTGGCCGACGTGGTCCTGAGGTATTTCTTCGCCATGCCGCTGGCATGGTCCTACGACGTGATCTCCCTGTACCTCATGGTCGGGATGTTCTTCTTCGGCGTGTCGGACACCCTGCGCGAGAACGGCCATATCGGCATCGACATCCTCCAGCGCAGCATGCCGGCCCCAATGCGCCATATCGGCGAGGCCGCCGGTTTCCTGCTGTCCGCCATGGTCACGGCGGCGATCGGCTGGCTTGCCTTCCAGCGCTCCCTCTCCGCCTGGCAGAACGACGAGGCGCTGTCCGGCGCCTATCTGTGGCCGACCTGGATCGCGCTGGTGCCGGTCGTCATCGGCGGCGTTCTGCTGACGCTCCGCAATCTTCTGCTGACCGCGACCCACCTCCGGGACGCCTTCGGCGGCGCCCAGGGCGCCGAGCACGTTTCCACACCCAATCTGGAGGAACGCATCTGATGGTGGCGCTCGGCGGAATCTCCATCCTCTTCCTGATGCTGGCCTTCGGGCTGCCGGTGGCGTTCGCCATGGCGGTGTCCGGCGCGGCCGGGCTGCTGATGATCGGCGGCGTCGACATGGTGATGGGCATCCTCGAAACGGTGCCCTTCTCCACCGCCAACTCCTACGAGATGATCACCATCCCGATGTTCATCCTGATGGCGGAGTTCGTGATCCTCAGCGGGGTCGCCAACGACCTGTTCGCCGCCGCGGCCAAATGGGTCGGCCGGGTGCCGGGCGGGCTGGGCATGGCGACGGCGGTGGCCGGGGCCGGCTTCGGCGCCATCTCCGGCTCCAGCACGGCGTCGGCGGCAACGCTGTCCTCCACCTCGATCCCGGCCATGCTGGCACAGGGCTACGAGCCGAAGCTGGCCGGCGGCGTGGTGGCGATCTCCGGCACGCTGGCGATGCTGATCCCGCCCAGCATCGCGCTGGTGCTCTACGGCATCATCGCCGACGTCAGCATCGGCGCGCTGCTGGTCGGCGGCATCATCCCCGGCATCCTGGTGACGCTGACCATCGTGCTGACCGTCTATCTGCTGGTCATCCAGGACCGCAGCCGCGCTCCCGCAGGCCGCAGCTATACCCTGCGCGAGAAGATCGCCTCGCTCAAGGTGTGCGGCGCGATGATCCTGCTGTTCTCCGGCGTCACCGGGACGATCTATGCCGGCATCGCCACCCCGACCGAGGCGGCGGGCATCGGCGCCTTCGGCGCGTTCCTGCTGGCGCTGCGCTCGGGCAACCTGACCGCCGCGACCCTGCGCGCCGCCCTGGTCCGCGCGGTCCATGCCACCGCGATGATCCTCATGATCATGCTGGGTGCCCATGTGTTCGGGACCTTCTTCACCCTGACGCAGATCACCCAGGACCTGGTCCACTGGGTCGGGTCGCTCGACGTGTCGCCGTGGGTGATCATGGCGCTGATCCTGTTCGGCTATGTGCTGCTGGGCTGCGTCATGGACCAGATCGCCATCCTGATCCTGACCGTGCCGGTGGTGTTGCCGGTCATCCTGTCGCTGGGCTTCGACCCGGTCTGGTTCGGCGTGATCGTCGTCATCACCGCGGAGGTCGGCATGGTGACCCCGCCGATGGGACTGAACGTCTTCGTCGTCGCCCGCTACACCGGCCGGCCGCTGGAGGAGATCTTCGCCGGCGTGATGCCCCATGTGGTGGCGCACCTGATCCTGATCGCGGTGCTGACCGCCTTTCCGCAGATCATCACATGGCTGCCGTCCACCATGCGCTACTGACCCGCGGCCAAACGACAACAACCCGCTGAAATTCCGGAGGAAACCCATGAAGCCGACCACCGTCACGGCCCTGTTCGCGCGCACCCTTCCCCTGGCCCTTCCCATGGTCTCCGCCGTCGCGCTTGCCGTCTCGGCGGCGCCCGCGGCGGCACAGCAGACGAAGCTGCGCGTCGCCGATTCCTTCCCCGCCGGCCATTATGTCGTCGAATACGGCACCAAGCCCTGGATGGACGAGATCAAGCGCCTGACCAACGGCAAGGTCGATTTCGAATACTACCCGGCCGAACAGCTGGGCAAGGCCAAGGACCTGCTGTCCCTGACGCAGAACGGCGTGGCCGACATCGGCTATGTCGCGCCGGCCTTCGTGACCGACAAGCTGCCGCTGTCCACCGTGGCCGAGTTGCCGGAGGCCTTCAGCTCGTCCTGCGCCGGCACCAACGCCTACTGGCAGCTGGTCAAGCCCGGCGGCATCCTCGACAAGCGCGAGATCGGGCCGGCGGGCATGCGGGTGCTGTGGACGATGGTTCTGCCGCCCTACCAGCTTTACATGGGCAAGACCGGGATCGAGGGCATCGACGTCGTCAAGGGCAAGAAGATCCGCACCACCGGCGCCGCGAAGGAACTGGCGATCCGCAAGATGGGCGCCGTGCCGGTGCAGATCCCGACCCCCGACGTGATGGAGGCGCTGTCGCGCGGCACCGTCGACGGGATGCTGTTCCCCCATTCCAGCGTGCTGTCATACGACCTGCAGAACACGGTGAAGTCGGCGACCGTCGGCGAGAATCTGGGCAGCTTCGTCATCACCTACATGATCAGCAAGCGCAAATGGGACCAGCTGCCCGCCGACGTCCGCGACGCCATGGACAAGGCCGCCGAGACCATCAACCACAACGCCTGCGAAAAGACCGACCACGACGAGGCCAACGACATCGAACGGCTGAAGAAGGCCGGGGTGACCATGGTCCATCTGCCGGAAGCGGAAAGCGCGAAGCTGAAGGACATGCTGTCGTCGGTCAGCAAGGAATGGGCGGCCAACCTGGACAAGCGCCGCCTGCCCGGCAGCGAGGTGCTTGCCGCCTTCCAGCAGGCGCTGAAGGACGGGAAATAATCGCCCGGACCTGATCCCACGGCAATCGCATTTGGGAAACCCGATCCTGTCCAGGGAAGCCCGCCATTCCCGCGAAGGCGGGAATCCAGCCATCTAAGCCGCTTTCCAAAAGCGTTTTCTGGATCCCCTCCTTCGCGGGGATGACGGAAGTCCCTGTCCGGGAACCTGTGATCTCGAATGCGATTGCCCTGGACCTGATCCCCGCCCCGCTTCACAGGAAAGCCGATGACATCCGACCAGTCGTCCCGAATCTGGTGTCCGCTGGCCGGCACCAGGGTGGTCGATTTCTCAGCCCTGCTGCCGGGTCCCTTCATCTCCACGGTGCTGGCCGATCTGGGCGCCAGCGTCGTGAAGGTCGAGCCGCCCGGCGGCGACAGCGCCCGCAGCTATCAGCCGGCGATGTTCGCGGCGGTCAACCGCGGCAAGCGTAGCCTGGCCCTCGACCTCAAGAACCCGTCAGCCGAGCCCATCGTGGCGCGGCTGGCGGGCTGGGCCGACGTGGTGATCGAATCCAGCCGGCCCGGCGTCGCCGACCGGCTGGGCATCGGCTATGCGACGCTCAGCGCCCTGAACCCGCGGATCGTCTACTGCTCCGTCTCCAGCTTCGGCCAGTCGGGACCGGCGCGGGACCGTCCGGCCCACGACATCAACATCATGGCGGCAGCCGGCGCGCTCGGGCTTCCCGGACATTGGAGCCGCCCGCCGTCCCGCCCCAGCATTCCCGTCGGCGACTTCGCGGCGGGGGCGCTGGCCGCCGCCTCCATCACCGCGGCGCTGGCGGAGCGCGACCGCACCGGACACGGCCGGCATCTCGACGCCAGCCTGTTCGGCGCCGTGCTCTATTGCGCCGGCCTGCGCCATGGCACCGAGCCGCAGCAGGATCCGCGCGCCCATCTCAGCCCGGCCAACGACATCTACCGGACCGCCGACGGCCGCTGGATCGCGCTCGGCCTGATGGAGGACCATTTCTGGCGACGCTTCCGCGCCGCGGTGGCGACCCAGCCGTCCGGCCAAGCTGCGGAGGCGCTTTCCGAGCCGGCATTCGACAGCCATTCCGGCCGTCAGGAGCATGGCGACCGGCTCGCCACCCTCCTGGCGGAGGTGATTGCCGGCGACAGCGCCGACCGCTGGATCGCAAGGCTGACCGAGGCCGACGTGCCGGCCGACATCTGCCGCCTTCCGCATGAGGCCGCCGCCTCTCCCCAGGCGGAGGCGCTGGGCCTGTCGGTCACCGGTCCCGACGGGCGGCAGGTCGGCTTTCCCGTCCGCGCCGCCGGGCGGACCTCTCCCCTGCATGCACCGGCGCCGGCCCTGAACGGCGACGCCGAAGCCATCCTGGCGGAAATCGGAGCCGGCGCTGCCGCTCCGACCCCGTCCAAATTCCCCCCTCACGGAGGCCCGGCATGAACGGCCCGCTGAACGGCGTTCGGATCCTCGATCTCACCTCGGTTCTGGTGGGTCCCTATGCGACGCAGATCCTGGGCGATCTCGGCGCCGATGTCCTCAAGGTCGAATCCCCGGCCGGCGACAATGTCCGCGGCATCGGGCCGATGCGCCATCCCGGCATGGGGGCCATCTTCCTGCACGCCAACCGCTCCAAGCGCAGCATCGTGCTGGACCTGAAGGCGCCGGACGGGCGGCAGGCACTGCTCGATCTGGCCCGTAACGCCGACGTCCTCATCCACAATGTCCGGCCGCGCGCGATGGCACGGCTCGGGTTGTCCTACGACGACCTCGCCGCGGTCAACCCGTCGATCATCTACGCGGCGGTCACCGGGTTCGGCCAGGACGGCCCCTATGCGGAAAAGCCGGCCTACGACGACCTGATCCAGGGCGCGGCGGCGATTCCCACCCTGATCGCCGACTCCTCCGGCGGCGATCCGCGCTATGTGCCGGCGACCATGGCCGACCGCACCGTCGGGCTGCACGCCGTCTATGCGGTCGCCGCCGCCCTGTTCCACCGCGAGCGCACCGGCGAGGGGCAGGAGATCGAAATTCCGATGTTCGAGGCGATGACCGAGTTCGTCCTCGGCGACCATATGGGCGGCATGACCTTCGAACCGCCGCTCGGTCCCACCGGCTATCCCCGGCTGCTCGCCCGCCACCGCCGCCCCTACCGCACCAGCGACGGCCACATCTGCGTGGTGATCTACAACGACAAGCAATGGCGCAATTTCTTCACGCTGATCGGGCGGGAGGGGGAACTCGACAGCGATCCCCGCTTCGCCGACATCGGCAGCCGCACCCGCCACATCAACGAGCTGTACGGGCTGGTCGCCGACGCCATCGCCACCCGCAGCACGGCGGACTGGCTGGCTGATCTGACGAAGGCCGACATCCCGGTCATGCCGCTGCACACGCCCGACAGCCTGATCGACGACAGCCACCATGCGGCGACCGGCTTCCTGCGGACGGTCGAGCATCCCCATGAGGGGACGGTGCGCTCCATCGGCGTGCCGACCCGCTGGTCCGGCCGCCGTCCGGAACCCGTCCGCCAAGCCCCGCGCCTGGGCGAACACAGCGTGGAACTGCTGCGCGAAGCCGGATACGACGAGGAGCGGATCGCCGACCTTCTGGCGCGCGGCATCACGCGAAGCCCCGCAGCGGTATCCCCCTCTCCGGCCGCCACCGCGGCGGAGGGTTGAGCCTTGCCCTTCGGCAACCGGATCGGCGGGGGTCCGCGACGGAGCCCGACGCTGGTGCCGGCGCTGCTCGTCGTCCTGTTCGCCTTCCTCTTCAATTTCGTGGCGCGGGGGGTTGCCGATGCCTACACGGTCTTCCTGGTTCCCATCGAACAGGAAACCGGCTGGCCGCGCAGCACCCTGACCAGCGTCTATGCGCTCTACATGCTGGTGCAGGGCCTCGCCGCTCCCATCAGCGGCATGGCCTTCGAACGGTTCGGCCCGCGCGTCGTCTACCCGGCGGGTCTCGTCCTGCTGGCGCTGGCCACGCTGGGCGGCAGCATGCTGGAGGCGCGCTGGCAGCTCTATCTCTGTCTCGGCATCGTCACCGGGCTCGGGGTCGCCGCCATCGGCATGATTCCGGCGGCGGCGCTGATCGGCCGCTGGCACCGCCGGCATCTCGGCACAGCCATCGCCATCGCCTATGCCGGTTTCGGGTCGGGCATCCTGGTGATCGCGCCGCTGGCGCAGCTGCTGATCGACAGGCTCGGCTGGCGCGGCGCCTATCAGGCGATGGGCCTGCTGCTCGCCGCGCTCGCCCTGCCGGTGCTTCTGCTGCCGTGGCGCCGGCTGGCCGACGGCCGTCCGGCGGAGCAGGAGAATGGCGGCGCCACCCCCGTCCGCCGCGCCGGGACCGGATGGCGCCTGCCGGAGGCCATGCGCACCCTGCCCTTCTGGGGGCTGGTCCATGTCCTGTTCTTCACCGCCTTCGGCATGTACATCGTCATCGTCCAGGTCGTGGCGATGCTGGTGGAAAGCGGCTATCCGCCGATCGAGGCGGCGGCGGCCTTCGGCTCCGCCGGCATGCTGTCGGTCGCCGGGGTGATCGCCGCCGGCGGCCTGTGCGACCGCATCGGCTTCCGCACCACGGCGCTGGCGAGCTTCGCCGGCACGCTGGCCGGCATCCTCTGTCTGATCGGGCTGTATGGGCGGCCGAGCCCCATCCTGCTTGCCGGCTACACGCTGCTGTTCGGCATCGCCCAGGGGGCACGCGGTCCCATCGTCTCCACCCTGACCAGCCGGATTTTTGTCGGCGGCTCGGCGACCATCTTCGGGAGCATCTACGCCACCATGTCGATCGGCGCGGCGCTGGGGGCATGGCTTTCCGGTCTGCTGCACGACATCACGCAGGGATATGGGGCCTCGCTGGTGGTGGCCGCCGCCGCCATCAGCGCGGCTCCCCTGCCCTTCCTTCTCAGCCCGGCGATTGCCGGAGCGATCCCGGCCCCGCCACCGCTGCGGGCCGGAACCGCCATCACCGCAAAAGGGGACACACCATGACTGCCAGCCAAAATCCGGAAGGCCCCACCATCGGGCTCGGCTTCCATTTCGAGGATCTGCCCGTCGGCACGCGCTTCCGCACGGTCGCCCGCACGATCACCGAATCCGACCTCACCGCTTTCGTGAATCTCAGCTGGTTCACCGAGGAGCTGTTCACCAATACCGCCGACCGCGAGCATATGGCGATCGCCGGCCGGGTCGTGCCCGCAGCCCTGGTCTATTCCTTTTCCGAAGGCCTGCTGACCGCCAGCATGCAACGCACCGGCCTCGCCTTTCTCAACGCGGAAATCGACGTGAAGGCGCCGACCTTCGTCGGCGACACCATCCATGTCGCCTGCGAGGTGATCGAAGCCCGCCCGACCTCGAAGCCGGGCCGCGGCCTGATCCGCACGCTCAATCGCGTGACGCGGCAGGACGGAACCGTCGTCCTGACCTACAACCCCCTGCGCATGCTGCGGACCCGCGACGGCGCACCGGCATAAGGCGCCATCCTCACGGCACAGTGCCGGCCATCGCGGCCCCGGCAGGCGTTGCCTCCCCCTCCTCCTGCCGGCGCGCATAGACCTTCGGCGGCACGCCGACATGGCGGGTGAAGGCGACGCTGAACGTGCTGGCGGAGCTGTAGCCGACGCGCTCGGCGACATCGGCGATCCCGCCGTCGCGCCGGCGGAGCATGTCCTTGGCCAGGGCCATGCGCCATTGCAGCAGATATTCCATGGGGGCGACGCCGACCGCCTGCCGGAACCGCTCGAAGAAGGTCGAACGCGACAGCGCCGCCTCCTTTGCCAGTTGGGCGACCGTCCAGGGCGCGGTCGGCCGTTCATGGATGTGCCGGAGAGCGACGGCGAGCCGGTCGTCGCCCAGCCCCCGCAGCAGCCCCGGCGATCCCGTGGACACCGTCGTGGACCGCAGGGCCTCGATCAGCAGAATCTCCAGCAGGCGCGCCAGGATCATCTCGCGTGCCGGCCGCAGCGCGCGCGATTCCTCGTTCACCATCCGCACCAGCGCGCTCAACCGCTTCTCGCCACGGACATGCACCAGTTGTGGCAGCAGCGACACCAGCAGGTCCGCGTCGGGCGACGCGAAGGCGCAGTAACCGACCAGATTGCAGACGTCCGGTGACCGGTCGGGACTGCCCAGCAGATACTCTCCCGGCCGCAGTTCGACCGGACGGGTATCGGCGGCCCCGGGCGGCATCGGTTCGATGCTCGCCACCGTGAACTCGTTGGCGGCGGGGATCAGCACGAAGTCATCCGCCTCCAGGGTGATCGGATCGCCTCCGCCAAGGCTCAGCCGGCACGAGCCGTCGAGGACCACACAGTAGAATGGCCGCCCGGCCTCCGTCCGCCGGACCCGCCAGCAGCCGGCCCCATAGGTGAGCTTCGAAAACGAGGCGCTCGGACGGAGCAGGCTGACCACCTGCGCCAGGGGATCGACCATGTTCGGACTCCTGCAAATGAATTCCGGATTTCCGATTGTAGATGGTCCAGCCGTCGCGGTCTATCTTCCGCTTCGCACCATTTCGCCAGGAGCCATTCCATGAAAACCATCCTCATCACCGGCTGCTCGTCCGGCTTCGGCCTGGAAACGGCCCGTCATTTCCTCGACCGCGGTTGGACGGTCATCGCCACCATGCGCACCCCGTGCGAGGATGTTCTGCCGCGCTCGGACCGCCTGCGCATCCTCCGCCTCGACGTCACCGATGCGGACAGCATCGGCCGCGCGGTGGAAGAGGCCGGATCGGTCGATGTGCTGGTCAACAATGCCGGCATCGGCCTGCTGGGCGCGCTGGAAGGTGTGACGATGAACAGCGTACGCGAGGTCTTCGCGACCAACACCTTCGGCACCATGGCGATGACGCAGGCGCTATTGCCGCAATTCAGGGCGCGGAAGTCGGGGGTCATCGTCAACGTCACCTCCAGCGTGACACTGAAACCGCTGCATCTGCTCTCGGTCTACACGGCGAGCAAGGCGGCGGTGAACGCCTTCACCGAATCGCTGGCCCTGGAACTGGAGCCGTTCCATGTGCGGGCGCATCTGGTCCTTCCCGGCCGGGCGCCGGACACCTCCTTCGGCGAGAATGCCCGGTCCCGCATGCGCGACGCCATTCCGGAGGCTTATGCGCCCCTGGCGCAAAGCGTCTTCACGGCATGGCAGCAGCCGGGTCCGGTCACCAACGCCTCAGATGTCGCGGAAGCGGTGTGGCGCGCGGCGACCGATCCGTCCTGCCCGATGCGCCTTGCCGCCGGTGCCGACGCGGTGGCGCTCGCTTCGGCCTGAGGATCGCGATTGCGGAGCCCCGAAGACGGCGCCTCCAGACGCAAAATGGCGCCGATCGACAAAAGTCCGCAGTTTGTGGTGCGGCTCACATCCCGGAATCCGGGTCTTGGGTAGGGTCTGTCCATCGGCAACACGCCGCATCCCGCGGCCCCGAGACAGGAGACCAGATCATGATCCGCACCTCCCTGCTGACCGGCTTCGCTTCGCTCGCCCTGTTCGCCGCCCCGGCGATGGCTCAGAACATCTCCGACATCTCCAACACCGCGGCCGGCATCGGCAACACCGCCAACCAGAGCGCGCTGGTCATGCAGAAGTCGAAGGGTCCCTTCGCCGGGCCGAACGTCGCCACCGTGTCGAACCTCGCCGCCGGCATCGGCAACACGGCCAACCAGGGCGCCTTCGTGAAGCAGCGCAGCGGCGGCGTGTTGGGCGGCGGCTCGGCCGCGACCATCGGCAATACCGCCGCCGGCATCGGCAACAACGCAGGCCAGATGGCCACGGTGATGCAGCGCAGCGGCGGCCTGCTGAGCGGCGGCTCGGTCGCCAATGTCGGCAACACGGCGGCGGGCATCGGCAACACCGCCCTGCAGAACGGTACCGTGCTGCAGCGCTCCGGCGGGCTGCTCGGCCCCTTCAACCACAGCTCCATGCAGAACCTGTCGGCCGGCGTCGGCAACTTTGCCGGACAGAGCGCCCTGGTCAAGCAGCGCTGACAACGGACCCACTCCTTCCAGGCTTCCTCCCCAGACCTCGCTCCGGCCGGTTCCCGGCCGGAGCATTCTTTTGCCCGCTTGGCCCCGCCGGAGCCTTGCCGGAAAACGCCGGTCAACTGTGGGTCAGCTCACAGAAGCCTGCCGGGCACTTCACTAAGCTTCCTTCAAGAAAGCCGGGGCGCGGAAGCCCGAAGCCTCACCCCCCATCGAAGGAACCCACGCCATGATCCGCAATATCGTTCTGGGCGCTCTCGCCACCGCCTTGCTCGCCACCCCCGCCCTGGCGCAGCCCAAATCCGCTGCCGGCCCCGGCTTCCCCTCCATGATGGCCGTTCCCGGACTGGTCAACACCAACGTCGCCAACGCCACCAATGTCGGCGCCGGCATCGGCAACTCGGCGCAGCAGCAGGGCGCCGTCCTCCAGGGCGGCGGCGGTGCGCCCATCCGCGGCGTCAGCCCGCTGGTCAGCACCAATGTCGGAACCGCCACCAACGTCGCCGCCGGCATCGGCAACAGTGCCGGCCAGAGGCTGCTCGGCTTCCAGGGCAATGCCCAAGGGAGCGGCGTACAGGTCGGGCTGAATTTCAGCGGCCGCGGGCCTCTGGTCAGCACCAATGTCGGTGTCGGCACCAACGTCACCGCCGGCCTCGGCAACAGCGCCAGCCAATCGCTGACCGGCCTGCGCCGCTGATCCCCCACACCCACCCCCTACCTTCTCACCCGGGAGGCCACCGATGCCGAAGCTCCCGCTCAAATTCCCGACAATCCTGACCATCACCGCGCCCATCCTGCTGTTCGCGGCCCTGTCGGCCCCGGTGCAGGCCGGCTCCCTCGCCTGCCAGACGGTCAACGGCAAGACCGTCTGCATGCGGGGGTCGGGAACGCTGAGCTGCGTGACGCTCGACGGCCTGACCCGTTGCTCCGCCACGCCGTCGGACCCGCGGTCGGAGGTCGTTCCCGATGCGGAAGCCCTTCTGCTCCCCCGCCCGGTCGCCCCCGACCTGCATGGCCTCTTCGACCGCCGGGGCTTCCCCTTCGGCCATCAGGCCCGATCCCTCGAACAGGATGACGAAGACGACCCCGACATCGACTGATCTTCACCGCAACCGAACCGGAGACACCGCCATGTCCCGCCTTTTGACCCTGTCGCTGGCGCTTGCCACCATCGCCACGGCACCGGCGTTCGCCGCGACGCCGACCCTGTCCTACACACGGGCCACCTCGCTCGGCCCGCTGATCCTCCAGCCGGCCCCCGGCATTCCGAAGCCGCCGCCCTGCCTGACCTGCGGAACGCGGATCCTGCCGGGGTTCACACCGGGTCCCACCTATGGCGGCGACCGTGCTCTGAACCCGCAGCCATTGCCGCCGAAGGCGATCTTCCGCTAACCCCTGACTTTCCAACCAAAGGGCGACCGGCCAGCGCCGGCCGCCCTTTTCGTGTCCGTCCCACGCACGGACGGAGCAGCAGCGCCAACGACGGCGTACCGCCTTTGACGGAGTAAGGCGGCCCGGTTGCAGGCGTACCATTCCCTGGCTGGAGAAGCGGCCCGCGATGTCAGCCACGATGTCAGCCAGGGGGTGGCGGCCATGACCGCGATACGGATCAACTTCGACAAGGATCTCGTCCTCGCCGGGCATTTCCTGCTCAAGCATCTGGAGCGGGAGGAACGGCATCGTCTGGCCAATACCGCCCGGCTGTCCCACCACCCGCGCGGCGCCATGATCTTCCAAAAGGGCGACCCGGGCGACAGCATGATGGCGGTCATCCGCGGCCGGGTGAAGATCTGCTGCCACTCCATGGACGGCAAGGAGCTGGTTCTGAGCATCATCAACAAGGGCGGCCTGTTCGGCGAGATCGCGCTTCTGGACGGCGAACCGCGCACCGCCGACGCGGTGGCGCTGGAGGAGACCGACCTGCTGGTCCTTGACCGGTCGCAGCTGATGCCGGTGCTGACGGCGCGGCCCGATCTGGCCTTCCGCATCATCGGCGTGCTGTGCAAGCGGCTGCGCACGACCAGCGAGCATCTGGAGGACACGCTGTTCCTGGAAGCGTCCTCCCGCTTCGCCCGCGCGCTGAAACGGCTGGGCGATGCCTTCGGCAAGCCGGGGCCGCAGGGGCTGCGGCTGGACATCAAGCTGTCGCAGCAGCAGCTCGGCTGCCTCGTCGGCGTGTCGCGGGAGAGCGTCAACAAGCTGCTGAACGAATGGCAGCGTGCCGGCGTGATCGAAATGGATGCCGGCCATATCGTCATCCGCGATACCCGCGCGCTGGACGAGATCGGAGAATCCTGCGGCTGAAGCGCCCCATCGACACCATCCTGTGAGCCGCGCCACAGCGCCGGCCCAGATATCCGCCCTACCCTGCTCCCCATAGCCGGCCACCAGCGCCGGCAGCCGATCCGGAGGGAGCCCATGACGATGTCGTCCCGTACCACCCTTCTTCCCACGGTCGCCGCTCTGCTGCTGACCGCCGGGACGGCTGCAGCCCAGGTCACCGGCGGCATCGCCTTTCCGCCCGGCCCGATCCCCGGCGCCGCGATGGCGCAGGCCTTCTCCCAGGCGCCGCGCCTGCCGGTGTCGGTGAACCCGACCCCCCGTGGCGCACCCCCCGGCGCGATGGTGACCAACCCGTCGGTCCGCCGGTCTTCCGTGAACCAGCAGGCGATCACCCGCATCCGCGGCGACGCCGGCTATCTCGCCGGCTTCAACAAGGGCCAGCCGCTGGCCGCCAGCCGCCAGCCACCGGTGCAGCCCGACCCCGGCTTCACCATCATCGACGCGCCCTTCATCGTGAACAACTTCAACAGCGCGCTGAACTTCGCCTTCGGCGACGGCAACGTCAGCCAGCAGCAGCTCGGCGACGGCGCCGCCGCCGGCCCGGTGGAGACCGCCGCCCCCGCCTCGCCGGCGCCAGCGCCGGAACCGGCCCCGGCCCCCGCTCCCGCGCCGTCCGCCAAGCCCGCCGGCCCGTCGACGCTGGATCTGCTGATGAGCACCGCCGGACCACTGCCGCACCTGCCCACGGCGCTGGCCCATGGCGGGGTGCAGTTCAACAACGTGAACACCGTGACCAACACCGCGGTCGGCACGCGCAACCGCGCGACCCAGACCACCGTCACCGTCCAGCGCTGAACGCCGTCAGTTCACCTCGCGCGCCACCCGGAAGCCGTTGGTGAGATAGCGCACGTCGATGTCGTAGCTGTTGCGCACCGTGCCGTTGATCGCCTCCGGCTTGTCCCGCCAGGAGCCGCCGCGCAGCACCCGCTTGCGGCAGTCGCCGCGGGTCCAGGCGCTGCCGTCGTCCGGCGCGCCGTGATAGCTCTTGTTCCAGCAATCCTCCACCCATTCCGCCACGCCGCCGTTCATGTCGTGCAGGCCGAAGGGGTTCGCCTTGTAGCTGCCGGCCGCGATCGGGGTCAGATGCTCGTGCGGGCCGCCGCAGCCGTCGCAGTCGGCATGGGTCCCGCTCTCCCCTCCCCACCAGTAGGGCGTCGTTGTGCCGGCGCGCGCGGCGAACTCCCATTCCGCTTCGCTCGGCAGGCGGTAGCGCTGTCCGGTCTTGCGGCTGAGCCACGCCACATAGGCCCGGGCATCCTGCCAATGCAGATTGTGGACGGGCGTGCCGTCGGTGGGGTTGACCATGCGCGGCATGTCGGTGCAGCCGCCTTCCTGGATGCAGGCGCGCCATTCGCCGACCGTCACCTCATACATGCCGAGCGCGAAGGGCTTGGCGATGGTGACGCGGTGGACCGGCCGCTCCGACGGGTCGCCCTTGTCGTTCCCCATCATGAAGCTGCCCGCCGGCACCCGCACCAGCACCGGACAGGTCGGGCAATCCTGGAAGCTGTTGCCGTTGCCATGGTTGCGCGCCGTGCCGTTGCTCGGCGCCGGTGCGGGCGGCGCGGTGGCCGCCACCTGCGGCTCGACCTTGGAGGGCTCGGGCGGTGGCGGTTTGATGGCTGCCTCCACCACGGGTTCCGCTGGCGGTGCCGCCGGGGGAGGTGCCGCCGCCTGTGCCGGCAGCGGTTCGTGTTTCAACAGGCTGGCGGCAATAAAGCCCTGGGTGCCGTCCTCCAGCGCGATGCGATACCACCCGCCGTCCGGCACGCGGCCCAGCACCTGCACCGCCGATCCGCGCGCCACCCGGCCGACCCGCGCGCCACTGTTGGCCGGCGCCGCCCGCAGCACGCCGTCCACCGTGGCGGTGTAGCGTCCGGGTTCCGCCGGCTCCAGACCGGGTCCCAACGTCGCATCCTGTTTCGCCGCCTCCTGCCTGGTCTCCGCCTTCGGCGGCTCTTCCGCCCGCTTGCGGGCGAGGGTCAGCGTTTCCAGCTGGCGGCGGGCGATGGGGGCATAGCCGCTGCCGCCGAACAACTGCAGGAAGGCTTGGTAATCGCCGGGCTCCCTGCTGGACTGCACGCGCTTCCACAGGCTGTCCTCCAGTTCCGCCACCGGCGGTGTACCCGGCGGCGCGATCTCCACGCTGACACTCGCCGTGGCGGTGCCGCCGCGCCCATCATCGACGCTGTAGCGCAGGGTTCCGGCCGGTCCGGGGGCCGCGGCCTCCGGGTCGAAGGTCAGCGCGGTCAGCGCCTGGACGGTCAGTCGGTCGCCCGGCTTCACCACCGCCGTGCCGTCATGGACGCTGCCGCGGTCCGGCACGGCGGTGACAGTGACGGTCAGCGGGTCGCCGTCCGGGTCGGCCGGGGCGTCGATCCCCATCGGATTGCCGGCGACGCGCAGCTTGCGCTCCGCCACCACGGCCGGCGGCTGGTTGCTCGGCTTGATGGTGACCGGGATGGTGCCGGTGACCATGCCGCCGCGGCCGTCGGCCACCAGGAACTCGAAGGCGCCGGCCTCTCCGCGGAAGCTGCCGTCGGGCTTGAAGCTGGTCGCCGCCAGCTGCTCCACCGTCAGATAGTCGCCGATCAAGACGCTGCGTTCCCCGACGCGGACGGTGCCGCCGCGCGGCAGCCCGGTGACGCGGGCGTACATCTGGTCGTCGTCAGGGTCGGTCGGCTTGCCGGCCCCCAGCGGCTCCGGCCCTGCGTGGTCGAGTACGGTCAGCGCCCGCAACTCGCCCAGCACCGGCGGCCGGTTGGGCGGGCGCGGGTTGAAGTAGAAGGGCGTGGCGCCGAGCGACCCATAGACGAACGGCTCCTGCCGGCCGTTGGTGGCCTGCTTCACCGTGTCGCGCACATTGCGGAAGAACAGGCTCAGCTCCAGTCCCGGCGTCTGCAGATGCTGGAGCAGCGCCGCGCTGAAGGGGCTGTGGTCGCCGGTGCCGTCCTCCGCCAGCTGGTCGGCGCGGGTCGCCATCGCCACCAGCGTGTCGCTCGGCGTGTCGTCGACGCTGCCGAAGCCGGGATGCGCCTGATTGCGATTGGATCCGCTGCGGGTCAGGCGGTCGACGAAGGGATTGTTGCGGCAGGCGTCGAGGATGAGGATGCCCAGCTTGCGCGCCCCGGCCAGCTCCCCCATCGGCAGGTTCAGCGGGATCGCCTCATAGACCAGATCGCGTTCGCGCTCCAACTGGGCGTCGGCGGGCAGCAGGTAATTGACGCCGTTCACCTGGATGCCGTGCCCGGCATAGAAGATCACCGCCACGTCGGCCTGCGATGCCTTGATGCCGAACTGGCGAAGGGCGGTGGCGAAGCCGCGGGCGTCGAGGTCGTACTCCTCGTCCACTGTGAAATTCAGCCCTCGCAGCGCTTCGCCGATCGCCCGGGCGTCGTTGCGCGGGTTCAGCAGTTCCGGCGCGTTGCTGTATTTGCTGACCCCGATCACCAGCGCCAGCCGGCTTTCCGCCGCGCCGGACCCCGGCCCTGGCCCGCCGCCCGCCGAACGGGCCGCATGCGCAAAGCCACCCGGCACCGCGACCACCAGCAGGAGCAGCAGCACCGCGAAAAGCGTCCGGCAGGGTCCGACCGGTCCCATCATCCCCGCCTCCGTCCCCGAGCAAAGAGGCCCCCTCGACCACGGGGGTCCGCCGGAAAGGCTTGCGACGCATGGCGGACGAACTTGGCTGAATTTACGGAAATTGCCGGCAGCCCGCCATGGTTGGAAGAAGCATACCCATGGACGAGGCAATTGCCAATCCGCCCCTTCCGCCTAAACCCGGCAAAAGAGGGGGTAGCAGGCCGAAGTGATTACTTCCTGTATCGAGGGGTAATGCTGACGATTATCACTAGGAGCCATCGGCGTCCTCATCGTCGATCAACAGCCAAATCCGCACCGCCTTGACCTTGCCTTTCAGCGCCACCTCCCCCACCGGCAGCGCTTTGCAGCGGTCGCGCACCGCCTGCCACGTCGGATCGCCGACGATGATCCGGGCATGGTGGGAGGACCGGGCATCCACCATCTTGCCATAGGCCTCCAGCCGGGCGGCGGTGTTGGCGGTGTCGCCCAGCAGCGAATATTCGCTGTGCCGCAGCCCACCCAGGCTGCCGGCCACCAGGGGGCCGGTATACAGGCCGACGCGGATCCCCACCGGCGGCAGCCCTTCCGCCCGCCACCGGTGGTTCAGCGCCACCAGCTCCCGCCCCATCTGCAGGGCGCAGCGGACGGCGCGGGCGGCGTCGGCGTCGATCTGCGCCTGGGTGGTGCGGGCCACCGGCGCGCCGAAGACCGCCAGGATCGCATCGCCGACGAAACGCAGCACCACCCCCTCGTTGGCGGTGACGATGCGCACCATGGCATCCAGATAGCCCTCCAGCCAGCGGATCAGCGGCTCGGGCTCCAGCGCTTCGCAGATGGTGGTGAAGCCTTCGATGTCGGAGAACAGCACGGTGGCGGTCAGCTGCTGCGGGCGCGGGCGGTTGCCGGCCATGAAGGTCGCCCGCTCCCGCCAGATCTCCTCCGCCACCGGCTGGGAGACATGGTTGGCGAACAGCTGCATCATGACGCGCCGGTCGGCCCGTTCGCGCAGCGACATCTGCACGGTCATGGCGGCGATGCCGGCGCCCCAGGCCAGCGACGGTGCCACCAGCGGCACCAGCGGCCCGCCCGCCGTGAACAGCGCCGCCGCACCGGCCCAGGCTCCGGCCGGCACCAGCAGCCCAGCCCCCGCCAGCAGCCCCAGCGGCAACCCGGCCATCGCCAGCGCCACCCCCGCCGCCGCCATCAGCAGAGCCAGCGCCGCCTCCCCCGTGAAGGGAAGCCGCGGGCTGCTCCGGCCGTCCAGCAGTTGGGCCAGCACATGCGCCTCGATCTCCACGCCCGGCGTCGAGGCCCCGGCGGACGACAGCGGCGTGCGGTGCTGGTCGATGCCGGCCAGCGCCGTGCCCACCAACACCGTCCGCCCGGTCAGCCAGCTCTTCGGCAGAACGGCGACCGCCTCGGCGGGATAGATCGGAAACGGGGTGGTGGCGCCATCGGGCCGGCCGTGCCAGTCGATGCGGAACGGCTCCGCCGGAACCCCGGACGCGCCGCCCAGGCGGGCGAGCTGCACCGGCAGGCTGGGCGTGCCGTCGCCGCCGAAGGGAACGTGCCAGCGCACGGCGGCGTCCAGCCGGTCCTTCGCCAGATTGGCGTGGCCGCGCGGCAGCCCGTCGGTGAACTCGCCGAGGAAGCGGCGCTGCCGCTCGGTCAACGGCGTCTGGTCGAGTGCGGTGATCGCCACCACCGGGACCGTCGCGCCCAGCATGGCGCGGCGCAGCCGCTCGTCCAAGGCCGGCAGTGTCGGCTGGTCGAACAGCACGTCGATGCCGATGGCGCGCACCCGGGCCGCCTCCAGCACGCCGATGATGTCGGCCAGCATGCCGCGATCCACCGGCGACCGGCAGGCAAGCCCGGCGAAACTGTCCTCCCCGAACAGAACCAGCGCGATGGCCGGATGCTGCGGCTGGGGCGGGGCCGCCGTGGCAATCATCCGGTCGGCCAAACTCTCGTCGGCGGTGCGCAACGGCGGCACCAGCCGCGCGGCGGCGAGCGCCAGCAGGGCGCTGCCCAGCACGATGGCCAGGGCCAGCCAGCCTCCCGGCCAGCGGTGCCGGCCGGATGCCGGCCGATCCTCCGCCGCCGGCCCGGCGATAGGGGAGGACTGCCGCCTCCCTTGCGGCCTTCCCCGCGGTGTCGCCGGCGCACCGTCCATGCGCCCCTCACCGGACCTTCAGGAACAGTTGGGCGGAGGCCACTTCGGTCTCGCGCAGGCGCGACACCGCACGGTCGAGCTGAACGGCGGCCTCCTCGGACAGCGGGCGGAAGGCGGCGGAGCGGCCGGGCATCTCGTCGTCCAGGTTGCGGCTGGCGGCGATGCAGCGCACCTCCAGATCGGCAGGCCCCTCCCCGGCGCGCAGCGGCATGCGGTCGCCTGACAGGCTGAGCGGCACATTGCCCGCCACCCGGGCGCTCATCGCGGCGCCGGCCGGGAAGATCGGGATCAGTTGAGCGCGCGCGTTGCGCAGATAGCAATAGAGATGGGCGTCGCGGTCGGTCTGGACCAGCAGGCGGATGTCCTCGCCCGGCCGGTAGGCGGGTCCGCCGCCGTGATCCGTCGAGAGGAAGAGGTCGAGCGGCACAGTCGCGTCGCGCAGGGCCGCCATCGCCGCGGCGATCTGCCCGGCGCAGCCGGCCGAGGCCATGCCCACCGCCAGCGCCGCCCCGCCCGTCGCTCCGACCATGCGGACACGCACCGTGCCGACCAGGGTTCCATCCGGCCGCAGCGCGCCGATGTCGGTCCCGTCCGCCAGCGGCAGGGACCGCGGCCAGGGCGCCGGACCGTCGTTCGCCCAATTGACCGTCGCACGCTCCCCACCCGCCATGTCCTGCAAGATCAGGCGGTCCAGCCCCGGCTCGGCCGGGCGGCGCAGCGCGGGCGGGCTTCCCGCCTTGACGCACTGGACGCCGGACGCCGACGGGTCGATCGCCAGCGCCCGCTCCAGCGCCGCGTCCAGCGGGTTCCCAAGGGCGCGTGCCGCCCCCAGGTCGCTCTGCATGAAGCGGTCGTCGCCGGGGCCGGCACGGGCCGAAACCGCACTGTCGGCCCTGTCGTCGGGCACACCGTCATAGGGACCGCGCAGCCGCAGCAGCCGCCCATTGGCGAACAGCAGCGTGGCATTCGCCCCATCGGGGAGCCGCAAGGCCTGCCCTTCGGCGACCAACTGGCCCTGGACGAAGCCGGGCGCGCTGGACGACACGACCACGGCCTCCGCCCGCACCCCGGCGGCATGGCCGCAGCCCAGCGCAAGAACGGCGGCGCCGAACGCATGGGAAATGGATCGCTTGAACATGGTTGTCACCTTCTGGTTGGGGGGCCTGGTTGGGGGGCAGATCAGTCGCGGCTGCGCTCCCGTCCGTCGTCGGGGGAGAGCAGGCAGGCGGTGCGCGACTGCGTCACCACCGACACCGCCCCGTCCGTCGCGCCGTTTCGACGGAAGCGAAGCCCGTTCATCTGGCTGGCGATGCTGAGCGAGACGACGGCAAGGTCCGCTTCGTCGATGATCTTGTGGCCGTCCTGCCAGCATTGGACGCGGACCTTTTTGCCGGCGGGGGCGACATCGACGCCGCCGCTCGCCGCTCCGGAGGTTTCGCCATCCTTCTTGCGGACCACCGTGGCATCGGCCCCGGTGGAAGCAGCAAGACCGAGACAGACCACGAGGAGCAAGGCGTGTTTCATGGCATCCCCTCCGTTCCGGCAGCCGCTCAATGCGTCGGCTTGAATTCGACGCGCCGGTTGCGGCCGTCATAGGGGTTGGCGGCGAGCGGCGCGGTCGGCCCCTTGCCGTCGACGGTGATGCGCTTGGGATCGATCTGGTGGACGCGAACCAGATACTCGCCCACCGACACCGCGCGGCGCTGCGACAGCAGCATGTTGTAGGCGAGGCTGCCGCTGGCGTCGGTGTGGCCCTCCACCGTCAGCCCCAGGCTCGGATCCTCCTTCATCAGCGCCCCGACGGAGTCGATGTAGGAGGCGGACTCCGCCGGGATCTCGGCCGAATTGAGGGCGAAGTTGATGCGGAAGCCGAAGGCCTGCGGCGCCGCCTCCGGCTCGGCGGCCGGGGCCGGGGCGGGTTCGGCGGCTGCCTCCATCCGCACCTCCTGGCGGCGATGCTTGTGCGCGGGACGGCTCGGTGCCGGCTGCGGAGCGGGCTGGGTGGCCGGCTGCATCTCCGCCTGGGGGGCCGGCTGCGCCGCCGTCGGCAGGGGGGCCGTGCCGTAATTGATCTCGTCGATGGGGCGGGGGCGCTTGGCGGCGGCACCGGCCGCACCGCCGATGATCTCGATGCTGCGGGTGCGGATCTTCGGTTCCGGTGCCACCACCTCGCGCAGTTCCTCCACGCTGGGCGGCCGGTCGAACATCATCACCTTCGACTGGCCGGAGCCCTCCACCGTCTGGGCGGATGCCGGACCGGCCCAGACGGCCAGCATCGGCAGGGTGGCGGCCACAGCATGGAACAGAGTGGATTTGGTCATTTGAGGCTCCATGGGCAGGAGAAGGAACGGCGTTGCCCCTGGTTCTAGCGCCACCCCCTCCCCCGCGCTGTGAGCCGGCCAACAGTCGGCCCCGTTTTCCAAAATGGCCTGGGCTTCACTCCCCCTGCGCCAGCGTGCCGGGCAGCACCTTCACCGTCAGCCGCTTGGCGCGGGCGTCGCTGCCCTTCGCCGTGGCGAAGGCGTTGATGACGTCGTCCAGGGCGGCGCCGGGAATGGGCTGCAGATCCTCGCTCTTGAACGCTTCCGGGATGCGCAGGCCGATCTCGTCATGGGACAGAACGCAGGCCACCGTCTCCTCCGCCCCCGGCCGGTCCATGCGCAGGTTGAAGGGCTTCTGCACGCCGGGCGGGATCTCCACCTGCCGGCCGGCCTCGACGAAGGCGTCGGGCTGGAAGCGGTTGGGGAAAATGCGGGAGACCGTGCCGGCTGCATCGCGGTAATAGCAATAGACGAAGCCGTCCGCCGTCGGCTGCATCCGCACCACCAGCGCCTCCCCGGCGCGGTAGCGCGGTGCCGGCCCGCGGTCCGACGACAACAGCAGGTCGAGCCGGGCCGGCGACGGCTGGGCGCGCGGCAACCCCTCGCCGCCGGCATTGCTGACGCTTTGCAGCCGGGCCGGCGGCGCCCCGCCCTCGGCCGGCGGCTTGGCGAGCAGGCGCTGGTAGAGGTCGAAGTCGATGCGGCCGGTGGCGATCAGGTCATGGTCGGCCTGGAAACGCCCGACCGCTTCGGCGGTCCGCTGGTCGAGCTGCCCGTTGACCGGCCCATCGTAATAGCCCTGCGCCGACAGCGCGCGCTGGGTGAAGGTGACCCGCTCCGCCGGTGCCATGCCGTCGAACCAGCCACGCGCCTCCGCCATGAAGGCGGGGTTGGTCTGGTCGATGCCCAGGCATTGCCAGTAGGGCACGCGGGTCAGCTTGCCCAGCACCTCGATGGTGCTGAGTTCGACCAGCGTGCGCACGCCCTGGTGCAGCCCTTCCGACCGGTTCAGCGAGATGTTGAAGGACAGGCCGGCCTTGCCGATCACCCCGCCGGCATCCGCCCCGCGCCCCGACGACACCACGGCCAGCGTGTTGGACGCCGACATGCCGGGGATGATCTGGCGGGTCACCAGCTCCCCGACATTCAGGTCGACCGAGACCATCGACACCACCTGATCGGCCGACACGCCGATGTCCAGCTTGGGCAGGGACAGCCCAGCCCCCGCCGCCTCGCTGACCACATTGTCATCCAGTTGGGTGATGGCGCCGCGGATGTAGTAGGACGGCGCGCGGAAGTTCGGCTGCACGCCGATCATCCAGTACAGCGCATTGACGTCGTCCAGCGCCGGTTCGAAATCGACGAAGCGGAAGGCGTTGGAGGTCTCCGACATGCGGGAGACGGCGGTGATCAGCATCTCCTTGGTGCCGCCGGCCACCCGGCCGGTGGCGTCGGGCAGGCCGTTGGCGGTGATGTAGATGTCGCGCTTGCCGTGGGTCCACAGCAGCCTGTCCATGCAGCGCAGCGCCTCGCTGAAGCTGCTGATGGTGCGGACCGCCGGGGTCTTCGGCTGCTGCACCACGCGCGCCATCTCGCCGGAGGTGAAGCAGCCGCCCAGCGTCAGCGTCAGGCCGACGGAAACCACGGCGGAACCAAGGAACCCGACCATGCTCATCGGCGCTATCTCCTCTGGGTTGGTGCGTCCGGTCCCCGCCATGGGTTTCACGCTTTGCGGCTTCGGACCGTCACCGCTCCGACACTTGCTGGCCGCGATCGGCCCGGACCGTGATGGTGATCTTCTTCGACATGATCGGCGGGTCGTGCGGCACATGGTCGGCGTCGGCCAGGACCAGCTGCAGCGTGTGCCGTCCCGGCGGCAGTTCCAGCACCGTTTCGGTCTGGCCCTTGCCGAAATGCAGGTGCTGCTTGTCGTTGGGAATCGGTTCGTCGAAGTTCTTCAGGTCGGTGTCGACCAGCAGGTGATGGTGCCCGGTGCCGTCCTTGCGCACGCCGGCCGGCGCGACGCCGAAATTGCGCAGCCCGAACCACACCTTGAACCGTGTTCCCACCACCTCGCCGTTGTTGGGCCAGCCGATGTAGAGCCAGGCATCCTTGCGGCCGGGCGTCCGCTGCGGAGTGGCGGTGGCGTTCTGATCGGCCTTATGATCGGCACTGTGTGCGCCGGACGCTTCTTCGGCAGCCGCCGGGGTCGCCGCGCAGACCAGCGGTGCGACCGCCAGCGCAGCCCAAAGCACCGCCATCCGGGCGGCGCACGGTGCGGGACCGGTCGCAATAATTGGCAATCCTGTCTTCATGATGCCCTCCCTGGCGGACATGAACCGGATGGGACCGGTCAGCGGACGGTGATGGTCACCTTGTCCGACATCACCGGCGGGTTGTGCGGAACATGCTCGGCGTCGCCCAGCACCATCTGCAGCGTGTGGACTCCCGGCGGAAGCTCAAGCCGCGCCTCGGTCTGGCCGGCGCCGAAATGCAGGTGCTGCTTGTCGTTGGGGATCGGCTCGTCCGGGTTCGTCAGGTCGGTGTCGACCAGCAGGTGATGGTGTCCGGTGTCTGCATGGCTGATGCCGGCCGGCGCCACCCCCATGTTCTGGAGCCCCATGCGCACCCAAAGCTTCCCGCCATTGATGACCGCCCCGTTGGGAGGCCACAGGATGTAGGCACGCGCGTCTTCGGGCGCTTTCGCCCGGTCGGCCAATCCCTGCCCAGCCAGAAACAGCGGCAGAAGCAGCAGGGCGCCGACTGCGATCATGGCAGTCCGCAGCATGATGTCCCCCTGTGTTCTTCATTGCCCTTTGTCCGATGACGTCGATCTTAGTCTTCCGCCGGGAAGCAGGGTCCCCCCGAATTATTGGGTAATCCCATCCCGTTCGAAACGAAGCGGATCTGCGGCGCCTTCTTCCGAATTGGCGGAGAAATGCGGCCGCCTTCCCCATCATTGCGGCCATCGCCGCTCAGCGCCGGATCCCGAACAGCTGCTCGTTCATCGCCGCCCGGTCGGCGCCCGCCGGAGCTGCCGCCCGGCCCGACGGCGGCAAGCCGACACCCTTCATTCCCGGCAGCCCGGCGCCGGCAGCCTCGCTCCGGCCGCCGCCCATCCAGGGCGGAAAGGCACCGCCGGCACCGGCAGCGGTCGGCTGCCCGGCGCCGACCCGGTTCGCCAGCATGGAGACGGCGGCGGCCGACAGCGGGATGCCGCCGGACTGCACCTCGAACGCGGAGGCCGGACGGACGGCGGAGGAAAACGCCGCGGGAACGGACAGGCAAAGCATGACGGCGGCAAGGCGGCGCATCGGGCGTTTCCTCGACGAAAAGGGCCGGAGCCGGGAAGACGCCCATCCTGCCGCAACCGCCTGCCGCCCGCTGTGGCCTACACCACAGGTAGGATCGAAAACCGATAAGTGGTCAGGCTCTCAGGCAGTCGCCGTCACGCGGCGGATGCCCCCTCCGGAATACGGGCGATGACCTTGATTTCGAAGTCGAATCCCGCCAGCCAGGTCACCCCGACCGCTGTCCAGTTCGGATAGGGAGAATCGCCGATCACCTTTTCCCGGACCGCCATGACGGTCTCGATCTGGTTTGCCGGATCGGTGTGGAAGGTGGTGATGTCGACGATATCGCCGAAAGTGCAGCCGGCAGTTTTCAGCACATTGGTGAGATTGTCGAAGGCCAACTGAACCTGTCGTTCAAAGTCGGGTTCCGGCGATCCGTCGTCACGGCTGCCCACCTGTCCCGACACGAACAGAAGGTCGCCCGAGCGGATCGCCGCCGAATAGCGATGATTGTCATAAAGCGCATGCCGATTGGCCGGAGTGATCGCTTCGCGTTGAGCCATGGTCGTCTTCCTCTTTGGTCGCCGGGATGACCGGCTTCGGGCTTCACACTGCGGGCGCGAGTTGATATACGCCACGTATGTGAATGCCAACACACATACGTTCCGTATGTCAACTCATATACGAGGCGTATGCGAAATCAGTGGAGAAGGCGATGGCTGGCAAGCGACGCTCTGAAATGATGGAAGAAACCCGCGCCAAGCTGATCGCGTCCGCGCGCAAGGCCTTCGCCGAAAAGGGTTTCGCCGCCGCATCGATGGATGACCTGACGGCCGAGGCCGGGCTGACGCGCGGCGCCCTGTATCACAATTTCGGCGACAAGCGCGGCCTTCTCCAGGCGGTGGTCGACCAGCTCGACGCGGAAATGGCGACGCGCGCACACGACATCGGAACCCAAGCCGGAAATGACTGGGATGGGCTGCTGGCGGAAGGCGTCGCTTATATCGAGATGGCTCTCGAACCCGAGGTCCAGCGCATCGTGCTGCTCGACGGCCCGGCCTTCCTCGGCGATCCCTCGCAATGGCCAAGCCAGAACCGCTGCCTGGAGACCACCCGGCTGGCGGTGGAGCGGCTGATCGCGCAGGGAATCGTCAGGCCTCTCGATCCTGAAGCGGCCGCCCGGCTGTTGAATGGCGCGGCATTGAACGCCGCCCTCTGGGTGGCGGCCAGCGACGATCCGCAGGATGTCCTCGCCAAGGCCGTCGAGGCATTCCGCTTCCTGGCCGAAGGACTGCTGGCGCGTTCGTCCTGACGCGCTCAGAAATCCAGCATCGCATTGTCGATCACCTCCTTCATGACAAAGAAGGTGCGCGTCTGCCGCACGCCGGGCAGCGCGATCAGCTCCTGCCCGTGCAGGCGGTTGAAGTCCGCGATGTCGCTGACCCGGATCTTCAGAAAGAAATCGAAATCCCCGGCGACCAGATGGCAATCGAGCACGAAGGGCAGCTTGCGGATCGCCCGCTCGAACTCGGCGAAGCTCTCCGGGGTCGAGCGGTCCAGTTCGACGCCGACCATCACCAGCGTGCCGCGGTCGACCTTCGCCGGCTCGATCTCGGCCCGGACGGAGCGGATGTAGCCCTCGGCGAACAGGCGCTGGGTGTGGCGGTGGCAGGTGGCCGGGCTGAGATTGACCGCCGCCGCCAGATCGGCGTTGGTCATCCGGCCATCCCGTTGAAGATGCTGGAGAATCTTGCGATCCGTGGGGCTCAGTTCATCTGTGGTGACGGTTTCTCTCATTTTGCCCCGGCTTTTTGCAAAAAATGCCTTATCCGATGGCAGTTTAAAAGCTTTTGACGGCAATTCTCCAGCGAAGTTCGAGAGCACCTTTCATTTCAGCGGTGATACCGTCCCTTCACCTAGACAGTGGAGCCCCGCCATGCTGCGCCTCGATCGCTTCGAACGTTATCCGCTCACCTTCGGCCCGACGCCCATCGAACATCTGCCGCGCCTGACCGAGGCGCTCGGCGGCAAGGTCCAGATCTACGCCAAGCGCGACGACTGCAACTCGGGCCTCGCCATGGGCGGCAACAAGCTGCGCAAGCTGGAATACATCGTTCCCGACGCCATCGCGGCCGGCGCCGACACGCTGGTGTCGATCGGCGGCGTGCAGTCGAACCACACCCGCATGGTGGCGGCGACCGCGGCGAAGCTCGGCATGAAGTGCGTGGTGGTCCAGGAAAGCTGGGTCCCTCACGAGGACGCCGTCTATGACCGCGTCGGCAACATCCTGCTGACCCGCCTGATGGGCGCCGACAGCCGCATCGTTCCGGACGGCTTCGACATCGGCATCCGCCGCAGCTGGGAGGACGCCATCCAGTCGGTGAAGGATGCCGGCGGCAAGCCCTACGGCATTCCGGCCGGCGCCTCGGTCCACAAGTATGGCGGTCTCGGCTACGTCAACTTCGCCGAAGAGGTCCGCAAGCAGGAGGCCGACCTCGGCTTCAAGTTCGACTACATCGTGGTCTGCGTGGTGACCGGCTCGACCCAGGGCGGGATGATCGTCGGCTTCGCCGCCGACGACCGCGCCGACCGCGTGATCGGCATCGACGCTTCCGGCACGCCGGAGCAGACCCGCGCCCAGGTCCGCCAGATCGTCGACAACACCGCCGAACTGGTCGAACTCGGCCGCAAGGTCCGCGACGACGAGATCGTCATCCTCGAAGACTACGCCTATCCCGCCTACGGCGTACCAAGCGCCGAGACCAACGAGGCGATCCGCCTCGCCGCCCGCACCGAGGCGATGATCACCGACCCGGTCTATGAGGGCAAGTCGATGCAGGGCATGATCGACCTCGTGAAGAAGGGCTATTTCCCTGAAGGCTCGAAGGTCCTCTACGCCCACCTCGGCGGCGCCCCGGCGCTGAACGGCTACAGCTATACCTATCGCAACGGCTGAGAAGTCGAGCAATCAAAGCTCCCTCTCCCGCCCCGGGAGAGGGAAGGGGCCCATGCGGAGCATGGGAAGGGTGAGGGGTGATCCAAGGAACCATGAGGTTTGGGATTTTTGGATCACCCCTCACCCTCCCCACTTCGTGGGTCCCCTCCCTCTCCCGGGACGGGAGAGGGCGATTATTTCACCCCTCCAACCCCGCAATGGTGACCGCCAGCGCCTGGGCGCGCGGCACCAGCGTTTCGAGCCGGCACCATTCCCGCTCCGTGTGCGCCGCTCCGCCGACCGGCCCCAGCCCGCACAGCGAGGGCACGCCCAGCGCCCCGGTGAAGCCGGAGTCGGCGCAGCCGCCGGTGAACTCGCCATCGACCTCGAAACCGACCTCCGCCGCCGCCGCCTTGTAGCGGGCGAACAGATCGGCCGAATGCTGCTCCTCCAGCGGCATGAACAGGTGTCCCCGCTGATAGGACGCGCTGGTGCCCGGCACGTCTTCCGCCGCCAGGATCGCCTCCACCCGCGCCAGGATGCCGTCGAGTTGCTCGACCGAGCGGAAGCGGATGTCCAGCGCCGCCTCCGCATGGTCGGCGACGGTGTTGTGGGTCCGGCCGCCGCGGATGACGCCGACATTGGTGGTGATGCCGCTGTCATAGTCGGTCAGCGCATGCAGCGCGGTGATCTTCGCCGCCAGCGCGCCGATGGCGCTCGCCCCGTCGGCGTGGTTGACGCCGGAATGGGCCGCCCGTCCGGTCACCGTGATGTCCAGCGTCAGCCCGCCCTTGCGCGCGGTGACCACATTGCCCGACACCCGCCCCGGTTCGGCGTTGAAGGCGGCCCGCGCCCCGCGCGCCACCTCCTCGATGATCTTCCGGCCTGAGGGCGAACCGATCTCCTCGTCGGCGGTGAACAGGCCGATCAGCGGAAAGCCGGTGCCGCCCGCCGCCTTCAGCGCCCGCAGCACGAAGACGTCGACGACCAGCCCGCCCTTCATGTCGGCCACCCCCGGCCCGCGCGCAGTGTCGCCGTCGCGGGTGAAGGGCCGGGCGGCGACCGTCCCCTTGGGATAGACGGTGTCGCGGTGCCCCATCACCAGCACCGGCGCTCCGCCCTCGGCACCGGGAATGTTGGCCTTCAGCACGGCGCCGTAGGTCTCGTTGGGGATGCGCGTCACGGCGATGCCGTCGGCCTCCAGCATCGCGGCCATGATGTCGCCGACCGCATCGATGCCGGCGCCGTCGCGGCTGCCGGAATCGATGTCGACGATGCGCTGGAGCATGTCCTCCATCTCCCCGCGGCGGGTTGCCAGCCAGTCGCTGGCGCGTTGGGCGAGCGGGGTCATGCGCGGCGGGCCTCCTTGCGAGCGTCCCGGATGGCGGGGCCGGTCTCGCCCAGGTCCCAGAACAGCCCGGCCATCACCCGCAGGGCCTCCTCGACGACGGGGCCCAACAGATGCTCGTCGGGCGCATGCTGGGAGCACGCGGGGTAGGAATGCGGCACCCAGATGGTCGGCAGCCCCAGAATCTCGGAGAAGACATCGTTGGGGATCGAGCCGCCCAGGTTGGGCAGCAGCGCCGGCTTCTTGCCCGTGGTCCGCGCCAGCGAGTCCAGCGCCCAGCCCACCCAGGGGTCGTTGGGATCGAGGCGGGTGGCGGTGAAGGCCTCCATGCGGCTGGGCGTCACCTGCACCCGGTCGAAGCCGTTGGTGGCGAGATGGCCGCGCACGGCGTCGATCACCGTCGCCGGATCGGTGCCGACGACGAAACGCAGTTGCAGCGTCGCCTTGGCGATGCCCGGCACGGCATTGACCGGCGCGCGCGGGTTGCCGGTCTCGAAGGCCAGCACCTCCAGCGCGTTCCAGCCGAACACCCGTTCCTCCGGCGTCAGGCCGGGCTCGCCCCAATCGCGGTCGATCTCCGGATCGTTCGGCCCGCCGCCGACGGACAGGTCGGCGATGGCGGCCTTGACCGCCGGCGGGATGCCGGCCGGCTTCAGGGCATCCAGCTTGATCCGTCCCTGCCCGTCGATCAGCGAGGCGATGGCGTTGGCGAGGATGGTGCCCGGATTGGCGAGCAGCCCGCCCCAGTTGCCGGAATGGTGGGCGCCCTTGCGCAGATCCACCGTCAGTTCGAAATTGATGGCGCCGCGCGAGCCGAGGAACACGGTCGGCCGCTCCGCGATCACCCGCGGCCCGTCCGACGCGATCAGCACGTCGGCGGAGAGATCCTCGCCACGGCTTTCGGCCAGCGCGCGCAGGCCGGGCGATCCCGCCTCCTCGCCCATCTCGATCACGAACTTGGCGTTGAAGCCCAGGCTGCCGCCGCGCTCTTCCATCACCTGGGCGAGCGCCGCGATGTTGACGGAATGCTGGCCCTTGTTGTCGGCGGTGCCGCGGCCGTACCAGCGGTCGCCCTGCACCGTCACCGTCCACGGATCAATGCCGTCGCGCCAGCGCCCCTCATGGCCCGGCACCACGTCGCCATGGCCATAGATCAGCACGGTCGGCAGATGGTCGGCCTCGTGGCGTTCGGCGATCAGGAACGGCCCGCGCCCGGCCACCGGGTTCTCCACGATGGTGCCGGTGAAGCCGAGCTTGCCCAGCGACGGGATCATCTCCGCGTCCAGATAGGCGTGCAGCTCCGCCCCACGGTCGGACGACTGGCTTTCCGACTTGATGGCGACACGCCGCGTCAGGTCGGCCAGGAAGGCGCCGGACGCGAAATGATGGGCGGCGCGCGCAATGGCGCTGTCACGCGATGGCTGTTGGGTCATGGCGGAACTCGGGTGTGGGGGATGGGTCGTCAATTGGCGTAATGGCAGGCGGCGACGCCGTCGGCGACCGGCACCGGGCCGGGCGCCACGGAGTGGCAGTGGTCGGTGGCGCGCGGACAGCGCGGGTGGAAGGCGCAGCCGGGCGGCGGCGCGATCGGGTTGGGGAAGGAGCCGGAAATCACCGTGTCGGGCATGCCCAACGTCGGATCGGGCGTCAGCACGCAGTCGAGCAGCGCGCGGGAATAGGGATGGCTGGCGTGGGTGAACAGCGCCTCGCGCCCGCGTTCCTCGACGATGCGGCCGAGATACATCACCGCCACCCGGTCGGCCAGATGCTCGACCACCGCAAGGTTGTGGCTGATGAAGAAGTAGGTCAGCTTGAACTCGCGCTTCAGGTCCATCAGCAGGTTCAGGATCTGCGCCTGCACCGACACGTCGAGCGCCGAGGTCGGCTCGTCGCAGATCAGCACGTCCGGCTTCATCACCAGCGCGCGGGCGATGGCGACGCGCTGGCGCTGGCCGCCCGACATCTGCCCGGGATAGGCGTCGATCATCCGGCGCGGCAGCCCGACGGCGTCCAGCATCTCCGCCACCGCCTTCTGCCGGCTTTCCGACGTGCCGATGCGGTGGGCGACCAGCGGCAGGGCGATCAGGTCGGCCACCGATTTGCGCGGGTTCAGAGAGGAATAGGGATCCTGGAACACCGGCTGGATGCGGCGCGCCACCTCGCGCCGGTCGGTCTTCGCGATGGGCACGCCGTCGATGCGGATCTCACCGGAGGTCGGCTTGGTCAGCCCCAGCAGCATCTTCGCCAGCGTCGATTTGCCCGATCCGCTTTCGCCGACCAGCGCATGCACCTCGCCGCGGGCGACGGTCAGCGACACCCCGCCGACGGCGGTCAGCATCGCCCGGGGTTTGAACATCCCCTGCGGCACCGGATAGATCTTGGTGACGTTTTCGAGTTCGAGCACCGGAACGGTCATGGTCGGTCTCCGGTCAAGGAAGGCGGTCAAGCGGCGGTGGCGACGGGGTCGAGCACGCAGGCCATGCGGTGGCCGGGGCCGAGATCCCGCTCCGGAATGTCGGCGGCGCAGGCGTCGGTGGCGTGGTCGCAGCGGTTGCGGAAGGCGCAGCCGGCCAGCGGCCCGATCAGGTTCGGCACCTGCCCCGGAATGGTGCCCAGCGGCTCGCCCGGCCGGGTGCGGCCGGGGACCGGGATGGCGCGCAGCAGACCCTGGGTGTAGGGGTGGCTGGGGGCGCCGAACACCGCCTCCACAGGGCCGGTCTCCACCAGCCGGCCGGCATACATCACCGCCACCTTGGTGGCGACGCGCGCCACCACGCCCAGATCGTGGGTGACCAGGATCAGCCCCATGCCGAACTCGCGCTGGATGTCGCGCAGCAGCATCAGGATCTGCGCCTGGATCGTCACGTCCAGCGCGGTGGTCGGCTCGTCGGCGATGATCAGATCCGGTTCGCACATCAGCCCCATGGCGATCATCACCCGCTGGCGCAGGCCGCCCGACAGCTGGTGCGGATATTGTCCGAGGCGGGAGGAGGCGGCGGTGATGCCGACCCGCTCCAGCAGATGGACCGCCCGCTCCCGCGCCACCGCCCGGCTGACCGGACGATGACGGCGCAGCGCCTCGATCAGTTGGTCGCCGACGGTGTAGGCCGGGTTCAGCGAGGTCATCGGCTCCTGGAAGATCATCGCCATGCGGTCGCCGCGCAGATCCTCCATCTTGCGCTGGCCGACCGCCATCAGGTCGATGCCGTCGAAGCGCATGGACCGCGCCTTGCGCACCGCCCGGGACGGGAGCAGATCCATCAGCGCCAGCGAGGTCAGCGACTTGCCAGACCCGCTCTCCCCGACGATGGCCAGCGTCTCGCCGCGCTCCAGCGTGAAGGAGACCCCGTTGACGGCGTTCAGCAGTCCGACCTCGGTCGGGATCTGGATGGTCAAATTGTCGACGTCGAGCAGGGGCATGGCCGTCAGCTCCGGTTGTCGGGGGCGGTGACGTCGCGCAGGCCGTCGCCCAGAAGGTTGATGCCCAGCACCAGCGCCACCAGCGCCACGCCGGGGATGGTGATGACCCAGGGGCTGAAGAACATGTACTGCTTGCCCTCCGAGATCATCAGGCCCCAGGACGGCAGCGGCGGCTGTACGCCAAGCCCCAGGAAGGACAGCGCCGCCTCCAGCAGGATGGCATGGGCCATCTCCAGCGTGGCGACCACGATCAGCGGGTTGATGATGTTGGGCAGCACTTCGGAGAACACGATCAGCCGGGTCGAGCAGCCGATGGCGCGGGCCGCCGAAACGAAATCGGCGTGGGCGATCTGCTGCGTCGTCGACCGCGCCACCACGGCGAAGCGGTCCCACAGCAGCAGCCCCAGCACGACGATGACCGTGTTCAGCGAGGTGCCGACCAGCGCCGCCACCGCCAGCGCCACCAGCACCACCGGCAGCGCCAGCCGCACGTTGATGATGTAGCCGATGACCAGATCGACCCGCCCGCCGAAGAAGCCGGCGGCGACGCCCAGCGCCGTGCCGATGGCGCCCGACAGCAGCACCGTCGCCGCGCCGATCATCAGCGAGATGCGCCCGCCATAGAGCAGCCGGGCGAAGTAATCGCGCCCCAGCTTGTCGGTGCCCAGCCAATGCTCCCAGGTCCCCTTGGCGTGCCAGATCGGCGGGATCAGCCGCTTGGAGATGTCCTGCGCATAGGGATCGTGGGCGGTGAACAGCGGCGCGCCGATGGACATCACCAGGATGACGGCGAGAATGAAGGCGCCGGCCATGAAACCGGGGTGGCGCGCCGCCCGTTTGGTGAAGCGGGCCAACGGCGACCGGCGGACCGGAACGGCGTCGAATCCGGCAGCCGCGGCCGCGGTCGTGGTGGCGGCACCTGAAGCGCTCGTGGTGCTCATGCGACGCGGATCCTTGGGTCCAGCCAGGCGTTGAGGATGTCGGCGAGGAAGGTCAGCAGGATGTAGATCGTGGCCAGCAGCATCACGATGGCCTGGACGACCGGGAAATCCTTGCGCCCGATCGCTTCCCAGGCGAGCTGCCCCAGCCCCTGCATCGAGAAGACCGCCTCGACCACGATGGAGCCGCCGAGCATGAAGCCGAACTGCACCGCCGCCAGCGCCACCACCGGCACCACCGCGTTGCGCAGCGCATGCTTGAAGATCACCGTCTTTGGGCGCAGGCCCTTGGCCCGCGCCGTCCGGATATAGTCGGAGGCCATCACGTCCAGCATGCCGTTGCGGGTCAGCCGCATCACTGCCGGGATGGCGTACCAGCCGAGCGCCACCGACGGCAGCACATAGTGGCTCCAGGTCGCATTGCCGGAAACCGGCAGCCAGCGCAGGTTCACCGAGAAGATGATGATGAGAGTCAGGCCGAGCCAGAAGGTCGGCACCGCCTGCCCCAGCGCGCAGAAGGCCAGCGTCGCACGGTCGAACCAGCTGCCGCGCTTCACGGCGGCCAGCGCCCCCAGCGGAATGGCGAAGAGCAGGGCGAGGCCGAGCGCGATGGCGCCGAGTTTCAGCGTGATCGGAATACGGCCGCCGACCAGCGACGCCACCGACTCCCGGAAATAGAAGGACTGGCCGAAATCGAAGCGGACGGCGCCAGCCAGCCAATGACCGTACTGGACGGCAAGCGGCTGGTCCAGGCCATATTCGGCCCGAACCTGCGCCACCTGTTCGGGCGACGCCTCGGGACCGGCGAGGTCGGTGGCGAGGTCGCCGGACAGATGCAGAAGCAGGAAGGCGATGACCGATACGGTCAGCACCACCGACAGCGCCACGGCGAGCCGGCGAAGCAGGAAGGCGAGCATGGCGGTCTCCTGAAAAGGAGCGTGCGGAGAGGCGCTGCGGGCCGGCTTTCAACCAGGCCGGCCCGCCGCCGCGGCCTCACTTCCAGTGAGCGGCGTAGAAGCGCGGAAGCTCGTCCGGCTGTGCGGTGAAGGCGAGGTCGGAGGTGAAGGCGTAATTGCTGGGATAGGAGAACAGCGGCAGCAGATAGGCCTTCTGCGCGATCATCGACAGCGCTTCCTTGTAGAGCTCCTTTCGCGCCGCTGCGTCGATGGTCGTATCGGCCTTCTCCAGCAGAGCCTTGACCTTGGGGTCGCGGCTCATGTCGTCCTCGTTCTCCTTGAACCACACGCCGGTGAAGGCTGAGGCGTCGTTGACCGAGAAGGAGCCCCAGGTCTGGTACTCCAGCGGAACCTTGCCGGCGCGGGCGGCTTCGCGCATCGCGGCGTATTTCAGGAACCGCAGGTTGGCGCGGATGCCGACCGCGCGCAGGTAGCCGATGACCGCTTCGGCATAGTCGCGCTCGCGATAGGCGTAGAGATCGGTGTCGAAGCCGTCCGGATAGCCGGCCTCGGCCAGCAGCTTCTTCGCCTTCTCCGGATTGTACTCATAGCGCGGAACGCCGTCGTCGGTGCAGCCGGTCTGGTCGATGAAGCAGGCGGAATGCATCACCCGCGCGCCCTCGCCGGCCAGATTCTTGACCATCGCCTGACGGTCGATGGCGTAGGCGACGGCTTGGCGCACCTTCTCCTTCTTCATCGGCGTGTCGGCGGCGGTGCGGCCGGCGGCGTCGAACTGCAGGAAGCCGACGCGCATCGTTTCGGCCGACAGCACGGTGATGTTCGGCACCGCCTTCAACTGGTCCGCCTGATCCTTCGGCACGCGCCAGATCCAGTCGACGCCGCCGGTCATCAACTCGGCCATGCGGGTTTCGCCGTCGGGGATGACGCGGAACTGGATCTTGCCGATGGCGGGTTGGCCGAGCGGGCTGTCTTTGAAATAGTCCTTGTACTTCTCCATCATCACGCCCTTGCCGTTCTCCACCGCGGTGACGCGGTAGGGACCGGTGCCGATGGGCGCCTTGGAGAAGCCGTCCAGACCGACCTTCTTGAAATAGGCGGCGGGATAGATCGGCGTCGGGCCGGACAGGTATTCAAGCGCCGCCGGGAACGGACCCTTCAGACGGACGCGCACCGTGTAATCGTCAACCTTGTCGGCGCCGGCCATCCATTCGACATTCTGCTTGGTCACCACCTTCGCTTCCGGCGTCAGCACGTAATTGAAAGTGAAGACCACGTCGTCGGCGGTGAAGGGCGAGCCGTCCTGAAAGGTCACGCCCTTGCGCAAGGAAAGTTCCAGCGTGACCGGATCGACCCATTTCCACGCGGTCGCCAGCTCCGGCTCATACTCGCCGGTCTTGGGATTCCGGTGGACCAGCGTGTCCCACACGAGATGGGCGATGATGACGCCTTCGCGCAGATTGTTATGATAGGGGCTGATGTTCTCCGGCTCGCTGTCAGAAGCGTAGACCAGCGTGTCGTTCGCCTTGTTGGCAAGGGCCACCGAAGGCAGGGCCAGGGCCGCGACCGCCGCGGCTGCGAACATCATCGACTTACCGTACGCAAAGGGCGCCATGTCCGAACTCCGTCCAAGAGGGTCCATTTGCACGAAAGTTAGCCATGACACGGTATTGTGCAGATTGGCATGCCGCAATTATAATAGTTGGAAGTTCCCGTTGCCGGTCCGGCAATGGTATAGTTGACTGTCCTGATTTTCCGTCAGCTTAGCAAACCGGCGCCGGCCAGGGGAACCGCCATGAACGCCACCGCGCTCCGTTATTTCCTTGAGGTCGCCCGCACCGGCTCGATCGCCGACGCCTCGGCGCGGCTGCATGTCGCCTCCTCCGCCATCAGCCGGCAGATCGCCCATCTCGAAGCCGATCTCGGCGTCGAATTGTTCGAACGCCGGCCGCGTGGCATGGTGCCGAGCTATGCCGGCGACCTGCTCGCCCGCCATGCCCAACGGGTGTTCCTCGAGGAAGAAGCCATCGTGACCGAGCTGAAGCGGTTGCGCGGGCTGGCCAGCGGACGGGTGCGTGTCGCCGCGACCGAGGGGTTCGGCATGAGCCTGATCCCGGCGGCCATCCGCAGCTTCCGCGACCGCCATCCCGGCATCCGCATCGAACTTCGCATCGTCGCGCCTGCCGCCGTCACCCGCATGGTGCGGGAGGGGGAGGTCGATATCGGCGCCACCTTCTCCTTCGCCCCCGAACCGGGGGTCAGGGCGATGGGGGAAGGCCGCGCGCCGGTCCTGGCGGTGATGGCGAGGGACCACCCGCTGGCTGGCCGGCCAGTCCTGTCGCTGGCCCAGCTGGCCCGTGAATCGATCGCGCTGCCGGAAAAGGACACGACGGTGCGGCAACTGTTCGACATCGCCTGCGGACTGGCCGGGGTGGTGATCGAACCGGTGCTGGTTTCAAACTACATCGCCGGGCTGTGGGCCTTCGCCGCGGAAGGCGGCGGCATCACCATCGCCAGCCCCTTCACCGTCCATGCCAGCACGGTCGGCCATCCGGTGGCGTCGGTCCCGATCGACTCGCCCACCCTCGACCAGCGCTACTATCAAATCCAGACCATGCTCGGCCGCCATCTGCCGGAGGCGGTGTATGCCTTCGCAACGCATTTAACCGGCATCATCAAGCGCATGGACCGCGGCGCCGAACCGCCGCTGCCGTCCGCCGGGCAGGAGGAGCTGTCTTAGAGGGAGCGGGAACTTCCGTCGATGCCGTCACGATGCTCCGACCCACTCGGCGACGACGTCGATGAAGCTCCGGACCGTCGCCGGCATCAGAGTGCGATGGGGAATGATCGCGTGCAGCGGCAGCGTCCGTGCCGACCAGTCCGGAAGGACGTGAACCAGCCGGCCTTCGGCGATGTACTCCATGACGAGGAAGGACGGCGCCAGAACCAACCCCTGTCCCAGCAGCGCGAGCGTGACGAGGAAGCCGGCGTCAGTTGCCTGAAGCTGCGCTTCGAACGCAACCTGCACCCGATGTCCTGCGGCGTCGGACAGCACAAATCGCTCCGGAGTCGCGGTCTGCATATAGGCGAGAATCCTGTGCTCCCGCAAATCCTCCGGATGCTCCGGTGACTTGCGGGACCTGAAATAGCCCGGCGCACCGGCCAGGATCAGTGGAAAGCTGCCCAGGCGCTTGGCGATCATCGCGGTGTCCGGCAGCGTTCCGAGACGCAAGGCGACGTCGAACCCTTCGCCGAGCAGATCGGTCTCCCGTTCACTGAGATCCAGCGTCAGGGTGACGCCCGGAAAGCGGCGCATGTAATCGGCCACCGCCGGCCCCAGCACCGCATTGGAAAAGGCAAGCGGCGCCGCCACCCGCAATAGACCGCGCGGTTCGGCCTGCCGGGTTCCGGCATCGGCTTCGGCCAGGGCGATTTCATCGAGGATCGCCACGCAGCGACGAAAATAGGCCTGACCCGCCTCCGTCAAACTCAGTTTGCGCGTGGATCGGTTGACCAGCCGGACTCCCAGCCGCTCTTCCAGTGCCTTGAGATGCCGTCCGGCCATTTCAGCCGACATGCCATTCCGGCGCGCCGCGGCGGCCAGGCTGCCCTCTTCGATGGCATGGCGGAAAACGGTCATGCCGGTCAGGGTATCCAGCGCCATCATCCACTCCCGGTTCGGAATGAATCCATTTTCCGCCTGATTATCACGGCTCCGTTCGGCGGCTAAATCAAAACCAGCGCAACACGCATGTCATGGAGCTTGGCAATGTCCAAAAACATCGAAACGACCGGGGCGGTCATCCACGTTCTGGACGACGGGCAGGGAGACACGGCACTGGTGTTTCTGCATTACTGGGGCGGGTCCGCCCGCACTTGGCGCCATGTCGTCGCACAATTGAAGGACCGGGCACGCTGCGTCAGCCTGGATCTGCGCGGCTGGGGCCGGTCCGTCGCCCTGGACGGGCGCTATGACCTCGATGCGATGGCCGGCGACGTGTCGGAGGTCATCGCGAAGATGGGGCTGACCCGCTGCATTCTCGTGGGCCATTCCATGGGCGGCAAGGTTGCCCAGATCGTGGCCGCGAAAGGCGCCAGCGCACTTGTGGGGCTGGTCCTGATCGCGCCCTCTCCGCCGACCGGAATGCCCGTGCCGGCCGGGATGCGCAAGGCGATGCTCGCCTCCTATCAGAACGCGGAGGGCGTGAATGAGGCGCTGAAAATCCTCAGCCACCGTCAACTTCCGGAGGAGGACAGGCGGCAGGTGGTCGAGGATACGCTGCGGGGGGCGGCGGGCGCCAAACGGGAATGGACGACGGCCGGCATGCTCGCCCGCCTCGACGGAGTTGCGGGCATCGGCATCCCGACACTGATCGCGGTGGGCGATTGCGATCATGTCGAGCGCGCCGACAGCCTCCGGGAGATCTACGGCGAAATCCTGCCCGCGGCAGAGTTCCGCATCCTCCCCGGCGTTGGCCACCTGTCGCCGCTGGAAGCCCCCGCCGACATCGCCGAAGCCTGTTCAAACCTGCTGTCGGCAGTCGCCGCCGGTTGATCCACCCGATCATCCGAAAAACGCAAAAGGCACCGGACGCGATCCCGCCATGGGCCGCATCCGGTGCCTCCCGTCAATCGGGTCGACCTGACCTCAGTTGGACTCGCTCTTCAGGTAGGCGATCACGTCAGCGCGCTTGGCGTCATCCTTGATGCCGGCGAAGGCCATCTTGTTGCCGGGGACGGTCGCCTTGGGATCCTTCAGGTATTCGTTCAGCTTTGCCTCGTCCCAGGTGATGCCGGAATCCTTCATCGCCGCCGAATAGCTGAAGCCGTCGTGGGTGCCCGCCTTGCGGCCGACGACGCCGTGCAGGTTGGGGCCGACACGGTTGGGGCCGCCGGCCTCGATCGTGTGGCAGGCCTTGCAGACGTTGAACCCCGTCTTGCCCGCCGCGGCGTCACCGTCCGCGGCCTGCGCGGCAACGGTACCACCGGAGATGAGAAGGACGGACGCCAACAGAATATTGCGGATGACGGACACAGCGGAACTCCCATTTCTCAACGTTACCTCCGGATGTCCGGAGAGGTCGGCCGGATAACTTCCGGCTGGCGAAGCGGAGGCTACTGGCGGTCGGAAAAGCCAGAAAGCGAATTTAACCGATGGCTATTATCGGTTTTCCCGATACCATTTCCTCCCATTAGGGGATCCGCCGGTCGCGGCCGCACCCAGCGGATGCGACGAATCGTCTCACACCGTCAGGTCGCGATCAAGCTGTCGATGCTTTAGGTCTGGTCCCAAGGAACCGGCGGGCGACCGGACGCGAAGGCCGGCAGTCAGGTGAGGTGTCATGGATACGGAAATGGCGCGGACATTTCTGGAGGTCACGGCGGCGGGCAGCTTCATGGCTGCGGCCGACCGGCTTCACGTCACGCAGTCAACGGTCAGCACGCGGATTCAGCAGTTGGAACAGCAGCTTGGCTGCCGGCTATTCGTGCGCAACAAGACCGGCGCCACGCTGACCACCGCCGGCCTGCGCTTCCAGCGCCATGCCGTCGCCATCCTCCGCCTGTGGGAACAGGCGCGCCAGGAAGCCACCCTGCCCGCCGGCCACAAGGCGCTTCTGCGCATCGGCAGCGAGGCCGGTTTGTGGAACCGCCTGCTCTACCGCTGGATCCCCTGGATGCGGCGAAACGCCAACGAGATCGCGCTCCGCTGCGACGTCGGCCTGCCGAGCGGACTGTTGCAGGGGCTTCAGGACGGGACTCTGGACGTCGCCGTCCTCTATTCGCCGCGCGCCCTGCCCGGCCTGTCGATCCGCCTGCTGATCGAGGAGGAACTGGTTCTCTTCCGGATGCCGGCGGTCGACGACTATTCGGAGGAGCCGTACGTCCACATCGACTGGGGCGACGATTTCCGCCGCAATGTGCGCCTGCACCGGCCCGAAGACGTGCGGTCGGCACCGGTGTCGATCGGCGTCGGGACGCTGGGGCTCGATTATGTCAAGCAATGCGGCGGCACCGGCCATTTCCCCCGCCAGCTCGTCCAGCCGCTGATCGACGCCGGCAAGGGCGAAATCCTGCCGGAAGCCCGCCCATTGAGCCTTCCCATCTATGCCGCCTACCCGACCGACGCTGACGAGGCCATCATCGACCCGGCGCTCACCGGGCTGAAGACCATTCTGGCCGCTCCCGCAGAGGTCCGCGGTTGAATTGAAGAACCCGATATGAACCATCGGTTAATTTCGCTTTTTCCGATGAATGCCGCTGCCTAGGATCGGCGTCGCCGGGCTCTTGCCGGCCCGCGCACCCAACCATCAACAAGGGTTCCGATCCTATGACCATGCAAATGGCACAGCCTGCGCTGCCGGCAGACGAAGACACCACGGCGCAGGCGAATTCCAACCGGCTCGAGTCCCCCTACATCGTGTTCCCGGCGCTCATCCTGCTGCTCATCATGCCGCTGGGGATCGTCTTCCACCCGGCCTGGCTGGCGACGCTGGCCGAAGTGGGCGTGGTGGTGATGTTCATCGCCATCTTCCGCATGATGCGCATGTGACCTGAGCACCGGCTGCCGGCCGGTCTGCGGCCGATATTCCGCTTTGTCCGGCACCGGGGCCTGTGGGACAAAGCCGCATGTCGATCAAGCTGGACTTCCGCCGCCTCCGCTATTTCGTCGCCGTCTGCGAACTCGGCAGCTTCTCCAAGGCCAGCGAGTTCCTGAACGTCGCGCAATCGGCGCTCAGCCAGCATGTGGCGACGCTGGAAGGCGATCTGGGTGTCCAGCTCCTGCTGCGTCAGCCGCGCGGCGTCAGCCGGACCGAGGCGGGCGACCGGCTGTTCGCCCATGCGCGCGGCGTTCTGCACGCGCTGGAACAGGCGGAGCTGGACGTGCTGTCGCTGTCGCGGGCGGTGGTGGGGCCGGTGATGGTCGGCTTCAACTACACGGCGATGGAGGCCATCGGCCTGCCCTTCATCCGCCGCGTCGCCTCCACCCTGACCGAAGTCAAGCTGCGCGTGATCGAGGCGCACAGCGAGATCATGCATCAATGGATGCTGTCCGGTCAGGCCGACCTCGCCCTCACCCTGGTGCCGCCCAACGACGACCGGCTGGAGGGCGTGCCGCTGCTGGACGAGGAGTTGGTCTGCCTCGGCACCCGCGCCATGATCGGCGACGGCGGCCCCATCGATCTGGCCGAGGTGCTGCGCCTGCCGCTGATCATGCCCGGCCGCACCGCCGTGCTGCAGGCACTGGCCAGCGATGCCGAGGTGCGCAACGCCATCGCCGCCAAGGTCTATCTGGAAATCGAATCCGCCGTGCCGCTGAAACGGGCGGTCAGCGCCGGGCTGGGCGTGACGGTGCAGTCGGCGGCGCTGGCCGGCGACGAGATCGCCTGCGGCGAGCTTGTGGCGCGGCCGGTGGTGAACCCGTCGATGGGCCGCACGCTCTATCTGGTGTCCTCGCGCATGAAGACCGCCTCCCGCGCCGTGGTCGAGGCCCGGCGCCTGATGATCGACGTGGTGCGCGAGGCGCATGCAGCCGGCCGCTGGCCCGGCCGGCTGCGCGACACCCTTCTTTGAAGCGAGATATCTCGAAACCAGATAGCTCGCTTCTTTTCTTTGTATTTTACGACCTTCCCTCCCCCGTGCTGTTCTGTTTTGCAGACGAACAATTCGAAGGCCCGCAGTTGAATGGGCCCGGCGTTTCAATCCCTTGAACCGCCGCAACGAACCACCGGAGGGAGGTGCAGGACATGACGCCCACCAAGACGTCCACCCGTTTCAAGACCATGCTGGCGCTGCTCGCCACCGCGTCCGCCACAGCTCTGCTGGCAGTGCCGACGGATGCCGAGGCCGCAACGCGGATGCGCTGCAGCCACCAGCTGCCGCCGGCCCACCACATCTCGAAGGTCGTCGAGCGCTGGGCGGCGGAGGTGAAGACGCTGTCGGACGGCGATCTCGACGTCCAGGTGTTCGGCTCCGACAGCCTGATCAAGGCCAACGAGAACATCCTGGCCGTCGCCAAGGGCGACATCGAATGCGCCTTCTCGCTGAATTTCCAGTGGGGCAAGACCCTGCCGCTGATGAACGTCACGGTCGGCCCCTACACCATGTCCTCCATCGAGGCGTGGAAGAAGTGGCCGACCTCCGAAGCGGCGGCCTTCCTTGAGGAACGCCTGCTGAAGAAAGGCGTGAAGAACATCGTCTGGATGTTTCAGACCAACACCAGCGTCTTCACCTCCAAGGGCAAGCCGCTGCTTAAGCCGGAAGATTTCCAGGGTCTGAAGATGCGCGGCCTCGGCCCGGCCTTCGACCGCGGTCTGAAGGCGATGGGCGCCACCCCGGTGGCGATTCCCGGCAGCGAGGTCTATCAGGCGTTGGCGACCGGCGTCATCGACGCCGCCATCACCGACGTCGCCGCCGCTTGGTCGCGCAAATATTATGAAGTGCAGGACCACATGACGGTGGTGCCGGTGCTGGCCGCCTATCTGCACGGCTACGTCAATCCCGGCTGGTACAACAAGCTGTCCGACAAGAACAAGGCCGCGCTGAAGAAGGCCGGCGAGGATGCCGCCATCTGGGCGATCGAAGCCTCGCAGGAGGCTGCGGCCAACGCCCCGGCGGAGCTGGAATCGAAGGGGGTCAAGGTCCACATCGCGACCCCTGAGGAGAATGCCGCCTTCAAGGCCGCCATGGCGCCCGCCTTTGCCGAGGGCTTCGCCGACGAGACCGGCGCCGACGGCCGCAAGCTGCTGGAACTCGTCAACAAGCTCCAGTGAAGAGGGGACCGGCCATGAGCAGCATGTCCACCCCCGACACCGTCACGCCCGCACGCGAAAAGGGCGCGTCCCACACCGCGCTCCGCCTGCTGACCGGCACCGCATCGGTCCTGTCGCGTATCGGCGGTGCGCTGAGCGTCCTGCTGATCGTCGTCGTGCTGGCCCTGACCACTGCGGGGGTCTTCACCCGCTATGTCCTGGGCCAGCCGCTGGAAGGTGTCGACGAGGCCTGCGGCTTCATGGTCGTCGCCATGGTGATGGCCGGCGCGGCGGAGGCGCTGCGCACCGGCCACCACATCCGCATCGACCTGATCATGGGGCTCGCCGGTCCGCGCGGCCGGCGCTGGCTGGACGCCTGGGCCAATCTGGCGGTGCTGGTCTTCGCCGTGCTGCTGGCCCGCACCGGCTGGGAGACGGCGATGTTCTCCTACGACTTCGACGCCTTCTCGCCGGGCCAGCTGGAGCTGCCGCTGTGGATCCCGCAGGCGACGCTTCCCGTCGGCGCCGCGCTGCTGGGCATCGTCGCCTTCGCCAAGCTGCTCGCCGCGCTTGCGGGGGACGGCACCGACGAACAGAGCGGAGGCCACTGATGACGTTCCTGATCCTGGGCCTGCTGCTGCTCCTGCTGTTCAGCGGCATGCCGATCTTCGCCGCGCTCTCCCTCACCTCGCTCGGCGTGCTGGCCCTGTTCGAAGGCAGCATCGACAGCATGGCCGACGCGGTGTTCTCCAGCCTGAACAACCCGCTGCTCGCCACCATCCCGATGTTCGCCTTCATGGCGCACATCATGATCAAGGCCAAGGTGGTCGACGACCTCTATGAGATGTCGAATACGCTGGTCGGGCATATCAAGGGCGGGCTCAGCTTCGCCACCATCCTGTCCTGCACCATCTTCTCGACCATCTCCGGTTCGTCGGTGGCGACCGCACTGACCATCGGCTCGATCTCCATCCCGCAGATGAAGCGCTACGGCTACCGCCAGCGCGACACCTATGGGCTGATCGCCGCCGGCGGCACGCTGGGCATCCTGATCCCGCCGTCGGGGCCGATGATCCTCTACGCCATCGTCACCGACGCCTCGATCGGCGCCCTGTTCCTCGCCGGCATCATTCCGGGCCTGCTGATGGCGGTGCTGTTCGCGGGCTACAGCTGGCTGCAGGCCAAGCGGCAGGACAGTGTGCAGGCACAGCCCTGGCCCGGCTTCGGCACGGTCGTCGCCGCCTTCCGCAAGTCGATTTGGGCGGTGATGATGCCGCCGCTGATCCTGGGCGGCATCTATCTCGGCGTCTTCACGCCGGGCGAGGCGGCGGCGGTCGGCGCGGTCTATGCGCTGGCGGTGGCACTGCTGGTCTATCGCAACGTCTCGGTCGCCGACCTGCTGGATTGCGGCGTGCAGACGATGCGGACCAGCGTCATGCTGTTCATGATCATCGCCGCCGCCGGCATGTTCGGCCACGCCATCACCATCATCCGCCTGCCGGCCCAGATCATGGAGACGGTGGCGGCGCTGGGCCTGTCGCAGAGCGGCTTCATCCTGGCGGTGATGCTGGCGATCTTCATCCTCGGCATGTTCCTGGAAACCATCGCCATCATCCTGATCACCACGCCGATCATCCTGCCGGTGATGACGGCGCTGGGCATCAACCCGATCTGGTACGGCGTGATGCTGATGGTGAACCTGGAACTGGCGCTGATCACCCCGCCGGTCGGCATGAACCTGTTCGTCATCAAGGGCATCACCAGCTCCTCCCTGGCCGAGGTGACGCGCGGCGCCCTGCCCTATGTCCTGCTGATGATGGCCGGCCTCTTCATCATCTGGCTGGTCCCGTCCCTGTCGCTCTGGCTGCCGCAAGCCGCCGGCTTCGGAACGTGATCGCCGGCTTCGGCATCTGATCGCCCCTTAGACCTTTCCTCTTCCCGTTTCCACCGGATGCGCCCCTTCCCCGGCGCATCCGAACGGAGGATTCTTGCCATGACGAAATCCCCGGTGACCATTGTCGAGGTCGGCCTGCGCGACGGGCTCCAGATCCTCGACCGCGTCATGCCGACCACCGACAAGCTGCGCTGGCTGGAGGCGGAGCACCGCGCCGGCGTCCGCCGCTTCGAGGCCGCCTCCTTCGTCCCGCCCAGGCTGCTGCCCCAGATGGCCGATGCGGCCGAGGTGGTGGCCGGCGCCCGCAAGCTGCCCGGCATCGTCGTCCACACGCTGGCCCCCAACCTGAAGGGTGCCGTGGCGGCACTCGCCGCCGGCTCCGACGTCATCGTCCTGCCGCTGTCGGCCAGCGAGGCGCACAGCCGCGCCAACATCCGCAAGACCCGCGAGGAGTCGGTGGACGAACTGGCCCGCGTCTGCCGCGCCCGTGACGAGAGCATTCGGGAAGGCAACCACAGGACCCGCATCGACGCCGGCATCTCCACCGCCTTCGGCTGCACCATCCAGGGCGAGGTGCCGGAGGATGACGTGGTCCGCCTCGCCGAAGCCTGCCTGGAGGCCGGGGCCGACCGCGTGGCGCTGGCCGATACTGTTGGCTACGCAAATCCGGCGCAGGTCCGCCGCCTCTACAAGCGGGTGAAGGACATCGCCGGCGACCGGCTGCAGAGCGCCCATTTCCACGACACCCGCGGTCTCGGTCTTGCCAACTGCCTTGCCGTTCTGGACATCGGCATCCGCGAGTTCGACGCCTCGCTCGGCGGGCTGGGCGGCTGCCCGCACGCCCCCGGCGCCAGCGGCAACGTCGCGACCGAGGATCTGGCCTTCATGCTGGAGGCGATGGGCTTCGACACCGGCATCGACCTGGATGCCCTGATCGAAGCGCAGCGCCTGCTCGCCACCCTTCTTCCCGGCCAGACGCTGCACGGCAAGATCGCCGCCGCCGGCCTGCCCAAGCATTTCGACCAAAGCCGCTTCCACCGGAGCCCCGTCCATGCCTGACAGCAATCCCGTCCTGCCCTTGGCCGGCATCCGCGTCGTCGAATTCTCCCACATGGTGATGGGGCCGACCTGCGGCATGATCCTGGGCGACCTCGGCGCCGACGTCATCAAGGTGGAGCCGGTGACCGGCGACAAGACACGCGCCCTGCCGGGGGCCGCCGCCGGCTTCTTCCGCACCTTCAACCGCAACAAGCAGTCGCTGGCCGTCGACCTGAACAGCCCCGACGGGCTGGCCGCCGTCCACAGGCTGGTCGACACCGCCGACGTGGTGCTGGAGAATTTCCGCCCCGGCCTGATGGCGAAATATGGCCTCGACTATGCCAGCCTTGCCGCGCGCAACCCGCGCATCATCAACCTGTCGCTGAAGGGCTTCCTGCCCGGCCCCTATGAAAAGCGCACGGCGCTGGACGAGGTGGTGCAGATGATGGCCGGCCTCGCCTACATGACCGGTCCGACCGGCCGGCCGCTGCGCGCCGGCAGTTCGGTCAACGACATCATGGGCGGCATGTTCGGGGTGATCGGCATCATGGCGGCGCTGCGCACCCGCGAGGCCACCGGCCGCGGCCAGGACATCCAGTCCGGCCTGTACGAGACCTGCGTCCTGCTGTCGGCCCAGCACATGCAGCAGTTCGCCGTGACCGGCGAGGCGCCGCCCCCCTTCCCGGAGCGCATCGCCGCCTTCAGCATCTACGACACCTTCGAGGTGCAGGACGGCGAGCAGATCTTCCTTGGCGTGGTCAGCGACGTGCAGTGGCGGACCTTCTGCACCGCCTTCGGCTTCGATGACCTGCTGGCCGATCCCAGGCTGGACGGCAACACCAAACGCTGCGAAGCCCGCGACTGGATGCTGCCGGAGATCCGCCGCCGGCTGACCGCCTACAGCAAGGCCGAAATATCCTGCCTGTTCGAGCGCAACGGCCTGCCCTACGCCCCGATCAACCGGCCGGAGGAACTGTTCGACGACCCCCACCTGAACCAGAGCGGCGGCCTCGCCGCCATCACCACCGAAACCGGCGGCGAGACCCGCGTGCCGCTGCTGCCGCTGACGCTGGACGGCCGCCGGCTGGAACCGCGCATGGCGCTGCCGCCGGTGGGTGCGCAGAGCGCGACGCTGCTGGGCGAACTGGGCTACACTCCGGACGAGATCGACCGGCTGCTCGCCGCCGGGGTGGTCGCCGTTCCGAAGACCGAGAAGGAGACGGAACGGCTCGCCTCCTGACCGGCGCAAAAGCGCGGCAGGCCCCAACAAGGACAAAAACGAATGACCACCGAGAGCGCAACCGAAGCGAAGTTCGAAACGGGAGAGTCCCTGCTCGCCCGCCACCCCGGCGCCATCATCCAGCCCGTCCGCGGCGTGTGGCCGCGCATCGCCGCCGACGCTTACATCGCCCCCGGCGCGGTGGTGGTCGGCGACGTCACAATCGGGGCGGAGGCCAGCGTCTGGTATGGCTGCGTCCTGCGCGGCGACGACCACAGCATCACGGTGGGGCCGCGCACCAACATCCAGGACGGCACCATCATCCACGTCATGCTGAACGACTATCCCACCATCATCGGCGCCGACGTGGTGATCGGCCATGGCGTGCGGATGCATGGCTGCACGCTGGAGGACGGCTGCCTGATCGGCATCGGCTCCATCGTGCTGGACGGGGCGGTGGTGGAAAGCGGTGCCATGCTGGCCGCCGGTGCGGTGCTGACCCCGCGCAAGCGCGTCCCCGCCCGCCAGCTCTGGGCCGGCAGCCCGGCCAGGCACCTGCGCGACGTCACCGACGCGGAGGTGGAGTTCATCGCCTTCGACGTCCGCCACTATGCCGGCCTCGCACGTGCGGCATCGAGCCGCGGGCAACTCGATCTCGGCGCGGAGATTTAACCGAGAAGGGTATCGACAATACGGGTCAGTATGGGTTCAGTACCGGAATGCGCAGCACCCCAACTGCTGCGCTTAAGAACGAATTCCGGAGGAGCGCAACCTTGCATACCGACACCCAGCCGCTGACCCAGAGCTATGTTCACGGGGCGAGCCGCACCCCGCTGTTGGGCGAGACCATCGGCGCCCATCTCGACCGCATGGCGTCGCTGTCCCCCGACCGGCCGGCTCTCATCGTCCGCCACCAGAATGTCCGTTGGACCTATGCGGAGTTCAAACGCCAGGTCGATCAGGTGGCGGCGGGGCTGGTCGGGCTGGGGCTGAAGCCGGGCGAGCGCATCGGCATCTGGTCGCAGAACAACGCCGAATGGGTGGTGACCCAGTTCGCCACCGCCAAGGCCGGCCTGATCCTGGTCAACATCAACCCGGCCTACCGCCTGCACGAGCTGGAATACGCCATCAACAAGGTCGGCTGCGCCGCCCTGATCCTGGCGCCGTCCTTCAAGTCCAGCGACTATCTCGGCATGATGGCCAAGCTGGCGCCGGAACTGGAGCAGGCCACATCCGACCGGCCGCTGTCGCTGCAACGTCTGCCGACCCTGCGCCACCTGATCCGGATGGGGACGGAGAAGACGCCGGGCATGCTGAACTTCGACGATCTGCCGGCGCTGGCCCGTCCGGCCGACGTGGCGGAGCTGGGGCGGCTGACCGGCATCCTGCAGTTCGACGATCCCGTGAACATCCAGTTCACCAGCGGCACCACCGGCAGCCCGAAGGGCGCCACGCTGACCCACCACAACATCCTGAACAACGGCTTCTCCGTCGGCGAGGCGATGCGCCTGACCGAACAGGACAAGCTGTGCATCCCGGTGCCCTTCTATCATTGCTTCGGCATGGTTCTGGGCAACCTCGCCTGCGTCACCCACCGCGCCTGCATGGTGATCCCGGGCGAAGGCTTCGACCCCGTCGCCGTGCTGACCTCGGTGCAGGAGGAACGCTGCACCGGCCTGCATGGCGTGCCGACCATGTTCATCGCCCTGCTCGACCACCCCGACTTCGCCAAATACGACCTGTCGAGCCTGCGCACCGGCATCATGGCCGGCTCGCCCTGCCCGATCGAGGTGATGAAGCGCGTGGTCTCCGAGATGAACCAGCGCGAGATCACCATCGCCTACGGCATGACCGAGACCAGCCCGGTCAGCTTCCAAAGCTCCACCGACGATCCGCTGGAACGGCGCGTCTCCACCGTCGGGCGCATCCAGCCGCATCTGGAGGTGAAGATCGTCGATGCCGAGGGCCGCATCGTCCCGCCGGGAACGCCGGGCGAGCTGCTGACCCGCGGCTATTCGGTGATGCGCGGCTATTGGGGCGACGCGGAGCAGACGGCGCGGGCGATCGACGAGGCCGGCTGGATGCACACCGGCGATCTCGCCACCATCGACGCGGAGGGCTACTGCAACATTGTGGGCCGGCTGAAGGACATGGTGATCCGCGGCGGCGAGAACATCTACCCGCGCGAGGTGGAGGAATTCCTCTACACCCATCCCGACATCGCCGACGTGCAGGTGTTCGGCGTGCCCGACCAGCAGTACGGCGAGCAGCTCTGCGCCTGGATCCGGCCGAAGCCGGGGGTGGAGCTGACCGAACAGCAGGTGACCGCCTTCTGCCAGGGCGCCATCGCCCACTACAAGATCCCGAAATACATCCGCTTCGTCGAAGATTTCCCGATGACGGTGACCGGCAAGATCCAGAAATTCGTCATGCGCCAGACCATGATCGAGGAGCTGAACCTCTCCCAGGACCGCACCGCGTAACGGCGAAAACCGGAAGGCCGTCAGTCCAGCCCGATCGCCGGACCGTCGGCCTTCAGCAGCGCGCGCAGCAGCGCATTGGGAAAGCGCCGCCGCACCGTCACCGCATAGAAGGTCTCGGTGATGCCCGGCAGCACGTCGGCGGCGTGCAGCCGGCCGGACGCCAACTCGTCCTTCACCACGATGGGCGGCAGCACGGCCAGCCCGACATCCTCGCGGGCGAGCAGGCGCATCATCGCCATGTCGTCCACCTCGGCGGCGATCTGCGGACGGATGCCGATGCGGTCGGCCAGCGCGTCGAAAGCGATCCGCACGTTGCTGTCGGAGGTCGGCAGGATCACCGGGTGCCCGGTCAGCAGCTCCGCGATGGTGCCGCCGCCGGCAACCCGGTGCGGCGTTCCCACCAGATTGACCGGCTGTTCCGCCAGCCGGTGGGCGACGAAGGGCGATGCCGCGTCGCCGGCCGGCGCCCGGTTCATCAGCACCACGTCCAGGTTCAGCGCCTCCAGCGCCTCTAGCAGCTCGGCCTGACTGCCCGAGCGCAGGATGACGTCGACATCCTCCTGCCCCAGGATCGGGCGCAGGAAACCGATCTGGAAATTGCGCGACAGCGTCGCCTGCGCGCCCACCCGCAGGGCCCGCCGGGCCCGACCGCTTTCCTTCAGCGTCCCCACCAGCTCCTCGCCGAGCGCGAAGATCGAATCGGCATGGTCGAGCGCGATCCGCCCGGCCTCGGTCAGGCGGAGCTGCCGGCCCTCGCGCTCGAACAGCGCATGGCCCAGCCGCTCCTCCAGCTTGCGGATCTGCACCGATAGCGCCGACTGGGTCAGGTTCAGCCGCGCCGCGGTGCGCGTCAGGTTGCCGTCATGGGCGACGGCCTGGAAATAGAAGAGGTGGTGGTAGTTCAGCTCGCGCATCGTTCGATTTTACCGAACGATATCCCGAGAACAATGAATTTTTTTCGAAGCGGTGGCGCTGCTAAATCGGAGGGACAGGCTCCTCACGCTGTTCCGGAGAGACCGCTTTGTCCATTCACCTCCTGCCGCTCCTCAGCCCCATAGCCCTCCTGCTGGCCGCAATAGCCGGGTTCCGCAATCCTGGCCGACGCCCAGGCTCCGTCCCGCGACTGGCGGAGGCCGCGGCGCTGGCAGCCTTCATCGTCGCCCTGCTGTCGGCCGTCCTGCTCGCCGTTGCCGGTCCGGGCACCAGCCCGCTGCTCGGCGCCGGGGGCGTCGGCCTGTCGGTGCGGCTCGACGCGGTGAGTGCGACGATGCTGCTCCTGGTCTCCTTCGTCGGCTGGATCGTCGTCCGCTACACCGCCACCTATCTGGATGGCGAGGACCGGCAGGGCGCCTTCACCGGCTGGCTGTGCGCCACGCTGGCCTCGGTCCTGCTGCTGGTGCAGGCCGGCAATCTCACCCATTTCGTCCTGGCCTGGATCGCCACCAGCCTGTTCCTGCACCGGCTCCTGCTGTTCTACCCGAACCGGCCCACCGCCCGGCGGGCGGCGCGCAAGAAGGCGATCACCGCGCGGGTCGGCGACGCCGCCCTGATCGGCGCTGCGGTCCTGCTCGCCGCCGGCTACGGCACCTCCGACATCGCCACCATCGCCGAGATGGCCCGCGCCGGCCAGGGTGGGGCGGTGACGGCCTGGGCCGCCGGCCTGATCGCGCTGGCCGCCCTGCTGAAATCGGCACAGTTTCCCACCCATGGCTGGGTGACCGAGGTGATGGAGACGCCGACGCCGGTGTCGGCCCTGCTGCATGCCGGCGTCATCAACGGCGGCGGCTTCCTGCTGATCCGCTTCGCCGACCTGATGCTGCTGGCGCCCGGCGTGCTGTCGGTGCTGGTGATCGTCGGCGGCTTCACCGCCCTGTTCGGCGGTCTGGTGATGCTGACCCAGCCGGCGGTCAAGACCTCTCTCGCCTGGTCAACCGTGGCGCAGATGGGTTTCATGGTCCTGCAATGCGGGCTCGCGCTGTTCCCGCTCGCCCTGCTGCACATCGTGGCGCACTCGTTTTACAAGGCGCACGCCTTCCTGGCCGCCGGCGGGGCGGTGGAGGGGGTGGCGGCGATCCGGCGTCCCGGCCCGGTGGCGGTCCCCAACGGTGCCGCCGTCGGCCGCGCCTTTCTCGCCGCGCTGGCGATCTACGCCGCCTTCTACGTCCTGTTCGGCGCGCTGTTCGGCTTCGCCGCCAAGCCGCCGCAGGCGGTGGCGCTGGGCGCCATCCTGATCTTCGGCGTCGCCTATCTGCTGGCGCAGGGGCTGGCCGGTACCGCCCCGGCCTTCCTGACCCGGCGCACCGCGCTCTACGCCGTCGCCGCCTCCACCGCCTATTTCGCGCTGCAGAGCGTCGCCGAATGGGCGCTGACCGGCCCACTGCCGCACACGCCGGCCCCCGGCCCGCTGGAATGGGCGCTGATGGTTCTGGTGGTGGTCAGCTTCGGCCTTGTCGCCGTCGCCCAGTCGATGTTCCCGCTGTGGGCCTATCACCCGGCCGCCGCCGGACTGCGGGTCCACCTGTCCAACGGCCTCTACGCCAACGCCGTCTTCGATCGGCTGCTCGGCGGCTGGTCCGTGCGCAAGATTTCCTGATCCCGGAAGGACGATCCTCATGACCGCCCAGTCATCCGCCCAGTCGACCATGCAGCCGGCCGCCCAGCCCATCGACGCCGCCGCGGCCCGCAGCCCCGCCCTTTCCGCCGTTGCCAACGCCGCCGTGCGCGCGATCCCGCCGGTCTGGCCGCTCGCCTCCAGCGTCGCCGTCAACCCCTTCCTGGGACAGAGCGGCGAGAGCCTCGCCCTGACCGCCGCCCGGCTCGGCCGGGTCGCCGGCATCGCCGTGACCATGCCGCGCTCCTGGTATCTGGAGCGGATCGCGTCCGGCGCCATCACCGACGACGACCTCGCCGGCGCGCTGTCGGCCTCCCCGCACGCCAAGCGCCCGGCTTCGCCGGCCGCCCTCAAGGCTGCCGCCGCAACCGCCGCCCCGCCGCCGAAGGCGCTGCCGACCGTCGCCGAGCTTGCGGCCGAAGCCTCCGGCACCGACTGGCCGGGTCTGATCGGCGAGCGGTTCGGCGGCTGGGCTGCCGGCTATTTCGACGTGGGCCAAGCGCTGTGGGCGGCACCGCGGGGCAAGTCCGCCTATGCCGCCTGGCGCGCCGTCGCCACCCACGACCTGACGCCGGAGATCCTCGGCCTCACCGGCTTCGCAACGCAGGTTGCCGAAGGTCCGGAAACCGCCGGACAGGCGCTTGCCGCCGCCGTCGCCCGGCTCGGCATTCCCATCGCCGCCTGCGAGACCTACTTCCACCAGCTTCTCGCCAGCCTCGGCGGCTGGGCGCAGTTCGCCCGCCACCGGCTGTGGCAGGCCGAACTCGCCAGCGGCCATGACACGACGCTGACCGATTTCCTGGCGATCCGGCTGGTCTGGGAACAGGCGCTCCACGACCGCTACGAACAGCAGATCGCCGAGCGCTGGCGCGCCGTCTGCGCCGCCCATGCCGAGCCGGTGGCGCCCACGGCGGACCAGATCGTCGACGCCATCCTGCAGGACGCCGCCGACCGCGCCGCCCAGCGGACGCTGGCCGGGACCTTCGCGCAAGAGCGGGCGGCCGATCCGTCCCCCGGCCGCCCCACCCTCCAGGCCGCCTTCTGCATCGACGTGCGGTCGGAGCTGTTCCGGCGCGCCCTGGAATCGACCGGTCCGGGCATCGAGACCATCGGCTTCGCCGGCTTCTTCGGCCTCGCCCTGTCGCACCGGCGCCACGCCTCCGACGTGGACGAGGCGCGCTGCCCGGTGCTGCTGACCCCCGCCGCCACCTCACGGACCACCGACTGCCGCCTTCACCACGAACACGGGCATAACCATGGACACGAGCACCTGTCCGACGATGCCAAGGCCCGGCTGACCGCAAGGGCGAAGCGGGCCTGGGGCCGGTTCAAGCTCGCCGCCGTCTCGTCCTTCGCCTTCGTCGAAGCGATGGGGCCGGTCTATGCCGGCAAGCTGCTGCGCGACTCCTTCTCATTCGGCGACGCCAAGGCGCCCCACGACCCGGCGCCGCGCCTCGACCCCGCGCTGCCGGTGGACCAGCGCGCCGGCATGGCGGCGACCATCCTGCGGGCGATGTCGCTGACCGAAGGCTTCGCCCGGATCGTCCTGTTCGCCGGCCATGGCGCCACCACCGTCAACAACCCGCACGCCAGCGCCCTGCAATGCGGCGCCTGCGGCGGCTATTCAGGAGAGGCGAACGCCCGCCTGCTCGCCGGCCTGCTCAATGATCCGGAGGTGCGGACCGTGTTGGGTGGCCAGGGCATCGTCATCCCGGACGACACGCTGTTCGTCGGCGCGCTGCATGACACCACCACCGACGCAGTGACGCTCTACGACACCGACCATCCCTCGGCACCCCACGCCGCCGACCTGCAGCGGGTGCGCGGCTGGCTCGCCGCCGCCGGGGCCATCGCCAGGGGCGAGCGGGCACTGCGCCTGCCGCGGGCCAATGGTGCCGACGACGTCGCCGGGCGCAGCCGCGACTGGGCGGAGGTCCGGCCGGAATGGGGCCTTGCCGGCTGCAGCGCCTTCATCGCCGCACCGCGCGGCCGCACGGCCGGCCGCGACCTGCGGGGCCGCAGCTTCCTGCACAGCTACGACTGGCGGCAGGACGACGGCTTCCGGGTGCTGGAACTGATCCTGACCGCGCCGGTGGTGGTGGCGAGCTGGATCAGCCTGCAATATTACGGCTCCACCGTCGCACCGACCATGTTCGGCGCTGGCAACAAGCTGCTGCACAACGTCACCGGCGGCATCGGCGTGGTCGAGGGCAACGGCGGGCTCCTGCGCGTCGGCCTGCCCTGGCAGTCGGTCCATGACGGCGAGCGTTACATGCACGAGCCGCTGCGGCTTTCGGTGGTGGTGGAGGCGCCGCAGGAGGCGATCGACGGGGTGCTGTCCCGCCATCCCGACCTGCGCGCGCTGTTCGACAACGGCTGGCTCCACCTGTTCCGCCTGGACGAACAGGGCCGCATGGCGAGCCGCTACCTCCGCTCCCTGCAATGGACCGACCTCGACGCCTCCCCGGTGCAGGAGGAGCCCCGGCCGGAGCACCACAAGCAGTTGTTGCGGGCGGCCGGCTGAGCCGGCACATCCCCTTGGCTATCCGACCGCGTGCTTGGCGCTGCGTCGCGAAGGGGCTGAGGCCGTCCGCTGCCATGGGGTGGCCGACATGCCGCATTGCGTCCGGCCGGCCCCGCAGGGTCAGCATGGATGCGGAGCCCACAGTGGAATTGTGGGCCGGATGCCCTCCTTTTGGGTTGCACATCCCCCGTTCCGTTCGGAACCTCCTCCACCGCCGCGGACTCCGGCGGCATCTTTGAAGACAGACGAGCTTTCAAATACTCCGATATGCGGCGCATATCGGAGTATTTATGCGACTTTTGGACGCATACTCCAGAATGCAAGCCCGATCCTGCGGTAATGAATTATTCATCGCTCTCGCGTAAAGGGTTTCAATACGATGGATTGCTAAAATAGGTTTGACCTGAAAGCATCAGCTTTCTACTTTTACAACCGCCAAACGGTATAGACGCTGCAGTTCTAGTGCAGGTTCAGCGGTTCACGCACGGAGGTTCGTTATGAGAGCATTTTGGGGTTTGGTGATCGGCGCGGCACTGCTGATGGCAACGGCCGGCGCGCAGGCGCAGGAAAAGCTTCGGATCGGCCACGTGCTGCCGAAGGGTTCGCAGTTCAGCGAAGCCATTCGGGTGATGAACGAGGAAATCCAGCGCCGTACGAACAACAAGTATGTGATCGAGGAACATCCGGCCAGCGAACTGGGCTCCGGCCCGGCCATGCTGGAGGCCGTGAAGCTCGGCACCATCGACATGGTGCTGTCGTCGTCGGGCGGCGCGCTGGCGCAGTTCAATCCGAATGTCGGCATCCTCGACCTGATGCTGCTGTTCCGTGACGAGGCGCACGCCGATCTGGTCCTGGACGGCCCCATCGGCACCTCGCTCCTGGACTCCTTCAAGGACACCAACACGGTCGCCCTCGCCTGGGCCGAGAATGGCTTCCGCCAGCTCACCAATTCGGTCCGCCCGATCAAGGCCCCGGCCGATATGAAGGGCCTGAAGATGCGCATCGCCGAAAGCGATCTCTTCAAGAAGGCCTTCCAGACGCTGGGGGCCGAGCCCTTCAGCATGCCCTTCGCACAGCTCTATCCCGCTTTGAAGAGCGGTCAGGCCGAAGGCCAGGAAAACCCGGTCACGACGATCGTCGGCTCGAAGCTGTACGAGGTGCAGAACAACATCACGATCAGCAACCACACCTATTCGCCGGCCGTCATCCTGATCAACAAGGAATTCTTCGACGACCTGTCGCCCGAGATGAAGACCGCCTTCGTCGAAGCGGCCCGCGCCGGCGGCAAGGCGTCGCGTGAATATGTGCGCAATCGCGACCGCGAGGGGATGAAGGTCCTCAAGGCGTCGCCGATCACCATCACCACCGACTTCGATCGTGCGGCCTTCGAAAAGGCCCTTGAGCCGTTCTATCAGGAAGCGGCCAAGCAGTTCACGATGGAAAAGATCATGGCGATCAAGAACGCCAAGTAACCGTTCAAGTTCGTCGACACCAGCGGGGAGACCGGTGGGCCCGGACATTCCGCCCCTCGGCCCCTCCCCGCCCTCCTGACGCGATCCCGCGCCGCCGTCCAAGCGACGTTTTTCACAACGGGTGTCCGCATGTTTCGTTTGGCCTCGCACATGAAGATCTCGCAGAAAATCTACGCAGGCTTCATGGCCTCGATCGCCCTGATCGTGTTCCTGGGCGTTCAGTTTGTGAACAACGTCGACACCATCCGCGGCGAGCTGGAGGGGGTCATCGCCGTCGGTCACGACGCCATGAGCACGGCTCGCCTGGTCGAGATCAGCGAGCACATGGACCGCGCGGTCCTGAACTACATCGCCTCGCAATCCGAGACCGACCTCCTCAGTGCGCGCAAGGAGGTGGATGTCTTCGTGAAGGCGATCGCCGAAACCGACACCGGCACGGACCTGACGGTCGACCGCGCGAGCATCGGCGCCCTGCAGAAGGCCGCAGCCAGCTACCGCGCCGCCTTCGACGAGACCGTCGCCGCCGTCACCCGCCGCCGCGACGGGGTGGGCCAGTCCTTCCTGGTCGGGGCCCAGCTGAACACCACCGCCGTGGCCCTGGTGGAAGGCACGCAGAACATCGGCGAGGCGCCGGGGCTTCAAGCCACGCTGCGCCTGCAACAGGCGCTGCAGGCCACCCGCATGGCCGCCGCCCGCTATTTCACCACCTTCGATCCGAACGATGCCGACGCCACCAAGGGCGAGCTGACGCGCCTGCGCGAATCGATCCAGGAAGCCAAGACCGTCATCACCAACAAGCGCCTGCTGCGCTTCCTCGCGTCCATGGAGCCGCAGCTCGTCACCTTCACCAAGGGGTTGGAGGACGCGATCGGCGGCAGCCAGACGCTGATCGGATCGCAGGCCCGGATCCGCGACATCCTGTCCGAACTGCAGCAGATCGTCCGCAGCATCGTCACCGCCTTTTCCGACACGCAGACGCAGACGCAGGCGCGGGCCGCCGACGCGCTCGACGCCAGCTGGCGCCAGGCCGTCATCACGCCCGTCATCGCGGTTCTCGCCGGCATCGTCTTCGCGCTGCTGATCGCCAGATCGATCGTTGGCCCGATCCGCCGCATGACGACGGCCATGAGCGTTCTGGCCAAAGGTGACACCTCGATCGAAATCCCGGCCCTCGAAAACCGGGACGAGGTGGGCGACATGGCCCGCGCGGTCCAGGTCTTCAAGGAAAACGCCATCCACATGGAGCGGCTGCGCAACGCCCAGGAGGAGCAGCGGCTGCGCAACGAGGCGGAGAAGCGCGAGGCCATGAACAGTCTGGCCGAAAACTTCGAAAGCACGGTCATGGACGTGGTCCAGCACGTCATCCGCGAGGCCGAGGTGGTGGAGACCAACGCCCGCCTGTTTGCCAGCGTCGCCGAACAGACCGTCGAGCTGGCCACCCAGGGCGCCTCCGCCACCGAAGAGGCGAGCATCAACGTCAAGATGGTGTCGGAAGCGGTTGAGGAACTGTCCCATTCCGTCGCCGCCATCAGCGGTCAGGCCTCCCAATCCACCGAGATCGCCCGCGATGCGGTCAACGAGGCGCGCAAGACCAATGAAGTCGTCTCGGCGCTGGCCGACGCGGCCGGCCGCATCGGCGACGTCGTCCACATGATCGAGAACATCGCGAAGCAGACCAACCTGCTGGCGCTGAACGCGACGATCGAAGCCGCCCGCGCCGGCGAGTTCGGCAAGGGCTTCGCCGTGGTCGCCAACGAGGTGAAGGCGCTCGCCAACCAGACCACCGTCGCGACCGGCGAGATCAGCGTCCAGATCAATGCCATCCAGTCGACCAGCTTCAGCGCGGTGAACGCGATCAAGCGGATCGGCGAAACCATCGACCGCATGGACAGCATCGCCATGAGCATCTCGGGGGCGGTGCAGCAGCAGTTCCAGGCGACGACGGAAATCAGCGACAATCTCCGTCAGGCGGCGCTGGGCACCACGGAGGTCGCCAGCTCCATCACCCATGTGCTGCACAAGGCGACCGACGCCGGCAGTTCCGCCGAGATGCTGCTGGAAAGCTCGGGCACGCTGAGTCACCAGACCTCGCTGCTGAAGGAGGAGGTCAACTCCTTCACCGACCGCATCCGGATCGCCTGATCCGGCCGACTGCCGACCGGGCAGCACCCGAACAGCCCCCCGAACAGCGAGGCGCCGGAGCTGGGACATCCCGCTCCGGCGCCTTCTTTTTTGCCGCGACCACCCACGATCCCGGCAGGTCGGGGATCGTGGGCGGCCGATGGCGTCAATGAGGCGGTTTGATCGACAGCGGCGCCCCGACCTCACCGGCATAGACGGCGAGCAGCCGGACCAGTTCCTTGCCCTCATTGACCCCGTGGTGGAATTCCGCCGACTCCACGAAGGCGTCACCTTTCTTGTACACATAGGCGGCGCCGGTCACTTCCCGGATGGTCAGCTCGCCGGCCAGGATGTAGGTGATCAGCGGGATCGGGTGGTTGTGGACGCCGGTGTCGACGCCCGGCGGTATTTCCGTGACCCGCACCGTGACCTGCGGCTTGCCGGTCGGGTAGACGATCGGGACCCCGTTGGCGTGCGTCGTGGTCTGCAGCAGGACCGTGGACCGCGCCACCGGCGGCTTGGCCGCCCCATTGGCCGAGCTGTCGGCCAGGGCCGGCGATCCCGCCAGCAGACCCGCGGCGAGCAGGGTGGCGCCCGCAACCAGGCGACGGCGCGTGACGGCTTCGGCGATGGTCCGCCGATGTTTCGCGAATTGGATCATGGCGCTCTTCTCATCCATGGGGGGAAGGGTGAAAGGGCGCTCCCGGTTTGGAAAGTCAGACCGGCTCCGCGGCGCGGCGATTCTGCTCGCGCATCGCCAGGGAAATGAGCGCACCGGTTGCGAGTGCGGCAAGAACCAGGGCCACGCATCCGGGCCACCCGGCGGTTTTCCACAAAAGGCCGGGCACGATGGCGCCAAGGCTGCCGCCAAGATAGAAGCAGCAAACATAGAGCCCGGCAGCGGCCCCTTTGTTCGTCGTCGCCACCCGACCGACATAGCCGAGCGCCAGCGACTGGCACAGGAACACGCCGCCCAGGAAGATTCCGGTTCCGGCGACCACCGCCGTCAGATCGGGCAGCAGGAGCAGCAACTGCCCGGACGCACAGACGCCGAAGGCGACACGATAGGCGTTGCCGGTTCCCAGCAGGCGCAACAGCCGGCTGTTGACCAGCGGGGCGGTCGCACTGAGCGGATAGACCAGGAAGACGAGGCCGATTCCGGCCGCCGTCAGTTCGAAAGGCGGCTCCGCCAGATGGAATCCCAGATAGGACAGGCATCCGGTCATCGAAAACAGGACGGTGCCGCCGCACAGGCTCACCGCGCGAATCCGGCCATCCCGAAGATGCTCCCGCATGCCGCGGAAATTGCCCAGGATCGACCCGGTCCCGCGGCCGCGGTCCGGCGTCAGCCAGAGCGCGACGAAGACCGCGCAGAGTGCCGAAACCGCGGCCAGGGCGGCGAACCCGCTCTGCCAGCCGGCGATGTCGGCGACCAGTCCGGAGACGAACCGCCCGGCGAAGCCGCCGATGGCCGATCCGGTGACGAACATGCCGGTCACCGACGCGCAGCGGGTACCTTCCCAGCGGGTGCCGATATAGGCGACGGCACCGGTGAACAGGGCCGGCAGCACGATGCCCTGGCTGAAACGGACGGCCAGCAGCTCACTCAGGCTGCCGCAAAGCGTCAGCAGAAGCGTCAGCGGGACCAGGATGGCGATGGCCGCCAGCATCGAGCGCTTGCGCCCGAACCGGTCGGTCAACGGCCCGGCCAGCGGCGCCGACAGCGCGACGGCCAGCGTCGTCGCCCCGATCACCGCCCCGGTTTCCGCCGGGCTGGCCTGGAAACTGCGGGCCAGCTGCGGCAGGACCGACTGGGGGGCATAGAGCGGCAGGAACGCCGCGAAGCCCAGAAGGAAGATCGCCGCCCGCTCCCGCGGCAGGATAGGCCGCGGAGAGGAGGAGGACGTGGTCCCGGACCTGTCGTCCTCCGCCTCGCGCGCCGTCTCGGTTCGATGGCCGTCCATGGGGTCGATGCCGCGCCGTCAGTCGGTGATGTTCGGATCGAACTCGACCGCGGACTTGTCGGAATCGGTGATCTGCGGAACGCCGAAGGTGATGGTCATGCCCTCCGGTCCGCGCAGCCGGATGATGGCGTTGATGCCGTCGGCGGCGCCCCAGAACAGCTTGTGCTGGCGCACGCTCTCCTTGCGGTCGATGACCGCCTCGATCAGGCAGGGGCCGCGGGCCGCCATCGCCTCCTCCAGCGCACCGTTGAACTGCGCGAGATCGCCGGCCCGCCATGTCCGCCACCCGGAGGCCTGCGCCGCGAGCCCGATGTTCAGCGTCGGCGGCGAGATGAAGTCCATGACTTCCGGCGTCTTTGCGGTCGGCAGATATTCGAAGATGGCGCCGCCGCCGTTGTTCAGAACGACCAGCACGATGTCCAGGTCGCCGGCAAGCTGCAGGCTGCCGACATCGTGCGAAAAGGCCATGTCGCCGATGACCGACAGGGTCTTCTTCGGGCGCTGCGCCGCCGCGACACCGATCAGCGTGCCGATGGAGCCGTCGATGCCGTTCACGCCGCGGTTGGCGAACAGACGCAGCCGGGCATCGGTCCGGCCGGAGAAGCTGTCGGCGTCGCGCACGGCCATGGAATTGCCGCAGAAGAACACGGCTCCTTCGGGCGTCGCCTGAACCATCCGCCGCAGGATGGGCGCCTCCCAGAAGATCGTGTCGAAGGCGCTGCGCGACAGGCCGTCGATGTAGGCGTCGCAGGCGGCGAAGGATTGCGCCCAGGACGCCGGAGCGGCACGCAGAGCGCCCGACGCCACCAGCGCCTTGCACAGCGATTCGGGGCTGGCGCGCACGATCTCGGTCATGCGCAGGATCGGGTCCTGCCATTTGTTGGTCGGATCGACGCCGATATACTCGGTGCAGTTGGTGGTCTGCAGATAGGTCAGCACCGGCTTCGAAATCGGCGGTCCGCCGAAATTGATCACCCAATCCGGTTTGTGGGTTTCGGTGAATCGCGTCGCCCTCAGGAAAGAATCGGCGCGCGCGATCACCGGAACGTCGCTTGGCGCACCGAAACGCAGGTTGCTGAAAGGATCGGCGATGATCGGAGCGCCGAGCTGGCGCGACAGCTCGTAGATGGCGGCGGGAAAACCCGGCTCGTCGATCTCGCTGGCGCCGCAGACGATCACGCCGCGGCGTCCGGCCAGGGACTCGGCCAACCGCCGGGCGTGGTCCGCATTGACCGTCAGGACGGGGTTGGAGACCACCGGCGGCGTGGGAACGGGGCGTTTGTTGCGGAGCTTTGCCACCAGCGGGTCGCGGAACGCCTGGTTCACATGCACCGGGCCAGGGGTGGCGCCCGTCGCCTGCTCATAGATGCGGGAAACCAGCGGAGAGAGCGAATCGATGCTGGCATCGGGAAGCTGGATGTTGTGGGACGCCCGCACATGCTGGCCGAAGGCGCGGATCTGGTCGATCGCCTGTGCGGAACTCCGATCCTGGTTCTCCGGGGCACGGTCGGCGGTGATGACGATCAGCGGAATCATTCCGTAATTCGCCTCCATCACGGCGGGATAGAACTGCCCCACCGCGGAGCCCGACGTGCAGATCAGAATGGTCGGCTTCTGCGTCACGCTCGACAGGCCAAGCGCGAAGAAGCCGGCCGACCGCTCGTCGATGACGACCGACACCTTCAGCTTGGGATTGGCGCGGCAGGCGAGCGCCAGCGGCGCCATCTGCGCGCCGGGACACATCACCGCATGCGTGCAGCCGACCTCCACCAGGGAATCGATCAGGAAAGCGGACCAGGTGAAGTTCAGCTCGGCATCGCCGGATACGATTCCGCGGAAGGTCGTGTTGTCGACTTCCACCGGAGCGGCAGCCGGCGGAGCCGACGTGCTCCCTTGCGTAACCCCCAACGGGGCATTGGTGGCAATATAATCAGCCATTTCAACTTTTTTGCTCACCTAAGCCCCCATCATAAACGCAGGAGAACGTCATAAGAATTACGCACCCCCATGATAGGCGAATATCGAGCACTAATGCAATTTCAATGAGAGATTCGTACAAGGTGACAATTTTCAACAACGTTATTATGGTTTGTAGATAGTTGCCGGGTGTTGTCACCGGCATATGCACGCAAAAGCAGGACGACCCTCTCGATGGCGCTTCTTGATGGCGTTGGCCCGAAGAGGATGCGGCAGTCCGACGGCCAATGCCCGGAGCGGATCGAGCCGGAAAAAGTCGAAACGCCCCGGCTCTGATGAACCGGGGCGTTTCGAAGTGGTGTGAAGATGCAAGCTTATGCTTCGTGATTGGCGTCTCTTGAGCCTGAGTGACCTGGCGGCGACCTACTCTCCCACGTCTTAAGACGCAGTACCATTGGCGCGGAGGCTTTTCACGGCCGAGTTCGGGATGGGATCGGGTGTTTGACACCTCGCCATGACCACCAGGTCACCAAGGCTCAAGACCGACGCGTCTTCCGAAGCGCTAAGCTTGTTCAGTGCAAGTGAGGGAGGAGTATCGAACGGCTGTGCGTGCTGTCAAGGCTGCTGTTTTGAGCAGGCTTGCTGCTGCGCATGGCGCGGTTTGTGGGGGTGAGATCAAGCCGATCGAGCGATTAGTAAGGCTTAGCTTCGAGCATTGCTGCCCGTCCACATGCCTCCTATCGACGTGATGGTCTGTCACGGCTCTCAAGGGAGCTCTGGTTTAGAGGTGGGTTTCCCGCTTAGATGCTTTCAGCGGTTATCCCGTCCATACTTAGCTACCCGGCCATGCCACTGGCGTGACAACCGGTGCACCAGAGGTATGTCCATCCCGGTCCTCTCGTACTAGGGACAGATCCTCGCAAAACTCCGACACCCACGGCAGATAGGGACCGAACTGTCTCACGACGTTCTAAACCCAGCTCACGTACCACTTTAATCGGCGAACAGCCGAACCCTTGGGACCTGCTCCAGCCCCAGGATGTGATGAGCCGACATCGAGGTGCCAAACGACTCCGTCGATATGGACTCTTGGGAGTCATCAGCCTGTTATCCCCGGCGTACCTTTTATCCGTTGAGCGATGGCCCGTCCACGTGGAGCCACCGGATCACTATGGCCGACTTTCGTCTCTGCTCGACTTGTCAGTCTTGCAGTCAGGCGGGCTTATGCCATTGCACTCGACGAGCGATTTCCGACCGCTCTGAGCCCACCATCGCGCGCCTCCGTTACACTTTGGGAGGCGACCGCCCCAGTCAAACTACCCGCCATGCAGGGTCCCGGACCCGGATCACGGGCCACGGTTAGATGCCAGAGACTTCAAGGGTGGTATTTCAAGGATGGCTCCACACGAGCTGGCGCCCATGCTTCCAAGCCTCCCACCTATCCTACACATGAAGTCCCTAGCACCACTGCAAAGCTGTAGTAAAGGTGCACGGGGTCTTTCCGTCTGACCGCGGGAACTCCGCATCTTCACGGAGAGTTCAATTTCGCTGAGTTGGTGTTGGAGACAGCGGGGAAGTCGTTACGCCATTCGTGCAGGTCGGAACTTACCCGACAAGGAATTTCGCTACCTTAGGACCGTTATAGTTACGGCCGCCGTTTACCGGGGCTTCAATTCAAGGCTTGCACCTCTCCTCTTAACCTTCCGGCACCGGGCAGGCGTCAGACCCTATACGTCGCCTTGTGTGGCTTCGCAGAGCCCTGTGTTTTTAGTAAACAG
>NZ_JBGLZA010000008.1:92500-673593 GCF_047302835.1 Azospirillum sp. CT11-132
AGAATTCGCCAATGGTCCGGTAATTGTCCTTGATGTCGGATGCCGCCAGTCTGGGCGCCGACTCCAGGATGTCGATGGAGTCGGCCGGTTCCTCGATCACCATGAAGCAGTTTTCGACCTGATCCAGCGAGAAGCCGCGCAGATGCACGATGAACTCCGGCTGGCCGGGCTGGGTGCCGATGTGCTTCGGCAGGCCACCGGGATAGGAGGGCACGAAGGCCGGATTGTCGATGGCCGGACGGCCGCCGATGGCCACCAGGATGTTGGCGGCCTGGCAGAAATGCTCCATCTCCTGCATGGCGATGTCGATGATCATCCCGGCGATCACGCCGTTCTTCGCATCGTCCAGCGAATAGGCGGCCTGGAGATAGGCCGGCAGCGTCGCGTGCTCCAGCTCCACCGCGAGCTGGAGGTTGGCGCGCACCTCGTCCAGCGTCCGCGGCGTCTTGGCCTGGACGACGAGCGAGGGGCCTCGCTTGGGCAGGTCGGTGGCCTTGGCGCCGGCGGTCGGGACCGAGCGGGTCGCCGCCATGGTTTGGGTCGTCATGTGGGTTCTCTCCACCAATCGGATGGTTGGGGCGGGGGCTCGGCCCGTTATTTCTTCAAATATGTGGCAGGGTGCGGCGCGGTGTCCTCGGCCGGCGGCGCCTGGACGGCGGCCCACATCATCGACTCCGTCGCGGGTGCGGCCGGCGGCTCGGCGACCGGCCCGGCAGAAGATGGCTTCGCCGCCGCGGTGCCGCGCACCGGATTGGCGGCCCATTTCAGGATCGCGGCCTTCTTGTTCGGCGACAGGTCGCGCACCGCCGGCATGTAGTTCGGGTTCTCTTCCGGAAGCGACAGGGCGGTTTGCAGCGAATACAGGTGTTTGCGCACGCTGTCATAGTCGCCCATGTTCAGCACCGGCAGCATCACCGGATAGAGCGCGGCGTATTGCGCCAGGATCGGCTTGATGTCGGCTTCCCAGCTCGGCTCCTCGGGGATCTCGTAGCCGCTCCACACCAGGAAACTGATGAAGTCCCAGGGGTTGCTGTAGGTGTCCGCGCCGACGTCGCTCAGCGTCGGCCGCACGCCATAGACCTGCCCGTCGATGTCGTCCACCGCGCGCGGCTGACCCGGATCAGCGGCGGAGAATGTGACGGCGGCCTTACCGGCGGCATCGGTCCGGATCGACGGCGGGAAGCCCAGCGCGCCGGCGGGAACGCCGACCGGCGGGTCGCCCTCGCCGCCGAGCGAGCTGTTGTCGAAGGCCAGCGCGACCTCGGCATCGGCCAGCGGCTTGCCGAAGACGGTCGCCCACACCGTGGTCTCGGCGCTGTCGCCGGGAGCCATGCGGAAGACGAACTCGTCGGCGCGCAGGGCCTTCGTCGGCCGGCTCCTGCCCCAGCAGCGTGTCGGCGCCAGCCTTGCGCACGGCCAGCGGGCTTGTCGCAACGGCCGACAGCTGCGCATCGACCAGTGCGATGTCGGCGATGCCGGCGGTGCGCCGGTACCAGCCGTTGTCGGGGGTCACCTCGCCCAGCGGCTGGAAGCCCTGCACCGCATCGAGATAGCCGACCTGCAGCGTCTCGCCGACGATGTCGCCGCGCCATTCCTTGAACGGGATGGAGTTGCCGAGGTCGATGGCCAGCGCCTTGCGCGCCTCGTCCACCACCGCGGTGGCGTAATAGAACAGGGTCGGGGCCGACTGGCTCTGCTTCTGGCTCGGCTGCAGCTTGCGGCCCAGCGTGAAGAAGCGCGGCTAGTCCGCGCGGGCGACGCCGATGCTGCCGGTGATCAGGCCCATGGTGAAGTCGGGCAGCGGCGGATAGCGGGTGCCGTCGCCGCTCACGGCACCGGTCACCGCGCAGTCGGTCAGACGCCAGACACCGGTGCCGTAGGGATTCCAATAGCCGATGTCCCAGTTCGCATAATCGGCCGCCGTATAGTTCGTCCCGTCATAGTTGGACGGAAAGTTGTTGACGGTCGAAACGTCGGCGATGAACTTGCCGGTGAAATTCAGCCGCGGCCCAGTCAAATATGCCATCGCGCTTCCCCCGCTTCGTCATGATAACACTGGATGAAATCTGATTTTTGAAGACATGCGGGCGCCTATGGATCGGCTTACCCGCCCCCATCACGCAAAATTTACACGGATATACATTGCTTTACGGCCGGATATGTCCGGCTGCTGCTTCAGCGTGCCTGCTCCATTTTCATCATCTTCCATATCACAAAAATGGATTAGTGAAAACATAAATACATGCGATGGGTATTGTTGGATATCAATGAGCACGTAAAATTGAATATGTTCAGAGATACACACTCAGATGCCCATGTTTGCTCAGCCGGTTGCCAACCTCCTGCGAGGACACCGGCGAGCATAGGTGATGCGACAGAGCGCAGCGGCAATGCATCACCGCAATTGCCGTCACACCCCTGCTCTTCACATATGTCTTGGTTCACGGTCGGAATCCGACCATCGACGCCACTGATCCGTTCAGGATGCCCAAAATCCGAGCTTGCGAAGCCGGTTCCCAGGCTGTGGCGCGGATGGTGACGCGGCTGTACCGGTGCGGCGAAGACCGACACCGTCCGTCTCAGGCCATCCGCATCACGGCCGTCCGTTTCAAGGAATGACGGTCGTCGTCTGCCCCGGATTGATCACCGACACCACGCCGCCCCAGTTGCACATGCACTTCGACACATTGTCCAGCGCCGGCATATGGTCCAGCATCACCGTCGGCGCGCCCGGCACCCAGGGCGTCAGGGTGGCGGGAATGCAGGGCATCGGCGTCAGCACGCCCATCGCCGCCGCCGTCGCCGAAGCCACCGTAGGGTTGGCAAGGCTGGTGCACATACCGAACGGCGTGATGTTGACCATCGGCTTGTGGTCCGTGATGTTCGCCGCCGGCTGGTTGCCGTCCATGACGCCATGGACGGGAAGCACCACGAAAGTCGACGGGGCCATCCCGAAGCTGCATTGAAGCGTCGCGCCGTTCACCACCTGCATCGGCATGCGTGCTTATCCTTCCAAATCACCGCTGTCGGCATGACTGCATCGACTCAAATCATACCGGGGCATATTGCGATTTGCCAGAATGCCCATGGTCTTCACTCAAATCCCGCAGCCTTTTCCGCATCGGATCGTTTCTTGGGATCGACACCGCCCCTGTTGCGGCCATCGATAACAATCCATGCCGAATTCCTTACGGATTTGAATAAGCCTGCCGATGCGCGGGAGTCAACATGCTCCACGCGGCCCCGCCGTCGGCCCCAATACGGTGCATCCGCGGGCTCCGGACAAATCGGGCAGCACAGCAAAGCCTTGCCTGCCGGTGATTGTTCAGCTCCTTATCCAACGGACGAAGCAGGTTCAGGCCGGACAGGAGCGGGCGCTGGTGCGCATTCACATCATCAACCCGGCGGCGGATTTCCCCAGCTACCACACGGCCGATTTCTTCGCGGCCTGGGGACTTGGCGGGCGCAGCTCGGTGGCAGACCTGTCGACCACGACCCTGGCCGCCTTCGTGCCGCCGGACTGGGACATCCGCCTGACCGACGAGGCGATCACGCCGCTGCCGGACCGCCCCGCCACCGAGGACGCCGACATCGTCGCGATCACCGGCAAGTCGTCCCAGCGCAACCGCATGCTGCAGCTGGCCGACCGCTACCGCGCGATGGGGCGGCGGGTGGTGATCGGCGGCTCCTACGCCTCGCTCAGCCCGGAGGATGTGCGCCCCCACGCCGACGTGCTGGTCACCGGCGAGATCGAGGACATCGCGGCGGATCTGTTCGCCGATCTGGCCGCCGGCCGGCCGCGCGACCGCTACGAAGGGACGCGGCCGGACCTTCGGCGCTCTCCGCTGCCGCGCTGGGACCTCTATCCCAACAAGAGCGCCAACATGGGGGCGATCCAGACCTCCCGCGGCTGTCCCTTCCAGTGCGATTTCTGCGACGTGATCCAATATCTCGGCCGCAAGCAGCGCCACAAGGATCCCGATCAGGTGATCGCCGAGCTGGACGTCCTGCACCGCCACGGCTACCGCAGCGTCTTCCTGGCCGACGACAACTTCACCGTCTACCGCAGCCGTGCGCACGACATGCTGACGGCATTGCGGCGGTGGAACGAGGCGCATGCCGATGCGCCGATGCGCTTCATGACCCAGGTGTCGATCGACCTCGCCCGCGACGCCGATCTGATGGCGGCCTGCAAGGCGGCTGGGCTGGACAACGTCTTCATCGGCATCGAGACGATCAACGAGGACAGCCTGCGCCAGTCCGGCAAGCTGCAGAACCTCTACCAGTCGACCTCTGACGCGCTGGCCACCATCCTGTCGCACGGCATCGCGGTGTCCGGCGGCATCATCGTCGGCTTCGACGCCGACGGGCCCGACATCTTCGACCGGCTGGCCGGCTTCATCGAGGATTGCCCGGTGCCGGTGCTGTCGGTGGGCGCGCTGGTGGCGCCGCCGGGCACCCCACTCCACGATCGTCTCGCCGCCGAGGGGCGGCTGGCCGGCGACGACGCGCAGAGTGCGGCCAACCCCTTCACCACCAACATCCACCCGGCGCGGATGAGCCGGCGCGACCTGCTCGACGGGCTGGCGCGGCTGTGCGCCGACATCTACAGCCCGGCCGCCTACGGCCGCCGGATCGCAAAATTCCTGGACGCTTACGGCGGAGCAAACCGTCCCGCGCAGGCACCGCAACCGATCCCGCTGTCGCCGCTGCTGCGCAGCGTGCTGAAGCGGTTGTCCGGCTTCGGCCCCGCCGAAAAGCAGATGATCCTCGACGCCATGACCGCCGCCCGCTTCAGACCCGACGCCCAGATGGAGGTGATGGGAGCGCTGGGTCGCTATGCACAGATCCGGCACATGCTCGGCGCCACCGCCGGGAGCACCGCCGCCGGGTGATCGCGCCTCCGGGACCGGGCGTTGCCACGGCCGAGCGGGTCATTTCCGTACCCGTGCCATCAGTTCGCCGACGATTCCGCGGCGGAAGAGCAGGACGCAGACGACGAAGATGCAGCCGATCACCACCGGCACCGGCAGGCTGGTGGAGGCGAGGTAGCTTTCCAGCGTCACCACCAGCCCGGCACCGACCACCGGCCCGAACAGCATGCCCATGCCGCCCAACAGCGTCATCAGCACCACCTCGCCCGACATCTGCCACGTCACGTCGGTCAGGCTGGCGAGCTGGAACACCAGCGCCTTGGTCCCGCCGGCCAGCCCGGCCAGCGAGGCCGACAGCACGAAGGCCACCAGCTTGTAGCGGTCGGTGCGGTAGCCGAGCGACACCGCGCGCGGCTCGTTCTCGCGGATCGCCTTCAGCACCTGGCCGAAGGGCGAATGCACCGTGCGCCAGATCAGGGCGAAGCCGGCGACGAAGATCGCCAGCACGGCGTAGTACATGGTCAGCGGCTGGCTGAGGTCGAACAGCCCGAACAACAGGCCGCGCGGCACGCCCTGGATGCCGTCCTCGCCATGGGTGAAGGGCAGCTGCAGCGCCAGGAAGAACACCATCTGCGACAGCGCCAGCGTGATCATGGCGAAATAGATGCCCTGCCGGCGGATGGCGATCAACCCGAAGACCAGCCCCATCAGCCCGGCGACCGCGGTGGCGGCGAGCAGGCCTGCCTCAGGCGCCCAGCCCCATTCCTTCACCACATGCGCGGCGATGTAGGCCGCCCCGCCGAAGAAGGCGGCATGGCCGAAGCTGAGCAAACCGGCGAAGCCGATCAACAGGTTGAAGGCGCAGGCGAACAGCGCGAAGCACAGCACCTTCATCAGAAAGACGGGATACAGGGCATAGGGCGCCAGGACCGCCAGCAGCAGCCCGGCTCCGGTCAGCAGGATCTTCGGCGAGCCGCCGGACATGACAAGGCCTTCGTGCAGTGTGTCGCGGGTTTGCATGGTCATGGCTTATCTCTCCCGTCCGAACAGGCCGGCCGGCTTCACCATCAGCACCACGGCCATAATGACGAACACCACGATGTTGGACGCTTCGGGATAGAAGACCTTGGTCAGCCCTTCCAGCAGCCCCAGCCCGAGGCCGGTGACGATGGCGCCGAGGATCGACCCCATGCCGCCGATCACCACCACTGCGAACACCACGATGATCAGGTTCGACCCCATCAGCGGCGACACCTGATAGATCGGCGCCGCCAGCACCCCGGCCAGACCGGCCAGCGCCACGCCGAAGCCGTAGGTCAGCGACACCATCACCGGCACGTTGATGCCGAAGGCCTGCACCAGCGTCGGGTTCTCGGTCGCCGCCCGCAGATAGGCGCCCAACTTGGTCCGCTCGATGGCGAACCAGGTGCCAAGGCACACCAGAAGCGACGCCGCCACCACCCAGCCGCGGTAGGTCGGCAGATACATGAAGCCCAGGTTGGTGCCGCCCTTCAGCAGGTCGGGAATGGGATAGGGCTGGCCCGACACGCCATACTGGTGGCGGAAGGCGCCCTCGAAGATCAGCGCCAGACCGAAGGTCAGCAGCAGGCCATAGAGATGGTCGACCTTGTAGAGCCGGCGCAGCATGGTGCGCTCCAGCACCAGCCCGACGGCGCCGACCACCAGCGGCGCCAGCACCAGCGCCCCCCAATAGCCGATGCCGGCATAGGTCAGCAGCAGCCACGCCACGAAGGCGCCGACCATGTACAAGGCACCATGCGCCATGTTGACGACGTTGAGCATGCCGAAGATCACCGCCAGCCCCAGGCTGAGCAGCGCATAGAAGGAGCCGTTGATCAGGCCGAGCAGAAGCTGGCCGAACAGGGCTTGCGGCGGAATGCCGAGCAGTTGGGACATCGGGCGTCTCTCTCCCGCTCACACGCCGAGATAGGTGTGGAGCTTGTCCATGTTGGCGTCGAGCTGGTCGTTGGGGATCATGTCCACCACATGCCCCTCCTCCATCACGTAATGGCGGTCGGCGATGGTGGCGGCGAAGCGGAAGTTCTGCTCCACCAGCACGATGGTGAAGCCGCGGGCCTTGAGCGCCCGCACCGCGACGCCGATCTGCTCGATGATGACCGGGGCCAGACCCTCGGTCGGCTCGTCCAGCAGGATCAGGGTGGCGCCGGTGCGCAGGATGCGGGCGATCGCCAGCATCTGCTGCTCGCCGCCCGACAGCCGCGTGCCCTGCGTCGAGCCGCGGCCCTTCAGGTTGGGGAACAGGTCGTGGATCTGCGGCACCGTCATCCCGCCGTCCTTCACCACCGGCGGCAGCGTCAGGTTCTCGTCCACGCTGAGGCTTGAGAAGATGCCGCGCTCCTCCGGCACATAGCCGATGCCAAGGCGCGGAATCCTGTGCTGGGCCATGCCGATCAGCTCGGTGCCCTGGAAGCGGATCGAGCCGGTGCGCTTGCCCATGATCCCCATGATGGCGCGCATGGTCGAGGTCTTGCCGGCGCCGTTGCGGCCCAGCAGCGTCACCACCTCGCCCTGGCGCACCTCCAGGCTGACGCCGTGCAGCACATGGCTTTCGCCGTAGTAGCCGTGCAGGTCGGCGATCTCCAGCATCGCCGTTCCGGTGTGGGCGGTCTTGGTGTGCATCCCGTCAGGCATGTCCGGTCCCCATATAAGCTTCCATCACCTGCGGGTTCTTGGAGACGACCTCGTAGGGTCCCTCCGCCAGGATCTCGCCGCGGCGCAGAACGGTGATGGTGTCCGACAGGTGGGCGACGACCGACAAATTGTGCTCCACCATCAGCACGGTGCGGTCGGCGGCGACCCGCTTGATGAGAGCCGCCGTGCCCTCGATGTCCTCATGGCCCATGCCGGCCAGCGGCTCGTCGAGCAGCATCACCTCCGGGTCGAGCGCGAGCGTGGTGGCGATCTCCAGGGCGCGCTTGCGGCCATAGGGCAGCTCGGCGGCGGTGTGGCCGGCCCAGGGGGTGAGGTTCACCGCCTCGATCAGCTCCAGCGCCCGGTCATGCAGGTCGTAGAGCGACGACTCCGACTTCCAGAAATGGAAACTGGTGCCGAGCGGCCTCTGCAAGGCGACGCGGACATTCTCCAGCACGCTGAGGTGCGGGAAGACGGCCGAGATCTGGAAGGAGCGGACCAGCCCCATCAGCGCGATGTCGGCCGGCTTGGTGCGGGTGATGTCGCGGCCCTTGTAGAGGATCTGGCCGCGCGTGGGGGTGAGGAACTTGGTCAGCAGGTTGAACACCGTGCTCTTGCCGGCGCCGTTCGGGCCGATCAGCGCGTGGATGGTGCCGCGGCGAACCTGAAGGTTCACACCCCGAACCGCCACGAACCCCTTGAACTCCTTCGTCAGGGTGCGCGCTTCCAGGATGATGTCTGACACCGCATTTCCTCCACTCGCGCCATTGAGTTCAACTTTTTGTTGTGCGAACATTTTTGTTGAGAGCCCCCGCGTCGATGAGCCCCGAACACGCCCTGTTTCACATTTGCGGCGTTCACCATGCCAATTCGAGGATCTCCCGGACATCATCCTCCCCGGTGATCGGACGCGGGTTGCTGCGCACCATCATGTTTTGCATGGCCCCCGCCGCGATGGCTGCGAAATGGTCGCGCGTCACCCCGACCGACCGCAGGCTGCCCGGCTGGCCGAGATCGTGCACCAGATCGGCGACCGCCGCTGCGGCGTCGCCGTCCCCCCATCCCAGCGCGCGGGCCACCAGCGCTTGGCGGTCAGCGTTCACAGCATGGTTCCAGCGCAGCACGCTGGGCAACATCACGCAGGAGCAATGGCCGTGCGGCACGCCGGCGACAGCGCCAAGCTGGTGGCCGATGCCGTGGCTGGCCCCCCACTCCACCCGGCCGAGCCCGGTCGTGGCCAGCCAGACACCGAGCTGGCTCTCCAGCCGGGCGTCGAGATCGTCCGGCCGCTCCCGGTTGGCCCGCAGCGCGCGCGCCAGCATGGTCAGCCCGTGCAAGCACGTCGCGTCGGTGAAGGCCTGCGGCCGGCGCGAGCAGACCGTTTCCACCGCATGGTCGACGGCGCGGATGCCGGTGGACAGCCACAGCCGCTCCGGCGTGTGGACCGTCACGGCGGGATCGAGGATGACCACCTGCCCACCGATGTGCCGCCCGGTGTAGAGATCCTTGACCCGGCGCTCCGGGTCGGTGGCGCCGCCCAGGTTGGAGAATTCGGCCCCCGACAGGGTGGTCGGCACGATGATCTGGCGCAGCGGCGGGTCCTTCACCACCGGGACGATGCGGCTTCCGTCCTCAGCGACCCGGATGCGGACGGTGTCGAAGCCGGCCGCATCGGTGATCCCCTCGGCCAGCGCCACCAGCGCCACCTTCACCGTGTCTATCGGCGTTCCGCCGCCGACGGTGACGATCAGGTCCGGTTGGAGCCGCCGCACCTCCCCGGCCAAAGCGAGGACGGAGGCGCGCGGCACATGCTCGACGCAGCCGTCGAAGACCCCGGCGCAGGCGTCGCCCAGCGCCGCACGGATGGCGGCGACGACATCGGTGGAACGGCTCAGCGTCCGGCTCGCCACGATCAGCGGGCGCCGCTTGCCCAGCGTCGCAACGGTGGCCGCAACGGCCTCGGCCGCCGGCCGGCCGTAGATGACCCGATCCTGCGCCAGGAACTCATAGACTCCTACCTGCATCGCCGTTCCCCCGTTTGCTGGTCCCCTCGCGCCGGCCGGCGTTACCGCCCGGTTACTGCCCGACCAGCGGGCAGCCACCTTCCGACATCGGGCGGTAAGCCTCGTCGCCAGGCACACGGCCCAGGATCTTGTAATAGTCCCAGGCGCCTTTGGATTCCGCCGGGCTCTTGACCTGGAACAGGTACATGTCACGGACGACGCGCCCATCGGCCCGAATCTTGAAATTGTCGCTGAACATGTCGTTGACCGGGATCTCCTTCATCGTCTTCGACACGGTCAGGGAGTCGTCGGTCCCGGCCTTCTCGACCGCTTTCAGATAATGCAGCACCGCACCGTAGACGCCGGCCTGCGCCGCCGTCGGCGCACGGCCGCCGAACCGCTCCATGAACTTGCGCGACCAGGCGCGGGTCTTCTCGTCCTGGTCCCAATAGAAGGACTCGGTGAACACCAGCCCCTGCGCGTCCTTCAGGCCGATCGAATGGACGTCGGTGATGAAGATCAGCAACCCGACCAGCCTCTGCCCGCTCTGGACGATGCCGAACTCGGCGGCCTGCTTGATCGCGTTCACCGTGTCGCCGCCGGCGTTCGCCAGCCCGATGATCTTGCTCCTGGACGCCTGCGCCTGAAGCAGATAGGACGAGAAATCGAGGGTGTTCAGCGGATGGCGCACGGTTCCCAGAACCTTGCCGCCGGCCTTCTCGACGAAGGCGATGCCGTCGCGCTCCTGCGAATGGCTGCCGGCGTTGTCGCCGGTCAGGAAGAACCAGGTGTCGGCGCCCTGCTTGACCAGCCCGCGCACGGTGCTGTTGGCCATGGCGTAGCTGTCATAGGTCCAGTGGATCGTCGTCGGCGCGCAGGACTTGCCGGTGAAATCGGTCGAGGCCGGACCCGACAGCATCAGCATCCGGTTCTTCTCGCGGGTCACGCTCAGCACGCCGAGCGCGGTGGCGGAGTGCGGCACGTCGACAATGGCGTCCACCCCGTCGCGGTCGATCCATTCCCGGGCGATGGCCGACCCGACGTCGGGCTTGTTCTGGTGGTCGGCGCTGACGAGGACGACCGGCTTGCCGGCGACCTTGCCGCCGAACTCCTCCACCGCCATTTTCGCGGCGACGACCGAGCCCTCGCCGCCGAGATCGGCGTAGAGCCCCGAGCGGTCGTTCAGCACGCCGATCTTGACGGTGCCGTCGGAGATCTGTGCCGCCGCCGGCCCGCCCGCAGCAATGCCGGCCGCCAAGGCGGCGATGAACGCAATGCGCATTTCGTGTCCTCCCAGAATGTTGTTTTTCAAAGTCGTCTTCAGCCGTTCGACCGGCTTTGCCGTCTCAGCGCACGCGCTCAAGCACGCTGACGTAGTTGGCGACCGCGGCACCGCCCATGTTGAAGATGCCGCCCTTGGTCGCCCCCGGAATCTGGACACCGCTGGCCGTGCCCATAAGTTGCATGGCGGTCATCACATGCATCGACACGCCGGTCGCGCCGATCGGGTGTCCCTTGGCCTTGAGTCCGCCCGACGGGTTGACGGGCAGCCGCCCGCCGACCTCGGTCCAGCCCTCCAGCAGGGCGCGGTGTCCCTCGCCCGGCGGCGTCAGCCCCATCGCCTCGTATTCGATCAGCTCGGCGATGGTGAAGCAGTCATGCGTCTCAACGAAATCGAGATCGTCGAGCGTCAGCCCGGCCTGCTCCAGTGCCTTGCGCCAGGCAACCGAACAGCCCTCGAAGCGGGTCATGTCACGCCGGCCCATCGGCAGGAAATCGTTGACCTGCGCCTGCGCCCGCAGCCCAACCGACTTGGCGGCCCCCATCGCGACGTCGCCATGGACCAGCACCAGCGCCGCCGCCCCGTCGGACACCATCGAACAGTCGGTCCGGCGCAGCGGCCCGGCGACCAGCGGATTGCGGTCGGACACCGTCCGGCAGAACTCGACGCCGAGATCCTTGCGCATGTGGGCGAGCGGGTTGGCGGCACCGTTCCGGTGGTTCTTGGCGGCGATCAGCGCCAGCGCGTCCGACCGGTCGCCGTAACGCTGGAAATAGAGCTGGGCGATGCGGCCGAAGATCCCGGCGAAGGACAGATCGCTGCCGTCCTCCTCCGCCAGATAGCTGGCCGACGCCAGTGACGCCTGCACCTGCGCGGCCGGCGCCGCGGTCATCTTCTCCACCCCGACGACCAGCACCGAACGCGCCCGCCCGGCACCGATGGCCATCGCCGCCTGACGGATCGCGGCGGACCCGGTGGCGCAGGCGTTCTCGACGCGGGTTGCCGGCTTGAAGCGCAGGGCGTCGGCCGCCTGCAAGGCGAGCGAGGCGGGAAAGCCCTGCGGGTCGAGGCCTTGGTTGAAATGGCCGACGATGATCTCGTCGATGTCGGCGGGTGCCAGCCCGGCGTCGGCGATCGCCTCGGCGGCGACGCGCACCACCAGCGATTCAAGGGTTTCGTCGTCCAGCTTGCCGAAGCGGGTATGTGCCCAACCGATGATGTGTCCCAGCATGGTCTGACCTTCGTATCGGGGAGAGGGGCGTGGCAGGGACCACGGGGCTCCGGAGCCGCGCCAGAGCGGAAGGACCATTCAGCAACCGCAGGGGCGCCGTCGTTCCGCATTTATAGTCTGACAATCGAACTATTGATTCGCCGCACCGGCGCTGTCAATCACCTTTCAAGCACCGATCGCCGCTTTCAACCGCAGCGTTCTTTGCGCCGCGGATGGCGATATCGCAATTTTCCGGTTCGGGCGCCATGTCGGAGCCTATTGACGGACGTCCGATTTTGCACATACGATCCGATAGTCGGACTATAAATTGGCCGGTGCGGCGACCCACCCGCCATTCCGCCACCCTTTCCCAGCCCCTTTCCCGGACCGACCATGCCGCTTGAGAATTCGATGTTCCGCGCTCCCAAGGACACCGCCCGGCTGGACTGGGCGGCGATCGCCGGTCATCTCGCGGCGCACGGGCTGCGGCTCGACCGCGAAACCCCACCCCGCCAGTTCACCGGCGGACTCGCCAATCTGAATTTCCTGGTGTCGGTCAATGGGACACCGGCCGTCCTGCGCTCGCCGCCGCCGGGACCGCTGCCGCCGGGCGCCAACGACATGGCACGGGAGCACCGCATCCTCAGCCGGCTGTGGCGCACCCTGCCGTTGGCGCCGAAAAGCCTGCATCTGTGCGAGGATGCCGGGGTCGCCGGCCATCCCTTCATCCTGCTGGAGCACCGGCCGGGCGTGACGCTGGCCGGTTCCGCACCGCCGCTGCTCGAACAGCACCCGGATGCGGGGGCGCGGCTGGGACCGCTGCTGGTCGACTGCCTGGCCGACATCCACGCCGTCGATCCGGCCGCCGTCGGGCTCGGTGACTTCGGGCGGCCGGACGGCTTCCTCGACCGTGCGGTCGCCGGCTGGAGCAAGCGCGCCCACCTCTCCGCCGGGCCGGACGGCCCCCCGGCGCCGGCCGTCGAGCTGACGGAGTGGCTGGCGGACCAGCTGACCCGCGTCCGACCCGGTCCGGCGACCCTGCTGCACAACGACTTCAAGCTGGACAACCTGATCCTCGACCCGGAGCGGCTGGAGCCGGTCGCCATCCTCGACTGGGACCAGGGCACGCGCGGCGATCCGCTGTTCGATCTCGCCACCCTGCTCAGCTACTGGACGGAGGCCGGCGACCCGCCGGTGATGCACGATCTGGCGCAGATGCCGACGGCCGGTTTCGGCTTCCCGAGCCGCCGGGAGGCGGCAGAACGCTACGCCGCCCGCACCGGCCGCGACCTGTCGGAGTTCCGGTTCCACCGCGTGCTCGCCCTGTTCAAGCTGGCGGTGGTCTTCCAGCAGCTCCACGACCGCTACCGCAGCGGCACCACCAGCGACCCGCGCTACGCCGGCTTCGGTGCCATCGCGCGCGGCCTCTTCGATTTTACCCACGACATCGCCCAGGGGCGCGGCTTCTGAAGCGCCCCCTCCCCTCGACGCTCATTGCCAGGGACAGGAACCCCGATGGATTTCTCGCTGCCGCCCGACCTGATCGCGCTGAGGGACCGCACCCGGTCCTTCGTGCGCGACGTCCTCATCCCGCTGGAGAACGACCCGCGCCAGGGTCCACACGGGCCGACCGACGATTTCCGCCGCGAGCTGAACGCGCTGGCCCGCGACGCCGGGCTGCTCGCCCCGCACATGCCCAGGGAGTGGGGCGGGCTGGGGCTCGACCACCGCGGCAAGGCGGTGGTGTTCGAGGCGGCCGGTTACGGGCTGCTCGGGCCGCTGGCGCTCAACATCGCCGCCCCAGACGAGGGCAACCAGCACCTGCTGGAGCAGGTGGCGGACGAGCGGCAGAAGCGCCGCTGGCTCGCTCCCATGGCGTCCGGCGAGATCCGCTCCTGCTTCGCGATGACCGAGCCGCATCCGGGGGCCGGCTCCGACCCGTCCCTGCTGCTTACCAGCTACCGCCGGACCACCGGCGGCTACGTGATCAACGGCACCAAATGGCTGATCAGCGGCGCCGAGGGGGCCGGTGTCTGCATCATCATGGCGCGCGACGAGGCCTCCCCCGACGGCGAGCCACGCGCCACCATGTTCCTCGCCGACATGGACCGGCCCGGCATCGTGATCGAGCGCACGCTCGACACGCTGGACCAGAGCTTCCCCGGCGGGCACTGCGTGGTGTCCTTCCAGGATTTGTTCGTCCCGGAGGAGGACGTGCTGGGCCGCGAGGGCGAGGGGTTCCGCTATGCCCAGGTCCGGCTGGCCCCGGCCCGGCTGACCCACTGCATGCGCTGGCTGGGGGCCGCGCACCGCGCCCACGACGTCGCCACCGCCTACGCCCGCGAACGCCGCGCCTTCGGCAAGGCGCTGATCGACCATGAGGGGATCGGCTTCCAGCTCGCCGACAACGAGCTGGATCTCCATACTTGCGGGCTGGTCGTGGCGCACGCCGCCTGGGTGCTCGACCAGGGCGGCAAGGGGCGCCATGAATCGAGCGTCGCCAAAGTGATCTGCTCCGAAGCCATCTGGCGCGTGGTCGACCGCAGCCTCCAGGTCCTCGGCGGACTCGGCACCACCCGCGACACTGTGGTCGAGCGCATCTTCCGCGAGGTGCGGCCCTTCCGCATCTACGACGGCCCGTCCGAGGTCCACCGCTGGAGCATTGCGCGCAAGCTGGCGCGGGAGGAGGCCCGATGAGCGCCCCCACCCTGCAACAGCGCATGGCCGGCCTGTTCGACCTGACCGGGACGGTGGCCGTGGTCACCGGCGGCGGGCGCGGCATCGGCCGCTCGATCGCCGAAGGGCTGGCCGGCTTCGGAGCCGAGGTGGTGCTGAGCGGCCGCAACAGCGCCGTCCTCGCCGCCACCGCCGAGGCGATGACGGCGCAAGGCGCCAAGGTCTGGTGGCAGGCCGCCGACGTCTCGCGCGAGGAGGAGGTGGCGGCCCTGCACGCCGCCGTTCTGGAACGCCACGGCCGAACCGACGTCCTGGTCAACAACGCCGGCATCAACCCGATCTACAAGGCGGCGGAAACGCTGACCAGCGAGGACTGGCAGCCGATCATCGACATCAATCTGGGCGGCGTCTTCCACTGCTGCCGCCATTTCGGCGCCGCGATGGTGGAGCGCAAGGCGGGCAGCATCATCAACATCAGCTCTGTCGGCGGCCATGTCGGCCTGCGCAAGACGCTGCCCTACTGCGCCGCCAAGGGCGGGGTGGAGCTGATGACGAAATCGCTGGCGGTCGACTGGGCGGCCTCCGGCGTCCGCGTCAACAGCATCGCCCCCGGCTTCGTCGAGACCGACCTGACCGCCGGCATGCGCGAGCACGAGCAACTCTCCCGCCGCCTGCTCGGCCAAACCCCGATGGGCCGCTTCTGCGGACCGGACGAGCTGATCGGCGCCGCCGTGTTCCTGGCGTCGGCCGCCTCGGCCTACGTCACCGGGCACAGCATTCTGGTCGATGGCGGGTGGACCGCGCAATGACGACCTCCCCCAACACCCCCTTCGCCGATGCGCTGGCCGGGCTGGTCGTGCTCGACCTGACCCGCCTGCTGCCGGGCGCCTTCTGCACCCAGCTCCTCGCCGATCTCGGGGCCACGGTCGTCAAGATCGAGGAGCCCGGACGCGGCGATTACAACCGCGCTTTCGAACCGCTGAACGTCGCGGAATCCGGCTCCTTCCTGCTGCTGAACCGCAACAAGAAGAGCGTCACGCTGAACCTGAAGACCGAGGAGGGCAAGGCGATCCTCAAGCGCCTCGCCGCCAAGGCGGACGTGCTGGTCGAGGGCTTCCGCCCCGGCGTGATGGACCGGCTGGGCGTCGGCTACGAGACACTGGCCCGCGAGAACCCGCGCCTGGTCTATTGCGCGATCTCCGGCTTCGGGCAGGACGGTCCCCTCGCCAAGGCGCCCGGCCACGACCTCAACTACATGGCGATCGCCGGCGCCCTGCCGCTGTTCGGCAAGGCCGGAGAGGATCCCATCGTGCCGGGCCTGTCGATCGCCGACCAGGGTGGTGGCTCGCTGATGGCGGCCTTCGGCATCCTGGCGGCGGTGCTCGGCCGGCAGCACACCGGTCGCGGGCAGTTCGTCGACGTTTCGATGACCGATGGGGTGGTGGCTTGGCTGGCCTACCATGCCGCCGACCGCTTCTTCGCCGGCATCGAGCCCCGGGGGGGCGAGCGCCGCTTCCTGGGGCAGGCGCCCTGCTACAACGTTTTTCGCTGCGCCGACGGCCGCTGCATCACGCTCGGCTGCATCGAGGAGAACTTTTGGCACCGCTTCTGCGATCTGGCCGGGCTGGAGGATCTGAAGGACCGGCAATGGCCCGAGGGGGCCGAGGCCGCCGCCCAGATGGCGCGCGTCGCCGACCATATGGCCAGTCGGACCTGCTCCGAGTGGATGGAGCTGCTCGGCCCCGCCGACCTGCCGGTCGTTCCGGTCAACAGCATGAGCGAGGCGTTCGAGCACCCCCAACTAAAGCACCGGAACATGCTTCTGCACATGGACCACCCGGTCGAAGGGCGCATCCCGCAGCTCGGCTTCCCAATCAAATTCTCCGGCACGCCGGGCCGGTTGCGCACACCGCCGCCGCTGCTGGGCGAGCACACCGATGAAGTCCTGGCCACGCTCGGCTATGACGGCGAGGACATCGCACGGCTGCGCTTGGACAAGGTCCTGTGACCGCGGATCGGAACCAACAAACCCACAGGAACGCACAAGGGGGAGACACAGCATGCCCGCCACCGCCGACATCACCACCGCCTCACCCGGCGAGCCCTTCGCCTGGGACGTCCCGGAAACCTTCAACTTCGGGGCCGATGTCGTCGACCGCCACGCCGCCGACCCGGCACTGACCGCCCTGCTCTGGTCGGACGCCGGCGGCCGGGAGGAGCGCTACAGCTACGCCGACATGGCGCGCCTGACCAACCGCTTCGCCAACGCGCTGGCGGCGCGCGGCATCGTCAAGGGCGACCGGGTGCTGGTCATGCTGCCACGCATTCCGCAATGGCAGATCGCTCTGGTCGGTTGCCTGAAGCTGGGCGCCGTGCCGATCCCCTGCATCGAGATGTTGACCGAGCGGGACGTGGCCTACCGTCTCGCCCATTCCGGGGCCCGGGCCGTGGTGACGACCGCGGCCTCGGCGCCGAAATTCGCCGCCATCGCCGATATGCCGGCCCTGCGCGTCGCCGTGGGCGACCCGCCGGCCGGCTGGACCGGCTGGGCGGCGGCGATGGCGGAGGCCTCGGACGACTTCACCCCGGCGGTGGTTCGGGCCGAGGATCCGGCGATCCTCTTCTACACCTCCGGCTCGACCGGACATCCCAAGGGCGTCACCCACGCGGCCCGCGCGCTCTACGCCTGGCGGGTCTCGGCCGAGCACTGGCACGGGCTCCAGCGCGGCGACGTGATGTGGTGCACCGCCGACACCGGCTGGAGCAAGGCCGGCACCAGCATCCTGTTCGGCCCCTGGAGCCGGGGGGCGGCGGTGGTCTTCCACGACGGTCCCTTCGACCCGCGCGCCCGCTTCGAACGGATGGCGCGCCACCGGGTGAACGTCTTCTGCGCCGCCGCCACCGAGTTCCGCCGTCTGGTGCAGGAGGATGTTTCGGGCTTCGACCTCTCGGCGCTGCGCCAGGCGATCTCCGCCGGCGAGTCGGTGAACCCGGCGGTGGTCAAGCGCTGGACCGCGCTGACCGGCGTGCCGCTGCGCGAGGCCTACGGCCAGACCGAGACGTTGATGACGGTGCTGACCATGGCGGCGGACGAGCCGCGTCCGGGCTCGATGGGCCGTGCCTCTCCCGGCACCGACATCGCGGTGATCGATGAGGAGGGCCGCCGGCTGCCGCCCGACACGCCCGGCCTGCTCGCGGTCCGGCTGCCCAATCCGCAGGTGATGCTGGGCTACTGGAAGGATCCGGAGCGCACCGCCGACAGCCGGCTGGAAGGGCCGGACTGCACCTGGTTCCTCACCGGCGATCGGGCGACGTTGGATGCCGACGGCTATTTTCACTATCTCGGCCGCAACGACGATTTGATCAACTCGGCCGGCTACCGGATCGGCCCGCTGGAGGTCGAGAACGCCCTGATCGAGCATCCGGCCGTGCAGGAGGTTGCCGCCGTGCCCAGTCCGGACGAGGAGCGCGGCGAGGTGGTCAAAGCCTTTGTCGTGCTGCGCGCCGGCCTGTCCGGCTCGCCCGAGCTGGTCAAGGAACTCCAGGATTTCGTCAAAGGCCTGACTGCCCCTTACAAATACCCGCGCCGCATCGAGTTCGTCGACGAGCTGCCGAAGAACGCCAGCGGTAAGATCCTGCGCCGGGAATTGAAAGCGCGGGAGTTTGCGGCCCATGGCGCCGTCCCATGACGGCCGTGCAGGTTTCCAGCCTGTCGGCGACCGAAGCGGTGCGCGGCCGGCGGAGCGTCCGCGCCTTTCTGGACCGGCCGGTTCCACGCGCCCTGGTCGAGCACATCCTCGAAGCCGCCGCCCGCGCGCCGAGCGGTTCCAACATCCAGCCCTGGAAGGTCCATGCCATTGCCGGGGCCGCACGAGCGGCCTTGACGACGGAACTTATGGTCCTGCATGACGCCGGGATTCCGCCCGACCCGGAATATTCCTATTACCCGGCGACATGGCGCGAACCTTACCTGGGGCGTCGCCGCAAGGTCGGCTGGGGCCTGTACGGTGCCCTTGGAATCGCCAAGGGCGACCGGGAGCGCATGGCGCGCCAGCACGGCCGCAACTACGACTTCTTCGGCGCCCCGGTCGGGCTGTTCTTCACGCTGGAGCGTGCCATGGAACGGGGGAGCTGGCTCGACCTCGGCATGTTCATGCAGAACGTCATGATCGTCGCCCGCGGGATCGGCCTGGACACCTGCCCGCAGCAAGCCTTCTGCAATTATCACCGCATCGTCCGCCGCCACCTCGGCATTCCGGACGGGGAGATCCTGGTCAGCGGTATGGCGCTCGGCCACGCCGACCCCGCCGCTCCCGAGAACCGCTTCGACACCGACCGCGAGCCGGTGGACGGCTTCGCGCGCTTCGTCGGTTTCTGACCCCCTGCTGCTTTTCTTCTTCAAGGACATCAGCCATGAATCCGTCCACCCATCCCGTCATCGTCACAGGTGCCGCCTCGGGCCTGGGCGCCGCCACCGCGCGGGCCTTTGCCGCCGCCGGATCCAAGGTCGCGCTGCTCGACCTGTCCGCCGAACGTCTGACGTCGATCGCCGAGGAGACCGGCGGCCTCGCCATCCCGTGCGACGTCACCGACGCCGCCTCGGCCGAGCGCGCAGTGGCTATGGCGGCCGGGGCGCACGGACCGGCGCGCATCCTGGTCAACTGCGCCGGCATCGCTCCGGCCGGCCGCATCGTCGGCCGCGACGGGCCGCAGCCGCTCGACGAGTTCGCCCGGGTCGTGTCGGTCAACCTGATCGGCACCTTCAACCTGATGCGGCTCGCTGCTGCGGTCATGACGACGCTCGAACCGCTGGAGGACGGCGAACGCGGCGTGATCGTCAACACAGCGTCGATCGCCGCCTATGAGGGGCAGATCGGACAGGCCGCCTACGCGGCGTCGAAAGGGGGCGTCGCCTCCCTGACCCTCCCGGCCGCCCGCGAACTGGCCCGTTACGGGGTGCGGGTGGCCGCGATCGCGCCCGGCCTGTTCGGAACGCCGATGGTCACCGCCATGCCGCAGGAGGTCCAGGACGCCATCGTCGCCAACATCCCCTTCCCCCACCGCTTCGGCAAGCCGGAGGAGTACGCCCGGATGGTCCTGTCGATTGTCGAAAATCCGATGGTGAACGGGTCGGTCATCCGGCTCGACGCCGCGTTGCGCATGCAGCCGAAATAAGGCGGCCACGATGATGGGGCAAGGGACTGTCCGGCGACGGGTCCATCTGGTGCGGCATGGGGAGGTGGCGTATTTCGACCGGTCGGGGCAGCCGCACAACCCGCGCGACGTCCCGCTGACGCCGGCCGGGCTGAAGCAGGTGGAGGCGCTCGCCCACCATCTCGCCGCGGTTCCCATCGACCGGGCGGTGTGCTCCGGCTTGCCCCGCACGCGGGAGACTGCCGGGCTCCTCATCGCCGGACGTGGGCTGCCGCTGGAGGAGGATGAGCAACTGTCTTGTTCATGTGTTGGTGGGAATGGCTGCCAGTGCGTCACGGACCCGAGCGTTGAGAATTGTCAGCATTTTGTGGATGACAGCGACGACGGCGACCTTTCCCGGCTTTCCGGCGGCTCTGAGGCGCTCGGAGAAGGCTTTGAGGGTTGGATCATATCGCATGGCGGTTAGTGCGGCCATGTAGAGTGCGTTGCGCAGTCCAAGGCGCCCACCGCGGATCATGCGCTTGGCGTCGCTCTTGCCGCTTTGGCGGGTGTAAGGGCACACCCCAACCAATGCGGCGATCTTTCGCCGGTCGAGCCTGCCCAGTTCAGGCAACTCGGCCAGCAGGGTGGCGACCGTGACCGGGCCGACTCCCTTGATCGAGTGGATCGGCTTGGTCACGGCGGTCCAGGCCGGATTGGCCTGGATCTGCTTGGCGATCTCGTCGCTGATCCGCTCGATCAGCGTTTCGAGCCGGGTCAGCAGGCCGCGCGTGGCACGGCGCAGGGAGGTGCTGGTCAAGCCACGCAGTTGATTGTCCAGCGCGGTCTTCTGCTCGATCAGCTGGCGGCGCCAGCGCACAGTCTCAGCCAGCCGCTCGGTGGCTTGGTCGAAGACCGCCGGGGTGGTGGTGAAGGTCTGGGCGAAGCGGGCGATGACGCGGGCGTCGATGGCGTCGGTCTTGGCGAACTGACCGGCGGCCTCGGCGAAGCGGCGCACGCGTACCGGATCGAGGATGGAGACGGTATAGCCCGCCTCGGCGAACTTGCGGGCGCAGCCCTTCTCGAAGCCACCGCTGGCCTCCAGGGCGATGGTGATCTGGGCCGGCTCGCCGTGGCGTTCCAGCCACGCCATCAGTTGTTTCCAGCCCTGCTCGGTGTTGTCCACGCGCCAGGAAGCGTTGCCGGGCAGGAGATGGACATCGAGAGCGTCTTTGCTTACATCAATGCCGACAAATATGAGAAGAAGTGCCATTCTTCGGATCCCTTCCTTGCCTGTTCGGCGGTCGTGCCAGGCAACTGTTCGGGCGTGGAAGACGGCGGAGCGGTCCCAAGCTCATCCGCGGCCGGCCAGGGCCAAGGGTTTAGCGGGTGCCGCTCCACCCTGGGGGGGTGGGGCATGCCCCACCCCCCCAGGGCTTCTTCTCTAGCAAAATTCAAAGACACAAGGGTTTCCGCGAGATCCGTGGCGGTCGGCTGCGGGATCTGCCGGCGGACGCCATCGAGGAGCGGCTCGCCCACGCCTACGCGGCTTGCGGTGAGGAGGAAGGGCGGTTTCTTGGCGGAGACGTCTTCGCCGTCTTCGCCAAGCGGGTGTCGGCGGCCTTCCACCGGCTGGTCGCCGCGCCGGACTGGCGGTCCTTGCTGCTGGTCGCGCATGACGGTGTGAACCGCGCCATCCTGTGCGACGCCCTCGGCTGCGGCCCGGCCGCGTTGGCGACGCTGGAGCAGGATTACGCCTGCCTCAACATCATCGACCTCGAACCGGACGGTTCCGGCGGCTGGCGACCGCTGGTCCGCACCGTGAACATGACCGCCTATGACCCCGTGAAGGAGGGTCTTCACGCAACGTCGATGGAACAGGTGGTCCGCAGCCGCCGTCGCGTTTGAAAGCGCCCCCGGTCACTCGAAATAGCGGCTGTTGTCGACCGGCTTGTTCATGTCGAGATCGGCCAGCTCGTAGCCCCGCCGGAAATCCCTGATGTGCTTTTCCATCCACTGCGCCGCGTGCTTGGCATCGCGGTTGCGGATTCCGTCCACCACCTCCCGATGGGCCGAGAGCAGGCGGTCCTTGGCATTCAGCCGCGACATCACCTGATAGAAGGCGGGGTAAAACAGCAAGCCGATCGGCTCCCGCGCCAACAGCAGCGCCCGATTGCGGGACGCCTTGGCGACGAGGAGATGAAATTCGATGTCGAGGGCGACGAGTTTCTGTTCATGCTCCAGACAGTCGGCGGTCTCCCGAAGATTGGCCTCGAGCCGTTCGATCTCCTCCTCGGTTGCGCGCGTGGCCGCCAGTTCGGCCGCGCGGACTTCGAGCGGCAGCATGGTTTCCCACAATTCCAGAAAGGTGATCTCGTGCAGGATCATGGCCTGGCTGACGCGGGAGGCCAGATCCTGTTCCCGCGGCAGACTGATGACCAGACGGCGGGCGCTCTTACGGAACACCAGCCCGTTCTGCTCCAGCACGCGAATCGCTTCGCGCACGGTGGAGCGGTTGACCCCAAGCTGTCTGGCGAGATCCAATTCGGAGGGCAACTGCTGCCCAACTTTGTAAACGCCCTGCATGATGCATTTTTCGATGTTCGAAGCCACCAGCTGATAAGCCGGCTGAACCTCGACTTTCTCGAAGATCATTGGGTTGTGTTCGGTCAAGGATGCGTCCTTTTGGCACCAAGCCTCGGCATCGGCCCAGTCGGCGGATCGGGCAGTGTCGGGTAGTCGGACTATCGTACCTTGTTCGCAAACCGGCGGCCAGTGTTAACGGCTGCTGCCTGATCGATCCATGCTCGCCTGACATCGGTGCAAAAAGGCCGGGCTGGTGGCTTGATGCATTCCGACGTTGGTCATGCTGTTCAGGACCTTGCAACCGAAGGCGGCCTCGCCCGCCCGGGCGGGCAAAGCTCGAGCGCGCAGGCCGGGACCCCACGCAGTGACGGACAGTATCGGTTTTGAAGGGGTCCCGCTTCCAAGCCAGGTAACAGAGCTGCGACTTCAGCCCTTTCCGCTGCTCAGGGGGCGCACGGCACAATATCCGAATGCCCTGCATCCGAATGCCTTGCACCCGAGTGCCCTGCGCTGTGCCTCACTCATACACGGCGCCACGCGGGCCGGTATCTCCCAACGCCATTTTGACGAAGGCGTCAGCCGTCAGGTCCGCGTCGAGCAGCGCGCCATGGTGGGCGAAGCGATCACTCCGGTCGAGCCACAGCCGATCACACAGCGCATCGAGCGAGCCGGAAGCGCCGGGGAAGGCCGCGTGCGACATCTCCTTGGTGCAGATGAACCGGTCCGCCGGGAACGTGTCGGCACCCCATGCGGCGCGTCCGCAGCGCGCGAACTCGTAGTTCAGGAAGTCCATCTCGTTCTCATAGGCATGCGCTACCAGCGGATCCTCGCCCAGAAAGGCGAGAAGCGCGTCGGCCACCTCAGGAAAGCGGGGCGCCGCCTTCAGGTCGGCGGGCTTGATGCCGTGCACCTTGATGGCGTCGGGATGGAGAGGGGCGTCGGGGTTGACCCGGGCCTCCCAGCTGCGCGCTTTCCGCCAGGACTCGCCCTCACGGACGAGCTCAAGACACCCGATCTCGATGATGATGCCGGGCTGACGCAGGCCCTTGGGCGCCTTACGGATGTCCTGGAGGCTCGGCAGGCGCCGTCCGGTCGTCTCGATGTCGATCGCGACCAGCCGGTCACGGCCTTCCCATGGCTGCGTGCTCATTGAGATCCAATCTTTTGTCGGTGGAACCGCCCGTGGCACAGATGTGAAACGAGGACAATGCTCCGTCACACCGCTCAGAGTAGCATGGCGAATGACGTTGTTGCAGCAGCTGGTCGGCCGCACAGGGGATCCGTTCGCTTGGTGGTGCATCCGAGCACATCGGGGTCCATCGCCGTAACACACGCGGTGCAGAATCGCATTTGAGACGTCCAAAGCTGTTGCCGCCCGCCACGCACCGTTGCTTTCGATGGATCGCCAAGCTCACCGCCGACGCGGCAGCGGCGGGCGTACGCCTGCATGTCCTGGTCGATGCCCGCGACGGCCGCCTGGACGGGGAACGCATCCGCGCGGCGGTGCCGGAATGGCGTGACGCCAGCCTCTGGTTCTGCGGCCCAGCAGGCTTCGGGGAGGCGCTGCGGCACGACTTCGCGACCCAGGGCATGCCGGTGGACCTGCGCTTCCACCAGGAACTTTTCGCCATGCGGTGACCTCCCAGCCACCAGTCACGGCTTCCTGCGAAATCGTCCGGAGCGGGATGCCTTGCTTGCCGAAGCCCTTTTGATTGCCGTTTCGGAATTCGCCGGCAGGATTTGCCACGACTCGGACCCGTCATCCGAAATAACCATCCTGGTTGCCCCCCGTGATTGACGTGCATCAGGGCGGTTACCGCTCCACCACGGCATACTGGTTTCCGGACCTTGCTACACGGAAGGAAGGTACCATGGAGACATCCGCCCTTCCTGTTCAGATTGTTCAGAGTGGACTTGGCAGCTTGGCCGCTTATCTGGCCGCTCATGTGCTGTTGTGCCTCGTCCCGGCATTCTTCATCGCAGGCGGTTTGGCCGCACTGATACCCAAATCGGCGATCACGCGCTATCTGGGGCGCGGCGCGCCAAAAGCCGTCGCCTATCCGGCGGCGGCCGCGGCGGGAAGCCTGCTGGCCGTCTGTTCGTGCACCATCGTCCCGTTGTTCGCCGGCATCTACAAGAAGGGGGCCGGGCTGGGACCGGCCGTCACCTTCCTGTTCTTCGCGCCCGCCGCCAACATCCTGGCGCTGACCTACACGGGCGCGGCGCTGGGCGCCGAGTTCGCGGTGGCGCGCCTCGTGCTGTCTCTGGCCTTCGGCGTGGGCATCGGGATGATCATGGCGCTGATCTTCAGCGAGGACGACCGCGCCCACGCCGGCGAGGCCGACAGCAGCTTCGCCGGGAGCGATCGCCTGCAACCCGCCTCCCTCCTGCTGATGATGCTGTTGGTGGCGCTGCTCATCGCCGGGACACTGAAGGTCGGCTTCCTGCTCGACAGCTACGCCAGCGTCACACTGCCGATCCATGGCATGGACGCGTTCGACGCGACGCTGCACCGGCTGGTGCCCTTCGACCCCGCGAAAGGCGAGGAGGGAATTGGCGCGCAGGGGGCGATCCTTGTCCTGCTGCTCGGTATCATTGCGGCCGTGGCGCCGCGCGGCCTGGGACGGGTGGACGAGGGCTTCAACCGCTGGACTTGGGCGGCATTGGCGCTGGTCATGCTGACCCTGGCGGTCGCGGCGATGGGCATGCAGCCGCACGCCAATGGCGTCACGCTGCACATGACCGGCAAGCTGGCCGGTGTCCTGGCGACAATGGCAGCGATCGCCTGGATCGCGCATCGCTCCATCGATCGGTTCGAGGTGCAGCAATGGCTGTGGGAAAGCTGGCGCTTTGTCCGGCAGATCTTCCCGCTGCTGATTGTCGGCGTCTTCGCGGTGGGCGTACTTCGCGTCTTCATCCGGCCGGAGTGGGTGGAAACGATGGCCGGTGCCAACAGCGTGCTCGCCAATCTGGTGGGCGTCGTCTTCGGCGTGTTCATGTATTTCCCGACCCTGGTCGAGGTGCCGGTCGCGCAGATGTTCTTGTCGCTCGGCATGCACCCGGGGCCGCTGCTCGCCTACCTGATGGCGGATCCCGAGCTGAGCCTGCAGAGCATCCTGATCACCGCCACCATCATCGGTCGCACGAAGGCGTGGGCCTATGTGGGGCTGGTCGCGCTGTTCAGCACGGCGGCGGGCCTGACCTTCGGAGCGTGGAAGGACGGAACCAGTTTGTGGCTGCTCAGTGGATGGCTTGTCCTTTTCCTGGTGGCCCTTGCCGCAGCGCTCTACGCCATCCATCGCCGGAGCGGTCCGATGGCGAAAGCCGCCTGACCGAGCAAACCGCTTCTATCGCCAATCATTTACCGGGAAGGAGGATCGAGCCATGCACGTCAAAGTCCTTGGGCCGGGTTGCGCCCGCTGCAAACGCCTGGAGGAACTGACACGGGAGGCGGCGCAGGAGGCCGGCATCCCCGTCGAGATCGAGCACCTCACCGACCCGACCCGTTTCATCGACTACTCGGTCATCACCACGCCGGGCCTCGTTGTCGAGGAGCAGGTCAAGATGTCCGGCCGGCTGCCGCGCCGGGAAGAGATCGTGGCGTGGCTGAAGGAAGCCGCCGGCGGGCAATAAGGAAGTCCAACGCCGAAGCCCTTCGGATTGCCGTTTCGGAATTCGCCATCGGTGTCGTGGACGGCCGATGGCGGGACCGGCAGCCTGCCGCTGAACCCTGCTCGGCCACGCCGGCTACAAACAAATTCCCGACGTCCGCCGGAACCGGTTCGCTGGACATGGGTTCACGCAGGGTGTCACCCGGCCTGTTCGGAGGGTGATGGCTCCAGGCCTTCGACGAGCACCAGATGGAAGTCGGCTGCACCCTCGCGGTGGCGCCGCGCGTCCTGGTATTCAGGCGACTGATAGCAAGCCTGCGCAGCCTCCATCGAATCGAACTCAATGATGACGCCGCGGGGCCGCTCGACGCCTTCCAGCCAGTGCAGCCGGCCGCCACGGGCCAGCGCCCGGCCGCCGTGCTTGGCGAAGGCGTCTCCCGCGCCCTTGGCGTAGAGCGCGTATCGATCGGGGTCGTGAACCTGGACCTGGGCGACCCAGTAGGTCTTGGGCATGTGATGTTTCCGCCTCAAAAGGGGTTCCGTCGACGCCGGCCCGAAGGCCGGTGTCACGCAGGGGGGACTCACGCCTCGGCAGCGCTGGTCCGGGTTCCGTTGTCCAGGGCTCCGTTGCCGGCACTGGCCGATTGCGCAGTCTTGGCGACCAGCGTTTCCGGCATGAAGAACAGGATGACCACGCCCATGAAGAAGATGACGGAGCAGGCACCGATGCCGAAGCCCAGGCCGTAGGTCTTGGCCATGGCCCCGATGGTCACCGGGGTGACCACCGCGCCGATGCCGCGCCCGATGTTGAAGGCGAAGCCGCTGCCCATGGCGCGGATGTGCACGGGAAACAGTTCCGCGAAGTAGGAGCCGAACAGGCCGAACACGCCGCCGAAGCTGAGCCCCATGATCGGGCTGATCCAGAACAGCAGGATGCCGTCGGGGATGAGCACGTAGAGCGGCACGATGATCGAGTCGGCGAGGAAGGCCAGCATCAGCGCCTTGCGCCGGCCGATCCGGTCGGCCAGGGCGGCGAACAGGAAATAGCCGAGGAACGCGCCGGTGAAGATGACGATGCTGAACACGCTCATGTATTCGATGCTGAGGCCGCGCACCGTCACCAGATAGGTCGGGATCCACGCGCTGACGCCCCAGAAGCCACCCATCTGGCACGCGGCGGCGATGGTGGCGCCGATGGTCAGGCTGGCGACGCCGGGTTGGAAGAGCTGGCCCAGGTTGATGCGGGGCTTGTCCTGGCGGACCATGGGCTTCTCATCGGCCGGCACCACCACCCAGAACAGCAGGCCGACCACGATGGCGGTGCCGGTCAGGGCGAAGAGCATGCGCCAGCCGACCTCGGTCAGCAGGAAGCGGCCCATGACCGAGGCCAGGATGCCGCCCAGCGCGAAGGTGCTGAGCATGAAGCCGGCGGCGCGCGCCCGGTATTTGGGCGCCCAATGGTCGGCGATCAGTGCGACGATCGGTCCCCACAGCCCGCCCATGCCGATGCCCTGGAGGAAGCGCAGGACCATCAGCTGTTCCCAGGAGGTGCACCAGTAGACCGCCAGGGTGAACACGCCGAATTCGATCAGCGAGATTACCGCCGCGTTCTTGCGGCCGAAATTCTCGGCGATCCAGCCGAACAGCACGCCGCCCAGCGCCGTGCCGACCATGGTGGCCGAGGCGAGAAGGCCGGCGTCGGTCAAGGAGATGTTCAGGGACGCAATGATGACGGGCATGCAGATCGCCAGGATCTGCAAGTCCAGGCTATCATAGAGATAGGCCAGGAACGTCATGATCAGGACTTTCCAGCGGTGCTGGCTGCCACTCGCGCTTGCATGCATGTGCGGACCTCCCGTGTCTGATGCGGCTTTGGTTTTTTTGAGCAACGTTCACCCGACCCGCGATGCGGCGCGCCCACGACCGGGGGTGCCCATCAGCGGGATTCCCACCAGCCGGTGGGTTGACGTTCATGCACTGGAAGCGGAGAATTGATGATCCGCTTTTGACCAATTGGTAAATTGTTAGGATGGCCCCGGCGGCCTGTCAATAAAGATGTGTGGACCAACGAATGGAATGTTGGGGCCTGACTGTTCGGGCCGCCCCACGGCGGCGGCCGCAAGGTAGGGTTTGACGCCACCGGCGTCATCGCCTAAGCAGGACCATCCGCTCACAGCCACGCCGGGCCCTCGTGTCGCCCTCCTCGCCGCCCTCCTCCAAGACTCCCGCCGACGCCCCCCGCACCGCCGCACCGCGCCGGCGCCAGCGCCTGTCGACCGAGGAGCGGGAGCGCCAGATCATCGAGGGCGCCATCCAGTTCTTTTCCGAACATGGATTGGCCGGACAGATGCGGGAACTGGCGACGACGATCGGCGTCAGCCATCCTTTGGTGTTCCACTACTTCCCCAGCAAGAAGGCGCTGATCGAGCGGGTCTACGCCGAGGTCTATCTCGGGCGCTGGAAGCCGGAATGGGAGCATCGGGTCAAGGACCGCAGCGAACCGTTCGAGGAGCGGGTGACGCGGGTCTACATCGACTACGCCCGCACCATCCTGACCAAGGAGTGGGTGCGCATCCTGATCCATTCCGCCCTGGCCGACGGCTACATCAACGACAACTACCTGACCCTGGTCGGCGAACGGCTGCTGCGGCCGATCATCGGCGAAACCCGCATCGAACTCGGGCTCGACGACGACCGCGAGCCGACCGAGGCAGAGAACGAGCTGATCTGGGGCCTGCACGGCGGCATCTTCTACATCGGCGTGCGCCATTGGATCTACGGGCACAAATTCCCGGAGAACCTGCCCCAGGTCGTCACCGACCGGGTGCGGGCCTTCGTGCTTGCCGCCCGCGAGATCTTCCCGCGCGAAGCCGGCAAGCCGGCCGGCTGACCGCCCTCCCCGTCCTTCCGTCCTGACCGTTCCAGCGCCGGCGGCGCGGCCTGCCGGGCCGCAGTCGCGACCACACGCGCGATTGATTATTGACCAAGCGGAAAATAGCTTGACCCGTATTGACCACATGGTAAATACTGCCCGGCAAGCAAGGGCACCCGCCCCATAAGATCGGAGGAAGCCAGTGGAACTCACCGGCGAACAGAGGATTGCCGCGCCGCGCCTGCGCGTGTGGGAATCGCTGAACGACCCGCAGGTCCTGAAGCACTGCATTCCAGGGTGCGAGGATGTCATCCGCCACAGCGACACCGCGTTCGAGGCCAGGGTGCTGACCAAGGTCGGCCCGCTTCGCGCCCGCTTCTCCGGACAGGTGGAGATGTGCGACATCGACGCGCCGGCGGGCTGCACCCTCCGGTTCGAGGGCGGCGCCGGGTCGGTCGGCATGGCGCGCGGTCAGTCACGGGTGACGCTGGAGGAGGCGCCGGACGGCACCCTGCTGCGCTACACCGCGGAGGCCGCCATCGGCGGCAAGCTGAGCCAGATCGGCGGCCGGCTGATCGACGCCTCGGCCCGCAAGATGGCCGACGATTTCTTCCGCGCCTTCAACGACCGCCTCACCGGTCCGGCCGATGCTGCCGCCGACGGCACGCCCGCCGCACCCGCCGACATCCAGAGCCAGTCCCAGAACCAACCCCTGCCCCAGCCCGGCCTCCGGGCCGATGCGCCGCGGCGGCCGGCGGCGCCCGCCGCCGCGCCGGTCCATACCGGCGGCTGGGGCGGCGAGTTCCAGCGCTTCTTCTGGCTGGCCACCGGCGCGGTGCTGGGCGGCGTCATCGGCTACCTCATCCACATCTGACACGCCCACATCGGGCCCTTACCGATCGCTCGACGCGAAAAGGAACGACGATGACCATCCATGACGCCGTGCCCCACTGGATCGGTGGCAGCGAACATCGCGGCACCGGCGACCGCCGGGGCGACGTCTTCAACCCGGCCACCGGCGAGGTCGTGCGCACCGTCGGCTTCGCCGACGCCGCCGACGTCGATGCCGCCGTCGCCGCGGCCAAGCGGGCCCTGCCGGGCTGGCGCGCAACGACGCCGCTGCGCCGGTCGCGCATCCTGCAGACCTATCTGACGCTGCTGCGCGAGAACGAGCGCGAGCTGGCCGCAGTCGCCTCGCAGGAGCATGGCAAGACGCTGGACGACGCGCTGGGCTCGGTCCGCCGCGGCATCGAGGTGGCGGAGTTCGCCTGCGGCATCCCCCACCTGCTGAAGGGCGAGCACGCCGGCGTCGGCACCGGCATCAACGCCTATTCCCTGCGCCAGCCGGTCGGCGTCTGCGTCGGCATCACGCCGTTCAACTTCCCGGTCATGGTGCCCATGTGGATGTTCCCCATGGCCATCGCCTGCGGCAACACCTTCGTGCTGAAGCCGTCCGAAAAGGTGCCGACCTGCAGCGTGATGCTGGCGCGGCTGTTCGCCCAGGCCGGCCTGCCCGACGGCGTGCTGAACGTGGTCCATGGCGACAAGACGGCGGTCGACGCCCTGCTGGAGCACCCCGACGTGGCGGCCGTGTCCTTCGTCGGCTCCACCCCGATCGCGCGCAGCATCTACGAGACCTGCGCCCGCAACGGCAAGCGCGTGCAGGCGCTGGGCGGCGCCAAGAACCATGCCGTCGTCATGCCCGACGCCGACCTGGACTTCACCACCGAGGCGCTGATCGGCGCCGCCTTCGGCTCGGCCGGCGAACGCTGCATGGCGATCTCGGTGGCGGTGGCGGTGGGCGACGTCGCCGACGCCCTGGTCGAGCGGCTGGCCACCCGCGCCCGCGCGCTGAAGACCGGCCCCGGCATCGAGCCTGGAATCGACATGGGACCGCTGATCACCGGCGCGCACCGCGACAAGGTGAGCGGCTACGTCGACGCCGGCGAGCGCGAGGGCGCCGCCCTGGTGGTGGACGGCCGCACCGTCGAGGTCTCCGGCGGCGAGCGGGGCTTCTTCGTCGGGCCGACGCTGTTCGACAAGGTCGACCCGTCGATGAGCATCTACCGCGACGAGATCTTCGGCCCGGTGCTGTCGGTGGTGCGGGTGGAGACGCTGGAGGCGGCGATCGCGCTGATCAACGGCAACGCCTTCGCCAACGGCACGGCGATCTTCACCGGCTCCGGCGCCGCCGCCCAGCTGTTCGAGGACACCGTCGAGGTCGGCATGGTCGGCATCAACGTGCCGATCCCGGTGCCGATGGCCTTCTTCTCGTTCGGCGGCTGGAAGAACTCGCTGTTCGGTGACCTGCACGTCCACGGCACCGAGGGCATCAAGTTCTACACCCGGACCAAGGCGGTGACCGCGCGCTGGCGGGTCGGCAACGCCACCGCCCCCACCCTCGTGATGCCCACCCTGGGCTGAACAGGAGACCAACGGCCATGAAGGCGCCCCCCTTCGCATACCGGCGCGTCGACAGCGTCGCCGCCGCCGCCGCCCTGCTGCGCGAGCACGGCGACGAGGCCCGGCTGATCGCGGGGGGGCAGACCTTGCTGGCCACCCTCGGGATGCGGCTGTCCGAACCGTCGCTGCTGATCGACATCCGCGGCATCGCCGAAATGCAGGGCATCGCGGTGGCCGACGGGCATCTGCGCATCGGGGCGCTCGCCCGCCATGTCGATGTCGAGCGTTCCGCCCTGGTCGCCCGGCATCTGCCGCTGCTGTCGCTGGCGGCCCCCCACATCGCCCACGCCGCCATCCGCAACCGCGGCACCTTCGGCGGGTCCATCGCCTTCGCCGATCCGGCGGCGGAATGGCCGGCCTGCACCGTGGCGGCCGACGGCGCGCTTACCTTGAGCGACGGCACCCGCAGCCGGACGGTGGCGGCGGCCGACTTCTTCCTCGGCCTGTACCAGACGGCGCTGCGCCCGGACGAACTCATCACCGCCGTGCAATTCCCCCTGCCCGGCCCGCAGCGCCGCTTCTCTTTCACCGAGCTGGCCCGCCGCCACGGCGACTACGCCACGGTCGGGCTGGCGCTGGCCGGCGACGTGACGGACGGACGGCTGGACGATCCGCGCATCGTCTATTTCGGCGTCGGCGGCACACCGGTGCGGGCGCGGGCGGCGGAAGCGGCGCTGGCCGGCGGCCGGGCCGAGCCTGCGGCGCTGGACCGGGCGGTGGCCGAACTGGGCGGCGAGCTGGCCCCGGCCGGCGATCTCTACGCCGCCGCCACGACCAAGCTCCACCTCGCCGGCGTGCTGCTGCGCCGCGGCATCCAGTCTCTCATGGCGGAGGACGCACAATCGTGACCGACAGGATCCTGGTCAACATCACCGTCAACGGCATGGTGTACGAGCGCTGGATCGAACCGCGCCTGCATCTCGGCGACTTCCTGCGCGAGGAGCTGGGGCTGAAGGGCACCCATCTCGGTTGCGAGCACGGGGTGTGCGGCGCCTGCACCGTGGTGGTCGACGACGAGATCGTGCGCTCCTGCCTGACGCTGGCGGTCCAGGCCGACGGCGCCATGGTGGAGACCATCGAGGGCAAGTCCGAAAGCGGCGCGATCCGCGACCTCCAGGACGCCTTCCTGGAGCGCAACGCCCTGCAATGCGGCTTCTGCACGGCGGGGCTGCTGCTGACCGCCGACGCCCTGCTGCAAGCCGAGCCCGAGGCCGACCGCGCCCGCATCCGCGAGCATATTTCCGGCAACTACTGCCGCTGCACCGGCTACCACGCCGTCGTCGACGCCATCGAAGCCGTGGGCGAGCGCCGCCGGGCCGGCGCAAGGGGGACACAGCCATGAACAACATCACCCCCCGCGCCGTCACCGTCGAAAAAATCGTCGGCCGAGCCGTGCCGCGCCCCAATGCCCGCCGGCTGGTCGAAGGCCGCGGCACCTATGTCGACGACGTCGAGCTGCCGCGGATGGTCCATGTGGCCTATCTGCGCAGCCCGCACGCCCACGCCCGCATCCTGCGGATCGACGCCGCCGCGGCGCTCGACATGCCGGGGGTGGTCGCCATCGTCGACGGCCGCCAACTGGCGGAGATCTGCGCGCCCTTCGTCGGCGCGCTGTCCCATCTGGCCGGCATGCGCTCGCCGCCGCAGCACGCCATGGCCGTCGACCGCGCCTGCTGGCAGGGCGAGGCGGTGGTGGCGGTGGTGGCGCAGACTCGCGCCCAGGCCGAGGACGCCATGCAGGCGGTCGAGGTCACGTGGGAGGTGCTGCCGGCGGTGACCCGCATGGACACCGCGCTCGACCCCGGCACCCCGGTGATCCACCCCGAGCTGGGCGACAACCTGTGCTTCCACCGCGAGGTCGACAGCGGCGGGGTGGACGACGCCTTCGCCGCGGCGGATGTCGTGGTGGAGGAGACCTATGATTTCGGGCGCCACACCGGTGTCACGCTGGAGCCGCGCTCGGTCCTGGCCGACTACAACCCGGCCGAACGGCGGCTGACCGTCCACCATTCGCATCAGGCGCCCCACATGATGGGCGACCTCTACGCCCGGCTGATGGGGATTCCCGAGGCCGACGTGCGGGTGCTCTGCAAGGATGTCGGCGGGTCGTTCGGCATCAAGGTCCACGCCTACGCCGACGATTTCGCCACCGTCGCCCTGTCGGTGCTGCTGGGGCGGCCGGTCAAGTTCGTCGCCGACCGGCTGGAATCCTTCGTCACCGACATCCACGCCCGCGAGCATCGGGTCAAGGCCCGGCTGGCGCTAACCCGCGACGGCCGTTTCCTCGCCTTCGACATCGCCGACCTGACCGGCATCGGCCCCTATTCGATGTACCCGCGCACCAGCGCGGTGGAGGGCAACCAGGTCATCAACCTGTGCGGCGGCCCCTATGACCATCCGCACTACCGCGCCACGCTGGACGTGGTATTCCAGAACAAGGTGCAGACCAGCCAGTATCGCGGCGTCGGCCACCCCATCGCCTGCGCCGTGACCGAGGGCATCGTCGATCTGGCCGCCGCGACGCTGGGAATGGACCCGCTGGAGCTGCGCCGGCGCAACCTGATGGCCGACGACAGCTTCCCCCGCAAGGGGGCGTCGGGCATCCTGCTGGAGAGCCTGTCCCACCAGCGCTGTCTGGCCCGTCTGGAGGAGATGGTGGATTTCCCCGCGCTCCGCCGCGAACAGGCCGAGCTGCGCGCCAAGGGCATCCATCGCGGCATCGGCATCGCCGTGCTGATCGAGCTGACCAACCCCGGCGCCGCCTTCTACGGCACCGGCGGCGCGCGCATCGCCTCGCAGGACGGCGCCACCGTGCGGCTCGATCCGACCGGCATCGTCCATTGCGCCAGCGGTGTCGGCGAGCAGGGCCAGGGCACCGAGACCATCTTCGCCCAGATCGTCGCCGACGAGGTCGGGGTGCCGATGGACCGGGTCCGGGTGCTGACCGGCGACACCGCCGCCACCCCCTATGGCGGCGGCACCTGGGCGTCGCGCGGCGCCGGGATCGGCGGCGAGGCGGTGCTCCAGGCCAGCCGGCAGCTGCGCGCCAACCTGCTGGAGTTCGCCGCCGTCCATCTGGGCCTGCCGGTGGAGCGGCTGCGCATCGCCGGCGGCTCGGTGATCGACACCGCCGAGGGCGTCGCCCTGATGGATCTGGCCGAGCTGGGCAGCCTCGCCCATTTCCGCCCGGATCTGCTGCCCGCCGGCTTCCAGCCGGAACTGGTGGTCACCCGCCATTACGCCCAGCGCGACTATCCCTTCATCTTCACCAACGGCATCCAGGTTTCCCATGTCGAGGTGGATGTGGAGACCGGCGTGGTGACGCTGCTGAAGCACTGGGTGGTCGAGGATTGCGGCCGGGTGCTCAACCCCCTGCTGGTCGACGAGCAGATCCGCGGCGCCGTCGTGCAGGGGCTGGGCGGCGTGCTGTTCGAGGAATGCCTGTATGACGAGAACGGCGTGATGCGCAACGGCAGCATGGCCGACTATCTGGTGCCGATGGCCGGCGAGATGCCCGACATCGAGGTGGCCCACGTCGAGACGCCGACGCGCTCGTCCGAACTGGGCGCCAAGGGCGCCGGCGAGGCCGGGACCGCCGGGGCGCCGGCGGCGGTGATGAACGCAATCAACGACGCCCTGCGGCCCTTCGCCGTCCGCCTGACCGCGCAGCCGATCACCCCGGAGAAGATCCTGCACGCCCTGCACCCCCACCTCGCCGGCTGACCCGGAGCGGTTTTGTCCGGCGCTTGCGACAGAGGATCAGGCGCTTCCCTGCTCCAGCCGCGTCAGCGCGCGGGCAAGTTCGGAGGCGTTGCGCATGCCCATCTTCTCCAGGACGCGGGCGCGGTGGGTCTCCACCGTGCGGATCCCAATGTCCAGCCGGCGGGCGATGATCTTGTTGGGAAGGCCTTGGGCCACCAGTTCCACCACCTCGCGCTCGCGCGGGGTGAGCAGGGTCATCCGGTGACGGATCTCCGCCGCCTCGAGGCCCGCCTGCCGTTCGATCCGGTCGCGTTCGCAGGCTTCGCGCACCCGCTCGATGAGCAGGTCCTCGTCGAACGGCTTCTGCAGGAAGTCCACGGCGCCGGCCCGGAAGGCACGGACGGCGGCGGGAACGTCGCCATGTCCGGTGATGACGATCACCGGCAGGCTAAGGCCGCGCCGGATCATCTCCTGCTGCAGCGTCAGACCGTCCATGCCCGGCATCCGGATGTCGATCACCGCGCAGCCCGGCTGGTCGGGATCGGCGGCGGCCAGGAACTCGGCGGCCGACGCACAGAGGCGGACGGTCAGCCCGGCCAGTTCCAAATGCACCGCCAGCGCGTCGCGGACGGCCTCGTCGTCATCGACGATGAAGATGACGGGAACATCAGGCGTCATCGAAGTCGGTCCCGGATCCGTGGATGGGCAGGGTGAAGCGGAACACCGTCTCCCCGTGGGGCAGGCGCTCGCTGGTCAGGGTGCCGCCGTGCCCCTCGACGATGCTGTGGGCGATGGACAGGCCCAGCCCCATGCCCGTGGCTTTGGTGGTGACGAACGGGGCGAACAGGTTCCGCTCCACGACATCCGACAGCCCCGGCCCGCTGTCGCGCACGCCGACCGTGACGAAGCCCGCCTCGGTTGCGGGGTGAGCGAAGACAACGATGCGCCGCAGGCGGGGATCGGGGGAGTCCATCGCCTCGGCCGCGTTGCGCACGAGGTTGAGGATCACCTGCTGCAGCTGCACCGCGTCGCCGCTGACGGCCGGCAGGCCGGGCGCCACCTCGGCCTGGATGGACACGGAATGCTGCCCGGCGACGGGGGCCGCCAACGCCAGGCAATCGGCGATCAGCGCACCGACCGACAGCGGCGCAGGGTCGCTGCGCCCCTTGCGCACGAAATCGCGCAGGCTGCGGATCACCCTGTCGGCCCGTTCGGCCTGCACCACGGTCTTGTCGAGGATCTCATTCAGGCGGGGCGAGGCCTGTTCGAGCTTGGCGATCTTGCGGGCGGCACGGGCGTAGCTCATGGCGGCCGACAGCGGCTGGTTCAGTTCGTGCGCCAGGGCCGCCGCCATCTCGCCGGCTTCGGTCAGGCGCGACGCGCGGTCGAGGTCCGATTGGCGCTCGCGGATCACCGCTTCGACCCGGCGGCGCTCGCTGACCACGGCGCCCAGCAGCAGCGCGGTGACCGCCAGGGTCAGCATGAGAAGCTGGAAATGGGTGGTCCGCGCCGTCTCCACCCCGGTCACCTGGATCGCGACGATCAGCCCGCCCTGGGTGACGGCCGAGGCAAGCGCCGCCCCCGCCAGCCCGTGCCTTACGGCCACCGCCACCGCCGGCAGGAACAACAGGTAGAAGTGCTCGTACTGGGCCGAGGCGAGCGGGCCGAAATCCAGCCACAGCGTGACGCCGATGAGCAGGCCGTACGCCGCCATCTCGGCCGCACCCCTCCAGGACGCCCGGGGCACCGTGCCGCGCAGGGCGACCAGCACGACGGGTGTCAGCACCGCGATTCCGATGACCTCCCCGACCCAGTAGCGCAACAGGGCCCCGGCGAAACCCGACCAGGGGAACAGGCCGATCAGTGTGTGGAGAGCGATGTAACCCGCCCCCACCGCCAGCGGCGTCATCGCCGCGCCGACGAGCAGCAGCACGATGTCGCGCAATTTGGCGAGGCGGGGGTCGAGACCGAGCCGCCGGCGCAGCACCCAGGCCGCCCCGCCGTAACCGGCGGCGAGGATGCCGTTCGCCACCGCCGTCACCCACAGGGCGACGGGCAGGTCGCGCACCATCAGGTCGGCCACCATCAATCCCAGCCACGCCAGCGGCACGGCGCGGAAGCCGACGACGATCAGCATTCCCATCATCAGCCCGGCAGGGGGGTTCCATGGGGTGATGTTGAGCGGCGCGACCTCGTGGATGAAGCTGATCCAGTCCAAGGCCAGGTGAGCGGCCAGATAGGCCGGCACGAAGACCCAGCGGCCCCGGAGATCCTTCGGCATGTCCTCCCGCCCGATCGATGTGGTGATCCCGCCTGTAACGATAGGAACGGCCGGGCGCGATGCAATCCGTATTAGCCGGCATAGACAGGGCCGGCGGCCATTCCCGATCATGTCCTGAACATGAATGCCCGAATGCAGCACGCCCGTTTGGGGCGGGGAGTACAGCCATGAAGAACCTGCGACGAATTCTGCTGGCCACCGACCTCGAACCGAAATCGGATCGGGCGATGGAGCGCGCGGCGCAACTCGCCCGCCAGTCCGGTGCCGAGCTGACCGCCCTGCACGTCGTCCATGACGGGGACGGTCCGTACGCCCATTTGCCGCTCCACCATATCGAGGCGGAACTGCATCGCCATCTGCTCGCGGTCCCGGGCGCCGCCGGCCTCACGATGCGGGCGGTCGCCGTACGGGGGGCTGCGGTGGAACCGCAGGTCGCCGGTTATGCCGGGTTGTGGTGGCCCGATCTGGTCGTGGTGGGCGTCCACGCGCATGACGGCTTGGCAGACGTGTTCCTGCCGCCCACCGTCGAAAGGATTGCCATCGCCGACGAAACCCCCGTGCTGATCGTGCGCGACAAGCCGCACGGCCCCTATGCCCGTGCCCTGGTTCCCGTCGACTTCTCCGAACGGTCGCGCGCTGCGGTGGAGACCGCGCGTCGGCTGTTGAGCGACGGCAACCTCCACCTGCTGCATGTTGCGGACCTCCCGCTCGCCTCCCGCTCCCCGACGGGGCGGGCCACGGCCGGCGATATCACCCATGAGTTCGCCGGCGAGTTCGGGGAGATGCTGAGGGGAATGGCTCCCGACGGTCCCGCCGTCACCCGCGAGGTGCGGATCGGTCACCCGGTTCCGGAGATCGTCCGGGCTGCACGGTACGGGCACTACGATCTGGTGGTGATGGGATCGGCCCGGCGCGACGGTCTGATGCGCGCCTTCCTGGGCAGCGTCACCCAGGACGTGCTCGCCGACCTGCCCTGCGACGCCCTGCTGGCGGGCGATTCGGTCGGGGACCGTCAGCGTTGAGTCCCGGCGCTGCGGGAGCCGCGATGCCACCCGCTTCCACCGCGGGCAGAAACACCGGAGATGACCGATGGACGTAGACCGTGAACCATGGCCGCCGGAATGGCGCATGGAGAATGAGCCGGCCGGGCACAACGTCGTGCCGCTCAGGCCAGAGTCCGGGACGGGCGCACTCGCCCGGCGGCCGGCCGCCCGGTGGCCGGAGCGCGTCATGGTCGAGAGTGGATCGCCGGAGCTGCTCTTGCGGAATTACGTCCGCGATCTAAACGTTGATCTGGTGGTCCTCGGCATGCACAGGCGCAACGCCATTGTTGAACTGATCGCCGGCAGTGTCGCCAAGACGATCATGGACGATGTGCCGTGCGATGTTCTGGTCGTCCAGCAGATGTCGGATGTCCGTGAAGGGACTGACGGCGGAGGCCAGCCAATGGAAACCGCGGACAGTCCGCCATGATGGAGACGGCGATGAGCATCCCGGAGTTGCTACCGGCACCCAACGTCATTCTCGACGCCGAGCCGCCCAACAAGGCGGCCCTGCTCGACCTTCTGGCGGAGGAAGCCGGGCAGCGGCTTGGACTTCCCAAGCCGGAGGTCCTCAGCGCGCTTCAGGCGCGCGAGAAGATCGGCTCCACCGGGCTCGGCCGGGGGGTCGCGCTTCCCCATGCCGAGATCCAGGATGCCCGGGCGCCGCTGGTCCTGTTCGCCCGGCTCCGCCGCGCCGTCAACTTCGACGCCCGCGACGAGGAGCCCGTGGATCTCGTCTTCCTGGTGCTTTGGCCCGCTGCGGCCCGCAAGGGCCTGCTGCCCACCATGTCGGAAATCTGTCGCGCCCTGCGCGAACCGCAGACGCTGCGCCGGCTGCGTGCCGCGGAGACGGCCGAGGACGTGGTCCAGCTGGTGCTCCAGGCAGTTCCTCCCGAACCGGCTCAGGACGATACGCCGCCCGGGGAATGACCGCCGTCGTCGACCACCCCCACCGCAACGACGATCAAGTGTAAGAACGCATGCCCGACGCCCTCCTGCTCCTGACCCTCGTCGGTCTTCCCTTCCTCGGCGCAATTGCCGCCGGGCTGCTGCCGACGCACGCCCGCAACGCTGCGGCGTGGCTGGCCGGTGGGATCGCCGCGGCCGGGGTCGCGCTGGTGTGGGCCGGCTATCCGACGGTGGCGGCGGGCGGCGTGCTCCGCCACGAGATCGCGTGGATGCCGTCCCTCGGGCTCAACCTCGTCCTGAGAATGGACGGCTTCGCCTGGCTGTTCGCGGGTATGGTGTCCGGCGTCGGCGCGCTGGTGATCGTCTACGCGCGGTATTACATGGCCGAGGACGACCCGGTCCCGCGCTTCTTCGCCTTCCTCCTTGCCTTCATGGGCTCGATGACCGGCGTGGTCATCTCCGGCAACCTGATCCAGCTCGCCTTCTTCTGGGAACTGACCAGCCTCTTCTCCTTCCTGCTGATCGGCTACTGGCATCATCTGGCGGCCGCGCGCGACGGCGCCCGCATGGCGCTGACCATCACCGCCACCGGCGGGCTCTGCCTGTTCGCCGGCGTGCTGGTGCTCGGCCACATCGTGGGCAGCTACGACCTCGACGCCGTGCTGGCCTCGGGCGACCGGATCCGTGCCCATCCGCTCTATCTTCCGGCGCTGGTCCTCATCCTCCTGGGCGCCCTGACCAAGAGCGCGCAGTTCCCCTTCCACTTCTGGCTGCCGCACGCCATGGCGGCGCCCACGCCGGTCTCCGCCTACCTGCATTCGGCGACGCTGGTGAAGGCGGGGGTCTTCCTGATGGCGCGTCTCTGGCCGGTGATGGCGGGGACCGACGCCTGGTTCTGGATCGTGGGCACGGCCGGAGTCACCACCCTGATCCTCGGTGCCTACATCGCCATCTTCCAGCACGACCTGAAGGGCCTGCTGGCCTACTCGACCATCAGCCATCTCGGACTGATCACGCTTCTGCTCGGCCTCAACAGCAAGCTCGCCATGGTGGCGGCGATCTTCCACATCATCAACCACGCGACGTTCAAGGCGTCGCTGTTCATGGCCGCGGGCATCATCGACCACGAGACCGGCACGCGCGACATCCGGCGCCTGTCGGGCCTGAACCGCTTCATGCCGTTCACCGCGCGGCTGGCCCTGGTCGCGGCGGCGGCCATGGCCGGCGTGCCGCTGCTCAACGGCTTCCTGTCCAAGGAGATGTTCTTCGCCGAGGCGCTGTCGGCCGAGGGGCCGCTGCCGTTTCTCCTCGATGTCCTTCCGGCCGCCGCCACGGTGGCGAGCGCCTTCAGCGTGGCCTACTCGCTGCGCTTCATCCACGGCGCCTTCTTCGGCCCCGACCCGGTGGACCTTCCGCTCACGCCGCACGAGCCGCCGACCTGGATGCGGTTCCCGGTGGAGATCCTGGTGCTGGCCTGCATCATCATCGGCCTTCTCCCGGCGGCCACCGTGGGGCCGTATCTGGATATGGCGGCGCATGCGGCCTTGGGCGCCGCCACGCCGGATTACAGCCTCGCGGTCTGGCACGGCTTCACCCTTCCCCTGCTGATGAGCCTGATCGCCCTGGTCGCCGGCGTCTCGCTCTACCTCCTGCTCCAGCGGCATCTCAAAAAGGGCGTGGAAGGGGCGCCGCTGATCGGCGGCCTGCAGGGCCAGCGCATGTTCGAACGCACCATGGTCTTCCTGTCCTGGCGTCTGGCGCGGACACTCGAGGGGCTGCTCGGCACCCGGCGCCTGCAACCCCAGCTGCGGCTGGTGGTGTGCGTGGCGGTTCTGGCCGCGGGCTGGACCGTCTGGCTGCGCGGGCTCGGCCCCGGCAACCTCATCCCCTCCGGCATCGATCCCGTGCTGGCGCTGATCTGGGCGATCGGAGCGGCCTGCGCCGTCGGCGCGGCGTGGCAGGCCAAGTACCACCGGCTCGTCGCCCTGATCCTGCTCGGCGGCACGGGACTGGTCACCTGCGTCACCTTCGTCTGGTTCTCGGCGCCCGACCTCGCACTGACCCAGCTGCTGGTCGAAGTCGTCACCACCATCCTGCTCCTGCTCGGGCTGCGCTGGCTGCCCAAGCGCCTGGACGTGCCCGGCGCGCGTCCGCCGGAGGTCATCACCGCGACGCGCCGCCTGCGCGATCTCGCCATCGCCGTCGCCGCCGGTCTCGGCATGGCGGCTCTGGCGTTCGGCGTCATGACCCGGTTCCCGCCTGAGATCCTGGCGGAGCATTTCCTGGAGCGCTCCTACACGGAAGGGGGCGGCACCAACGTGGTCAACGTCATCCTCGTGGATTTCCGCGGCTTCGACACGCTGGGCGAGATCACCGTCCTGGGCGTGGTGGCGCTCACCGCCTATGCGCTGCTGCGGCGCTTCCGCCCGGCCCCCGACAGCGTCGATGTTCCGGAACAGCAGCGCGACCAGAGCGCCCACGACATCGCCCGGCCGGGACGGCGGGAGGGCGACACCGTTGCCGACTGGCTGCTGATCCCGTCCATCATCGCCCGGCTGCTGTTCCCGGTCATCGGTCTGGTCGCGGTGTACCTCCTGCTGCGCGGCCACGATCTGCCCGGCGGGGGCTTCGCGGCTGGCCTGACCGCGTCCATCGCCCTGATCCTGCAGTACATGCTGGGTGGGACCCAGTGGGTCGAGGCGCGCCTGCGGGTGCTTCCGCTGCGCTGGATGGGTCTCGGCCTCCTGCTGGCGACGGGCACTGGCCTGGCCGCCTGGGCGTTCGGACGTCCTTTCCTGACGACCTATTTCAGCTACGCGGAACTGCCCCTCGTCGGCACGGTTCCGGTGGCGAGCGCCCTGATCTTCGACATCGGCGTCTTCGCCCTGGTCGTCGGCGCCACGATGCTGACCCTGATCGCGCTCGCCCGCCAGTCGGTTCGCGGACACCGCGCCGCGGCGCCGCGCCCCGCCGACGAGCTTGCAGCCCCCTTGGCCGCCCCCTCGGCCGCCCCCGTGGCAGGACCTGCCGCGACAGCGATGGGAGACGATTGATGGAACTCATCCTCGCCCTTGGGATCGGCGTGCTGACGGGGTCGGGCGTGTGGCTGCTGCTGCGGCCGCGGACCTTCCAGGTGATCATCGGCCTCTCGCTGCTCTCCTACGCCGTCAACCTGTTCATCTTCTCGACCGGCGGGCTGCGCACGGGGGCGGTCCCCGTGCTGGAACGGGGAACCATGGGCCACCTCGCCACCTACGCCGACCCTGTGCCCCAGGCGCTGGTGCTCACCGCCATCGTCATCAGCTTCGCCACCACGGCGCTGTTCCTCGTCCTGCTGCTGGCCGCGCGCGGCCTGACAGGGACCGACCACGTGGATGGCCGGGAGAAGGACCGATGAGCGGCTGGATGGACCATCTGACGATCGCCCCGATCATCATCCCGCTTCTGGCGGGGGCGCTGATGATGCTGATCGACGAGCGGCGGCGGACGCTTAAGGCCGCCATCGGCCTCGCGTCGGCCCTGGCTCTGCTCGTCCTGGCGATCCTTCTGCTTCTGCTGGCCGACGGCATGCCCGCGGGCGGCGGGGAGGCCGCCGTGCGCGTGTACCGGCTGGGCGACTGGCCGGCGCTCTTCGGCATCGTGCTGGTGCTGGACCGTCTCGCCGCATTGATGCTGGTGCTGACCGCCATCCTCGGGGTCGCCGCGCTGATGTTCTCGCTGGCGCGCTGGCAGAACGCGGGGGCGCATTTCCATTCGCTGTTCCAGTTCCAGCTGATGGGGCTCAACGGCGCCTTCCTCACCGGCGACCTCTTCAACCTGTTCGTCTTCTTCGAGATCATGCTGGCCGCGTCGTACGGCCTGGCGCTGCATGGCTCCGGCCTGGCCCGTGTCCGGGCCGGGCTGCATTATCTCGTCATCAACCTCGCGGCCTCCCTGCTCTTCCTGATCGGGGTGAGCATGATCTACGGCGTGGCCGGCACCCTCAGCATGGCCGACCTCGCAAGCCGCATCGCGGTCGTCGCCAACGAGGACCGGGCGCTGCTGGAGGCGGGCGCGGCGATCCTGGGCATCGCCTTCCTGATCAAGGCGGGGATGTGGCCGCTGGGCTTCTGGCTGCCGAACACCTACGCCACGGTCAACGCCGCGTCGGCGGCCATCATCTCGATCCTCAGCAAGGTCGGCATCTACGCCGTTCTGCGGCTGTGGCTGCTGATGTTCGGCGAGGGCGGCGGGGCCTCGGCGGGTTTCGGCGGTGTCTGGCTGCTGGCCGGGGGGCTGCTGACCATCACCTTCGGCTCCGTGGCGGTCTTGGCGACGCAGAACATGGCGCGGCTCGCCGGGGCCAGCGTGCTGGTCTCCTCCGGCACGCTGCTGGCGGCGGTGGGGACGGGGCAGGTCGCGGTGACCGGGGGCGCGCTGTTCTACCTGACCGGTTCGGTCCTGGGGATCGCCGGCTTCCTCCTGCTGATCGAGCTGGTCGAACGCGGCCGGGAGCTGGGCGCCGACGTGCTGGCCGTTACGCGCGAGGCATTCGGCGAGGACGAGGAGGCGGACGAGGATGACCAGGTCGGCGTTCCCATACCGGCGACGATGGCGATCCTCGGTTCCAGCTTCGTTGCCTGCGCCATTCTCCTGGCGGGGCTGCCGCCGCTGTCCGGATTCCTGGCCAAGTTCGCCATGCTGGGTCCCCTGCTGTCTCCGGGCGGCGCCGGCGTGTCCGCGACGACCTGGGTGCTGCTGGCCGCGTTCGTGCTGTCCGGGCTGGCGACGGTTGTGGCCATGACCCGCACCGGCATCGACGTCTTCTGGGCGTCGCCGGCGGTCACCGTCCCGCGCGTGCGCGTCGTCGAACTCGCGCCGGTCATGCTGCTCCTGGCGATGTGCGTGGCGCTCTCCGTCCAGGCCGGACCCGTGATGCGCTACATGGAGGCCACGGCCCGGTCGATGCACGCGCCGCACGGCTATGTCGGCGGCGTCCTGCCGACGCCCTGGCCGTCTGGGCCACAGGAAGGAGACGTCCGATGACGCGGTGGCTGCCCTTTCCCCTGCTGACCGCAACGCTGCTGGCCGTGTGGCTGATCCTGAACGAGAGTGTGTCGCCCGGCGCGGTCATCCTGGGCGGCGTCCTGTCGATTGCCGCGGTCCGGATGCTGATGCCGCTCGAGCCGCCGGAGGGGCGCTTCCGGCGGCCGCTGGCGGCGCTGACGCTCACGCTGGTGGTCCTGGGCGACATCGTCCGGTCGAACAACGCGGTCGCCCGGATCATCCTGCGGCCCGGCACCAGGAACCGGACCTCGGGCTTCGTGCGCATCCCGCTCGACCTTCGCGCGCCCTATGGCCTGGCGGCGCTCGCCTGCATCATCACGGCCACGCCGGGCACGATCTGGGTGGAGTACGATTCCGCGGGGAACACCGTGCTCCTTCACATCCTCGACCTCGTCGACGAGCGCGTGTGGATCGAAACCATCAAGGAACGGTACGAAAAACGCCTGATCGAGGTGTTCGAATGATCACGACCATTCTGATCTGGTCCATCCTCATAGCGCAGATCCTGCTGGTCCTCGCCATGGGCTGCGCGGTGGTCCGCATCTTCCGGGGCCCGCGGGCGCAGGACAGGGTGGTCGGGCTCGACGCCCTTTACGTCAATGCGACGATGCTGCTGCTGATCTTCGGCATCCGCACGACAAGCACATTGTATTTCGAGGCGGCGCTCATCATCGCCCTGCTCGGGTTCGTCTCGACGGCGGCGATCGCCAAGTTCCTCATGCGTGGAGAGGTGATCGAATGACGCACTTGGCCGAACTCCCGTCATGGGCAGCGCTGCTGACCGCCCTGCTCCTCCTGCTCGGCGCCGCCCTGGCGTTGATCGGTTCGTTCGGGCTGCTGCGGTTCGGCAGCTTCTACGAACGGATCCACGCCCCGACGCTGGGGTCGACGCTGGGCATCGGCTTCGTGCTGATCGCGTCCATGCTGTTCTTCTCGGTTCTGCAGTCACGCCCCGTGCTGCATGAGGTGCTGATCACGGTGTTGATGGTCGTCACGACGCCCATCACCCTGATGCTGCTGGCCCGCGCGGCGCTGTATCGCGACCGCACGGAAGGCAACGACGACGTGCCGCCGTCGACTTGAGGGCGGTCCCCCGAGCTGGCGGTCACCCGAGCCAAGGACGCCTCCAGCCGGGGTTCGTCACTGGTTGTGCGTAGCTGTTCGTGATGGCGCCGCCGGTGTTGCCGCCGACCAGATCGCATTGAAAAATCCACCGGGCAGAGCGCCTTGCAGAGTTTCGCACCAACGTCGGCATGATGGAACATGCCTATGGTCACGGTTACGCTTCATTCATTGGTTGGTGGAATGCTTGACGAGAGTAGGAAGCTCCCGAGAGCGTGCGGTGACCACCTACCTTTGCCTGCCGACGACGGGAGGGGAGCCATGACGATGCGGCGGCCGGTCGGATGGAGCAGCCCATGAACACCGATCATCCCGCGGTGGACGGATCCGCTCCGCCCTCAACGATCCTGATCGTGGACGACACGCCGCAGAATCTGCTGATCCTGGGCGAAGTGCTGCAGCCGCATTACCGTGTCCGCGCCGTCAACTCCGGGGAACGGGCCCTTCGTGCCGCGCACAGCGAACCGCGCCCCGACCTGATCCTGCTGGACGTGATGATGCCCGTGCTGGACGGTCACGAGGTGCTGCGCCGCCTGCGGGCCGATCCCGCCACCTGCGGCATGCCGGTGATCTTCGTCACCGCAATGGGCGCGACCGAGGACGAGGAACTGGGCCTGTCCCTGGGGGCGGTCGACTACATCACCAAGCCGATTACCCCCGCCATCGTGCTGGCGCGTGTGCGCACGCATCTTGAACTGAAGCACGCCCGCGACCGGCTGACCCGCCAGAACGACTGGCTGGAAGCCGAAGTGGCGCGGCGGATGAGCGAAAACCTGCTGATCCAGGATCTTGGCATCCGTGCCCTTGCCTGCCTGGGCGAGGCGCGCGACAACGAGACCGGGCTCCATATCGTCCGCACGCGGAGCTATGTCGAGGTCCTGGCGCGGCATCTTGCCGGGCACGTGCGATTCCGGGATGCGCTTGCCGGCCCGCTTCTGGACATGATCGTGAAGGCCGCTCCCCTGCACGACATCGGCAAGGTGGGCATACCGGACGCCATCCTGCGCAAGCCCGGCCGCTACGATCAGGCAGAATTTGCGATCATGAAGGAGCACCCCAGAATCGGGGCCGACGCCATCGAAAAGGCGATGAGGGGCACCTTGGCCAGCGCCGATGCCGCTGCGGTGGCACAGGCTTCGGGCGCCTTCGCCTTCATGCGGGTCGCCCAGGAGATCGCCCTCCGCCACCACGAGAAATGGGATGGCAGCGGTTATCCCTCCGGGCTGGCGGGCGACGCCATCCCGGTGTCGGCCCGCCTGATGGCGCTGGCCGACGTCTTCGATGCGCTGATGTGCCGGCGCATCTACAAGCCGGCCATGGGCCTGGAGGAAACGACCCGGATCATCGCCCAGGGGAGCGGCACGCATTTCGATCCCGATGTGGTCGACGCCTTCCTGGCCTGCCGCGAGCGCTTCGCCGATATCGCCCGGCGCTTCGCCGATCCCGAGACGGACATGACGGTCAAGCCTCAGGGTGGAAACGCAGTGAGTCGCGAATGAACACGATCCTTCCGTCCGAAGGGGAATGACGCCATGGATCACGGTGCCGGCATACCGGCTTCCCGATGGCTCGAACTCGCGCAGTAGGAGAGGGCATGCCGACGCGCCGGACCTCGTCCACCCCGTATTTCCGCCTGCTGCTGCTCCCGGTCCTGGTGATCGTGGCGCTGTCGGTGGCGATCAACCTGCTGTCCTTCTGGAGCCTGAGCGAGAGCCAGCGGGCCGTCAATCTGGAGTCCGAACGCGATGTCCAGGCCATCGAGGCGGCCAGCCGCTTCAATGCCGCCCTGGATGAGGTGCAGGCGCAGGTGGCGACAACGCTGGACGACGCCGCCGGCGGGCGCCTGGATGAAGGCGAGGTCTATCGCATCCATGCCGGATTCATCGAGACGCTGACCACCATGGCGGACCAGCTGAGGGCACTGGAGCGGGTTTCCGAACACACGGATATGGCGATCAGGTGGTTCGACGACTACCGCAACCACATCGTCACGGCAACCGATCTGGCTGCCATCGACCCTCCCCGTGCGCGCGACTTCGCCTATAGCGCGGCCACCATTTTCGCCAACCTGTCGCACCATGCCCATGCCATCGTCGAGGGAATCGTCCGCTCCTCCGGCGAACGCGAAGCGCGCCAGACCAGGATGCTGCATGACCGAACCTCCCGCCTGATGATCGCGGGGGTCGGCCTGAACCTGGGGCTCGTGGTGATGTGGGTGCTTCTCGCCCGCTGGACGTTCCTCCGGGTCCGCTTGATCAGCCATGCTCTGCTCGATCTGGCCGACGGCAACATCCATCCCGCCGGGTTCGACCGCGTGCGGTCCATCGCCTCCGATAGCCGGAGCGTGCTGCGCGACATGGGCCGGGCGGTGCTCAGCTTCCGGGATTCCCTGATGCTGCGCCAGAAGGCCGAAGCCGACCTGGGCGAGCGGATGAAGGAGCTTTCCTGCCTGTACGAAGTCGCCCGCATCACCGAACGCACCGATCTGGACGTGCCGACGATCCTTGAAATGGTTGCGGCGTTGCTGCCTGCCGCCATGCGCTATCCGGAGCATGCCGCCGGGCAGATCGCGTATGGGACCGTGCTGTTCGGTGAGGAGATGGACGGACAGCGGCTGGCTGCCACGTTCGTCGACGGAGACGGCGTGGCCGGTACCGTCGCCGTAATCTACCACGCCCCATTGCCCGCCGGGGCCGGCGCTCCGTTCCTGGACGAGGAAGCCGCCCTGATCGAGGCCGTTGCCCTGCGCCTGCAGATGGCGGTGCGCAGAAAGCGGGACGAAACCAAAAAGCAGGACCAGCAGGCGCTGATCAACGCCGTCGTCGAATTCTCGCCGCTAGCCGTCGAGGTGATCGATCCGGTTTCCCTCAGGTTCCTCAAGGTCAATGCCGCAGCCTGCCGCCAACTCGGTTACAGCGAGGAGGAACTTCTGGCGCTCGACCTCCCCGCCATCCAGGATGAGATTCCGCGCGACCAGTTGCAGCGCAATGCCCAAAGAGCCCTGAGGGACGGCGGATTTCAGCTCGAGAGCCGTCATCGACGGAAGGACGGCTCGGTTTTCGACGTCCGCGTCAACGTTTCGGCCTTCCGGCAGGGTGATCGTGAGTATCTGCTGGCGCTGTGGGAGGACATCTCCCAGGCCAAAGTGGCGCGCGACGAAATCCGCAAACTCTCCCTGGTCGTGGAGCAGAGCCCCAACCTGGTGGTGATCACCGACCTCTCGGGAAACATCACGTACGTGAACGACGCCTTCACCCGCGCCACCGGCTACAGCCGCGAGCACGCCCTCGGCCGCAATCCGCGTTTCCTCAAGTCCGGGAAGACGCCGAGCGCGACATACGAGGCGATGTGGAGTGCGCTGACCCGTGGCGAGGCCTGGAGCGGCGAGTTCATCAACCTTACGCGCGACGGCCGCCAGGAGATCGAAGCGGCCTCCATCGTGCCGTTGCGTGACGACACCGGCGTGATCACGCATTACGTGGCCGTCAAGGAGATCGTCACCGAACGCCGCCGGCAGGAGGATCTGCTCCGCAAGCTGTTCCTGGCGGTGAACCAGAGCCCCGAAAGCATCGTCATCACCGACCTCAACGCCTGTATCGAGTATGTGAACGACGCATTCTGCCGCAACACCGGCTACGACCGCGACGAGGTGATCGGTCGGAATCCGCGCGTTCTGCAGTCGGGCCGGACCGACCCGGCCGCCTACCGCGCGATGTGGGACGCGCTGACCACCGGCAACATCTGGCACGGCGAACTGGTCAACCGGCGCAAGGACGGCAGCGAGTACATCGAACTGGCCCATATCGCTCCGGTGCGGCAGCCCGACGGAAGTGTGAGCCATTATCTCGCCATCAAGGAGGACATCACCGAGAAGAAGCGGATGGCCGAGGAACTCGAGCGGCATCGCCATCAGCTGGAGCAGCTGGTTGCCGAACGAACGGCCGAGCTTCTTGCCGCCAACCAGCAGCAGGAAGCCATCTTCGACGCCGCGAGTGTCGGTATCGCCCTGATCCGCGACCGTTACGTCCACCACTGCAACCACCGCATGGAAGAACTCTTCGCCTGCCCGGCCGGCGCCATGATCGGGACGTCCACCCGCCAATGGTACGAAGACGAAGCGGCCTGGATGGCGGCGGGCGACGACATCTATACGCAACTCCGGCTTGGCCAGACCCATGTGCGTGCGCAACGATATGTGCGGCACGACGGCAGCCGGTTCTGGGCGCGCATCTATGCCCGCGCGATCGATCCGGCCGACCTCGACCGGGGGCTGGTCGCCATCCTCGAGGACATCACGGCCGAACGTGAAGCCGCCGAGGCCTTGCGCATTTCAGCGGCGGAACAGCAGGCCATCTTCGAGTCCGCCACCTCGGGCATCGTGCTGATCAAGGACCGCATCCTGCAGCAGGGCAACATGAGGCTGCATGAGATGTTCGGCTGGCCGCCGGGCGAAATGATCGGCAAGCCGACGCGCATCTGGTACGCGGACGAGGATGCCTGGAACCTGGGCAACGAGTGCTATGACCAGATCTGGCGCGGTGAAGCCCACCGGCGGGAGCAGCAGCTGTCGCGTCGCGACGGCAGTCTGTTCTGGGCACGGATGAACGCCAGGGCGGTCGATCCCAACGATCACGAACGGGGATCGGTGTGGGTCATCGACGACATCACGGCGGAACGCAAAGCCATCGAGGAAATGGCCCGCGCCCGTGCGCTGGCCGAAGATGCGGCCCGCGCGAAGTCGGATTTCCTCGCCAACATGAGCCACGAGATCCGGACGCCGATGAACGCCATCGTCGGCACCACTCATCTCTTGCGCCGCAAAAGCGCCGACCCGGATCAGGCCAAGAAGCTCGACACCATATCCGATGCCGCACACCACCTTCTCTCTCTCATCAACGACATTCTTGATCTCTCGAAGATCGACGCCGGAAAGCTGGAACTCGAACTGGCCGACCTCGACGTCGAGCGGGTTGTCGAGCGGGTCTGCGCGCTGATTCGCGACAAGGCGGCGGCGAAGGGTCTGGAAATCGTCCTCGATCTGCGGGATGTCCCCCACATGTTGCGCGGGGACGAACTGCGCCTTGGGCAGATCCTGCTCAACTTCATGAGCAATGCCGTCAAGTTCACGGATGCCGGCAGTGTCAGTCTGCGTGGCCGGGCCGTCGCGACCACCGCACAAGGCGTTGTCGTCCGCTTCGAGGTCACCGACACCGGCATCGGGTTGACCCCCGAGCAGAAGGATCGCCTGTTCCAGCCCTTTCAGCAGGCCGACACCTCGACCACGCGGCGGTACGGTGGAACGGGTCTGGGACTGGCGATCAGCCGCCACCTCACAGAGCTGATGGGCGGGCGCATCGGCGTCGAGAGCAGCTTGGGCGTGGGCAGTACCTTCTGGATCGAATTGCCTCTGGGCATTGTGAGGAGCGTCCCGCCGGAGCGGACGCCCGCGGTCGACCTGAAGGGGCGGCAGGTGCTGGTGGTCGACGATCTGCAGGAAGCGCGGGAGTCGCTCTCCGACATGCTTGACCAAATCGGCATCCTGGTCACGGCGGTGTCGAGCGGCCAGGACGCGCTTGCTTGTGTGGCCGCCGCGGAGGCAGCCGGCAGGCCGTTCGACCTTATGCTGGTGGACTGGCAGATGCCGGGGATGGACGGGCTGGAGGTCGGCCGCCGCCTCATGGCCATGCCGCTGGCACGGCCGCCCTCATGCCTGCTGGTCAGCGCGTATGGCGACGGCGTGTCCAGGGACGAACTGGTCCGCACCGGCTATGCGAGCGTGCTCATCAAGCCGCTTTCCCCCTCGCGCTTGACCGACGCGCTTGAGGAACTGCTGTCGGGAGCGAGGGTCCCCGTCCATGAGCTGGCGCCCGGCGAAGCTGAAGCGCGTTTGCGCCAGCGACCGGGCAGCCGTGTGCTTCTGGCCGAGGATAACCCGGTCAACCAGGAGGTCGCACTCGAATTGCTCAACGAGGTTGGCCTTGAGGTCGACGTCGCCCGGGACGGGCGGCATGCCGTGGACATGGCGCAGGCTGCAGCCTACGACCTCATCCTGATGGACATGCAGATGCCGGAAATGGATGGTCTGACCGCGACCCGCGCCATCCGTGGCTTTCCGCTGCACGCTCGGACGCCGATCCTGGCGATAACGGCGAATGCCTTTGACGAGGACCGGCAGGCCTGCCTGAACGCGGGCATGGACGACCACATCGCCAAGCCGGTCGATCCCGAGGCGCTGTACGCGGCACTGCTCCGTTGGTTGCCGCAAAGGCCTGTCACGACGGGGAAAGGCAGCTCACCATCGTCGGGTCGGACGGTCGATTCTTCTGACAAAGATGTATCGGATGCCGTGCGCAGGAAGTTGGAAGCGGTGCCGGGACTTGATGTCGGGTTGGGACTGAAGGCGGCAAACGGACGGCTGGACCTTTACCTGCGTCTGTTGTCCCGCTTCGTCCAGGACCACCAGACGGATGCGGCTGCTGCCTCTCTCGTCATCGGCGATTTCATCGGAGCCCGGCGGGCGGCACACACTCTGAAGGGTGTCGCCGCAACCCTTGGTGCGCTCCGCCTGCGCGATGAGGCGGCGTCGCTGGAAGCGGCCATTGCTGCCTTGCCCAAACCCGGTGCCGGCCCGGAAGCCCTGAACGGGCTCATGGCGCGCGCTCGAGCCGTCGGGCAGAGCGTAGAGACGCTGAAAGCCGCGATCGCGCTGGCCCTGCCGGCGGCGTCCGGGCAGAAAGCCATGGTGTCGTCGGTCGACCCATCACGCATGCGTGCGGTCATCAAGGACCTTGAGGCACTGCTTGCGGCTGATGATATGGCGGCGAGTACCCTCTTTCACGCACATGAGGGTGAATTGCGTTCGGTGCTCGGCCACCATGCCGACGCCGTCGCACGGCTCATTGAAGACTTCGCTTTCGACGAGGCTCTCAACGCCCTGCGGGTCGGTGTCGCCAAGTGTCTAGAAGATGGTGAATGAGTAAGAAAGGGGGCGTGTATCGATGGAAAAAAGGCAGATCTACTATATCCTATACGTAAGCGCCGCGGCAAAGCAGTTCAGTAAAGAAGACCTTCTTGAATTTTTCGTAAAGCACGAGAGAAGAATCACCGCCTCGGCGTGACTGTGGGCTGAGTATAACCGGACTCTTCGGCAGCGCGGAAGCTTATGCCTCGCCTACATTACAGAGCATCGACCGCCTGAAGGCGGTCGATCACCGTATCTAACCCTTTGACAAACTTCATGCGGTTCTGATGCGTTTGACAAACTCATCTACGGATGACTGCAGGGTCTGCGCCTGAAGTCCCAGGTTGTTGGCGGCTCGCAAGACTTCCGAGGCCGATTGACCGGCTTGATTGGAGGCTTCGTTGACACCAACAATACTGCGGGAAACCTCAGAGGTACCTTGCGCGGCCTGCTGGACATTGCGTGATATCTCGCCGGTGGCGGCGGTCTGCTCCTCCACCGCCGAGGCGATGGTCGCGGCGATCTGGTTCACCTGCAGAACCGTGTCGGCAATACCCCGGATTGCGCTGACAGCACCCTGCGTCTCCTTTTGGATCGCTTGTATTTGGCTGGCGATCTCCTCGGTGGCACGCCCGGTCTGGTTGGCGAGACTCTTCACCTCGGACGCCACGACGGCGAAGCCCTTGCCCGCTTCACCAGCACGAGCCGCCTCGATCGTAGCATTCAGCGCCAGAAGGTTGGTCTGGCTGGCAATTTGCTGGATGAGCAACACCACGCTACCGATCTTCTCGGCAGCCTGGGCGAGGCTCTCGACGGTGGCGTTGGTGCGTTGCGCTTCATCCACCGCAGTGCGGCTGATCTGTGCGGCAGATTCTACCTGCCGAGCGATTTCAGCGATCGAACTGGACAACTCCTCGGCCGCCGACGCGACGGTTTGGACATTACTGGACGCCTGTTCGGTTGCCGCGGCCACAGAAGAGGCTTGACGTGTCGTTTCCTCAGCAATTGAGGACATGCTCTGGGCATTTCCTTGAAGCTGGGTGGCCGAGGACGATACGGTGCTGACCACGCCCTGCACGCTGGCTTCAAAGCTGTCGGCCAGCTCGTTCATGGCGCGCTTCTTCTCTGCCATTGCGCGCTGCTCGGCCTGCTTGGCTTCCTCTTCCATGGTGCGGGCACGTTGGAGGTTCTCCTTGAAGACCTGCATCGTACCAGCGATATCGCCGATCTCATCCTTGCGCCCAACGCCATAGATATCGACGTTCAGGTTGCCGTCGGCGAGGCCGCGCAGACTGGTGACCGACGCGCTGATCGGACGGCTGATGCCGTATCGGGCGATTAGCAAACCGACGACGATACCGCTGAGAATGCCCAGCACCGCCACTGCAATCAGCATGTTGTGGACAGATCGGGCATTGATGCTGGCGTTTTGCGAAACAGCACTTGTCTTGTCGTCGGTGTATTTGTTGTAAGCGTTAATGGCGGCCTGAAGTTGGTTGGCGGCAGTTCGCGACGTCACGACAGAGTCGAGGACAGTCTTGCGCACTGCATCCATACTGATCTGGTCCCCGACATTGCGGGCCTGGACGATTGTATCATCCAGTTCCTTCAGATAGGAGGCATAGGCCCCATCGACGACGCTGAGCAACTCCGCTTGGCGCGTGTCGGCGGTCTTCTTCAGAACGGTGAGCCGCTGTTCGAGTTCGCGCCGCTGAGCGGCGACCTCCTTCTCCGCCTCACTTAACCCGGCGCGAGAGGGATCGGCGGCAATGTAGTATTCTGCGCGATTGAGACCAATCACGTTGCGGTTGGCTCGCGCGCCAGTAAGCGCCTCACGGCCAGCCTGCTCGATCTCACCGGCGTCCTGATCGAGTGTCGTAAGCGCTCGTACGCCCATCACGCTGATCACAGCAGTAACTGCTGACATCAGAACCACCAGGACGAGGATCTTGGCAAAAATTTTCACATTACTGAACTGCATCACTCGTATCATCCTGTGAGTCACGGCCTGGAGCATCTGAAGAAAATTGACACATTATAACTTAATCAATGGTTTAAAGATATTTCATAGCGCCACAAAAGTTCTTATGATTATTTAAAATATTCAGCAAAATTATTTATTTGCGATTGCGGTGGATGGCCGATTGTTCTGAAAGGCTATGATGCGATGGACGCCCTCCGTTTCTGGTGAGTGACACCGGCTGACGGGATCGACCCTCTGGAAACGGAGATCCTTCCCTTGCAGCCCACGATCATCGGCCCGATCGTTGCGACGACGCTGGTGGCCACCATCGGTGATACGAAGACTTTCACCTCAGCGCGCCACTTGGCGGCTTGGCTCGGATTGGTGCCGCGGCAAAATTCCAGCGGTGGCAAGGAGTCCCTGGGCGGCATCTCCAAAGCTGGGGATGGCTATCTGCGCCGCATGCTGGTGCACGGCGTCGGCCGGTGAATGTCGCGATCGGGGCGCCGGCCTTGTCCGGCACCGCGCGGCGCTGTTAAGTCTGACCGGTCGGGACGGAGAGGCGGGGCCCGGACGGGGCGCTCGGAGCAGGCCATTCGGCGCGCGCTCCGGCGGGCTGGTGCCCCGTGGGGACGACCGCGGCTAGACCGAAGCCGCGATCGCCGCCGAGACGGGGTGCGCGCCAGTTTCGGTCTACCGCATTTCGCTCCGAAAGGGCGTCAGCACCGCCGGCGTGGCGCTGCGGGCCGAGGAACCCTTGTGTCTTTGAATTTTGCTAGAGAAGAAGCCCTGGGGGGGTGGGGCATGCCCCACCCCCCCAGGGTGGAGCGGCACCCGCTAAACCCTTGGCCCTGGCCGGCCGCGGATGAGCTTGGGACCGCTCCGCCGTCTTCCACGCCCGAACAGTTGCCTGGCACGACCGCCGAACAGGCAAGGAAGGGATCCGAAGAATGGCACTTCTTCTCATATTTGTCGGCATTGATGTAAGCAAAGACGCTCTCGATGTCCATCTCCTGCCCGGCAACGCTTCCTGGCGCGTGGACAACACCGAGCAGGGCTGGAAACAACTGATGGCGTGGCTGGAACGCCACGGCGAGCCGGCCCAGATCACCATCGCCCTGGAGGCCAGCGGTGGCTTCGAGAAGGGCTGCGCCCGCAAGTTCGCCGAGGCGGGCTATACCGTCTCCATCCTCGATCCGGTACGCGTGCGCCGCTTCGCCGAGGCCGCCGGTCAGTTCGCCAAGACCGACGCCATCGACGCCCGCGTCATCGCCCGCTTCGCCCAGACCTTCACCACCACCCCGGCGGTCTTCGACCAAGCCACCGAGCGGCTGGCTGAGACTGTGCGCTGGCGCCGCCAGCTGATCGAGCAGAAGACCGCGCTGGACAATCAACTGCGTGGCTTGACCAGCACCTCCCTGCGCCGTGCCACGCGCGGCCTGCTGACCCGGCTCGAAACGCTGATCGAGCGGATCAGCGACGAGATCGCCAAGCAGATCCAGGCCAATCCGGCCTGGACCGCCGTGACCAAGCCGATCCACTCGATCAAGGGAGTCGGCCCGGTCACGGTCGCCACCCTGCTGGCCGAGTTGCCTGAACTGGGCAGGCTCGACCGGCGAAAGATCGCCGCATTGGTTGGGGTGTGCCCTTACACCCGCCAAAGCGGCAAGAGCGACGCCAAGCGCATGATCCGCGGTGGGCGCCTTGGACTGCGCAACGCACTCTACATGGCCGCACTAACCGCCATGCGATATGATCCAACCCTCAAAGCCTTCTCCGAGCGCCTCAGAGCCGCCGGAAAGCCGGGAAAGGTCGCCGTCGTCGCTGTCATCCACAAAATGCTGACAATTCTCAACGCTCGGGTCCGTGACGCACTGGCAGCCATTCCCACCAACACATGAACAAGACAGTTGCTCATCCCACCGTATAGCCGCCGTCGACCACCAGCTCCTGGCCGTAGATGTTCTTTGCCTGATCGGAGGCGAGGAACAGCGCCGCGTCGGCGATGCTCTCCGGGGCGCCGAACGCGCCGGGGAACAACCGGGCCGTGACGGTGGCGGCGACCTGGCCCAGCACGTCCTCGGGCAGGCCGACCTTGCTCCAGATCGGCGTGGCGATCGGGCCGGGGGCGACAGCATTCACCCGGATGCCCTGCGGTGCCAGTTCGGCCGCCAGTGTCTTGGTCGCCGAGGTCAGCGCCGCCTTGCTGGCGCTGTAGATCGCCAGACCGGGGAAGCCGACCTGCACCAGGAATGTGGTGACGAAGACGATCGAGCCGCCCCGGCGCATGTGCGGCAGGAACAGCCGCGCAGTCTGCAGCGCCCCGACGAAATTGACCGAGAACTGCTCTTGGATGGCCTGTTCGTCGCTGTCGGCGAAGGAGACCACCTTGGCGACCCCGGCGTTCGGCACCACCACGTCCACCCCGCCGAAGCGCTCGACCGTCGCCGCGACCAGTCGCTCGAGGTCGGCGCGCACGGTGACGTCGCCGGGCACGGCCAGCACCTGATCGGGGTTCCGTGCGGCGAGGTCCTGAAGCGCCCCGGCGCTGCGGGCGAAGACGGCGACCTTGGCACCCTCGGCCAGATAGCGCTCGACAATGGATGCGCCGATGCCGCTGCTGCCGCCGGTGACGACGGCGACCTTGCCGTCCAGAAGCTTCGCCATGAAGGGTCTCCCTGTTCGAAATCGAGACCGGGAGCCGTGTGGGTCCCGACGTCGGAAGCATCGGAGAAACCGGGTCCGAGAGTCTTGATCTTGGTCAAACAATTCTGCGTGGGCGACCCTGCCGGTGGAAAACCCTGGATGCTCAGGGCATGGCTGCAGATCGCGGACGGCGAGTTCGACGGGATAAGCCCCGTGGAGGCGCTCCGTGCCGGCCGGACCACGTCTTCTGGAAGGTCTGCCGCCACGCTCTCCCAACGGCCTCCTTGACCATTGTAGCATCTACCCCTACCCTCCCGCCCTGTTCATGCTGGGGAGGGGACGGTGAAGGGCGAGGAGTTGCGGACCCAACGGGAAGCGAAAGGACTGTCGCAGTCCGAATTCGCCGTCTGGCTGAACGGGCGGCTGCAGCGCCGCTATGACAAGCAGAAGATCAGCCGCTGGGAAAACGACGCGGAGCGCATCCCGGCGGCCGTCGATGCGCTGATGACGCGCGAGATCGCCGGGCCGGAGCCGGAAAGGCTGGGCGGCCCTGCCCTGGTCGTCGTCGTGGCGAACCAGAAGGGCGGCTGCGCCAAGACGGTGTCGGCGGTGAACATCGCCTCGGCCCTGGCGCTGAAGGGCTATTCGACCATGCTGATCGACTGCGATCCGCAGGCCAACGCCACCCAGCACCTCGGCATCGATTCCTACACGATGGAGACGGAGGGCAAGACCCTCTACTACGTCATGCATGGCGACCTGGAACTGGACGACATCCTGGTCACCGTGCCGGAAAGCGGCCTGCGCGTCGCCCCCTCCTCCATCCGGCTTGCCGAGACGGAGGTGGAACTGGGCAAGGAAGCCGGCGGCGACTTCATCATGAAGGAGAAGATCGCCGCGGCGAAGCGCAGCTTCGACTTCATCGTCATCGACACGCCGCCCAACATCGGCGAGCTGACCAAGAACGCCATGGTCGCCGCCCACACCGCGATCATCCCCTGCCAGACCGAGAAGTTCAGCCTGCTCGGCATGGCCTTCCTGCTGGAAAACGTCGCGAAGATCCGCCGGCGGATGAACACCGCGCTCGGCGTGCTCGGCATCGTGCCGACCATCTTCAAGCAGCGGGAACGCAACGACCGCGAGGTTCTGGAGCAGATCCAGGAACAGTACGGCCCGCATCTGCGGGTGTTCGATCCGGTGCCGAAGGCGTCGGTCTATGCCCAGGCGACCTCGGTCGGCCGCGCGGCGGTGGAAGCGATGCCGGACGTGGCCGGCGCCGCTGTCTATCGCGACGTCGCCTCCGCCCTGGTCGAGGAACGCACCGCCCGCATCAAGGAGGTCGACCGTGTCGCGTAGTCTTCTCGGCAAGGCAACCAAGCCGGCGCAGAGCGCCACCGCAGCCGCAAGGATGAAGGACGCGCTGTTCGGCCTCAGCCGCCACGCGCCGCATCTGGTCGAGGTGCCGGTCGACCGCATCGCCCCCAACCCGAACCAGCCGCGCCGCGAGTTCGACGAGGACGAGCTGCGCGGGCTGTCCGCCTCCATCGAGCGTCACGGGTTGCAACAACCGATCGGCGTTCGCCAGACCGCCGACGACAGCTGGCAGCTGGTCTATGGCGAGCGGCGGCTGCGGGCGATGCGGCTCTTGGGACGGGAGACCATCTTCGGCATCCTGTTCACCGGCGACGACGACGAGGAGATCGCCATCGTCGAAAACCTCCAGCGCAGTGACCTGAACCCGCTGGAGGAATCCGACGCACTGGCCCGGCTGGCCGAACGGCACGGCTATTCCCACCGCCAGCTTGCCGAGGCGTTGGGCCGCAAGAAGACATACGTCACCATGATGCTGTCCTTCCAGCGTCTGGCCCCGGCGATCCGCGAGGACTATCCCCTGCTCCGCCCGACCAAGGCGAAGCTGGAGGCGCTGGCCGCCATCGACGACCAAGACGAGCAGCTCCGCGCCTGGGAGAAGCTGAAGCGCGCCGAGGCCGGTTCCCCGCCCTCCCCGGCCGCCGCCCAGCCCAGGCGCGAACCGGTCAGCGTCCCGTCCGGCATCGCGTCCAGCGCCCTGCCCAAGCGCGTCTCCAAGCCGGTCTTCCAGGCCCGCGACGTGCTGCAGGAACTTCAGGCCAAGCCGCAGCCGCTGTCCGACACCGACCGGCAGGCGCTGGCCGACATGCGCACCGCCATCGACGCCATCCTGGCCGGAGCCGGAAAGTAAGACTGGTCGGAATCCGACCACCGCGCGAAGGGTGGTCGGATTCCGACCAGTGACGTCACGGGGCGGGAGAGATAGCTACCTCCCCTCCCCGCCCGCATTCGCCAGCCAATGCCCGATCGGCTTCTGCGGGTTGTCGGACGCCTCGCTCCAACCCGGCGGCACGCCCTGCATGTCGGGCAGGCGGTGGGCGATGCCCTTGTGGCAGTCGATGCAGGTGCGCTCCCCGGTGAACAGGTACTGTTCATGGATGCGTGCCGCCCGCGCCCCCTGCTTGGTGATGTCCATCGAATCGGCGCTGTGGCAGTTGCGGCATTCCAGCGAGTTGTTCGCCTTCAGCCGCGCCCACTCATGCTCGGCCAGTTCGCGGCGCTTCGCCAGAAACTTGTCGCGCGTGTCGATGGTGCCGAAGATCTTGCCCCAGACCTCCTTCGACGCCTGCATCTTGCGGGCGATCTTGTCGGTCCACTGATGCGGCACATGGCAGTCGGGGCAGGTCGCCCGCACGCCCGACCTGTTGGTGAAGTGGATGGTCTGCTTCATCTCCTCATAAGGGTTCGCCTGCATCTCGTGACAGCCGATGCAGAAGGCTTCCTTGTTGGTGGCCTCCAGCGCGGTGTTGAAGCCGCCCCAGAACATCACGCCGGCGATGAAGCCGCCCAGCGTCAGGAAGCCCAGGCTGAAGGTCCGGCTGGGACGGGAGAAGGTCTGCCACGCCTTTTTCAGCGACACCGGAACCCGCGGTTTCATCGGTGATCCCCCCGGTCCGACGGCCGGCTGACCAGACTGTCGAGATCCTTGAAGGTATTCGGGACGATGGGCTGGGCCGTGGTCTGCGGCACATGGCACTGCATGCAGAAATACCGCCGCGGCGACACGGCGCCCAGCGTCTGGCCCTCACGGTCGACGTAATGGGTGATGCTGACCATCGGCGCCTGCACCGCCTCGGTGAAGCGGCGGCTGTGGCAGGTCAGGCACTGGTTGTTGTTCAGCGTGATCTGGTAATCACGGACATTGTGCGGGATCACCGGCGGCTGCTCCGGGTAATTGCGGGCGACGCGGCGGTCGTCGGTGACGTCCGGCGGGATCGGCGGGGCAGGGTTCTGCTCGACGAAATTGACCGGCGGCCGGAACGGCGAGTCCAGGCGCAGCGCGGGCGTACTTTGCGCCGACAGAACCGCCGGCACGAGGAAGGGCAGGGCCGCCAGCGCGGCAAGGTGATGGGGTCGCATGGCTCAACTCCTCCCTCAGGCAGCGACGATCTTGACGGCGCACTTCTTGAAGTCGGTCTGCTTGCTGATCGGGTCGGTGGCGTCCAGCGTGCATTTGTTGATGAGCCGGGCGGAGTCGAACCACGGCACGAACACCACGCCGCGCGGCGGCTTGTTGCGCCCGCGCGTCTCCACCCGCGTCAGCATCTCGCCGCGGCGGGAGACCACCTTCACCTCCGATCCGCGGCGCAAGCCCCGCGCCTTGGCATCGTCGGGATGCATGAAGACCAGCGCCATCGGCATCGCCTTGTACAGCTCCGGCACCCGCATGGTCATCGACCCGCTGTGCCAATGCTCCAGCACGCGCCCCGTCACCAGCCACAGGTCGAAGTCATGGTCGGGTGCCTCCGCCGGCGGCTCGTAGGGGAAGGCGAAGACGTTGGCCTTGCCGTCCGGGTTGCCGTAGAACCGCACGTCCTCGCCCGCCTTGACGAAGGGGTCGTAGCCCTCGCGGTAGCGCCAGCGCGTCTCCTTGCCGTCCACCACCGGCCAGCGCAGGCCGCGCACCTGATGATAGGTGTCGAAGGGCGCCAGATCATGGCCGTGCCCGCGCCCGAAATCGGCATACTCCTCGAACAGCCCCTTCTGGACGTAGAAGCCGAAATGCTTGGCTTCGTCGTTGGCATAGTCCGGATCGACGTCCGACAGCGGGAAGCGGTCGACGGTGCCGTTGCGGTACAGCACGTCGAACAGCGTCTTGCCGTGGTATGACGGATTGGTGTCCAGCACCGCCGCCGGCCACACCTCATCCGTGGTGAAGCGCTTGGAGAACTCCATCAACTGCCACAGGTCCGACCGCGCCTCTCCCGGCGCGGTGACCAGCTGGTGCCAGAAATGGGTGCGGCGTTCGGCGTTGCCGTAGGCGCCTTCCTTCTCTACCCACATCGCCGCCGGCAGGATCAGGTCGGCGGCGGACGCGGTGACGGTGGGGTAGGCGTCCGACACCACGATGAAATTGTCCGGGTTGCGGTAACCGGGATAGGTCTCGTTGGCGCTGTTCGGTGCCGCCTGCAGGTTGTTGTTCACCATGATCCAGTAGGCGTTCAGCTTGCCGTCCTTCAGCATCCGGTCCATCAGCACGGCGTGATAGCCGATCTTGCCCGGCAGCAGGTCCTTCGGCAGCTTCCACGCCTCCTCCGCATGGGCACGGTGGGTCGGGTTGGTGACCTGCATGTCGGCAGGCAGCCGGTGGGCGAAGGTCCCGACCTCGCGCGCGGTGCCGCAGGCCGACGGCTGGCCGGTCAGCGAGAAGGGACCGTTCCCCGGCTGGGAGATTTTCCCGGTCAGCAGATGGATGTTGTAGACCATGTGATTGGCCCAGACGCCGCGGACATGCTGGTTGAACCCCATGGTCCACAGCGACATGACCTTGGTCTTCGGATCGGCATACAGCTCCGCCAGGGCCAGCAGCCGCTCCTTCGGCACTCCCGTCAGCTCAGCCGTGTAATCCGCCGTGTAGGTGCTGACGAACTTGGCGAAGGCGTCGAAATCGATGGGCTTGGAATCGGTCGGGTCCTTGGCGTTGGCCGCCCGCACCTCCAGCACATTCTCCGGCCGCAGCCCATAGCCGATGTCCTTCTGGCCGAGCCGGAAGTTGCAATGCTTCTCGACGAACTCCCTGTTCACCCGGTTGGTCTGGATGATGTGGTTGGCGATGAAGTTCAGGATCGCCAGATCGGTCCCCGGCGTGAAGATCATCGGGATGTCGGCCAGCTCGAAGCTCCGATGCTCGAAGGTGGACAGCACCGCCACTTTGACATGCTGGTGCGCCAGCCGGCGGTCGGTGACGCGGGTCCACAGGATGGGGTGCATCTCCGCCATGTTGGAGCCCCAGAGGACGAAGGCGTCGGCATTCTCGAAATCGTCGTAGCAGCCCATCGGCTCGTCCATGCCGAAGGTGCGGATGAAGGCGACGGCGGCCGACGCCATGCAGTGGCGGGCGTTCGGGTCTAGGTTGTTGGTGCGGAAGCCGGCGCGCATCAGCTTCGTCGCGGCATAGCCCTCCCAGATCGTCCACTGGCCGGAGCCGAACATGCCGACCGCCTCCGGCCCCTTCTCCTTCAGCACCCGCTTCCACTGGCGGGCCATCTCGTCGAAGGCGCGGTCCCACGACACCGGCTGGAACTCGCCCTCCTTATGATATTGCCCGTCGCGCATGCGCAGCAGCGGCTGGGTCAGCCGGTCCTCGCCATACATGATCTTCGACAGGAAATAACCCTTCACGCAGTTCAGGCCGCGGTTCACCTCCGCCTGCATGTCGCCGTGGGTGGCGACGACGCGGTTGTCCTTGGTCGCGACCATCACGCCGCATCCGGTGCCGCAGAACCGGCAGGGCGCCTTCGACCATTTCAGCGCCGTGTCCTCGCCCGCCACCAGCGAGCTTTGTGCGGCGGCCGGCAGGCTGATGCCCCCGGCGGCGGCAGCGGCGGCCACCGCCTGGGCCTTGATGAAGTCGCGACGGTCCAACATGGGCATCCCCCTTCTTCTTCTGGTGTTCGGATCCGGCTGGCAGGGCAGGGCAGGGCTAGCTCCCCTCGGCGGCCTCCACCTCCGCGCGGTCGATGTGCCCCCGGTCGATGTGGTGAAAGACCATGACGGCGGAGAACACGCCGTCCAGCAGGTGCAGCGCGGTCATGCGGTCGGCGATCCAGCCCTCATGCGGTCCCTCGACGGTGACCACCATCTTGCCGGCCTGTTCGATGTGGAGTTCGGTGCCGGGCAGGGTGGCGATGGCGGCGCGCACCATCGCCTGCCGGTCCGGCCGCACATGCAGCAGCAGCGAGGCGAGATGCCGTTCGGCGCTCGTCCCCAATCCCGTGATGTCATCGAACGGCATGGCTTGGGCTCCCGGTCTTGTGAGGGGCGGTCTGGTGGGTGAGGGTGACGGCGCCGGACGGGCAGGCGGCGACGCAGGCGCCACAACCGGTGCAGGCCGCGTCGTCGATGCAGGCATGGGCGGCCCCGCCGGCCGCCGGCTGGAAACGGATCGCCCCTTCCGGGCAGGCGTCCTGGCAACTCCGGCACACCACTCTCTGCACCGCAAGGCAGGATGGCGCGACGCTCGCCCGCAACGCCCAGGGCGGCACCGTCCGGTCGAAGATCGGCTCGGCGCAGGCATCGGCGCAGGCGCCGCAGAAGCTGCATTCCCCGCGCGTGAAATCGACCTCGGGATAGCCGCCGTCGCCGGGCCGCAGGATCGCCTCGGGACAGGCCGCGGCACAGGCGCCGCAGCGGGTGCAGAGTGCGGTAAAATAATCGGGACGGGACCAGGGGGGATGGATCGGCGCCGGCCCTGCCGCCGGCCGACCGCGCAGGAGGCCCCGCCTTCCCCGGTCTATGGATCGACCATCTAAGCCATCATCGGCCATAGGACGGTCCCTCCGTCAGACCGGCGGCGGACCGGGCGGACCCAGGATCATCTGCGACATCCAGACGATGAAGCCATAGCCGCCGACCACGGCGATCGACAGCACCGGCCAGATGAACACCGCCAGCAGCAGGAACATCGCGATCTCGCGCCGGCGGGTGCCCTGGTCAACCGGCGGGCGCGGGTCGGCAGAGGTGGAGGCATCGACATTGCGGGCTGGGCTGCCTTGCCGGGCTGCGCTCATGGGATGCGGCCTTCCGCTTTATCTCGGGCTGACCGTTCCAACCGCAAATTGCTGGAAACGTCTCGCAGCAGCCCACTGCCCCTAGGGAGTATGCCATCAGGCGAGTAATTCCCCATCCCCCCTTCACTTCTGGGGAGAAAGGAAGCCACACAGCCAGAGAGGGTATTTCCCTCACCAAATCACAACCCCAGTCGAGGGCTGTTGATCTGGCGCAATTCGTACGGCGATCCGCCGAACTCTTGACCTTGGTCAAGTCCTTACGCTCTGGCTGGGTATTTGATCCGCCGGAAACACCGAAGCCAATTGGCGAAAGCCGGAGGATGGCCGTCGTGAGGTTCACGCGTTTGCAACGTTGGGTGGGATCGGCACTTGTCGCCGTCCTTTTGCTGCTGACCGGCATTGCCGCGGCCGAGGCGGCCGAGAGCGGCCGGCTGCTGCCTTATCTGGCGAAGCTGCAGCCTTCCGATCTCGTCCCCGGTGCCGACCGCTTCGGCAAGCCCACCCCGAATGCCCCCACCGTCCCCGTCTACAAGGGCGACGCCGTGGTGGGCCACGCCTATCTGACGTCGGACTATGTCAACACCACCGGCTATTCGGGCCGGCCGATCGACGTGGTGGTCGGGCTGGCGGCGGACGGCACGGTGACCGGCGCCCGGCTGATGGACCATCACGAGCCCATCGTGCTGATCGGCATCCCGCCGGCCCGCATCAACGGCTTCATCAACGGCTATGTCGGCAAGAACGTGCTGCAGCTCGCCAGCCAGAGCGCCGCCAGCCCGCCGGTCGACATCGTGTCGGGTGCGACGGTGACCGTGATGGTCATCGGCGATTCCATCATCCGCTCCGGCAAGAAGGTGATGCAGTCGCTGGGGCAGGGCGGGACGGACGCGGAACCGGTCGTGACCAAGACCATCGACCTGTCGAAGACCGGGGTCGAGGACTGGGCGACCCTGATCGGCGACGGATCGGTGCGCCGGCTGACCCTGACGGTGGGGGAGGTGAATGCCGCCTTCGAGAAGACCGGCAAGGCGGAGGCCATCGCCCGCGCCGAGGCCGGCAGCCCCGACGAGACCTTCATCGACCTCTATGCCGCGCTGGTGACCATTCCCACCATCGGCCGCTCGCTGCTGGGCGATGCGGAGTACGAGACCCTGACCAAGCAGCTGAAGCCGGGCCAGCAGGCGATCCTGGTTGCGGGGCAGGGGCGCTATTCCTTCAAAGGCTCGGGCTATGTCCGCGGCGGCATCTTCGACCGCATCGAACTGGTGCAGCATGAGGGCTCCGTCCGCTTCCGCGACAAGATGCACAAGCGCCTGGGCAGCGTCGCCGCCGCCGGCGCCCCCGATTTCCCGGAAATCGGCCTGTTCGTCCTGCCGGAGAATGCGGAGTTCAACCCGGCCGACTCCTGGCGCCTGCAGCTGCTGGTCCAGCGCGCCATCGCGGCGCTCGACAAGGTGTTCGTCACCTTCGACCTCGGCTACCAGCCGCCCGACAAGTTCCTGAAGACCGAAAAGCCGGCCGCTCCGGCCCCGGCCCCGGCATCGGCCGCCGCACCGGCGTCCGCCCAATCCGCCAGCCACAGCGCCGCCATCCAGGCCGCCGGTGCGGCGGAGGCGGAGGAAGCCGCCGAAACGCCGCTGTGGCAGCGCATCTGGCAGAACCGGAAGGTCGATGTCGCCATCCTGTCCGTCGCCATCCTTCTGCTGACCGGCATCTTCTTCTTCCAGGACCAGCTGACCAAGCGTCCGGCGCTGTATGAGCGGGTGCGGACGGCCTATCTGGTCTTCACCCTGGTCTGGCTCGGCTGGTACGCCACGGCCCAGCTGTCGGTTGTCAACGTCCTGACCTTCGCCAACGCGCTGCGCACCGATTTCCGCTGGGACTATTTCATGATGGACCCGCTGGTGTTCATCCTGTGGTTCTCGGTGGCGGCGTCGCTGCTGTTCTGGGGCCGGGGCGCCTTCTGCGGCTGGCTCTGCCCGTTCGGCTCGCTGCAGGAACTGCTGTCGAAGGCGGCGAAGAAGATCGGCATCCGCCAGATCACCGTGCCCTTCGGCCTGCACCAGCGCCTGTGGCCGATCAAATACATCATCTTCCTGATGCTGTTCGCCCTGTCGCTGCAATCGCTGGGCACGGCGGAGAAGGCGGCGGAGATCGAGCCGTTCAAGACCGCCATCATCCTGCATTTCGTCCGCGACTGGTGGTTCGTCGCCTTCGCCGTGGCGCTGCTGGCGGCCGGCCTGTTCATCGAACGCTTCTTCTGCCGCTATCTCTGCCCGCTGGGCGCGGCGCTGGCGATCCCCGGCCGGCTGCGGATGTTCGACTGGCTGCGCCGCTACAAGGAATGCGGCAGCCCCTGCCAGCGTTGCGGCAACGAATGCCCGGTCCAGGCCATCCACCCCGACGGCTCGATCAACCCCAACGAATGCATCCAGTGCCTGCACTGCCAGATGCTCTACCACCACGACCACAAATGTCCGGTCATGATCCAGAAGCGGCAGAAGCGCGAGAAGTGGCAGGCCGCCGAGGCCCGGCTGGCGGCGGAAAAGGAAGCCGCGGCCGCGGCTGCGGCCCAGCCCGCCCCCGCCGGCGCCACCTCCCGCAGCACGGTGCCCACCGCCGATCCGGCCACCGGCCGGCTGACGATCCGGCCGCACCAGTCCTGACCGCCATCCCCTCATCCCCATAACGGGACCCGGTCGCAACGGGTCTCATGACAACCCCAAAAGCGGGGTCAGCGAAGGAGCAGACTATGTCGAGTGAGACCAACAACACGGCAGGCGTCAACCGCCGTGCTCTACTGGGCGGAACGGCGAAGGCCGCGGCGCTTGCCGGGCTGACCGGCGCGGTCGGCGGTGCGACCGCCGGCGGCATCGCGGGCAGCGCCCTGTTCGGTGCCACCGAAGCCCTGGCGGCCAACGCCCAGGCCGGCCACCTCAACGCCGAGGTGAAGCCGGGCGATCTCGACGAATATTACGCCTTCCATTCCGGCGGGCATTCGGGCGAAGTCCGCATCCTCGGCCTGCCGTCGATGCGCGAACTGATGCGCATTCCGGTGTTCAACCGCTGCTCCGCCACCGGCTGGGGCATGACCAACGAAAGCCGGAAGATCCTGACCGAGCACATGCTCCCGGAAACCAAGAAGTTCCTGGAGACGCGCGGCGGCATCTATCTGAACGGCGACGCCCACCACCCGCACATGTCCTTCACCGACGGCACCTATGACGGCCGTTACATCTTCATCAACGACAAGGCCAACACCCGTGTCGCGCGCATCCGCTGCGACATCATGAAGACCGACACCATCATCGAGATCCCGAACGCCGCCGCGATCCACGGTCTGCGTCCGCAGCGCTACCCGCGCACCGGCTATGTCTTCGCCAACGGCGAACAGCGCGTGCCGACCCCGAATGATGGCCGCGACCTGACCAACACGAAGGCCTACAAGTCGCACTTCACCGCCATCGACGGCGACACGATGAAGATCGCGTGGCAGGTCTGGGTCGACGGCAACCTCGACAACACCGACGCCGACTATCAGGGCAAATACGCCTTCTCCACCTGCTACGACTCCGAAGAGGGCGTCACCGCGGCGGAGATGACCAGCGCCGAGCAGGATTGGGTCGTCGTCTTCAACCTGAAGCGCATCGACGAGGCGGTGAAGTCCGGCAAGATCCCGTTGGTGAACGGCGTGCCGGTGGTCGACGGCCGCCACGGCAGCGCCTTCACCCGCTACATCCCGGTGCCCGCCAACCCGCACGGCATCAACGCCGCTCCGGACGGCATCCACGTCACCGTGAACGGCAAGCTGTCGCCGACCGTCACCGTGTTCGACGTGCGCCTGCTGGATGACCTGTTCAACGACAAGATCAAGCCGCGCGACGTCGTCGTCGCCGAGCCGCAGCTGGGCCTCGGGCCTCTCCACACCGCCTATGACGGCCGCGGCAACGCCTACACCACCCTGTTCCTCGACAGCCAGCTGGTGAAGTGGAACATCGACAAGGCGCGGCGTGCCTACAAGGGCGAGAAGGTCGACCCGATCGTCCAGAAGCTGGACGTCCAGTATCAGCCCGGCCACAACCACACCTCCATGGGCGAGACCAAGGAGGCCGACGGCAAGTGGCTGGTGTCGCTGAACAAGTTCTCCAAGGACCGCTTCCTCAACGTCGGCCCGCTGAAGCCGGAGAACGACCAGCTGATCGACATCTCCGGCGACGAGATGAAGCTGGTGCATGACGGCCCCACCTTCGCCGAGCCGCATGACACGCTGATCGTCCACCGCTCCAAGGTGAACCCGCGCTCGGTCTATGACCGCAACGACCCGATGTGGGAAGAGGCGCGCCAGCAGGCCAAGAAGGACGGCGTGGTGCTGGAGGATGACACCAAGGTCATCCGCGACGGCAAGAAGGTCCGCGTCTACATGTGGCAGCGTGCCCCGGCCTTCGGGCTGGAGGAGTTCACGGTCAAGCAGGGTGACGAGGTGACCGTCTATGTGACCAACATGGATGACATCGACGACCTGACCCACGGCTTCAGCATCACCAACTACGGCGTCTGCATGGAAGTCGGCCCGCAGGCGACCGCCTCGGTCACCTTCACCGCCGATCGTCCGGGCGTGCACTGGTACTATTGCCAGTGGTTCTGCCATGCTCTGCACATGGAAATGGCCGGCCGCATGATCGTCGAGCCGTCCTCCACCTGACCCGCGACGCTCCACCCGCCTCCACCCCTCCAGGGGCGGGGGCGGGCGGGGCACTCGTCACAGTTCCGAGAGCACCCCATGCGTCACCGCCTCTCCATCCTGCTCGGTGTCACACTTGCCCTGGTGACGGAACCGCTGGCCGCCGCCACGGTCACGGTGGCACCGGGCAGTTTGCAGGCGGCGCTGGCCTCGGCGGCTCCGGGGGATACGCTGGTGCTGGCCACCGGCGTTCATCCCGGGCCGCTGACGGTCCGCACCCCGGTCACCTTGACCGGCGAACCGGGCGCCGTCATCGACGGCAACGGCAAGGACAGCACGCTCACCGTGCTCGCTCCCGACGTCACCGTGCGGAACCTCGAGATCCGCAATTCCGGCCTCAGCCTGATCGACCAGAATTCCGGCATCTTCCTCGGCAAGGAGGCGCGCGGCGCCGTGGTCGAACACAACCGGCTGCGCGACAACCTGATCGGCGTCTATATCTGGGGCGCCGCCGACAGCCTGGTCCGCCGCAACGATATCGTCGGCCGCACCGACCTGCGCGTGTCGGAACGCGGCAACGGCATCCAACTGTGGAACGCGCCGGGCACCCGTGTGCTCGACAACAGCGTGCGCGAAGGGCGCGACGGGCTGTTCACCACCTCGTCCCGCAAGAACGTCTTCTCCGGCAACCGGTTCGAGCGTGTCCGGTTCGCCATCCATTACATGTACACGAACGATTCCGAGCTGACCGACAACGTCTCCATCGGGAACAATGTCGGCTATGCGGTGATGTTCTCCAACAACCTGCTGATCCGCAACAACCGCTCCAAGGCCGACCGCGAACATGGGCTGATGCTGAACAGCGCCAACGGCTCGCGCATCGAAGGCAACGTGATCGAAGGCAGCTTCGCCGGGGCGGTCTCCGACAGCGGCGAGGCGCTGCCCGACAACGACATCCCCCGCGACAGCGAGGCGATGAGCGACCGGTTGCGCAGCGGCACCTGGAAGTGCGTCTTCATCTACAACGCCAACAAGAACCGCTTCACCGGCAACCGGTTTGAGGGCTGCGAGATCGGCGTCCATTTCACCGCCGGGTCGGAGCGCAACAGCCTGACCGGCAACGCCTTCATCGGCAATCGCACCCAGGTCAAGTATGTCGGCACCCGTTACCTCGACTGGTCGGAGAATGGGCGCGGCAACTACTGGTCCGACAATGCCGCCTTCGACCTGAACGGCGACGGAATCTCCGACGAGCCCTATCGCCCCAACGACGTGGTCGACCGGGTGATGTGGGAGTATCCGGCGGCCAAGCTGCTGATGAACAGCCCCGGCGTCCAGGTGATCCGCTGGGCGCAGAAGCAGTTCCCGGCCCTGCATCCCGGCGGCGTGATCGACAGCGCGCCGCTGATGGCGCCACCCCCCATGCCCACCTCGCTACAAACCGCCGAAAGGAAACAGCCATGACCGACTTCACCGCAGAGGTGCAGGGCGTCACCAAGCGCTATGGCGAGACCGAGGCGGTGCGCGGCGTGGACCTGACGCTGGCGCCCGGCGAATGCGTGGCGATGGTCGGCCACAACGGCGCCGGCAAAAGCTCCCTCATCAAGCTGATGCTCGGCCTGACCACCCCGACGGAGGGCCGCATCCGCGTGCTGGGCGGTGACCCGGCCAGCGCCTCCTGCTCTCACATCCGCCGCCAGATCGGCTTCCTGCCGGAAAACGTCGCCTTCCACCCCAACATGACCGGGCGGGAGACGCTGGACTTCTACGCCCGGCTGAAGGGCGCCCCGCGCCGCGACAACGACGCGCTGTTCGAAAAGGTCGGGCTGGAGCCCGCCGCGATCAAGCGCCGCGTCTCGACCTATTCCAAGGGCATGCGCCAGCGCCTGGCACTGGCCCAGTCCCTGCTCGGCGGCCCGAAGCTGCTGTTCCTCGACGAACCGACCACCGGCCTCGACCCGGCGCTGCGCCAGAGCTTCTACGCCATCGTGGCGGAGCTGCGCGACCAGGGCACCACCATCCTGCTGTGCAGCCACGCCCTGACCGAACTGGAAGGGCAGGCCGACCGCGTCGTGGTGATGAACCGCGGCCGCAAGGTCGCCGACGGCTCGCTCGCCACCCTGCGCAGCCTCGCCCAGCTTCCGGTCCGCATCCGCCTGACCCTGCCGACCGACGACATCGACGCGCTGGCGGCCAGGGTGGGGGAGGGCGCCGCCCTGACCCGTCTGGCCGGCGGCGTGGTCGAACTGGCCTGCGCCAACGACGACAAGGTCGGTCTGGTCCGCCGCATCGCCTGCGAAGGCCCTGCTGTGGAGGACATCGAGATCGTCCAGCCCAGCCTCGACGAGATGTACGCCCATTTCCTGCGCCGGGAGGCCGCCGAATGAACACGCTGCTCATCATCGCCGGCAAGGAACTGCGCGAGGCCACCCGCAACCGCTGGGTCGTCGCCACCACCCTGCTGATGGCCGCACTGGCCCTGACGCTGAGCTTCCTCGGATCCGTCCCCACCGGCACGGTCGGCGTCGGCCCGGTCGAGGTCACCATCGTCAGCCTGTCGAGCCTGACCATCTTCCTCCTGCCGCTGATCGCGCTGCTGCTGTCCTTCGACGCCGTGGTGGGGGAGATCGACCGCGGCACCATGACCCTGCTGCTGTCCTACCCGGTGGCGCGCTGGCAGCTGCTGCTCGGCAAGTTTCTCGGCCATGCCGCGGTGATCGCGCTGGCGACCGTGGTCGGCTACGGCGCCGCCGGCGTGGCGCTCGCCATGGGCAACACCGCCATCGGTCCGGAAAGCTGGCGCGCCTTCGCCTCGATGATCGGGTCCAGCGTCATGCTGGGCGCCGCCTTCACCGCGCTCGGCTATCTCGCCTCCACCATCGTCCGCGACCGCGGCACGGCGGCCGGCATCGCCGTGGCGGTGTGGCTCGGCTTCGTCCTGCTCTACGACATGGCGCTGCTGGGCATCCTCGCCAGCGGCAGCGGCCTGGGGGTGGAGGCGCTGAACTGGCTGCTGCTCGCCAACCCGGCCGACGCCTACCGCCTGTTCAACCTCACCGGCTTCAAGGGCGTCAGCGCCTTCGCCGGCACTGCCGGCCTCGCCGCCCATGTCCAGCTGTCGGTCCCGCTTCTGCTGGCGGTGATGGCCGGCTGGATCGCCGCCCCGCTGGCGCTGGCCGCCGCCCTCTTTTCGAGGAAGCAGATCTGATGCGTACCCTCTCGATCCTCCGGGCCGCCCTCCTCGCCACCGCCCTGCTGCTGCCGCTCGCCGCCTGCAAGCAGGAGAAGGCGGAGATCGCTCCGCCGCCGCCGGTCACCCTGACCGCCGACGCCGTCGGCCATTACTGCGGCATGAACCTCGCCGACCATCCCGGTCCCAAGGGCCAGATCCTGGTGAAGGGAGAAGCGCGGCCGATCTGGCTGTCCTCCGTCCGCGACACCTTCGCCTTCACCATGCTGCCGGAGGAGCCGAAGGAGATCAGCGCGATCTATGTCACCGACGTGGCCAAGGCGACCGATCCCGCCGCCCCCGACATGACCGCCTGGGTCGAAGCGCGCCAAGCCTGGTACGTCCTCGGCAGCAAGCTCCGCGGTGGCATGGGCGACGCCGAACCCTATCCCTTCTCCGACAAATCGGCGGCCGAGCGCTTCGCCCAGGCCAACGGCGGCAAGGTCCTGCGCTTCGCCGACGTGCCCGAGGACCAGATCCTCGCCCCGCCCGCCGCCACCATGGCCGAGGGAGAGCATTGATGCAGACCGTCTTCACCCGTCCCCTGGCCAGACGCCGCTTCCTCGCCATCGGCGCCGTCGCCGCCGGCCTCTCGCTGTTGCCGCACCGCCTGCTGCGCGCTGAAGGAGTTCCCGTCCGCGTCTGGCGCGGCGTGGCGCTCGGCGCCGACGCCAGCCTGAGCATCGCCCATCCCGACCCGGCCGAAGCCGACCGCCTGATCGCGCTGAGCCTGGAGGAAGTCGCCCGTCTGGAGCGTGTCTTCAGCCTCTACCGCGCCGACTCCGCGTTGCGCCGCCTCAACCGCGACGGCGTGCTGGACTCGCCCCCCGCCGACCTCGTGCGGCTTCTCTCCGAGGCCGCCGCCGCCGCCCGCAACACCGGCGGCGCCTTCGATCCCACGGTGCAGCCGCTGTGGCAGCTCTATGCCGGCCATTTCGAGCGCCCGGACGCCGACCCCGCCGGCCCGCCGGAGGGCGCCGTCCGCGCCGCCCGCGCGCTGGTCGATGTCCGCGCCCTGCGGGTGGAGCCCGACCGCATCGCCTTCGCCGCCGGCGGCATGGCGGTGACCTTGAACGGCATCGCCCAGGGCTACATCACCGACCGCGTCACCGAACGGCTGAAGGCGGAAGGTCTGGAGCATGTGCTGGTCGACATGGGCGAGCTGCGCGCGCTGGGGCATCACCCCTCCGGCCGTCCCTGGACCGTCGGTCTGGCCGATCCCGGCAACCCGGACCGCACCACCGCCATGGTCGAACTGACCGACGGCGCGATGGCGACCTCGGGCGGCTACGGCACCCGTTTCGACACGGCGGGCCGTTTCACCCACCTGTTCGACCCGGCGAGCGGCACTTGCGCCGCCCAGTGGCTGGCGGTTACCGTGCAGGCACCGGACGCCACGACGGCCGACGCGCTGTCGACCGCGCTGTCGGTGGTGCCGGCGGATCGGGTTCCGGCCATCCTGGCCGCCTATCCCGGCGTCACCGCCCGCTTCACCCATCCCGACGGCCGCATCCTGCGGCTGCCGGCTTAAAGAGATCGGATCATCGTCATGGGAAGCTTCAGCCTGTTCCACTGGGCCATCGTGCTGCTGGTCGTCCTCCTGCTGTTCGGCGCCGGCAAGCTGCCGTCCGTGATGGGCGACTTCGCCAAGGGCATCAAGAGCTTCAAGGCCGGCCTGAAGGACGAGGACGAGGATCGCAAGCCGATCGCGTGATGGCATGTGATTGGGGAGTGGTAGGCTGACGATGCCCCCACCTAACCTCCCCCGCTGGGCGGGGGAGGGACTGCTGTTACTTTTCCGAACAAGCACTTGATCCCCTCCCCCGCCCAGCGGGGGAGGGTTAGGGTGGGGGTATAACTTCGCAGGATCTACCCCCCTCACGCCACCCGCAGCGCCCCCGCGGTGTCGTGGTAGAACCCGTTCACCAGCGGCGCGTCGATCAGCCCGCCCAGTTCGGCGGCGACCTCCGCCCCGTCGCGCTGCCCATCCAGCACCGCCCGGAACGCCTCGGCGACGCGCACCATGTCCATCGCCTGCGGCGACAGGCGGAAGCGCGAAACCCCCATCTCCACCAACTCATTCATCTCCGCCGCCAGGCACAAACAGCCGTGCGACATCGTCTGCGTCCCGTTGACGGTCAGGAAGGGCTGGCCGTCCATCGTCGTCACCGGCATGCCGTCCGGGTCGTTGCCGCAGACGAACTGGCAGCCGTCCTTGTGCAGCCCGTGGGCGCGCGCGTGATAGCAGCGGGCCGAGATGGCGAGCGGCGCCCGTCCCCAGACCTGCACCTCGGTCTCCACCCCCAGTTCCCGGCCGGCCTTGGCCAGCACCGCGACGGTGGCCGCCGGCAGTTCCGCCGGCAGCGACACCGCCACCGCGCCGCGCTCGGCCATCCAGCCCAGTGTCGCCTCGTTGTAGACGTTGATCGTCGGCCCGACCGCATGGGGCCGCCCGGCCAGCAGGGCCAGCGCCCCCATGTCGTTCGCCTCGATCAGGCCGCCGTCGGGCAGCCCGGCATCGGACTCCACCAGATCGCGCATCGCCGCCCGTTCGCGCTCGCTGCCGACCAGGATCGGGCTGGCGAGCCACACCGTCTTGCCGGCGGCGCTCAGCCGTTCGATCACGTCCCCCATCGCCTCGGCGAAGAAGGGCGCCCGCTTGAAGCAGACGATCTCGCCGACGATCACCGTGTCCACCGGCGCCTCGTCGGCGATGCGGGCGTAGAAGTCGCGCCAGCGGTCGACCGGCCAGTTGAACAGCACCGGCCCCAAAGTGAGTGACGCAGTCATTCCGTAAAACTCCTCACCGCCATCCGCGGGTATAGGCACCGGTGGTCTGGGTCCCGCCCTCGACCATCGCCTGCAGATCGATGTGCGACACCGGCCGCCCGGCGGCGAAACTCTCCAGCGCCTCGCGATAGGCACGCACCACCGCGGCGATATAGGCCTTGCCGCGCTGCCGTCCCTCGATCTTCAGCGCCCGCACGCCGGCCGCCTTCAGTTCCGGCAGCAGGTCCATCGCGTTCAGGCTGGTCGGCTCCTCGAACAGATAGGCCGGCCCCTCCCCGGCGCCGTCACCAGCGACGAAGCGGCCCTTGCACAGCGTCGGATAGCCGGCCTGCTCGCCCTCGCCGAACACGTTGATGGTGAAGCCGCCCAGCGTGGAGGCCAGCGCGCCGCCCCGCTGCTCGTAGCGGACATGGTTGGCCGGCGAACAGACGCCCTGCTTGTTGGGCGACAGGCCGGTGGCGTAGGAGGACAGCGAACAGCGCCCCTCCGCCATCGGGCAGAGCCCGCCGAAGACGAACACCTCGGTCTCGATGTCGATCTCGGCGTTCAGCTTGGCGATTTCCGGCACCGTCAGCACGCGCGGCAGCACGACGCGCCGCACGCCGAAGGCATCGCGGTACAGCCGGATCGCCTCGACATTGGCGGCCGACGCCTGGACCGACAGGTGCAGCCGCAGGTCGGGATGCCGCTTGGCGGCATAGGCCAGCAGCCCCGGATCGGCCAGGATGACGGCATCCACCTTCAACCGCGCCGCATCGTCCACCGCCTTCTGCCAGGGGCCGAGATTGCCCGCCTGCGGATAGGTGTTGATGGCGACATAGACCTCGACGCGGCGCGCATGGGCGTAATCCACCGCGTCGGCGACATCCTGCCGGGTGAAGTTCAGCCCCGGAAAATTGCGGGCGTTGGTTTCGTCCCGGAAGCCGAGATAGACGGCATCGGCCCCGGCATCGACGGCGGCGCGCAGCGCGGCCGGCGTCCCCGCCGGGCAGATCAGCTCGAAATTGTCCATGATTCCTTAGGCCCTCGTGCCCGGCAGCACCCCGGTGATGCGCGCCTCCACCCGCTCGATCCCCCGCCGCAACGGCGGCGGCAGCAGCCGGTGCGCCGCCTCGATCCGGTCCAGCACCGGCCCGGCATTGCGCCGCAGCACCGGCAGGGCGCGGGCCAGCGGCCCGGCGATGGAGGCGGCGTCGGCCACCAGATCCATCTCCTCCTCGCCATCCAGCGTGTTGCGCAATGCCAGGATCAGCGCGGTGTCGCCGGAAATGCTCAGCTCGCGCCGGAAGAACAGCGCATCGCCGTCGATCCGCCCCTCCAGCAGGTCGAGCAGCCGGGCATAAGGCCCCCGGACCACCGCGTCGGCCCCCGTCTCGTCCACACCGTCAACCCCACGGGGCAGGGCATGCAGCGACAGATCATGCCCGACACGCATCAGCAGGGCGACCGGCGCGTCCACCGGCTCGATCAGCACGCGGGCGTCCGGCATCTCGCGCAGCGCCTCGAAGGCACGCGGATGCCGCTCGGCCAGCAGCCGCAGCAGCCGGGCGAGCAGCGCATCGCTGGCCCGCCGCCCCAGCTTGGGCACCAGCCCCAGCCCGGCCCGGCTCAACCCGGTCTCGAACCGGCGGGCGCGCTCGTGGAAGGCAGGGGCATCGGAGGCGAAAACATTCGGTGCGACATCGGGATCGCGCATGGGCGGCTTCCCTCCTCATCGGTCATTCCGCCGCCCATGAAAGCCGGTAACCGCCTGACGTCATTGACCTCGGTCAAGTTCAAGCTTGAAAGGTTCCGCCGTCAGGCCGCACTCGCCAGCCCGGCGCGGTCGATCAGGTCGTACAGCTCGCGGTCCTCGCGGCCGATGCGGTGTTTCAGCGCGGCGACCACCTCCCGCGTCTCGCGGATGAAGGCGGCCGGGTCCTTGGCGACGGCGACCGGGCCGGGCCAGCGCGTGCGGTACTGGTCGAACCGCCCCCGCAGATCGCCCATTTCGGTCTGGAACCGCGCCGCCGTGCTGCGCAGCGCGGCATCCGGATGGGCCAGCAGCCGGGGATAGAGCGCGCTGTCCTCCAGCGACAGATGGACGGCGAAGGTGCCGAACAGCTCCCGCACCGCGGCGATCAGCGCCGCCGGATCCGCCTCCACGGTGCGCGAGGCGAGCAGCGCTTCGATGCGCCCGACCAACTGGCCGACATTGGCATGATGATCGCGGTAGAGCGCGGTGCTGACGGTGACTTTGGACATGATGCTGTCTCCAACCGGGGCCGCCCTTGATTGGGCCGCGTTGAAGCCAGCATGCCGACGGGCGGCCGCGGCATCGTTGCGCCACCGCAAACAACTCCTATTCGCACTACTGTCAGTAATTGGCCCACAGGCCCGGCGTCACGAGTTCCACGAGATGACCGTCCGGATCACGGAAGTAAATGCTGCGCGCGCCCTTGCGCCAGGACACGGTGCTTTCGACCGCAATGCCGTGTTCGGCGAGTTTCGCCAGCCAGCCCTCCAGCTGATCGGCTGAAATGGCAAAGGCATAATGGATCTTTCCACCCCCGCCATGGGGAGGAATCGTCCCGCCGGGCGTTTCGAGGGGCCGGTCTGTCGACCCCTTCTGAAACAACAGCAAGACGCTGTTCGGCCCCACCGGATAGGCGGCAAGCCGGTTGTCCATGAACATCGCCTGCAGGCCCATGACGTCTTCATAGAAGGCGCGGGCGTTCGCAAGGTCATCCACATAAAGGCCGGTCTCAAGCACACCGTTTAGAACTGGTGCGGTATCCACAGTAAAAATCCCTCGTTTTTAAGGAAATTCCTTATTGAGGGAGGAATTTTACTGCGACCGCGTCGGTTGCTCAAGGAATGATCCGGACTGAACCCGACTGTGGCCCCACTCACAGCGCCGGACTACGGATGCGCCCAGGATCGCTCCAACGCCGCAAACCACCCCCGGTCGGATGGACGGCGCCGAACCTCGCCGGACGGAGCGATCCCATGACCATCCTGTGCATCACCGCCGCCACGTCGATCCTGAGCCTGGGTCTGCTGGTCGGGTGCGATCTCTGCTTCGAACTGACATCGGACATCGCCGGAACAAGGACCGCCCCATCCAACCGCCGGCGGTCCGGCGAAGACATCATGGGATAGGCTCCGCCGCAGCAATCAATCCGCCGCCGGCAGACCCGTCCGATCCACTTACGGCTGGCCGCTGCCGCCCGCCGCGCCATAGACATGGCCGGTGGTGAAGCTGGCATCCTCCGCCGCAAGCTGGACATAGATGCTGGCAAGCTCCGCCGGCTGGCCCGGACGGCCGAACGGGGTCTGGCTGCCGAACTGCTTCAGCTTCTCCTGGCTGGCGCCGCCGCTGACCTGCAAGGGGGTCCAGATCGGGCCGGGAGCCACGCCGTTGACGCGGATGCCCTTGTCGGCCAGCTGCTTGGCCAGCGACTTCACGTAATTCATCGTCGCCGCCTTGGTCTGGGCATAGGCATACAAATCCGGCGTCGGGTCATAGGCCTGTTCCGACGTGGTGCCGATGATGACCGACCCCGGCTTCAGGTGGGGCAGGGCGGCCTTGATGATCCAGAAGGGGGCGTAGATGTTGGTCTTCATCGTCGCGTCGAATTCCTCGCTGCTGACGTCGAGGATCGACGGGAACGCCTGCTGCCGCGCGGCGTTGCAGACGACGATGTCGAGCCCGCCAAGCCCCGCGACCGCATCGGCCACCAGCTTTTGGCAGAAGCCCTCGTCGCGCAGGTCGCCGGGAATCGCCACCGCCTTGCGGCCGGCCTTCTCGATCAGCGCGACGACCTCACGGGCGTCCGGCTCTTCGGTCGGGAAATAGTTGATGGCGACGTCGGCGCCCTCGCGGGCATAGGCGATGGCGGCGGCCCGGCCCATGCCGGAATCGCCGCCGGTGATCAGCGCCTTGCGCCCGGCCAACCGGCCGGAGCCCTTGTAGCTGGTCTCGCCATGGTCGGGCGGCGGATCCATGTCGCGGGCCAGCCCCGGCCAGGGCTGCGACTGGCCGTTGAAGGGCGGGCGCGGGTATTTGCTGCGGGGGTCCTGCGGCGTGACGGTGTCGTCCTTGCGGTCCATACCTGTCTCCTGATTCGGCACTCTGTGTGCGACGCGGCGAAGCGCCCCACACAGAACCGGTCGGAACAGGAATGGTTGCCGCAACCCTGACCGTCAGCCAAACGGGGTCCTCAGCCGCACATGCCGCCGCAGCAGGAGCCGTTGCGCCGGGCCAGCAGCCGCTCATACGCGATGCTGACCACGCCGGCCGGCGGGATCACGCCCTGCAGCAGCGACAGCACGTCGGCCTCCAGCGTGCCCGGCGGGATGTCCGTCACCTCGCAGACCGAGGCGCCGCTGCCGTCCGGCCCCAGCCGGGCATCCGCCGCCGTGACCGCCACATCGCCGTTGCGGTCGATGCACACGCGCAGGCTGGTCGCCACCGCGCCTTCGGGCCGGGAGATGCGGACCTGCCAGACCTCGGGACCCTGCTGCAGATACTCCCAGGCGAAGCCGGCGCCGAACAGGCTCAGCAGCTGGTGGTGCAGCGGACGCGGGTCATGGTCGTTGACCAGCGAGAAACCGTCGCCGGGCGTCAGGTCCTGTACCGACTGGAAGATCAGCTGGTGGCGCTGATAGGGCGGGATGGCGCGGAGATCGAGAACCGGTTCGGCCTGGGCGGTGGCGTGGGAGTTGGTGGTCGGCATCGTCGTCCGTCTGGTCTGTGGGGGAGCGGCAGGATCGCCATGCCCCCCTGTACTCCGGATCACCGCCCCCTTCTTTGCTCCAGCACAAACGCCGGAGAGGGTGGGGCGCTCAGCCGGCCATCGCCCCTGCCAATGCGGAGGCGAAAGCCCGGTCCTCCTCGACCGACAGCAGGGCGTCGGTGGCCGGCACCAGCGTCGTCTCCTCCTTCTGGATGTGCAGGACCAGGGCGCGGACGAGTTCCTCGCCGAAGCTGCGAAAGACCGGCCAGCTGTCCCAATCGAACCCCTCCCGCAGAGCCAGCGCGCAGAAGCGGCCCAGCCGCCGGATGATCGGGCGCATGTGCTCGTGGTCGTCCAGCAGGTCGGCCGTCCACTCATGCCCGCCCGCCAGGGCCAGCGCCGGGAACAGCGCCTCCTCCGCCGCGAAATGGTTCTCCAGCGGGCCGTCCAGCTCCGCGGCCAGGGCGGCGACGGTGTCGCGTTCCTCCGCCGTCAGCACCGGCAGGCTGTCCTCGCCATGGCGGCCGAACAGGGCTTCCAGCCGGTCCAGCAGCTCCATCACGCGGTGATGGTCGTCATGCAGGATGCGTCCGGTCAGGCTGTCGGTGTGCATCACCGGGTCTCCGTAGAATGGGCCTCGATCGAATGGCCGGGCCGCCCGTCCGCGGCGGCAAGATCGGCCAGAAAAGCGTCAAGCTCCAGCCCATAGGCCTCGGCCGCCTCGCGCACCGTCATGAAGGGCGCCATGGCGCAGCCGGGGCAGGCGAGTCCATGGCGAAGCAGCACCGGCACCACCGCCGGCCGCGCGCTCATCAGCTCGGCCATCGTCAGATCGGCGAGCTTCATATCGGCAAGCGCCATATCGGCGACCGTCATTTCCGCATGCTCCGGCACAGGGGGACAGGCCGCCACCATAGCCACCACACCGCAAGTGATCTTTGCGCCACAGCAACCCTGCCGGAGATCACTCCCGCCCAGGCACCGGAGGCTTCACCGGCGGCAGATCCTCGGCGATGACGACCAGCGCGTGGGGCTTGCGGATCACCACCTGCTGCCGGCCGCTCTCGACGATGCCCTGGCTTTCCCAGGCCGACAGGGTGCGGCTGACCGTGTGCAGCGTCGTCCCCGTCATCTCCGCCACATCCTGGCGCGACAGCGGAAAGTCGATCTCCACCCCCGCCTCGACCCGCCGCCCGGCCTGCCGCACCAGCCGCAGCAGGGCATGGGCGATGCGGCGCTCCACCCGCTCCGTCGCCACCTCGCGCAGGCGGTTCTGCAACTCACGCAGCCGGCCGCCGATGATCGACAGCGCGTTGCGGGCGATGGCGGGATGGCGGTCCATCAGCTCGGTCATCGTCGCCGCCGGCCAGGACAGCTCGACGCAATCGGCCACCGCCACCGCATCGGCCGGATAGAGCCCGTCGGTGAAGATCGCCAGCGTCCCGAACATCTCGCCGGGGCCGATGAAGCGCATCACCACCTGCTGCCCGTCGGGGCCGGTCTGCACGATCTTCACCCGCCCGTCGATCAGCGCATGGCCGGCCGCCGCCGGCTCCCCCTGGGTGAAGACGGCGGTGCCGCGGGGATGTAGCCGGGGCCGCGCCAGCGCTACCGCGTCGGCCAGCGCACCGGCGTCGAGGCCGGCGAACAGCGGCATGCTGCGCAGAACGGCGGGATCGGGGGGCGGGGGCATGGCGGTCGTCCTGGCTCGCTGTGCGTGATCTGTATCCATTCGTGCACGACTTTGTTGCGGCTCAAAGCGCGAAATCCCGGCCGCCGCCAGAATGACGCGCTACACCACTGCCTGACAGCACCGCCTGACAGCACCATCGAAAGCCCCCACACCATGCCCGCTCCCGTCACCAGCGCCCACCGGCTGATGTATCCGGCCGCGTCCCTCTTCGCCGCGCTGGCCGTTCCGCTGTGGCTGGCGCAGATCGGCGGCCTGCTGCCGCTGGGCTGGTCCCCGGCGATCCATGCCCACGAGATGACGCTGGGCTATGCGCTGGCGGTGGTCGGGGGCTTCCTGATGACCCGGCTGTCGCGCCCGATGCTGGCGGCGGCATTCCTGTCCTGGCTCGCCGGACGGCTGGCGCTGCTGGCCGGACTGCCGGCGGCGCTGGCCCTGCCGCTCGCCTTCGCCTATCCCGTTCTGCTGTTCATTGTCGCCGGCCTGCCGTTCCTGCGCACCAGCCGCAGCGGCCACAACGCGGTGTTCGGCCCGCTGATCGGAGCTTTCCTGCTTGCCGAAGCACTGTTCTGGGCGTCGCAACTGGGCCTCGTCCAAGGCGTCGGCCAGCCGGTCGGCCTGCTGCTGATCGCCACGCTGCTGCTGACCATGGGCGGGCGCGTCATCCCCGCCGCGACCGCCGGCGCCCTGCGCCGCCAGGGGATCACCCTGACGCAGCGAGTCCAACCGAGGCTGGAGGCGATGGGCATCGCCGGCGCCGCCCTCTGCCTGCTGTCGAACGCCACCGGCCTGCTGCCGCTGCTGGGTGGCGCCGGCGCCGCACTGGCGGGGACGAGCGCGCTCCTCCGCCTCGCCCGCTGGAAGCCCCATCGCCTGCTGCGCCAGCCGGAGATCGCCAGCCTGCATCTGGGCTATCTCTGCCTCGGCGCCGGCTGGCTCCTGGTGGCTGGCGCGGCGCTGTTCGAACTGCCGCCCGCCGCCGGCTGGCACCTGCTGGGGATCGGCGCGCTCGGCATCCTCGCCAGCGCCATGACCATCCGCACCACCCTGCAGCGGGAGGCGGAGCCGGATCGTTTTCCCCCCGCCGCCACCGTCGCCGTCGCGCTGATGGCCAGCGCCGCCGCTCTCCGCGTGGCGGCGGTCTGGATACCGTCGATGCCCCTGCTGACCGCCGCGGCGACCGCCTGGACGCTGGCCCAGCTTCTAACGGCGGGCGTGCTGCTCAGCCGTCCCAGACGGGCAAGACGATGACCCCTCACCCCCGCTGCCAGATCCCCTTGCCGGGCAGCCGCTCACGGTCATGCGGACGGTCGAAGTCCAGCGCCGGCCCCTTCGGCACGATCAGCGTCGGGTTGATGGCGGGATTGGTGTAATAGCCGGCCTTGATGTGGTCGATCTTCACCGTGTCGCGGATGCCCGGCCACTGGTACAACTCGCGCAGGTAGGCCGACAGGTTCGGGTAATCCTCGATCCGCCGCAGGTTGCACTTGAAGGCACCAAAATAGGCGGCGTCGAAGCGCACCAGAGTCACGAACAGCCGCCAATCGGCCTCGGTCAGATGCTCCCCGGCCAGATAGCGGCTGGCCGACAGATGCTCCTCCAACCGGTCGAGCGTGGCGAACAGCCCGTCGAACGCCTCGTCGTAGCTGGCCTGCGACTTGGCGAAGCCGCAGCGGTAGACGCCGTTGTTGACGCTGGCATAGACCGCCTCGTTCCAGCGGTCGATCTCCGGCCGCAGCGGCTCCGGATAGAGGTCCAACCGGTTGCCGGTCAGATGATCGAAGGCGCTGTTCAGGATGCGGATGATGTCCGCCGACTCGTTGTTGACGATCCGCCCCTCCTGCCGATCCCACAGAACCGGGACCGAGACCTTGCCGGTGTAGGTCGGGTCGCTCGCCGTATAGAGGCTGTAATGGTGGCGGAAGCGGTCGATGCGCGGTCCGCCGTCCTGCTCCTCGGCATAGACCCAGCCATCCTCGCCCAGCACCGGCTCGGCGGCGGACAGGCCGATCACCCCCTCCAGCCCTTTCAACACGCGGAAGATCAGCGTGCGCGAGGCCCAGGGACACAGGTAGGAAACATAGAGGTGATAGCGCCCGGCCACCGCCGGCAGGGTGGGGCGCCCGTCAGCGTTCGGCGCGCCGTCCGGCGTGATCCAGCTGCGGAAGCGGGTCGGCTCGCGGTGGAAGGCGCCGCCCTTGATCTCGCTGGCCGCGATGTCGCCCTTCACCCAAACGCCGTTCACAAGCTGCGGCATCGCGGTCTCTCCTGTCGATGTGGCCCATATGCGAAGGGGCCGGCGAACCGGCCCCTTCATCCTACAACAAGCGATAATGGCCCTCTCCCGCCCCGGGAGAGGGAGGGGACCCACGAAGTGGGGAGGGTGAGGGGTAAGGCGAGAATCCCGAACCGCATGGTTCCTTGGAGCACCCCTCACCCTTCCCGCCGCTTCGCGGCGGGCCCTTTCCCTCTCCCGGGACGGGAGAGGGAGACATATGCAACAGCCGAAATCCGCTGACGATCAGCTCTTGACCGCTTCGACCTCGATCAGCAGCTGGATGTCGTCGCCGATGGCCGGGGCGCCGTACTTCATGCCGAACTCGGTGCGCTTGACCGTGCCGCGGGCGGAGAAGCCGGCGGTCTCCAGCTTGCTGGCCGGGCTGACGCCGTCCTTGTTGAAGGTGACGTCCAGCACCATCGGCTTGGTCACGCCCAGCATGGTCAGGTCGCCATGCAGCTTGCCGGTCTTGTCGCCGGTCTTCTCGATCTTCGTGCTCTTGAAGGTCATCTTCGGGAACTCCTTCGCATTGAAGAAGTCCGGGGAGCGCAGATGCTCGTCACGCTTGGCGTGGTTGGTATCGACGCTGGTGGTGTCGATGGTGACGTTGACCACGCTCTTCTCGACGGCGTCCTTGTCGAAGGTCACGTCGCCGCCAACCGTGTCGAAGCGGCCGATGACGTTGGAAAAGCCGACATGGTTGACGATGAAGACGACGGCCGTATGCGCCGGGTCGATCTTGTAGCTGACCGGGGCGGCGAAGGCGGGAACAACCGAACCGACGGCGGTCGCGGCGAACAGGGCGGCGGCGAACAGGGTCTTCTTCATGAACGGAACTCCGAAAAAACAGGATGAATGGAGGAAAGGGAGGATCAGTAAGGCGACGCCTCGCCGCCGGTCAGCGCATAGGCCGCACCGATGGCGACCAGCGCCGGAAGGACCGCGACCACCGTGACGGCCGCCGACGAAGCGGCGCGGCCGATCAGGCCGTCGCCGCGGGGAAGGAAACGGCGGATATGGCCAGCGAACAGGGCGGGCAGGGCCAGCAGCAGCACCGCGGCCTGGGTCTGGGTGTACAGGGCCAGCACCCCAGCCAGCAGCACGGCGATGCCGGTCGCCACGCGGCCCGACAGGCCCCAGCCATGGCGCTCCACCGGCCAGTTCCACAGCAGGAACCCACCGGCCGACGCCGCCAGCGCCAGCGCCATCTGGGCGATTGAGGCCGAGGAGCCGATCAGCGCCGTGCCGCCGACGGCCAGCGCCAGCGCCAGCAGCGAGGCCGCCGACGCCGTCGGGCTCTCCACCGTCTCAGAGCCATGGGGCTCCGAACCAGGGGGCTCCGAACCGCGGGCAAAAGCGACCCACGCCGCGGTGCCGAGCAGGACCAGCACACTGACGACCGCCGCCACGGAATCGAGCGCCGGCAGGGCGATCCACAGCAGCGAAGCGGCCAGCCAGACCGCCAGCACCACCGAAGCGATCCGCCTGCGCAGCCCCGCCGCATCGGCACCAACACCCAGCAGCAGCCCGGCGGCCGAGGCCCAGAACAGCTTGCCCATGCTGGACGGCGGCGGCAGGGCCGGCAAGCCGATCACCAGCGCGAAGACGACCAGGAAACCGGCGGCGATGCCGGCAGCCGCCAGAGAACGGCGCAGCAGATGCAGGACGCCGACCAGGACCAGCCCGACCAGCAGGGGCAGCACGCTGGATTGAACGAAGGGGTCTTGAAGCAGCTCGGACATGGGGGAACAGCCGGGTCTCGATAGGGTGGCGCAGGTTGCGCTTGGTCGAGACCCTAACCTGTGCTCTGGTAAGCGCGAATTCAGGAGATTTGCAAAAAGCATCTGCAGGAATGAGCGGGAATAAATGCTGAGTAGCAGCAACTGGGATGATCTTCGCTTTCTGCTGGCTGTGGCGCGGCATGGGTCCTTGTCGGCGGCGGCGCGTGTCCTGGGGGTGAACCACAGCACGGTTCTGCGCCGGGTGACGGCATTGGAGCAGGCGATGGGCGCCCGGCTGTTCGACAAGATGCCCGGCGGCTATGTCCTGACCGCGGCCGGCGACGAGATGCACCGGGTGGCGCAGAAGATGGAGGAGGATCTCGCCGCCGCCAACCGGTTGCTGTCCGGCCGCGACACCCGGATCAGCGGCAGCCTGCGCGTGACCACCGTCGACATCCTGACTCTCTACATCCTGCCGCGCCACATCGCCGCCTTCCGCCGGCTGCATCCGGAGCTGCGCGTCGATCTGGTGGCGGCGGAGGCCTCGCTCAGCCTGACCCGGCGCGAAGCCGACGTGGCGATCCGCGCCACCAGCAGCCCGCCGGAGAATCTGGTCGGCCGTGCGGTGTCGGGCCTCGCCTTCGCCGTCTATGGCGCCGCCGCTTATCTAGACGGGACGGACCACGCCGACGATCCGGGCCGCCACCCCTGGGTCGGGCTGGACGAGTCCTTCGACCACACCAACCTCGCCCACTGGATGAAACGGACGGTACCCGAGGCCTCCGTCGGCTACCGCGTCAACTCGGTGGCGGGCGCGGTGGAGGCGGTGCGGGCGGGAATCGGCCTTGGCCTGCTGCCCTGCGGCGTGGTCGACCGCGACCCCGCTTTCCGCCGCATCGGCGACCCGGTGCCGGAGGCCGACGCCAAGCTCTGGCTGCTGACGCACGAGGATCTGCGCCACATGGGCCGCGTCCGCGCCTTCCTCGACTTCATGGCCGACGCATTGACCCGCGACCGCGACCTGTTGGAGGGGCGGTGTCCCTGCCCAATCTCCCTCTCACTCCCGATATCCCCCTCTCCCCCCCGGGGAGAGGGTCGGGGTGAGGGGGATGCACAGGGTGGAGTCATCAGGGACCGTAGAATGCGCGATGCTTGAGAATCCTCGCCACGCGCCCCCCTCACCCTAACCCTCTCCCCGGGGGGGAGAGGGGACTCCGCCGGCGCCGCGAGCTGCGTGCATCCCAAGGCCCGCCCGACCAGCCCGATGCGACCCCCGCCGCCGGGTCGACCACTGGTACTGCGGATCGCCGACGATCAAATGCCGGTGGTCCGACAGCCGGTTGCGCTCCAGCCAGCCGACCGTCGCCTCCAGCTCCGACAGCGTCATTTCCGAGCGTGCCTTCTTCATCAGCCGCTTCAGCACGGCGTTGTAGATGTGGTAGCCGGTCGGCCCCTCGGCGACGAGGTTGTTGTCCTCGTCCTCGATCACCTGCGCGGCGACCAGCTGGCCGATGCGCTGGCGCAGGTGATGTTCCGCCGCGCTCGGCGTCAGCGGCAGTTCCCCCGGATCGCGCGATTGCGCACCGAAATCCGGCCCCGGCGCCACCACGGCGAAGCTCAGCGCCGTGGCGTTGGACTCCAGCGGGATGATCTCCGGCTCCCGCTCCGCCGAGCGCTCGAAGGGTAGTTCCTGCTGCGGACGGCGGGTCTTCACCATGGCGCGGGTGCCCTGCTGGGTCTCCACCATGGTGCGGAACTGCTCGAACAGCGCGTCCGACGGGTGGTAGATCAGCGCCCGCTGCCGGTCATAAGGTCCGCCATGCGGGTCCACCCGCGTCGCCCGCGCGATCGCCTGCTCCAGCCAGGGGCGGGAGCGGATGTGCGTCAAACAGGCGACATGGGTGATCGACGGCGCGTCCAGCCCCTCATAGGCCATGGCGACCGAGACCAGCACCGCCGGCTCCGGCCGCAGGCGGAAGGCGGCCACCACCTCCTGCGCGTCGCGGCAGTCGGAAATGGCGAGCCGCGCCATGCGCCCGGCCTGCTCCTTCGGCATCCAGCCCTGCAGGGTTTCCAGATAGAAGCGCGCCGTCCCCTGGTCCGGGGCGATCACCAGCAGCTTGCCCAGCCCCGGATCGTCGCGCCCCTTCGGCAGCTTCAGCTCCGCCCGCCGTTTGGCCCGATGTTCCCGGCAGGAGCGGTAGGCTTCGCGCAGCATCGCCTGGGCGAAGCCAGTGCGAAGTGCGGTGAACAGGGCGTCGCGCGTGTTCTCCCCCGCCTTGGACAAGGAATCGACCCAGCGGTTGGTCCGCTCCGCATCCAGCCAGGAGGCCGAGCCGTCCATCGCCCCAAAGGTGACCGGCAGGATCGCCTTCTCCGCCAGCGCCTGCCGGCGCGAATAGCCGACCACCGCCCAGCCCGGCGCCTTGAAGTCGATCTCCCGCACCTTCCGCGTCCCCTGCGGCGCGCGGTAGGGCAGCCACAGGATCGGCCGCCCGTCGGCGCGCTCCAGCGTCCCGCTCATCAGCAGCCGGGCCGACGCGTTTTCCAGCAGCGGCAGGATGGAGCGGCTCCACGCCGTTTCCTCCTCGACCGCCGCCATGCGGTCGGTGTCGAACACCGCCGGCAGATGGTGCAGCTCGTCCACCGCCAGCAGGTAGCGGTGGCGGCGGAACTCCTGCAGATGCAGGTCCGGCGCGGCGGCCACCGCCTGATAGGTCGTGACGTAGCCCTCCAACCCGCGGCAGAGGTCGCGCCCGTTCTCCGCCGCCCGCAAGGCGATGGTGTGTCCCAACAGCTCGCGCCAGCGCGGATCGACGAAGGCCTCCTCCGCCTGCTGGCGCAGGCTGTCGCGCGGCACGATCCAACAGACCCGATCGATCCGCCCGGCCTTGTGCAGCGCCGCCGCCATGATGACCGGCAGCAGCGATTTCCCCCCGCCGGGCGTCACCGCCGCCAGAACGTCGCGAACCTCCGTCTGCTGCTGGCCGATGGCGTTGGCGATGGCGCTGACCAGTTGCTGATGGGTTCTCAGCTGCGGCATTCCACCCTGCTGGCTGTGGCACGAGGGAGGAGCAAGCCTAAATTCCCGCGTGTCCCCCGGTCATGGGTGCAATCGAAGGTGTCGAACCCCATCGGGAGTAGCGCAGTCTCCGGTCGGGGGCAGCGATTCGCGCCGCCTAAGCCCTATGACGACGACCACCTACAGCATACTGACGTACGCACCTTAACGCTCTGCATGGTAACAGGCCCAATACCCGCGTGGATCGGCCAAAAGGTAGGGTGGCAGCGGCACCTCTGTTTTTGAGTTGCGTACCTCAAAACACCGGCATATGTTCGCGGCATGAACAATCAAGTCAACGACGCACCCCTGACCCTGCGTGACGTGGCTGCTGCGGCCGGCGTCAGCCTTGCCACGGCCGACCGGGTGGTCAACGGCCGCCCCGGCGTCAGCGCCAAGACCGCGACCAAGGTGCAGGAGGCGGTGCAGCGTCTGGGCTTCCGCCCGCTGGCCGCCGCGGCGGAGTTGGCGCGGGCGCGGTCCTGGCGCTTCGCCGTGGTCCTGCCCGGCGGCGGCAACCGCTTCATGATGGACATCGCCGACAACATCCGCGCCCAGGCCGACTGGTTCCGCGCCCGCCGCATCGGGGTGGAGATCGTCGAGACCGACGTGTTCGACGCCGACACCCTCGCGGCCGAGCTGTCCACCCTGCCGGGCCGCTTCGACGGGGTGGCGCTGGTCGCGCTGGACCATCCGCGCATCCGTGCCGCCATCGACGATCTGGTCGAGGGCGGCATGGCGGTGGTGACGCTGGTGTCGGATGCGCCGTCGTCACGGCGCCAGCATTATGTCGGCATCGACAACATCGCCGCCGGCCGCACCGCCGGGTCGCTGGTCGGCCGTTTCCTCGGCCCGCCGCGCGATGGCGAGCCCGGCGGCTCCGTCGGCATCGTCACCGGTTCGGGCAGCCTGCGCGACCATGCCGAACGCCGCTTCGGCTTCGGGCAGGTGCTGGCGGAGGAATATCCCCACCTCACCCGCCTGATCCCGGTGGAGGGGCGCGACGATCCCGAGCGCAACCGCGATCTGGTCCGCCGCATGCTGGCCGACACGCCCGGTCTGGTGGCGATCTACAACACCGGCGAAGGCTCGGTCGGCATCGGCGAGGCGCTGGCCGAGGCCGGCCTTGCCCGCAAGATCCTCTGCGTCGGGCACGAGCTGACCCCCGCCACCCGCCGCATGCTGTTGGACGGCACCTTCGCCGCCCTGGTCGCCCAGGATCCGGGGCACGAGGCGCGCTCGATGGCGCGGGTGCTCCACGCCCTGGTTACGGGCCAGGAGATCGTCGCGGCGCAGGAGCACATCCGGGTCCAGGTCATCCTGCGCGACAACCTGCCCTGAAGGGCACCTATAGATAAGGTCGACAGTCATGTTTCTCGGGATCGACATCGGCACGTCCAGCGTCAAGGCGGTGCTGACCGACGCCGACGGGGCCGTCGCCGGCAGCGCGTCCCGCCCCTGCACCGTCTCCCGCCCGCATCCCCTGTGGTCGGAGCAGGAGCCGGAGGACTGGGTCGCCGCCGCCATCGCCGCGGTGGACGAGCTGGCCGAGCGCCAGCCGGCGGATCTCGCCGCCGTCGCCGGCATCGGCTTCTCCGGCCAGATGCACGGCGCCGTCCTGCTCGGCGCCGACAACCGGGTGCTGCGCCCGGCCATCCTGTGGAACGACGGCCGCTCCCACCGCCAGTGCGCGACTCTGGAGGAAACCCTCCCGACGCTCCGCGCCATCAGCGGCAACATCGCCATGCCCGGCTTCACCGCCCCCAAGCTGCTGTGGGTGGCGGAGGAAGAGCCGGACATCTTCGCCGCCCTCGCCAAGGTCCTGCTGCCCAAGGCTTATGTGCGCTGGCGCTTCACCGGCGCGATGGTGGAGGAGATGTCCGACGCCTCCGGCACGCTGTGGCTCGACGTGGCCCGCCGCGACTGGTCGGACGATCTGCTCGCCGCCACCCGCATGACCCGCGCCCACATGCCGGATCTGGCCGAAGGCTCCGACGCCGTCGCCCGGCTGTCGCCCGACCTCGCCCGCCGCTGGGGCATGCCGACGCCGCCGGTGGTGGCGGGCGGGGCAGGGGACTGCGCCGCCAGCGCCGTCGGCCTCGGCGCCATCACGCCCGGCGACGGCTTCCTCAGCCTCGGCACATCCGGCGTGGTGTGGCGGACGACCGACCGCTTCCTGCCCAACCCGGCGATGGCGGTTCATGCCTTCTGCCACGCGCTGCCCGGCGTCTGGCACCAGATGGGCGTCATGCTCTCATCGGCCGCCTCGCTCGCCTGGGCCGCCTCCACCCTCGGCGCGCCGGAGGCGGAGCTGCTGGCTCCGCTCGGCGATGCGGTGGACGGCCCTTCGCCGGTCGCCTTCCTGCCTTATCTGTCGGGCGAGCGCACCCCCCACAACGACGCCACCGTGCGCGGCCTGTTCGCCGGCCTGTCGGCGGAGACCGACCGCAACGCCATGGTCCAAGCGGTTCTCGAAGGCGTCGCCTTCGCCTCCCGCGACAATCTCGTGGCACTCGGGGCCGGCGCCCCGACGGTCTTCGACCTCGCCGGCGGCGGCTCCCGCTCGCGGCTGTGGGCGCGCATCTGCGCCGACGCGATCGGCGTCACCATCCACCGCATCGAGGACGGCGAGGTCGGAGCGGCTCTCGGCGCCGCCCATCTCGGCCGCATGGCGGCGACCGGAGAGGCCCCCGCCGCCGTCTGCCGCAAGCCCCGCCGTCTTGAGACCTTCACCCCCGATCCGGCCCGCGCCGAAGCGTACAGCCAGGCGTGGCTGCGCTGGCGCCGGCTCTACCCCCTTGCCAAGGAGTTCGCGTCTTGAGCACCGCCTCTTTCTTCGGCGACCTGTCCCCGGTGGCCTATCGCGGACCGGACAGCCGCGACCCGCTGTCCTACCGCTGGTACGACAAGGACCGCGTGGTGCTGGGCAAGCGGATGGAGGACCATCTGCGGCTGGCCGCCTGCTACTGGCACAGCTTCTGCTGGCCGGGCGGCGACCCGTTCGGCGGCGAGACCTTCCAGCGCCCGTGGATGCGCCCCGGCCAGGACCCGATGGCGGCGGCGCGCGACAAGGCCGACGTCGCCTTCGAGATGTTCCGCCTGCTCGACATCCCCTTCTTCTGCTTCCACGACCTCGACGCCGCCCCCGAAGGCGCCACGCTGGCCGAGAGCACCGACAACCTGAAGGCCATCACCGAGCTGTTCGCGGCAAAGATGGAGACCGCCAAGGTCCGGCTGCTGTGGGGCACCGCCAACCTGTTCTCGCACCGCCGCTACATGGCCGGCGCCGCGACCAACCCGGACCCGGACGTCTTCCTCTACGCCTGCGGGCAGGTGCGCGCGGCGCTGGAGGCCACTCACGCGCTGGGCGGCGCCAACTACGTCATGTGGGGCGGCCGCGAGGGCTATGAGACGCTGCTGAACACCAACCTGAAGCGCGAGCTGGACCAGATGGGCCGCTTCCTGGCGATGGTGGTGGAGCACAAGCACAGGATCGGCTTCGACGGCCCGATCCTGATCGAACCGAAGCCGCGCGAGCCGACCAAGCACCAGTACGACTTCGACGTCGCCACCGTCTACGGCTTCCTGGAGCGCTACGACCTGCTGGCCGACGTGCGGGTGAACATCGAACAGAACCACGCCATCCTCGCCGGCCACAGCTTCCAGCACGAGGTGGCCTTGGCGCTGGCGCTCGGCATCTTCGGCTCGCTCGACATGAACCGCGGCGACGCGCTGCTGGGCTGGGACACCGACCAGTTCGCCAACGACATCGGCGAGCTGACGGTGGTGATGCACGACATCCTGAAGGGCGGCGGCTTCACCACCGGCGGCCTGAATTTCGACGCCAAGATCCGCCGCCAGTCGCTCGACCCGGCGGACCTGCTGCACGGCCACATCGGCGGCATCGACACCTGCGCCCGCGCCCTGCTGCAAGCCGCGCAAATGCTGGAGGACGGCGCCCTGACCAAGCCGCTGGCCGAGCGCTACGCCGGCTGGGACGGCGCCGAGGGGCAGGCGATCCTGTCCGGCAAGCGCGACCTCGCCACGCTCGCCGACCGGGCGCTGTCCGGCAACCTCAACCCCCAGCCGCGCTCCGGCCGGCAGGAGTATCTGGAGAACATCGTCAACCGGTACGTCTGACCCCCCGCGACAGTATCCCCTCTCCCCCCCGGGGAGAGGGTTAGGGTGAGGGGGTCGCGCTGCGAGGATTTTCAAGCATCGCGCAGTCCCCGTTCTCCACCAAATTCACCCAATGCATCCCCCTCACCCCGACCCTCTCCCCGGGGGGGAGAGGGGGAGTTGGCAGACTTCTCGTCCATCAACAAGGCCGCCGCCCCAGGACGGCCACACAGGGAGGAAACACGATGAAGCACCGCCTCACCGCCACCATGGCCGGCCTGTTCCTGACGCTGGCCACCACCATGACCGCCACCGCCGCGCTCGCCGCCGGCACCACCGTCGGCGTCTCCTGGTCCAACTTCCAGGAAGAGCGCTGGAAGACCGACGAGGCCGCGATCAAGGCCGTCATCGAGAAGGCCGGCGGCACCTACCTGTCGGCCGACGCCCAATCCTCGCCGGCCAAGCAGCTCTCCGACATCGAATCGCTGATCTCGCGCGGCGCCAACGCGCTGATCATCCTGGCGCAGGACAGCGACGCCATCCGCCCGGCGGTGGAGAAGGCCGCCGCCGAAGGCATCCCGGTCGTCGGCTATGACCGCCTGATCGAGATCCCGTCCGCCTTCTACATCACCTTCGACAACAAGGAGGTCGGCCGCCTCCAGGCCCGCAGCGTCTTCGCGCTGAAGCCCAAGGGTAACTACGCCTTCATCAAGGGCAGCTCCACCGATCCCAACGCCGACTTCCTGTTCGCCGGCCAGATGGAGGTGCTGAAATCCGCCATCGACCGCGGCGACGTGAAGAATGTCGGCGAGGCCTATACCGACAAATGGCTGCCCGCCATCGCCCAGCAGAACATGGAGCAGATCCTGACCAAGACCGGCAACAAGGTCGATGCCGTGGTCGCTTCCAACGACGGCACGGCGGGTGGCGCCGTCGCCGCGCTGGCGGCGCAGGGCTTGGCCGGGACCGTGCCGGTGTCGGGCCAGGACGGCGACAAGGCGGCGCTGAACCGCATCGCGCTCGGCACCCAGACGGTCTCGGTGTGGAAGGACGCCCGCGAACTCGGCCGCCGCGCCGCCGAAATCGCCATGGAACTGGCCGGCGGCAAGAAGATGACCGACATCGCCGGTGCCACCAGCTTCGACGGCGGTCCGAAGAAGCAGAAGATGACCTCGCTGTTCCTCACCCCGATCGCCATCACCAAGGACAACCTCGGCCAGGTGATCGACGCCGGCTGGGTGACCAAGGACGTGGTCTGCCAGGGCGTGAAGCCCGGCAGCGTCAAGGCCTGCAACTGATGGCGGAGCCGTCCTCCCTGTCCCCGGCGTCGTCCTCCTCGGAGGCGCCGGCCGGACGGCGGGCCGGCATCGGCGACGCCCTGCGCGCGCTGGAGCTGGACACCCGCATGGTCGGGATGATCGGGGCGCTCGCCGTCGTCTGGATCGGCTTCGACATCCTGACCGGCGGCGCCTTCCTGACCCCGCGCAACCTGTGGAACCTGTCGGTGCAGACCGCGTCCGTCGCCGTGATGGCGACGGGCATGGTGCTGGTCATCGTCACCCGCAACATCGACCTGTCGGTGGGCTCGATCCTGGGCTTCACCGGCATGGTGGTCGGCGTGCTCCAGGCCCGCGTCCTGCCGGAGATCTGGGGCTTCGACAATCCGCTGACCTGGGTGGTGGCGGTGCTGGCGGCGATCGCCGTCGGCGGGGCGGTGGGGGCGCTGCAGGGTGCCGTCATCGCCTATCTCGGCGTGTCGTCCTTCATCGTCACGCTGGGCGGGCTGCTGGTCTGGCGCGGCGCCGCATGGTGGGTGACGACCGGCCAGACGGTGGCGCCGATGGACGGGCTGTTCAAGCGGCTGGGCGGCGGCTTCGACGGCGCCATCGGTGCCGGTCCCAGTTGGGCGGTCGGCATCGCCGCCATCCTGCTGTCGGTCGCCGCCATCGTGATGACGCGGCGTCGCCGGGCCGGCTTCGGTTTCCCCGTCCGGCCGCTGTGGGCGGAGGGGGTGGTGATCCTGCTGGTCGCCGCCGCGATCACCGGCGCCGTGCTGGTGGTCAACGCCTATCCCCTGCCGATGCCGGTGGTGCGCCGGATGATGGAGGCGCAGGGTCTCGCCACCGACGGCACCCTGCCGGTCGTCGCCCACGGCTTCGCCATCCCGGTGCTGATCGCGCTGGCGGTCGGCGTGGCGGTGACCTTCCTGTCGCGGCGCACCCGCTTCGGCCGCTATGTCTTCGCACTCGGCGGCAATCCGGAGGCGGCGGAGCTGTCGGGCATCAACACCAAACGGGTTCTGGTGATGGTGTTCGGCCTGATGGGGGCGCTGTGCGGCCTGTCCGCCTGCATCGCCACCGCCCGGCTGAACGCCGCCACCAACGCCAACGGCACGCTGGACGAGCTGTATGTCATCGCCGCGGCGATCATCGGCGGCACCTCGATGGCCGGCGGCGTCGGCACCATCCTGGGGGCGATGCTCGGCGCCATGGTGATGCAGTCGCTGCAGTCCGGCATGGTGCTGCTGGGGGTGGACGCGCCGATGCAGAACATCGTCGTCGGCGTCGTGCTGGTCGCCGCGGTCTATATCGACACGCTCTATCGCAGGGGGATGAAATGATCGGCCTTGCCATGGCGGAACCCCAGGCCGCGACACGCCCGCTGGTGGAGATGCGCGATGTCTCCATCGCCTTCGGCGGCATCAAGGCGGTGGACGGCGTCAGCATCGACCTCTATCCCGGCGAGGTGGTCGGGCTGCTCGGCCACAACGGCGCCGGCAAATCGACGCTCATCAAGATCCTGTCCGGCGCCTATGCCGCCGACCATGGCGAGATCCGGGTGAACGGCGAGCCGGTCCAGATCTCCAGCCCGCGCGACGCCAAGCGCTGCGGCATCGAGACGATCTACCAGACGCTGGCGCTGGCCGACAATGTCGACGCCGCCGCCAACATCTTCCTCGGCCGCGAGAAGCTGACCCCCTGGGGCACGCTGGACGACCACGCGATGGAGGCGGAGGCGCGCAAGGTGATGGGCCGCCTGAACCCGCACTTCCGCCGCTTCAAGGAACCGGTCAAGGCGCTGTCCGGCGGCCAGCGCCAGTCGGTCGCCATCGCCCGCGCCATCCATTTCGACGCCCGCGTCCTCATCATGGACGAGCCGACCGCGGCATTGGGTCCCGCCGAAACCCAGCAGGTGGGCGAGCTGGTGAAGCAGCTGAAGCAGGAGGGCATCGGCATCTTCCTGATCTCCCACGACATCCACGACGTGTTCGATCTGGCCGACCGCATCCATGTGATGAAGAACGGCAAGCTGGTCGGCACTGCCCGCGTGTCGGATGTGACCAAGGACGAGGTGCTGGGGATGATCATCCTCGGCAAATGCCCGCCGGGCGCGGTGCCCGGACCGGGGGCGGCGGCCTGACCCCCGGGCGCCGGCGCGGCTCCCCCCTATTGCGGCGACCGCGCCTGCCACAGCAGGAACTGCTCGAACAGCTTTTCCGCCTGCTGGGGCGGCACCCCGCGCTGTTCGACGAAGCTGCGGAACTCCTCCTTCCTCGCGGCGGCGGTCTGCGGCTCCTTCGCTGCCGACGCCTGACGCAGCCATTGCTCGGCCGGCTCGAAGCGGGTCCAGCCGGGCACGTCCGCTGCCAGATTGACCTCCTTCCATTTCGGATGGCGCGGCGGCTTCAGGAACTCGTCGAACTTGCTGAAGAAGGCGTCGACGAAGCGGGCGACCTTGCGGTGGCGGTCCACGTCGCGGTCCCAGCCATAGACCGCCATCACCGCGCCGACCGCCACCGTGTCCACCTCTTCGCCGGGCTTGACCAGCCCCTCATAGTCGGTGCTGGTCAGCCGCGACGGCAGATAGGTGTCGAGCAGGGCGGCGCTCATCGGGATCGACAGGAAATGCAGCCCGTCATTCCCTTTCAGGTCGCGGAACAGCCGGGTCGGCTTGCCGGCGACATAGGCCATCGCCGCGATCTCGCCCCGGCGCAGCTTTTCCAGGGCCAGGGCTTGGTCGTCCGCCTGCGGTTCCACCTTGATGCCCAGCATGTCGAAGACCAGCGAAGCCGTCATGCTGGTCCCGCTTCCCTGCACGTCGACATTGACCTTGCGGCCTGCCAGATCCTCGATCCGCGTCACCCCAGGGCCGGCGAGGATGTGCATTTCCTCGTTATAGAGCTTGGCGATGTATTTGATCCGCCGGTCGAGATTGGGCAGAAGCCTTTCGCGCTTGGCATAGGCGAGAACGTCCGACTGCACGATGCCGACGTCGATCCCCTTCAGCAGCACGATGTCCTTCAGGTTCTGGACCGACCCCTTGCCCAGCATCGGCAGGACGCGCAGCGTGTCGCCGTCGTCCAGCACCGATGCCAGATCGGCGGCGATGCGCACATAGGTCCCCTCGACGCCGCCAGACACGATGCCGACGGTACCGCTGTTGGCGTTGACGCCGCGCGCATCGGCGGCCAATGCCGTGCCGGCGCCCGCCATCGCGCTTCCGGCGATGCATGCTCCCAACGCAAGCATGCGGCCCAAAAGAAGAATACGGCCAAAAAGAAGACTATGGGCGACCGATGCCTTCATGATGCTCCCCCCTCGATGGCTCCGCCTGCGCCCGGCTATCTGGACTTGCCGGCGAGCCAGTCGGTCAGTTTCTTCAATTGCTGTTCGGCGTCGCCGCTGCCGGCGGCGACCGCCCGCCGGTACCAGGAGGCCGCCTGCTCCGGATCGGGCGGAAGCCCGCGGACATGCAGCCGCTCATGGACCAGCGGATCGTGGGTGCGGCCGAGCGCGAAGGCGGCCTTCGCATTGCCGGTCGCGGCCAGCATCTCGTAATAGAGCCGCGCCCCCGCCAGATCGCCCTGGGCGAACAGGTCGTCGCCCCGCTTCATCAACGCCGCTTCGGGAATGCCGGACGGCAGCTTGGGCGGGCGCTGCACCGCCACCTCGCGCTGCTGCGGCGAGGGGGAGGGCGGGGCGGTCACCACCGGCGCGGCCGGAAGGGCGGCGGTGGTGACCGGCGGTTCCGGCACCGGCGGCGCGGCGACAGCCTCCTGAACAGCGGCCTGCACGGTCACTTCGGGGACGGCGTCAATCTCCCGATCCGGCGATTCGACGGGTGCCGGATCAGGGGTGGCCTTGCTCGCCACGGCTTCGCTTGGCGGCGGTTCCTGCGGCGACGGTGACGCGGCGCTTCCCGATCCCACCGGCCCCGTATCCGGACCGGTCGCCGCCATGGCCTGCTCCATGGTCGGGGACGAGCCCCCATGCGCCGGCGGCGTGTCCGGCACCGACGATTCGGCGGCGGCGACCGCTTGGGAGACCGGGATCGCCAGGGTCACCGCCTGTTTGGCGACCACGCCGCCGCCATGGTCGGTCACCGCCGTGATGCGCAGTGTCACCGGATCGGAGCTTTCCGGCGGCAGGGTCAAGGTCAGGTCGGGCAGCCCTTCCAACTGCACCTTCCACGCGCCGTCCGCGCCCCTCTCGCCATTCGAAAGACGGGCCTTCGCCGGCAGATTGTCGATCAGCACATAGGTGATCGCTTCATGCTGCGGGTTCGGCTGGCCATAGGGGGCGGTGACGGCGATGGACAGCAGGATCGGCTGCCCCGTCCCGCTGGCGGAGGCCTGGGCGGCAACGAACGGCATCAGCCGCCAGTCGGTCTCCGCTCCGTCGCCCTTGGTCCCGGCTCCTTTGGCCTCTTCCCGTTTCGGGATCACCATCGTGCGCGTGGCGATGGCATCCGCCGGCGGGGCGGTGGCTGGCTGGGCAATGGCCGGCGGCTTTTCGCGCACGACGAGCCAGGAATCCAGCGTGCTGTCCGCGCCGCCCTCCTCCCGGCCATCCTCCCCCTGCGCCATTCCGGCAAGCAGCACGCCCGACCGCCAGGAAACGCCGTCCAGTTGCACCGGCAGCGCCAGGACCGTCAGCACGGCCAGACAGGGGCGTAAGGAGCCCGGACTCCGCGGTCTGGCGTCACCATGCTGAAAACCGCGCCGCAAATCGGCACGATGCAGGAAAGGGCGCAGAAAACCGGACCGCATCTCGCGCATGGCGGCATCCTCCCAGACAAAATCCCTCAAGACCAGCCTTGCAGCCGGACCGAATTTCGGGACTTTTGAAAGATATGCGGCGATGTTTTACGCCGTCAGTTGTTTCGAATTCTTTATTATCTTACCGACCGCTTTAAGGTCGTTTTATTTTAAGATGTAGCGGGGGAAAAACAACCATCCCGTAGAGGGCATTTCCCGCTTTACGGCAAAGGGTGGATTACTTCCTTAGATCCAAATCCGGAACCGATCGGGCGGCACCCATGCCGGCCGGGCCGGGCGATTGCCGGAACGGGGTGCCGACATCGCGCAGATCCGCCTCAGCGGTCCTGACGCGAACCGGCGGGACGGCTTCAATCCGGAATGCTTTGACAGATCACCCTTCGCCCTGGGCGCCCAGCAGGCTGCCGCGGCGGCGGCGGATCTCGACGCTCTGGCCGGGGGTGATCGGCAGGAACTCCCGCGGGCGCTCGTCGCTGCCGGCCAGGGCGCGGTAGGTGGCGGCGTTCGCCTCCTGCACGTCGTTGCCGCGGCGCACCTGATCCAGGAACTTCTTGCTCGGCATCATGATGTATTCGATGTCGTTGATGCGCCGGCCATCCTTCGACACCGTCTTCTCGACATGGTCGAGGATTCCCTCCTCCACCAGCGAATCCACGGCCAATGTCACGGTGCGCAGCGTGTCGCGCCGCCGGCTCCACTCGTTCATGCCGCTGTTGTTGATGATGTCGTCGGCCGACAGGATCATCGGCGGCACGCCGTCGGGCATCCGCGTCAGGTCGAGGTCGCCATACTCGATGGACAGCCGGTTGTAGAGCCAGCGCGCCACCGGGCTCTTCAGCCGCATGATCCACTGGTAGGAGATCGGCTTGAATTCCAGGTTGCGGATGGCCGAGGCGACCAGCGCGTTGAACTCCAGATAGGTGTCGTTCTCGTCGTCCTCGCCGCCCTCGCCGGTGCGCGGACGGATGTAGAGGGTGGGGAAGACCGAGGATTCCAGGACGGGCCGCGCCGACTTGCGGCCGTTCTCCGGCACCTTGCTGATGATCATGCGGGTACGGGCCAGGATCTCCAGCGCCTCGCGGATCTCCGCCGTGTCCATGGTGCGGTTGACCGCCCGCAGTTCCCGCCGGATCTCGTACAGCGAGAAATGCACGCGCACCCGGTCCTGCTTGTCGCCCATCAGCGACAGGCGCGAGCGGTCCATGGCGAGGCGGCGGACCACCTGCTCGACGATCTGCTCGCGCTCCGACGGGAACACCTCGTATTCGACCATGCGCTTGTCGGCCGGATCGTCGCCGGGGCCGGGCTTGGCCGGGCGGTAGATGCGGGCGGGCTGCAGGGTCAGCGAGAACAGGGCGTCCTTGAAGGGGAACTCCTTGTGCACCGACTGGACGAACGCATTGGCGGCCGGCAGCTCCGGCTCGGTCCCGCGGCCCTTCGACACGAACACGAATCGCGGCGCCGTGTCGTAAAGCGCGATCATATGGGACTGACTGCGGTCCTCCATCTCGAACAGAGTCAGCTGGACCGCGTTCGCCTTGCTCATGGCTCATCCCTCCTCGCCAACCGCCACGATAGGGGCTGGCGTCGGACGGACGCAACCGGCGGGTCCGAATCACCGCCAAGCCCTGTGTCCCGTTTGGCCGCGCTTGTGTAGGAATTGCCCGCGTCTGTGTCCCGAATGCCCGCACTTTGCCCGGATCGCCGCCACCCGGTAGCCCCGGATCCACACCCATTCCCCGGAATCGGCAGCAGAACGGCAAAGCGCGGGCATATGGGACACAGACTCGGGCGGCCCCATTCCTCCGCCGCCACGCCGAAACGCGGGCAAATGGGACAGCCCGAACCGCAGCGGACTCCAAAATGCGAGCATTCGGGACACAAGCCTGACCGCAAAAGCTGTGGCCACCGGCGCAAACGCGGGCAAATGGGACCGAATCCCTTCGCCGTCCCGCGAGCCCACGCGATTATCCGCTCGCCCAACCGCGAGCAAGCAGGACAACGCGCCCCCACAAAACGCGGGCAAACGGGATCGAATCCGATTCGCAGGCCTGCCGCGGCCAAATGGGACCGCTTCGCGACCAAGGGCGACACAGGCGCGGGCTGTTGGGACACAGCTGCGAGCGAAGGGGACACACCGGACTCGGTCCCATTTGCCCGCGATTCGACGTCCACGCCGACCGGCGGAATCCTCCCGGCAAGTTCACCGGCCGTCCAGCTGGACCATTCCATCCGGACGCCAGCCGGTTCCAATGCTTTGCGGAGTTTCCCATGTCGCACCCGACACCACACCCGACGGACGGCCACCCCCTCGACCATCGCAGATGGGGCCGGATTCCGGCATGGTGGCTCGACCACCCCGGCCTCGACGCCGATGGGTTCGCCGTTCTGGCGGCGCTGGCCACCTTCGCCGACGAGGACGGCCTGTGCTGGCCGTCGCAATCGACCCTCGCCGCCAAGCTGAAGCGGTCGCGCCCCACGATCAACCGCATCCTCCAGGGATTGAGCGACCTCGGGCTGGTCGGCATCGAGCATCGCCGCGGCCGTGACGGCGCCCGTCTGTCCTGCCTCTACCGCTTGCGCTTCACCCCGGCGGATGCGGAATTGCCGGACGCCGCCCGCCCTGTTCCGGCCGCCGACAGGCCTGTCCGTATGAACGATAGGGATGACTCGGCCACAAACAGCCCCTGTCCGCCGGCGAGTCAGGAACAGGTCCATTCCAAACAGATTCCGGACTCGCACGCTTCGGGCGAGCACACGGACACGCAAGCACGGCCCCAGCCGGTTCCGGAGGACTGGATGCCGACCGCCGCCGACCTCGCCTGGGCCAAGGCCCGCCATGCCGACATCGACCTGGGCCGCCATGTCGAGGGCTTCATCCTGCGCTGCCGCGCCCACGGCTACCGCTACCGCGACATCTCCTCGGCCTGGAGGGCGTGGCTGTCGCAGGACGCCGCCGTCGGCAAGGCGCCGGTGTCCCGCGACCGCTCGCCGATAACAGCGCCGGGCCGTCCCTCCGCCACCGCCGCCGAACAGCGTCTCACCGCCTGGAGCGCCGCCGCCGCCGAACTGCGCCAGCGCTCCACCCCCTCCTGGTCATGAAGGGAAAGCCGATGACCGCAAGACCCGCAAGCGCCCGCGCTGGAAACTCCCCCTCTGGCAGCGCCACCATCACCGCCCTGCCACGCGCACACAGCCCCGCCGCGCCGGCCGCCGCCTTCGACCCGGCTCTGCCCGCTCCGCAGCGCCGGATCCGGCTGACCGCCGCGCTGCCGCCGCCGCTTCAGGAGCTTCTGGCCCGGGGCCGCACCGACCGCCGACCGCGCTTCGGCGAGGACGGCTTCGACGGCATGATCGAGCAGTGGTCTCCCCCCGCCGGCGTCACCGCCGCCCAGGCGGCGCTCGCCCGCCAGACGCTGGAGGAACTGTCCGCCACCGTGCTGGCCCCGGCCGACAGCGACCATCTGCTCGGCCGCGTGCTGACCCTGCTCAGCCATTTCCCGGCCAAGGGCCTGTCTCCGGAGGTGGAGCGGATGATGGCGCTCGACTGGGCCGACGATCTCGGCGAATACCCGGCCTGGGTGATCGACGCCGCCGCCCGCAACTGGCGCCGCAGCCGCAAATGGCGGCCTTCCATCGCCGAGATGCGCGCCCTGTGCGAGGAGATCTGCGCCCCGGAACGCGCCCTGGCCGACCGGCTGCAAGTGCTCGCCGACGCCGCCCCGCGCGAGGCGGCCACCCCGGATCCGAGGGTATTGGCGACGGGAGCGCTGCGCCGCATGGGGTGATGCCGCCTGCGCCCGGCCTCGCGGTGGAAGCCGCAGTGGAAGCCCGGTATCTGCGGTCCATATTAAGCGGCCCGTCCGCTTCCTGATGCCGTCCGATGTCCGACAGCTCCTCCCTGCCGCCCCCGTCCGCCGCCCGTTTCGGCTGGTGCTGCCAGTTTGTCCCGCCCGATGGCGACGCCGCCCTTGCCAAGCGCATGAATCCCGGCACCGTCACCATCGCGACGCTGAGCAAGCTGAGCCCCGCCCGCGCTGAGGAAAAGCTGACGGAGGTGCTGCGCCGCAATCTCCACGCCCTGCACCTGCAGCTGGACGAGGTCGCCCGCCATCCGGCCTACCGCCGCCTGCTGCGCGTCAACAGCGGCCTGCTGCCGGCCTACACCCATGAGGTCGGGCGACCGCTCTACCAGCAGCCCGGCGTCCAGGCGCTGGTGCGGAGCGGGCTGGAGCATGCCGGCCGCAAGGCGATGGAGGCGGACATCCGCATCGGGCTGCATCCGGACCAGTATTGCGTGCTGAACAGCGCCAACCCCGCCACCCTCGCCAATTCGGTGGCGGAGCTGGAATACCATGCCGACATCCTGCGGATGATGGGTCTGGCCGGCGGCTGGCACCCGCGGGGCTCCCACGTCAACATCCATGGCGGCGGGCGCGGGGAGGGGACCGCCGGCTTCCGCCGCGGCCTTGCCCTGCTGTCGGAGGATGCCCGCAACCTGCTGACCGTCGAGAACGACGAGATGTCCTTCGGCCTGGACGATCTGCTGCCGCTGGCCGACGCGGTTCCCATCGTGCTCGACCTCCACCATCATTGGGTCCGCAGCCAGGGCGAGTATCTGCGCCCCGACGATCCGCGAATCGCCACCGTGATCGGCTCCTGGCGCGGGGTGCGGCCGGTCGCCCATATCAGCGTGTCGCGCGAGGATCTGCTGCCGGACTGGCCGGCCGACAGCCTGCCGGACTATGCCGCGCTGGCGGCGCGCGGGCTGACGACCAAGGATCTGCGCGCCCATTCCCAGCGCATGTGGAACCACGCCGTCAACCGGCTGGTGGCCGACCACCTCACCTGGGCCGATTTCGAGGTGGAGGCCAAGGCGAAGAACCTCGCCGTCGACGACCTGGAGCAGGACGCCCTGCGCAGCGGCGCCGTGGTCGCCGCCACAGGCGGGCTCCCCTGATCGCCAGCCCCCTGATTGGCGGTCTTGACCAACGGTTGCACTCAACTACTCTGTGACTGAAGAGGGATGAGAGGTCGAGGGTGAGACGTGGCCAGCAACAATAACGGGCTCGATAACCGGCCCGGTGACCGGGAAGACAACCGGGGTGCCCTGTCGCAGTTGCAGGCGATGCTGGACACCGTGCCCGACGGGGTCGTCATCATCGACGCCCGCGGCCGGATCACGTCCTTCAACCCGGCCTGCGAACGCCTGTTCGGCTGGACCACGGCGGAGGTGGTCGGCCGCAACGTCAACATGCTGATGCCCTCCCCCTATCGGGAGGAGCATGACGGCTATCTGGAACGCTACCACCGCACCGGAGAGCGGCGGATCATCGGCATCGGCCGCGAGGTGACCGGCCAGCGCAAGGACGGCTCCTGCTTCCCCATGGACCTGTCGATCGGCGAGGCGGCGCAGGACGGCGTCCCCGTCTATATCGGCATCATCCGCGACCTGACCGCCGCCAAACAGGCGCAGACGGCGCTGCGCGAGCGCGAGGCGCGGCTGACCTCCATCCTCCAGACGGTGCCGGAGGCCATCATCGTCATCGACGAGAAGGGACTGATCGAATCCTTCAGCCCGGCGGCCGAACGGCTGTTCGGCTGGACGGCGGCGGAGGTGATCGGCCGCAACATCAACATGCTGATGCCCTCGCCCTACCGCGAGCAGCATGACGGCTACCTGGAGCGCTACGAGCGGACGGGGGAGCGGCGGATCATCGGCATCGGCCGCATCGTCTCCGGCCAGCGCCGCGACGGATCGGTTTTCCCGATGGAGCTGGCGGTGGGGGAGGTGCTGCTTGCCGGACGGCGCTGCTTCACCGGCTTCGTCCGCGACCTGACCGAACGGCAGGCCACCGAACGGCGGTTGCAGGAACTGCAGTCGGAGCTTCTGCATGTCAGCCGGGTCAGCGCCATGGGCCAGATGGCCTCGACGCTGGCCCATGAGCTGAACCAGCCGCTGACCGCCGTCATCAACTATGCCAAGGCCGCCAAGCGGCTGATGGAGCGTCCGGAAACGGTGACCAAGGCGATGGACATGGTCGACAAGGCCAGCGCCCAGGCCACCCGCGCCGGCCAGATCATCCGCCATTTGCGCAGCTTCATCGAAAAGGGCCAGACCCACCGCTCCGTCGAATCCCTCAACAAGGTGGTGGAGGAGGCGAGCGCGCTGGCATTGGTCGGCGCCAAGGAGCGGGGCCTGCATGTGCGCTTCGACTTCGACGCCGCCGACCCGCAGGTGCTGATCGACAAGGTGCAGGTCCAGCAGGTGATCCTCAACCTCGTCCGCAACGCCATCGAATCCATGGGCGGAGCACAGATCGACCAGCGCGTGCTGACCGTCCGCACCGGCCCCGATCCGGACGATGCCGCCTTCCGCCGCGTCGCCGTCCTCGACACCGGTCCCGGCGTGCCGGAAACGGTGCGCGCCCAGCTGTTCCAGCCCTTCGTCACCACCAAGAGCAGCGGCATGGGGCTGGGCCTGTCGATCTGCCGGTCGATCATCGAGGCGCATGGCGGACGCCTGTGGCTGGAGCCGCCGGCCGAACCGCCGGCGACCGGCGCCAGCTTCGCGTTCACCGTTCCCCTATCAACGTCGGATGCCGACGATGCCAGCTGATGCCGTGTCCGACATGTCCGCCGACCTCACCGTCTTCATCGTCGACGACGACGACGCCATCCGCGATTCCCTCCAGATCCTTCTGGAATGCGCCGGCTTCCAGGCGGAAAGCTTCTCCACCCCGCTGGCTTTCCTGGAGTCCGACGCCCCGTCGCGGCCGGGCTGCCTGCTGGTCGACGTCCGCATGCCGCAGATGAGCGGCCTCGACGTTCAGGAACGGCTGGCCCGCGACGGCCGCGCCATCCCGGTGGTGGTGATGACCGGCCATGGCGACGTGCCGCTCGCCGTGCGCGCCATGAAGGCCGGGGCGGTCGATTTCGTCGAAAAGCCCTTCGAGGAGGAGTCGCTGCTCGCCGCCGTCCGCTCCGCCCTGGCCCGTGCGGCGGAAAGCAGGGTGCCGGCCGCAGCCCCGCCTGCCGCAGCCCCGGAACAGCCGGCGCCGCCCCCCGCCGCCTCCGCATCGCCGGAGGTGCTGGCCCGCCTGTCCGCCCTGACGCCGCGGGAACATGACGTTCTGCGCTGGCTGGTGGCCGGCAAGTCGAACAAGGTCATCGCCTTCGAGCTGTCGATCAGCCCGCGCACCGTGGAAATCCACCGCGCGCGGGTGATGGAGAAGATGCAGGCCGACAGCCTGCCCACCCTGGTGCGCATGGCGATCTCCGCCGGCGTGGTTCCCGGCGGCCTGTGATCTCCGTCAAGCCTGATCTGCATCAAAAGCGCGCCGCATACGCAATGGTCCGTATATCGGCACCCCCTGCCACATTTTATCTTCCATGACGCGCCGCATCGTCGGCGCTGTTGTATCTGCATGGAAGTTCGGAGGCCGTCATGGATCATTTGGACAACGGGCCGGGCAGGGGCCCCGGGGCCGGGATCGTCCACATCGTCGACGACGATGAGCCGGTCCGCGACTCCCTGAAGGCCCTGCTGGAAGCCTTCTCCTTCGATGTGCGGGACTTCTCCTCCTGCCGGGAATTCCTCGACCACTATGACGGAAACCCGCAGGGCTGCGTCGTTCTCGACCTGCACATGCCGGTGATGAGCGGGCTGGAGTTCCTGGAGCGCCATCGCGGCGACCTGCACGGAATGCCGGTCATCATGGTGTCCGGCCGCGGCGATCCCGCGACCTTCGCCCGCGCCAAGGAGGCCGGCGTCGTCGCCGTGCTGGAGAAGCCGTTCGACGAGGACCAGCTGATCGACATGCTGAACGGCCTGATGCCGTCGGCCGCCGCCGCCTGAGAGAATCTCCCTCTCCCCCCCGGGGAGAGGGTCGGGGTGAGGGGGATGCACCGCGTGGCTATCCCAAGAATCCTCGCCTCGCACCCCCCTCACCCTAACCCTCTCCCCGGGGGGGAGAGGGGATCCTTCCTGGACCCCGTACGGTCCCCTACGTAGGTACACTTACGTACGCAAACATCCTTAGGTACATCACCGAACTAAACAGCACCGCGGGGGACGGCTAGCTTCTGGTCATCGGATGCACCCCGGAACGAACCGGACCGCATCGCACCGTCAAGGCCGAGGTCACCATGTCCACGCACGCCGCCATTGCCGCCCACGCCAACCGCGCCGTTCCTGGTTACCTGGTCTCCGCCCTGGCGATGTCCCCGACCTCCGCCCTGGAGGCCATCCAGCGCAACCCCGCCGACCCGCTCGCCGGCCTGGGCCATGCCAAGGTCCACGAGCGCGAAACCACGCTGTTCAGCGAAGGCGACGACGCCGGTTCGGTGTTCCGCGTGATGAGCGGCATGGTCCGCCTCTACAAGATGCTGCCCGACGGCCGGCGCCAGATCATCGGCTTCCTGCAGGCCGGCGACATGATGGGTCTGGCCTTCGCCGCCCAGTATCTCTACACCGCCGAAACCGTGACGACGACCACCATCCAGCGCATCCCGCGGCTGGAGCTGGACGCCCTGATGGATGCCCAGCCGGCCTTCGCCCGCAAGCTGCTGTCGGCGACCACGTCCGAGCTGATGGCGGCGCAGGACCAGATGGTTCTGCTCGGCCGCAAGACGGCTTGCGAAAAGGTCGCCACCTTCCTGCTGCGCCTCAGCGACCGCAAGGCCCTTGGCGGAGGAGATGAGCGCATCATCGACCTGCCGATGGGCCGCAGCGACATCGCCGACCATCTGGGCCTGACCACCGAAACCGTGTCGCGCACCCTGACCAAGCTGAAGTCGACCCGCCTGATCCGCATCCTCGTCGGCGGCAAGCTGGAACTGCTGGACCGCGACGCCCTGGCCGACCTCGCCAGCTGCTTCTGACCCCCAACTGCTTCTTTTCAAAATCCTGGCCGCGCACCGGACGCTTCAGATGATCTCTGGAGGGGGCCGGAGCGCCGCGGCGCGCCCGAACGGCGCCCCCGGACAGCAAGTGCCTGGACAGCAAGTGGATGATGACCATGACCATCACGACCCTTTCCGACCTGAACGCCCTGATCGCGCGGGTGAAGGCGGCGCAGGCGCGCTTCGCCGACTACCCGCAGGAGAAGGTCGACCTGATCTTCCGCAGCGCCGCCTTGGCCGCCGCCAACGCCCGCATCCCGCTCGCCAAGATGGCGGTGGCGGAGACCGGCATGGGCGTGATGGAGGACAAGGTCATCAAGAACCACTTCGCCGCCGAATACATCTACAACAAGTACAAGGACGACAAGACCTGCGGCGTCCTGTCGGAAGACAACGACGCCGGCATCCTCACCATCGCCGAGCCCGTCGGCCTGATCTGCGGCATCGTCCCCACCACCAACCCGACCTCCACCGCCATCTTCAAGGCGCTGATCGCGCTGAAGACCCGCAACGGCCTGGTCCTCTCCCCCCATCCCCGCGCCCGCAAATCGACCTGCGAAGCCGCCCGCCTGGTGCTCGCCGCCGCGGTCGAGGCCGGCGCGCCCGACGACATCATCGGCTGGATCGACGAGCCCTCGCTTGAACTCTCCAACGCCGTCATGCACCACCCGGACATCAACCTGATCCTCGCCACCGGCGGGCCGGGCATGGTCAAGGCCGCCTATTCGTCGGGCAAGCCCGCCATCGGCGTCGGCGCCGGCAACACGCCTGCCGTCATCGACGAGTTCGCCGACATCAAGCGCGCCGTCGCCTCCATCCTGATGTCCAAGACCTTCGACAACGGCGTGGTCTGCGCGTCCGAACAGTCGGCGGTGGTGGTCGATGCCGTCTATGACGCCGTGCGCGACCGCTTCGCCCATCATGGCGGCTACATCCTGTCGGCCCGCGAGGCCGACGCCGTGCGCAAGGTGCTGCTGACCGACGGCCACCTCAACGCCGACATCGTCGGCCAGCCGGCTCACGCCATCGCCGCCATGGCCGGCCTGACCGTCCCGCACGCCACCAAGGTGCTGATCGCCGAGGTCACAGACATCGACGACAGCGAACCCTTCGCCCACGAGAAGCTCTCCCCCACCCTGGCGCTCTACCGCGCCAAGGACTTCATCGAGGCCTGCGACAAGGCCGCGGCGCTGGTCGCACTCGGCGGCATCGGCCACACCTCCGCCCTCTACACCGACCAGGACCAGCAGGCCGAGCGCATCCGCCATTTCGGCGACAAGATGAAGACCGCCCGCATCCTGATCAACACGCCGTCGTCCCATGGCGGCATCGGCGACCTCTACAACTTCCGCCTCGCGCCCTCGCTGACGCTGGGCTGCGGGTCGTGGGGCGGCAACTCGATTTCGGAGAATGTCGGGCCGCAGCACCTGATCAACAAGAAGACGGTGGCGAAGAGGGCGGAGAACATGCTGTGGCACAAGCTGCCCAAGTCGATCTACTTCCGCCGCGGCTGCCTGCCCTTCGCCCTTGAGGAACTGCGCGGCAAGAAGCGTTGCCTGATCGTCACCGACCGCTTCCTGTTCGAGAACGGCCATGTCAACGACAGCGTCCGCGTGCTGAAGTCGCTGGGGCTGGAGGTCGAGACCTTCTTCGAGGTCAGCGCCGACCCGACGCTGGCGGTGGTGCGCAAGGGCGTGGCGCTCGCCAACGCGTTCCAGCCCGATGTGATCCTGGCGCTGGGCGGCGGCTCGCCGATGGATGCGGCCAAGATCATCTGGGTGATGTACGAGGCGCCCGAGGTGGCGTTCGAGGACCTCGCCCTGCGCTTCATGGACATCCGCAAGCGCATCTACACCTTCCCCAAGCTGGGCGTGAAGGCGCAGCTGGTGGCGGTGCCGACCACGTCCGGCACGGGGTCCGAGGTCACGCCCTTCGCCGTGGTGACCGACGAGCGCACTGGGACCAAATACCCGATCGCCGACTATGAACTGACGCCGACGCTTGCGATCGTCGATGCCAACCTCGTCATGGACATGCCCAAGGGCCTGACGGCGGCGGGCGGCATCGACGCGGTGACCCACGCGCTGGAGGCCTACGTCTCGGTGGTGGCGAACGAGTATACCGACGGCCAGGCCCTCCAGGCGCTGAAGCTCCTGAAGGAGAACCTGCCCTCGGCCTACCGCAACGGGGCACACGACCCGAAGGCGCGGGAGCTGGTCCACAACGCGGCGACGCTGGCTGGCATCGCCTTTGCCAACGCCTTCCTCGGCGTCTGCCATTCGATGGCGCACAAGCTGGGTGCGGAGTTCCACATCCCGCACGGCATCGCCAACGCCCTGCTGATCGCCAACGTGATCCGCTACAATGCGGCGGACATCCCGACCAAGCAGACGGCCTTCAGCCAGTACGACCGTCCCAAGGGCGTGGCGCGCTATGCGCAGATCGCCCGGCATCTGGACCTCGGCGGCAGCCGCGACCATGAGCGGGTGGAGAAGCTGATCGGCTGGGTCGAGGAGATGAAGCGGGCGCTGGAGATCCCGGCCTCGATCCAGGCGGCGGGGGTGCCGGAGGCGGCGTTCCTGGCGCGGGTCGATGCGATTGCCGAGGCGGCGTTCGATGACCAGTGCACCGGCGCCAACCCGCGCTATCCACTGGTTGCCGAGATCAAACAACTGCTGATCGACAGCTACTACGGCCGCGCCTATGTCGAGGCGGACGGCGACCGTACGGCGGCGCTGAGCGTCGTCGGCCAGGCCAAGACCGCCGCCGAATAACAGACCACGTCGTCACAGTTGCCAAGCATCGGGGGACCGTCGGGTCGGGAGCGCAGGCTCCCGGCAGGGCGGTCCCCCTTTGCGTTCGGGTGATTGGGAACCCGATCGCATCCGGTGAGTTGACCCGCCAGCCCGGCACCCGATCCGCCGGCACCACCCCGAGGTCGACGATGCGCCCGCAGGCCCCCATAGACGAAATCGGCGTCGAGGCGTTCACGGTCCCGACCGACCGGCCGGAGGCCGACGGCACCCTGGACTGGGACCACACCACGCTGGTCGTGGTCACCGCACAGGCGGGCGGCCGCCAGGGGATCGGCTACGGCTACGCCGACCGCCCGGCGGCGCAGCTCGTCGCCGGCCTGCTGGCCGGGCGGCTGCGGGGTCTCGACGCCGTCGACATCAACCGCGCTTGGATCGCCATGACCGATGCGGTGCGCAATCTCGGTCGGCCCGGCATCGCCGCCATGGCGATCGCCGCGGTGGATGCGGCGCTGTGGGACCTCAAGGGCAAGCTGCTGGACCGGCCGGTCGCCGACCTGCTTGGCCGCGCCCGCGACGGCACGCCGGCCTATGGCAGCGGCGGCTTCACCTCCTATTCCGACGACACGCTGGTCGAACAGCTTGCGGGCTGGGCGCAGGACGGTCTGCCCGCCGTCAAGATGAAGGTCGGCCGCGACGCCGCGCTGGATGTCCGGCGGGTGGCGCTGGTGCGCAGCGCCATCGGTCCCGCCACCGACCTCTATGTCGACGCCAACGGCGCCTATGACCGCAAGCTGGCGCTGGCCCAGGCCGGGCGCTTTGCCGAACAGCGGGTCGGCTGGTTCGAGGAACCGGTGTCGTCGGATGATCTGGAGGGCCTGCGCCTGCTGCGCGATCGTGCTCCGCCCGGCATGATGATCGCCGCCGGCGAGTACGGCTACACCCCGATTTACTTCCGCCGCATGCTGCAGGCCGGCGCGGTGGATGTGCTGCAGGCCGACGCCACCCGCTGCGGCGTCACCGGCTTCCTCGCCGCCGCCGCGCTGGCCGAGTCCTTCACCGTGCCGCTCTCCGCGCATACCGCCCCAACGCTGCACGCCCAGGTCGGCTGCGCCTGCCGGCCGCTGAAGAACATCGAGTATTTCCACGACCATGCCCGCATCGAAACCATGCTGTTCGACGGCGCGATCACCCCGGTGGCCGGCATGCTGACGCCGGACCGGAGCCGCCCCGGCCTGGGCATCGAGCTGAAACGGGCCGACGCCGAGAGGTTCCGCAGATGAGCAGCATCGACGTGCCGGCGCTGGTCGCCGCCCTGAAAAGCCGCGTGAACGGCGAAATCCGTTTCGACGACGGCGACCGCGCGCTCTACGCCACCGACTCCTCCAATTACCGGGAGGTGCCCATCGGCCTCGTCGTGCCCTTCGACGTGGAGGCTCTGGCCGAGGCGGTGCGGGTCTGCCACGACTTCGGCGCCCCGATCACCCATCGCGGAGGCGGGACGGCGCTGGCCGGACAGACCACCAACTACACGGTCATCATCGACAGTTCCAAATACTGCAACGGCTTCCTCGCCATCGACCTCGACCGCCGCCTCGCCACCGTCGAGCCCGGGATCGTGCTGGACGAGATGCAGAAGCGCTGCCGGCCGCATGGGCTGCGCTTCGGGCCCGACCCGTCGACGCACGACCACAACTCCATCGGCGGCATGATCGGCAACAACTCCGCCGGGCCGCATTCCGTCGTCGCCGGGGTGACCAGCCACAATGTCGAGAGCATGGACATCGTCACCTATGACGGGCTGCGCCTGACCGTCGGCTGGACAACCGAGGAGGAGCTGGACCGCATCATCGCCGAGGGTGGCCGCAAGGGCGAAATCCACGCCAAGCTGAAGGCCCTGCGCGACTGCTATGCCGGCGAGATCCGCCGCATCTATCCGAAGATCCCGCGCCGCGTCTCCGGCTTCAACCTCGACTCGCTGCTGCCCGATGAGGACGGCCGCTTCAACCTCGCCCGCGCCCTGGTCGGCAGCGAGGGCACCTGCGTCACGATCCTGCGCGCCACGCTGAACCTGATCCCCGATCCGCCCGCCAAGGTGGTTCTGGTCGTCGGCTTCGAAAGCGTCTGCCACGCCGCCGACGTGGTCTGCGACGTCCGCGGCTTCGGCCCCGACGCCATCGAAGGGGTGGACGAGCGCCTGACCGATTTCATGCGCAAGAAGCACCTGCATGTGGACGACCTCAAGCTTCTGCCCGACGGACCGTCCTGGCTGTTCATCGAGTTCGGCGGCGACAGCCCGGACGAGGCCGCCGCCAAGGCCCGCCGCCTGGAGGACCATCTGCGTGGCCGGCCGCATGTCCACGACATGCGCCTCGTCACCGATGATCACGAGCAGGAACGGCTGTGGAAGGTGCGTGAATCCGGCCTCGGCGCCACCGCCTGGGTGCCGGGGCAGAAGCACGATACCTGGCCGGGCTGGGAGGATTCCGCGGTGGCGCCCGAAAATCTCGGCGCCTACATGCGCGACCTGCTGAAGCTCTACGACGATTACGGCTACAAGCCGGCGCTTTACGGCCATTTCGGCGACGGGCTGATCCATTGCCGCGTCGGCTTCGGCCTGCACACCCAACAGGAGGTGGACACCTTCCGCCGCTTCCTGAACGACGCCGCCCATCTGGTGGTGCGCCATGGCGGCACCCTGTCCGGCGAGCATGGCGACGGGCAGGCGCGGGCGGAACTGCTGCCGATCATGTTCGGCGACGACCTCGTGCAGGCCTTCGCCGAGTTCAAGGCGATCTGGGATCCGGACAACCGCATGAACCCGCACAAGGTCGTGCATCCCTATGCGGCGGACCAACAGCTTCGCCTCGGCCCGCGCTTCAAGCCGCCGCATCTCGACGGCGTCTTCACCTATCCGGAGGACGGCGGCTCGCTCACCCACGCCCTGCTGCGCTGCGTCGGCGTCGGCAAATGCCGGCGGCACGAGGGCGGCACCATGTGCCCCAGCTTCCGCGCCACGCGGGAAGAGCGGCATTCGACCCGTGGCCGGGCCCGTCTGCTGCAGGAGATGCTGCAGGGCGACCCCATCCGCGACGGCTGGCGCGACGAGGCGATCCACGACGCACTGCACCTGTGCCTGGGCTGCAAGGGCTGCAAGGCCGACTGTCCGGTCAATGTCGACATGGCGACCTACAAGGCGGAGTTCCTGCACCACCATTACCAGCACCGCCCCCGCCCGCGGACGGCCTGGAGCATGGGGCTGATCCATCGCTGGGCGCGCCTGCTGGCGCCGGTGTGGTGGGCGCCCAACCTCGCCACCCAGACGCCGGTGTTCGGCCGGCTGTCGCGCGCGGCGGCGGGCATCGCGCCGCAGCGCCCGGTCCCGACCTTCGCCGCGAAGACCTTCCGCCGCTCCTGGAAGCCCGGGCCGGACCGCGGCCGGCCGCCGGTGGTGCTGTGGACCGACAGCTTCAACAACCATTTCACGCCGGAGCCGCTGTTCGCCGCCGCCGAGGTGCTGGACGCCGCCGGCTATGCGGTCACCATCCCGCGTACGAACCTGTGCTGCGGCCGGCCCTATTACGATTTCGGCCGGCTGGACGACGCCAAGCGCACGCTGAAGCAGACCATGGCCGGCCTGCGGCGCGAGCTGGACGCCGGCGCCTATGTCGTCGGCGTCGAGCCGAGCTGCCTGTCGGTGTTCCGCGACGAACTGCCCAACCTGTTCCCCGATGATCCGGAGGCGAAACGCCTCTCCAGCCGTAGCATGCTGCTGGCCGAATTTCTGGAAAAGGTGGCCCACTTCGACCCGCCCAAGCTGTCCGGCCTGGCGCTGGTGCATGGGCACTGCCACCACAAGGCGGTGTTCGGCATGGCCTGCGATGCGGCGCAGATCCGCAAGAGCGGCCTCGACGCCCGCATCCTCGACGACGGCTGCTGCGGCATGGCCGGCGCTTTCGGCTACGAGGAGGACAAGTACCCGGTGTCGCTGGCGATCTTCGACCAGGGGCTCGGCGCCACGTTGCGGCAGGCACCCCCCGACACCCTGCTGATCGCCGACGGCTTCTCCTGCCGCGAGCAGGTGGAGCAGCTGACCGGCCGGCACCCGCTGACCCTGGCCGAGGTCTTGCGCGACGCCCTGCGCCGCCGCACATCACACCAACCCGCCGGCAAATGACCCAGACCCAGGAGACCCACATGGCCAAGGCACCGATCGGACACACCCGCTGGGCCATTGCCGACAACTACATCCCGTCCTGGAGCCACGGCCCCGAACCCGAACTGGCCAGCCACGAAGGGCTGTCGATCCTCAACACCGGCGACCGCGAGGTGGAGGTGCGCATCACCCTCTACTTCACCGACCGCGAGCCGGCCGGGCCGTACAAGGTGAAGGTCGGCGCCCGCCGCACCAACCATGTCCGCATGAACCTGCTCGACGACCCCGAGCCGGTCCCGCTCGGCCAGCCCTTTTCCACGGTCGTCGAGGCCGATGGGCCGGTGGTGGTGCAACTCACCCGCCTCGACAGCCGGCAGGCGGAAAACGCCCTGCTCAGCGTCATCGCCTTCGCCGGCTGAAAGCCTGCGGGTATTACACAGCGTCCTCCGTGGAAGGATCTCCCTCTCCCCCCCGGGGAGAGGGTCGGGGTGAGGGGGATGCACCGCGTGGCCATTCCGAGAATCCTCGCCGCGCGCCCCCCTCACCCTAACCCTCTCCCCGGGGGGAGAGGGGACCTTTCCTGCGCCTCCAAAAACTCACAACCTCTGAAAGATCGATCACGCACCACCGCCCGCACCGTTGGCGCGCTGCTTGGCCGCCTGGGCGTTGCGGCTCAGGTTGATGGCGGAGTTGATCAGCGCGATGTGGGAGAAGGCCTGCGGGAAATTCCCGACCAGCCGCCCGGCCTGCGCATCATACTCCTCCGACAGCAGGCCCAGGTCGTTGCGCAGGGCCAGCAGGCGTTCGAACAGCGCCGTCGCCTCGTCGCGGCGGCCTTGCAGGACGAAGGCATCGACCAGCCAGAAGCTGCAGGCCAGGAAACTGCCCTCGCCGGGGGGCAGCCCGTCCTCGACCCGGCCGGTGTCGTACCGCTTGACGAAGCCGTCCTTCAACAGCTGGCGCTCGACCGCCGCCACCGTGCCGGCGATGCGCGGATCATGGGCCGGCAGGAAGCCCACCACCGGCAGAAGCAGCAGCGACGCGTCCACCAGCTTGCTGCCATAGGACTGGACGAAACTCCCCATTTCCCGGTCATAGCCGTTGGCGCAGACATCCTGATGGATGCGCCGGCGCAGATCCTTCCAGCGCTCGACCGGACCGTCCATGGCGAACTGCTCGGCACTCTTGATCGCGCGGTCAACCGCCACCCAGGCCATCACCTTAGAGAAGGTGAAGGGCTGCCGCCCGCCACGGGTTTCCCAGATGCCCTCGTCCGGCTGGTCCCAAACCGTTTCCAGATGGGCCAGCAGCGACCGCTGAAGCTGCCAGCCCGTGTCGTTGGCGCCCAGCCCGCCGCGCCGCGCCTGATGCAGGGCATCCATCAGCTCGCCATAGACATCGAGCTGAAGCTGCGTCGATGCGGCATTGCCGATGCGCACCGGCCGGGCGCTCTCATAGCCGGGCAGCCAGTCCGCCTCCCATTCCATCAGCCGGCGCTCGCCCGCCAGCCCGTACATGATCTGCAGCTGCTCCGGATGGCCGGCGGTGGCGCGCAGCAGCCAGCCGCGCCATGCGTTGGCCTCGTCGTAATAGCCGGCGTTCATCAGCGCCTGCAGCGTGAAGGTCGAATCCCGCAGCCAGCAATAACGGTAATCCCAGTTGCGGATGCCGCCCAGCTGTTCCGGCAGCGACGCGGTCGCCGCGGCGACGATGCCGCCGGTCGGCGAATAGGTCAGCGCCTTCAAGGTCACCAGCGAGCGCCGCACCGCCTCCGACCACGGGCCGTCATACGTGCAACGGCCGATCCAGTCCTGCCAGAACCGCCCGGTGTCGCACAACGCCTGCTCCGGATCGATCGCCGCCGGCATGGGATCGCAGGAGGGGGCGTAGGTCAGCACGAAGGGCACCCGCTCGCCGGCCTCCACCGTGAAGTCGCCGACGGTGGTCAGATTCCGACCGCACAGCTCGACGGGGGTGCGCAGATGCAGCATGTCCGGCCCGGCGATGGCGCGCAGCGTGCCGTCTTCCAGCCGCGTCACCCAGGGCACGGCGCAGCCATAGCCGAAGCGGATGACCAGTTCGGTCCGCATGACGACGCGGCCCCGGCGCCCGACGACGATCCGCACCACGTCCGATGCCTGGTCCCGTGGCGGCATGAAGTCGATGACGGTCACCGCCCCGTCGGCCGTCTCGAAATCGGTCTCCAGGATCAGCGTGTCGCCGCGATACCGCCGCGTCACCCGCGCGTCCGGGTCGGCCGGCGCGATCAGCCAGCGGCCATGCTCCGGCGTGCCCAGCAAGGCCGCAAAGCACGCATCGGAATCGAAGCGCGGCCAGCACAGCCAGTCGATGGACCCCTCGCGCGACACCAGCGCCGCCGTCTCGCAGTCGCCGAGCAGGGCATAATCCTCGATCCGCGAAGCCATTCGGTCTTCCTTCCTTCCGCGCCCCCCGCCAGCTTCCAACTCGCCGCAGCGCTTCCGGTTCCCGGAAGGACGATGGTCAGGGCCGCAGCGATTGCAGCACCAGCTCCACCATATGGGCCAGCCGTTCCTCCTTCGCCGGATCGGCCAGCAGGTCGCGCCCGAAGATCACCGACAGGGTGTGGACGTTGGACAGGTAGAAGTAAGACAGCCCGGCGATGGAGATGTAGAGCTGCACCGGATCGACCCCGGCCCGGAACACCCCCTGGTCCACCCCGCGCGCCAGCACGTCGGCGATCATCTGCACGAAGGGGGAGTGCATCGACTGCACCTGACCGGAAGTCTTCAGCAATTCGGCCCGGTGCAAATTCTCCGTGTTCAGCAGGGCCATGAATTCGGGATGGTCGATGAAATACTGCCAGGTGAAGCCGATCAGCCGGGCGATGGCCTCGGGTGGCGCCAGCTTGTCCAGGTTCAGCGTGCGCTCGGTCTCGCGGATGTGGGCATAGGCGTCCTCAAGGACCGCCAGATACAGCTCCTCCTTGTTGCCGACATGGTAATAGAGCATGCGCTTGTTGGTGCCGGCCTGCTCGGCGATGCGGTCGACGCGGGCGCCGCCCAGCCCGTAGCGCGCGAACTCCTCCGTCGCGGCGGCCATGATGCGCGCCCGCGTGCCCTCCGGGTCGCGGGTCACCTTGACCGGCGCGGCGCTTTGGCTGGGAGAAGGCGGCACCGGTTCGGGTGCGTCGGGTGCGTCGGTCAGGCTGTCCATGCGGGAAGCCGGCTCCTGCGGTCCGGGGTAGGGGGCGGTCTTCCCCCCATGGTAGAGCGTCGGCCAGAAAATTCAAACCAGGGCGATTTCAAACCACGCTGCGGTGGCGGTCGATGCAGGTGTCCAGCACCTCGCCCATCGGCTTCTCCCACCAGATGTTTTGCGAGAAGATCTCCACCTCCGAATAGCCGGCGAAGCCGCACTCCTCGACCCAGCCGCGGATGCGCGGGATGTCGATGACGCCGTCGCCCATCATGCCGCGGTCCAGCAGCAGGTCGGTGGTCGGCACCAGCCAGTCGCAGACATGGAAGGCCAGCAGCCGTTCCTTGCCGGCGCGGCGGATCTGGGCCTCCAGATCCGGGTCCCACCAGACATGATAGACATCGACCGCCACCCCCAGCGCCCCCGACTTCTCCGGATCCAGCCGGTCGCAAATGTCCAGCGACTGGGCCATCGTGTTCACACAGGCGCGGTCGGCGGCATACATCGGGTGCAGCGGCTCGATCGCCAGCGGCATCCCCGCCTTGCGGGCATAGTCCAGCAGCTCGGCGATGCCGTCCTCCACCTGCGCGCGGGCCAGCGCGATGTCCTTGCTGACCACCGAACCGGGCCGGGAATATTGCGGCAGCCCGCCGACCACCAGCACCAGGCAGGCCGCACCCAGCGCCGCCGCCTCGTCCACCGCGCGGCGGTTGTCGTCGCGCACCTCCGCCGCCTTGGACGGATCGGCCGGGAACATGCCGCCGCGGCAATAGCCGGACAGAGCCAGTTCCCCCGCCCGCACCGCCCGCAGCGTGGCGTCGAGCCCCACCGCCGCGACCTGATCGCGCCAGGGCGAGACGGCGCGGATGCCGCGGCGGGTGCAGGCGTCGAGGATCCCGACCAGATCGCCCTGTTTGCGGACGGTGGCCGTGTTGATCGACAGCCAGCGATGGTCTCCGGAAAAGTCGCGCATCACGAAATCCCCCGCATCACGAAATCCCTCTTACTGCCAGCACCGCCGCCATCCGCTGCGCCGCGCGGTCCGGATCGGACAGCAGCCCGGCCTTGTCGGCCAGCCGGAACAGCTCAGCCAGATGCAGGGTGGAGCGCGTGCTCTCCTGCCCGCCGACCATGGTGAAGTGGTCCTGATGGCCGTTCAGATAGGCCATGAAGACGACGCCGGTCTTGTAGAAGCGGGTCGGCGCCTTGAAGATGTGGCGCGACAGCGGCACGGTGGGTGCCAGGATGTCGTGAAACGCCGCCTCGTCGCCGTCGGCCAGATGGGCCAGCGCCGCGGCGGCAGCCGGCGCGATGGCGTCGAAGATGCCGAGCAGCGCGTCGGAATGATGCTGCCCGTCGCCGGCGATCAACTCCGCATAATTGAAATCGTCCCCCGTATACATGCGCACGCCCTCCGGCAGGCGCCGCCGCATGACGATCTCCTTGTCCTTGTCGAGCAGCGAGATCTTGATGCCGTCCACCTTGGCCGCGAAGTCGCCGATGATCGACAGCGCGGTGTCCATCGCCGTGTCGATGTCGCTGCTGCCCCAATAGCCGGCCAGCGCCGGATCGAACATGTCGCCCAGCCAATGCAGGATCACCGGCTGCTTCACCTGCGACAGGATGCGGCCATAGACGCGGATGTAATCCTCCGGCCCCTTGGCGACGCGGGCCAGCGCGCGCGACGCCATCAGGATGATGCGGCCGTCGAGCGCCTCGATGGCCTCGATCTGCTCCTCATAGGCGCGGATGACGTCGTCGATGCTGCGGGCGTTCTCCGGCGGCAGATGGTCGGTGCCGGCGCCGCAGGCGATGACACCGCCGCGTGCCTTGGCCGCCGACTGCGACCGCCGGATCAGCTCCAGCGAGGTCGGCCAGTCCAGCCCCATGCCGCGCTGCGCCGTGTCCATCGCCTCGGCAACGCCGAGGCCGAGGTTCCACAGATGCTCGCGGAAGGCGATGGTCCGGTCCCAGTCGATGGCCGGTGCCAGCCACGGATCGCCCTCGGCCAGCGGATCGGCGACCATATGGGCGGCGGCGAAGGCGATGCGGGTCAGCGGCCGGTCCGTGCGGGCGGGAAAGCCGCGCGGCGGGGCGAGCGTGTAGCTCTCGATGCTGCGGTCGGCGCGGGGGAGGCGGATGGTCGGCATGGGATGGGTTCCTGGGTAGGTCGTGGCCACTTGCCCCCACCCCAACCCTCCCCCGCTCTCGCGGGGGAGGGGGCAGGTGCTCAGGCGGGAGAGTGGCGGCAGTCCCTCCCCCGCGAGAGCGGGGGAGGTTAGGTGGGGGCATTCGAAGCCGCAGCCTCACCCCCCGATCGCCGGCACATCCACCCAGCGGCGTTCGCGCCAGCTCTGCAGCGCGCATTCCACCAGCTGGACGCCCTTGGCGCCTTCGATCAGACCGTGCTTGTAGGGCGCATCCTCCACCACATGGCGGATGAAGGACTCCCACTGCACCTTGAAGCCGTTGTCGAACACGGCGTTGTCGGGAACCGGCTGCCAGGTGTCGTAGAAGTCGATGGTCTGCTTCTGGTCGGGGTTCCACACCGGGCGCGGCGTGCCCTGGCGCGGCTGGATCACGCAGTCGGTCAATCCTGCGACCGCCGAACCGTTTGTGCCGTCGACCTGAAAGGTCACCAGATCGTCGCGATAGACCCGCGTGCACCAGGAGGAGTTGATGGTGGCGATCACCCCGCCCTCAAGCTCGAACATCGCATAGGCGGCGTCGTCGGCGGTCGCCTTGTAGGGCTTGCCCTTTTCGTCCCAGCGCTCCGGAATGTGGGTGGCGCCCAGGCAGGAGATGCTCTTGACCTGTCCGAACAGGTTGTCGAGCACATAGCGCCAGTGGCAGATCATGTCGAGGATGATGCCGCCGCCATCCTCCTCGCGGTAGTTCCAGGACGGGCGCTGCGCCGGCTGCCAGTCGCCCTCGAACACCCAATAACCGAACTCGCCGCGCACCGACAGCATGCGGCCGAAGAAGCCGCTGTCGCGCAGCATGCGCAGCTTCTCCAGGCCCGGCAGGAACAGCTTGTCCTGCACCGTGCCGTTCTTCACCCCGGCCTCGTTCGCCAGCCGGACGACGCGCAGCGCCTCGTCCAGGTTGGTGGCGATCGGCTTCTCGCAATAGACATGCTTGCCGGCGCGGATCGCCTTTTCCAGCAGGGTGGGGCGCATCTGGGTGGTGCCGGCGTCGAAGAAGATCACATCGTCCGGATTGTCCAGCGCCGCGTCGAGATTGTCGCTCCAGCGCTCGATGCCGTGGCGGCGGGCCAGTTCCTGCATCTTCTCGGCATTGCGGCCGACGAGGATCGGATCGGGCATGACGCGCGAGCCGTCCGACAGGGTGACGCCGCCTTGGGCGCGGATCGCCAGGATCGAGCGGATCAGGTGCTGGTTCATGCCCATCCGCCCGGTGACGCCGTGCATGATGAGGCCAAGGCGCTTGGTGCTCATGGGGGAACTCCTTCGGAAAGCGCTGATGTCGGGTTTGAAAGGGGTGAAAGGCCGGACCAGTCGGGGTCGGCGATATGAGCGAAGCCGGGGCCGGACAGCGGCGCCGTCGCCAGCCGTCCGCTGCCGGTGGCGAGCCGCACCGTCCCGTCGGCGTGGCGTTCGTAGAAACCAGGATGGGCGTCGAGGAAGGCCGCACCCTCCGCCTCGCTGCCGAAGCCCCCGCCATACTGGTGCCCGTTGCGTTCGGCATGCGGGATGCCGAGGAAAGCGACCAGGGCGGTGTCCTGCTGCACCGACAGCCCGGCCTGGCACGTCAGATCCTCGGCGGAGATGAAGTGCGGCGCCCCCCACGCCGCGCAACGGGCGCGGTTGAGCATCGCCTTGTAGAGGCCCTTGCAGGATTTCGACGACACGCCGCGATAGCCCAGGACGCGGGCTTGCGGGAAGGCGTCGTACCCGTCGTCGGACTCGTCGATGATGACCGGCACCCGTTCCGCCACCGCCCCCAGCGGCCGGGCAAGCGCCGCCTCCCGCGCGATCGGCTGCTCCAGATAGGCGAGCGCCTTGCGGAAGCCGGCCAGGGCAGGGGAGGCGTCGATGCGGTCGAGCAGCTCCGCGACATGGGGTGCATCGCGATACTGCTCGTTGCCGTCCAGCGTGGCGCGATAGCCGGGGGCGCTCCGCTCCAGCACGTCGGCCAGTTCGGTGAGCCTCGCAACATCGGCGGACACGTCGCCGCCCAGCTTGATCTTGAACCAGCGCAGATGCGCGTGCCTTGCCAAGTCCTCCGGCTTGTCGAGCAGCCCGACGGTGTGGCGCAATTCCACCTCTGCAAGCGGAGAGAGTCCACCGAGGAACCCGTCCAGATCGAAGCCTGCGAGGTCGGGCGCCAGCCGCGCGTCCAGCCCGGCGACATTGGCGCCCAGCCCCTGAAACGCGTTCAACCCCAGCACCCGCAGCAGCCCGTCCAGCACCGCCTTGTCGATCTGCGCCGGCCCGAAGGCTGCAGCGAGTTTCGGCTCCATCGTCGGCGTGAAGGCGGCGTGATGGCCGAAGGCGGTGTCGAGCCGGCTGTCCGCCAGATAAGCTTCCCGCGCTTCGACCAGCGAGCGGCGCAAGCCGTCCACCGTCTGGGCCGGGCTGCGGTCCGGGCGCTTGTCGAACCATTTCGGCATCATCATCTCTGCCGTCGCGCCCCAGGCTTCGCCCTGTCCCTCGACCTCGATCAGGGCGCGGACGAAGGCCTGCGGAGCCGCCTCCACCGTCACCGCGCCGAAGCGGAACGGCTTCACGAAACGGACGGGCCGCTCGTACAGCTCGATGGCGCGGATGCGGAGACGGGGGGCGGGCATGATGAAGATCCTTCGAGTCTTGCCCCCACCCTTCCCATGCTGGCGCATGGGCCCCTTCCCTCCCCCGCTGGGCAGGGGAGGGAGACAGGAGCTTTGCATACGGGGGGCGGAGTCCCCTCCCCCGCCCAGCGGGGGAGGGTTAGGGTGGGGGTCTAACTGAGCGTCCTGATCGCGCCCCTAATCCAAATGCCCCTGCGCCGCGAAATGCTTGCGGATGGTCTGGGTCAGCTGGATGAACACCGGGTCGCCCATGACGTCCAGCGTCCGCGGGCGCTCCAGCGGGACTTCGTAGGTGGCGGCGATGGTGCCCGGCCGTTCCGACATCACCATCACCCGGTCGGCCAGGAACACCGCTTCGGGGATGGAGTGGGTGATCAGGATCACCGTCTTGCCGGTCTCGTGCTGGATGCGCTGCAACTCGACATTCATCCGTTCCCGCGTCATGGCGTCGAGCGCGCCGAACGGCTCGTCCATCAGCAGGATCTTCGGGTCGTGCACCAGCGCCCGGCACAGCGCGGCGCGCTGCTGCATGCCGCCCGACAGCTGCCACGGATACTTGTGCTCGAACCCCTTCAGCCCGGTCATCTCGACCAGCTTGTGGGCGCGTTCCAGATAGCGGTCGCGCGGCAGGCGGCGGATTTCCACCGGCAGCATGATGTTGCGCAGCACCGACCGCCACGCCAGCAGCGTCGGACTTTGAAAGACGATGCCGGTGTCGTCGTGCGGCTCCGTCACCGTATCGCCTTCGATCCGGATCGTGCCGCTGGTGACCGGCAGCAGGCCCGCCAGCATCTTCAGCAGGGTGGACTTGCCGCAGCCCGAGGGTCCCACCACCACCAGGAACTCGCCCGGCCGCACGTCGAAGGTGATGGGGCGGAGCGACGGCACTTCGCCGTCGCGGGTGCGGTAGGTCTTGGTCACGCCGTCGATGCGGATCAGCGGCTCGCCGGACAGACGCTGCGTCTCCGCCTCGCCGACCAGTTTCAACTGTGGCTGTGCCATGCTCTCCTCGTCGCTCCGTGCGGGCATGTGGTCCGTTACTTGGCGGCGGCGTTCATCGCCTTCGCCGCAGGGTCGGCCGGCAGGAACTCGCGGGTGTAGAAGCGCTTGGGGTTGTCCTTGGCCGACTTGTCCAGCCCGCCATATTCGACCAGCAGATCCACCGTCTCCTTCATGTTGGCGTCGGTGACCTGGAAGGGCCGCATCTTCTCCGTCTCCTTGGTGCGGTAGAGCGGGATGGTCAGCTCGAAGCCTTCCTGCAGCGTGTCGGGCTTGCCGCCCTTCGGGTTGGCCTTCAGGATGGCGGCGGCAGCCTCCTTCGGCGCCTTTTCCGCCTCTTCCACCGCCTTGGTGGTGGCGGCCATGAAGCGGCGGACGAGGTCGGGGTTCTCCTTCAGCGTGTCGGTGTTGGCGATGATGCCGGAGGAGACCATGTTGACGCCGTAATCGGCGAAGCGGATCGGCGTCACCGACTTTCCGGTGGCGTCCTTGATCTTCATGCTCTGGTCCATGACATAGCCCAGCAGCAGGTCGGCCTGTCCGTTGATGACGGCGTTCAGCTTGGTCTGGGCGTCGCCCGACACCACCTCGAAATCACGTTCCTTCAGGCCGGTCTTCTTCAGGAACAGCGGCCAGATCTGGGACATGCTGTCACCGGGCGTCATGGCGACGATCTTGCCCTTGATGTCTTCCGGCTTGCGGATGTTCTTCTCGCTGAAGCCCATCGCCGACATCGGGCTGGTCTGCAGCAGCACGCCCGGCGAGGACACCGGCGCGCCCTTCATCGCCGCCTTGATCATCGTCGGCACGTCGACATAGCCGAAGGTGACCGCCTTGCTGGCGACCAGCTGCGTCGTCACCGCCGATCCGCGGCCTTCCTGGATTTCCAGGTCGATGCCTTCGGCCTCGTACAGCCCCTTGTCCTTGCCGTAATAGAAGGGCGCGTGTTCGCCATAGACATACCAGTTCAGCATCAGCGTCACCTTGTCGGCGGCCTGCGCCGGCAAAGTGGAGATGGCGGTTGAGGCGGCAAAGGCGCAAAGCGCCGCGACGATGGCTTTCTTCATCACGACCGGTGTCCTCCCATGGGTGGTGGATCGCCCCGTCGGCCGGCGGTGTCCGGCACCGGGGTTCTTGTCGATGAACGGGTTTCGGGACCACATCTTCAAAACTGCGGTGTCGGATCACATCAAGCGAGTCTCTCGGCCGACATTCCCGCCTCTCGACCGTCATTCCCGCGAAGGCGGGAATCCAGCCTTTTCAAGCGCTTGAACCGGTAGCCTGGATCCCCGCCTTCGCGGGGATGACGGCCGACAATCGGAACGAGAACTCACAGCCTTTCACGCGGCCGGGCCGTACTTGTCGCGCTGGCTGGCGTGCCAGGGGATGGCGAAGCGTTCGACCATGTCGATGACCCAGAACAGCACGACGCCCATCAGCGCCAGCACGGTCAGCGCCGCGAACATCAAGGGCAGTTCGAAATTGCCGATGGAGCGCTGCAGGACAAAGCCGATGCCGGAGTTGGAGCCAACGAATTCGCCGACCACCGCCCCCACCACCGCCAGCGTGATGGAGACCTTCAGCCCGGCGAAGATCGCCGGCAGCGCATGCGGCAGGCTGACCATCTGGAAGGTCTGCAGCCGCGACGCCTTCATGGATCGCGCCAGATCCATCATCTCGCCGTCCACCGACTTGAAGCCCTGGACCGCCGAGACGACGACCGGGAAGAAGCCCAGCAGGAAGGCGGCGATCACCTTCGGCATCAGGCCGAAGCCGAACCACACCACGAACAGCGGCGCGATGGCGACCTTGGGGATCGACTGCGAAAAGACCAGCAGCGGGTAGACATAGGCTTCGACCGTGCGCGATCCGGCGATCAGCATCGCGATGGGAATGCCGAACAGCACCGACAGCGCGAAGCCGCCGAGAGTCGCCGTGAAGGTCGGGACGGATTCGGACAGCAGCCGCGGCCATTCGTCGATCATCGCCAGCACGACGTCGCCGGGCTTCGGCACCAGATAGGCGGGCACCCCGAAGATACGGACCGACAGATCCCACAGAACCAGCAGGATCACGATCAGCAGGATGGGGCGGACCCAGTCGGAATTGAGCAGGCGCAACGCTGCGCCCGAGCGAGAGCGGGGTTCCATGCGTCTCCTCCGGCCGGCGGGCTCGGGCGGCGGGGCGGCCGCGATGTTTTAACCGGCTGGTTAAAAGTACGGCTGCCGACCCCTGCGGTCAACACAGAAAATGGTGGTAACGGATCATTTGCGATCAGAACGATTTCGCCCTCCCACTGCCCACCCGCTGCCCGCAAACGCGAACGGGCCGCCCGTCGCCGGGCGGCCCGCAGTCAAAACACGTGTTCGGCCGGGTCGAGGCCGATCAGCCGATCAGGCCGATGTCGTGGGTGGGGATGTGGTCGAAGCCATGGGCATAGACCGACGAATCCGACGACAGGCTGTAGTCGTGCGCGCCGGGATTGACGAAGCCCGGATCGACCATGGTCGATCCCTTGTCGTAACCGGCGGCCTGCCATTCGCCCAGATTGCCCTTGCCGCCGCCCGCCATCACCTGCGGCCAGACGTCGAACATGTCCTGCGACGTGTTCAGGTGGCTGTAGAAGTTGTCATGGATGTTGCCGACATTGGCCGGGCCGTAGATGTGGACGGCGGTGCCGTCGCTGACGTCGACCACGTTGCCGGAGATGTCGTTGCCGCTCATCTCGTGACCCTTCCAGCCGCTCCAGCCGACCGGCTGCTGCAGGCCGATCTGGGCGCCGCTGTTGTCGGCGATCACGTTCTCGGTGACCTTGTTATCCCAGCCGCCATGCAGGAACACGCCACCGATGTTGCCGTGGACGAGGTTGCCCTTGACCGTGGCGCCGCTGGTCCAGTCGTCGAGATAGATGCCCCAGCTCGCCACCTGACCCGTCGGGTTGGTCGCGGTGGTGCCGGTCACCTCGTTGTTGACGACGGTGTGGCCGGTCAGGTCCTGCTGGCGGTTGATCAGGTAGATGCCGCCGCCGTCATTCGATTCCAGATTGGCGTCGACGACCTTGTTGAAGGCGACGGTCACCCGGTGGGAGGCGTCGCTGCCGTCCGTCTGGACCGAGCCGACGGCGATGGCCTTCTCCGGCGAATGCTCCACCAGATTGTGCGTGACCTGGACGTCGGAGCTGCCGTTGACCCAGATGCCGGCGTCGCCACGGTTGGCGGCGTTCGGATGCGTGATGTGGTTGTCGGACACGACCGTCGAGTTCGAACCGGCCTTGACGAAGATCGACTCGGCGCCGGTGCTGTCGAACTGGTTGCCGACGACCTTGCTGTCGGTGCTGTTCTGCACGGTGATGCCGTAGCCGCCGCCCTTCACCTCATTGTTGGCGAAGGTCAGGCCGGATGCCTTGTCGGCGAAGACATAGTGGCCGTTCGCAACGCCGTCGGTGAAGGTCAGCCCTTCGATGGTGACGTTCTGGGCGCCGCTGACGCCGAACGACACGGATGCCTGCGACCCGCCGTGGATCACCGCCTTCTCGTTGCCATAGCCGGTGAAGGTGACGCCGGAATCCTGGCCGGTCAGCCAGACCGGGCTGTTCAGGTGGTAATCGCCGCCGCGGACATAGGTGGTGTCGATGTCGCTCGACCGCATGGCGGTCTGGGCCTTCTGCAGCGAGGCGAAGGGACCGTCGGTGCCGTCGGCGTTGGGGGCGGCCAGCTTGCCCGACCAGCTGTCCTTGCCGTTGGTGGCGACGTAGAATCCGGGGCCGGTCGGCTGCGGCACGCTCGGGGTGGGGGCGCTCGGCGTGGGATCGGGCGCCTCGCTAACAGGCGGAATGGGCGTCGGCGTGGTGGGGGCCGGCGTGGTGGGGGTCGTCACGCCGTCCGCGGTGAAATAGCTCTTGTCGGCATCGACGACCAGCGCGCCGTTCCACCACATGCCGGCCTGCCCGTCGGCGACGTCATGGCCGTCCAGCGCGCCCTTGTCGTAAGTGACATGGTCGGCGGTCGGCAGGACCGACTTGCCGTTGATGGTGACCTCGTTGACGATCAGGTTGCGGTCGGTGCCGTTGAAGATCCCGTCATTGTCGTACTGGACCTGAATCTTGTGGCCCTGGTTCTCGGCGATATCCGTCTTGAAGACGAAGTCCTTGGCCGTGGCACCCGTGGTGCCCTCACCGATCTGCTTGCCGTCGACCAGCAGGTTGAAATGCGCGTCGAGGGTCCCCTTCGCGTTCACGGTGATGGTCGAGTTCCCGGAGGTCGTGGCCATTGGTCCGTATCCTTGGCGGTTGCGATGCGGCGCCACCATGGCCAGACGGCTGGGGCATTGGTGAGGCATTTTTCCGGGAACAAACGAATTGGTGGTAAATCCTGTTACTTTCCTGCGATCACTGGGCAATATCTGGAACTGATTACCCAGCATAAGCGGAGATAGACACCACGATTGGTGTAGGGGTAACTCTCCCGATGCCGGTCCATTGCTCGAACAAGGCGCAGTTTCACGACCTCATCTGTCGCCAAGTCTTTCGAGAAGGACAGAATCATTCACTGAAAAGAAAAACGCCCCGCACGCGGACGTGCGGGGCGATCAGTCTGGGGAGGAAACTCGAAGAAGGATCGTCGTCTCAGTCGCGGCCCTTGCCGACCAGCAGCCGTTCCAGGCCATAGACGCGGTCGAGCACCAGCATGGCGGCCACCGTCAGGAAGATCAGCACCGCCGACACCGCCGCGACCAGCGGGTCGATGTTGTCCTGGATATAAAGGAACAGGCGGACGGGCAGGGTGGTGGTCTCCGGCGAGGCAATGAAGACCGTCATCGTCACCTCGTCGAAGCTGTTGATGAAGGCCAGCACCCAGCCGCTCGCCACGCCCGGCAGGATCAGCGGCAGCGTCACCCGGCGGAAGCAGGTCCAGGAGGAGGCGCCGAGCGACGCCGCCGCATTCTCCACCGCCCGGTCCATGCCGGTCGAGGCCGCCAGGATCAGCCGCAGGGCAAACGGCAGGATGATGATGACATGGCTCAGCACCAGCCCGGCGAAGGTGCCGCCCAGCCCGATCATGGTGAAGAAGCGCAGGAAGGCGATGCCGAGGACGATGTGCGGCACCATCAGCGGCGACAGGAACAGCGCCTGGATCGCCTCGCGGCCGAAGAACTGGTGGCGCGCGATGGCAAGCGCCGCCGGAACCGCCACCAGGATCGCCAGGGTCGAGGACACCGCGCCCAGCAGCAAACTGTCCTTGAAGGCGCGGATGAACTCCGGATTGTCGCCGATGGCGCGGAACCAGCGCAGCGACAGCCCCTCGGTCGGCAGCGACAGATAGCCCTGCGAGGTGAAGGCCACCGCGCAGACGATCAGGATCGGCGCCAGCAGGAAGCCCAGGAACAGGACGTGGAAGATCAGCGCGATCGGGCCGTTGCGGTTCATTCGAACACCTGTTTGTAGCGACGTTCGACCAGCCGGTTGCAGCCGACGATGATGACGATGTTGGCGATCAGCAGCAGCACCGCCACCGTGGCGCCCAACGGCCAGTTCAGCGTGTTCAGGAACTCGTCATAGGCGAGAGTCGCCGCCACCTTCAGCCGCCGCCCGCCGATGATCGCCGGGGTGGCGAAGGCGCTGGCCGCCAGCGCGAAGACGATGATCGACCCCGACAGGATGCCCGGCACGATCTGCGGCAGCACCACACGGCGCATCACCGTCAGCGGTCCGGCGCCCAGCGACAGCGCCGCATTCTCCACCTGCGGGTCGAGCCGCTGGAGCGACGCCCACACCGACAGCACCATGAAGGGCACCAGCACATGGGTCAGCGCGATGACGACGCCGGTTTCCGTGTACATGAACTCGATCGGCGTCGCGATCAGCCCCATCCCCATCAGCCCCTGATTGACGAGGCCGGTGGAACCGAACAGCAGCGCCCAGCCCAGCGTGCGCGACACCACCGAGATCAGCAGCGGCCCCAGCACGATCAGCAGGCAAAGCCCGCGCCACGGCGACTTCATCCGGCGCAGGATGTAGGCCTCCGGCGCACCGAACACCGCGCACAGCAGCGTCACCAGGGCGGCGATGCGGAAGGTGCGCAGGAACACCTCGTGGAAATAGCTGTCGGCGATGATGTCGGCATAGTTGCCGAGCTGCCAGACATTCTCGATGCCGCCATAGAAGCTGAAGCTGTTCAGCGACAACAGGAACGTCATCACCAGCGGCACCAGCAGCAGCACCGCGAACAGCGCCAGCCCCGGCGCGCTCAGCAGATAGGGTGCCCAGGGCCAGCGGCGCGGCCGGCGCGGCGGGGGAGCGTGAGCGGCCGGGTTGGCGCCATTCGCCTGCATTTGGGTATCGGTGGAGGCCGCCATGCTCATGCCGCCTCCCGATCGGCGGGCATCACCGCCATGTCGTCGGGCCGCCACCCGACCATCACCCGCTCGCGCTCGGCCGGCAGGGGAGAGCCGTCATGCTGGCGGATCACCATCAGGCGGCCGGCGGCGGTCTCGATCTCGAACAGCCATTGCGTGCCCTGGAAGACGCGGGCCAGCACGGTGCCGCCGAGCCCGCCGGCATCGACGAAGCCAACCTTCTCCGGCCGCACGGCCAGCGCCCCCGGCCCCACGGGCACCGGCTGCGACACCGGCCACACGCTGTCGGCCACCGTGATGACGGTGCCGCCGCCCGCGCCGCTGCCGACCATGCCCGGCAGCAGGTTGGTGCGGCCGAGGAAGTTGGCGACGAAGGCGTTGGCCGGCCGGTCGTAGGCCTCCTGCGGGGTGGCGACCTGCTGGATGCGGCCCTTGTTCATCACCACCACGCGGTCGGACAGCGCCATCGCCTCCGACTGGTCGTGGGTGACGAGGATCATGGTGGTGCCGACGGTACGCTGGATGCGGCGCAGCTCGATCTGCATCTCCTCGCGCATCTTGGCGTCCAGGTTTGACAGCGGCTCGTCCAGCAGCAGCAGGCTCGGCTTGATGACCAGCGCGCGCGCCAGCGCCACGCGCTGCTGCTGGCCGCCCGACATCCGTCGCGGGTGGCGGTCGCCATACTGCTCCAGCCCGACCAGCTTCAGCGCGTCCGCCACCATGCGGTCGCGGTCGGCCCGGTTGATCTTGCGCATCTCCAGCCCGAAGGCGACATTCTCCGCCGCGGTCATGTGCGGGAACAGGGCATAGCTCTGGAAGACGATGCCCAGCCCGCGCTCGTTCGGCTTCTTCGCCAGCAGGTCCTGGCCGTCCAGCGTCACCCGCCCGCCATCGGCGTCGAGGAAGCCGGCGATCATCTGCAAGGTGGTGGTCTTGCCGCAGCCCGACGGCCCCAGCAGTGAAATCAGCTCGCCCTTCTCCACCGTCAGCGAGACATGATCGACCGCCGTCCAGTTTCCGAAGCGCTTGGTCAGTTGGTCGAGAACCAGATAAGCCATGCCGTCGTCTCCCTCTCCCATTAACGCCCTCTCCCGCCCCGGGAGAGGGAGGGGACCCACGAAGTGGGGAGGGTGAGGGGTGACCCAAGGAACCCGAACCGCATGGCTCCGTGCCTAACCCCTCACCCTTCCCACCGCTCTGCGGCGGGCCCCTTCCCTCTCCCGGGGCGGGAGAGGGGACTAACTCAGCGCTCGATCTCGCGGGTCCAGCGACGGTTCCACTGCTCGCGGTTCTTGTTGATGGTGTCCCAGTCCACCACCAGCAGCTTGCCGACCTGCTCCGGGCCATAGGGGATGCCGACCTGCTTCTCGGCAGGCAGCTCCACCGTCTTGTTGACCGGACCGAAGCCGGCATTGACCGCCAGCGCGGTCTGCGCCTCGACGCCCAGCATGTGCTGGATGAACTTCTGCGCCTCGGTCGCGTTCTTGCTGCCGGCGACCTGACAGGCGGCGGAGCCCAGCACGATGCCGCCTTCCTTCGGATAGACGAAGGTGGCGGGGAAACCGGTGTCGGCCAGCGCCTTGGCGCGGCCCGAACCCCAGACGGCGATGACGGCCTGGTTGCTCTGGAACAGCTCGGTCATCTTGCCCGGCGACGGCTCATAGGCGAGCACGTTCGGGTTGATCTTGTCCTTGAACTCTTTGAACCCCGGCTCGATGTTGGTCTCGCCGCCGCCGTTCAGGCGCGCCATCATCACCAGCGCGTGCAGGCCGTAGCTGTTGTTGATCGGCGGAACCACCAGCTTCTTCTTGAAGCGCGGATCCTCGATGTCCTTCCACGAGGTCGGGGCCGGGATCTTGTTCTCGTCGAAATAGGCCTTGTTGTAGACGATGCCGGTGCCGACGGCGCCGAAGTTGATCGCCTTGCCCGACGGCATCTTCGCCAGATCATAGAGCTGGTCGTAGACCGGCGCCTTCTCCAGGTCGGCGCAGAAGTTCAGCGCCACCGCCTGATACATCGGGCCGTCGTCCAGGATGACGACGTCGATCTGCTGGTTGCCCTTCTGGGCCTGCAGCTTGGCGAGATTGTCGGTGGAGTTGCCGGCGACATACTCGACCTTCATCCCCGTCGCCTTCTCGAAGGCCGGGATGATGTCCTTGCGCATGGTCTGCTCGAAGGAACCGCCATAGGCGGCGACATAGAGCGTCTTGTCCTGGGCCTCAGCCGTCTGGACCGCGGCCATGCCGCACCACAGGGCCGCCGTCGCCATCAACCCGCACATCACGGAGCGCATCGTCATTCTCCTCTAGAGCCTTGATCCCTGTTGGCAGGGTCCCTGTTCATCGGGCTCCCAGGTCATGGCCTGGGGGTTCGTCTGGGGCTGATCTTCGGACCGCATCGCGAACAGCGGTCCGGATCGCCGCCTTTACGTCCGTCACCTTGCCGGCCGCCCATTTTCGGGGCTGTTTTTCGTGAAGGTCCCGGCTCGGACATGGATCAAGGGTGATGGCGCAGTCACATAACCGTCAAATCGAATTCGCGCCATCATTCATCCGTTAATGTTATAATTCCGTGTTCCGAACGAGTTGGGGCCCGCTTTCGGTTCCATCGCCCGTTCCGATCAGGCTGTCGCGGAAGCGCGTGGCCTCCTCCATGAAGCCGTTGAGGAAGTCCTCGGCGATCATCGACAGCGGCACCTGGGCGGAGCGCAGGATGGCGATGTCGAAGCCGATGCGCGGTTCGAAGGCGCGGACGATCAGCCCGTGCGGGACATAATCCTGCGCGGTGAAGGGATCGACGACCGACACGCCATAGCCGGCCGCCACCATGGCGCAGGCGTTCATGGTCAATTGGGCTTCCACCCGCATCACCCGCGCCACGTCATGGTCGGCGAAGGCGGTATCGATGCGGGAGCGCAGCAGGGCCGGCGGGGTGGTGGAAATGAAGCTTTCGCCTTCGAAATCCTTCGGGACCAGCACCTCCTTGGCGGCCAGCGGGTGGCCGGGGGGCAGGATGGCGACAGCCGGGATCCCGTGGATCTTCTCGGTCACCACCGCCGCGTGGTCGATGGGCGTATGGGCGAAGCCCAGCTCGCATTGTCCGGTCGCCACCCAATCCAGGATGGTGGGCGACGTGCTGCCGCGCAGCGCGATGTCCACCCGGGGCCGCTCGGCGAGGAAGCGCGCGACGTAGCGCGGCAGGAATCCAACCCCCAGCGCCGGCATCGCCGCCACCCGCAATGCCCCGCTGCGCCGCGCGGTCAGGTCGCGCGCCGTCTGCTCGATCAGTTCCAGCCCGACGAAGGCGCGGTCCACCACCTGATACAGCGAGATCGCCTCGCTGGTCGGCGCGATGCGCGGCCCGCGCCGTTCGAACAGCGTCAGCTTCAGCGCATATTGCAGATCGCCGATCAGCCGGCTGACCGCGGGCTGGGAGATGTTCAGCAGCTCCGCCGCGGCGGTGATGCCGCCGGTCACCATCACGGCGCGGAAAGCCTCGATCTGGCGCGGATTGATCATGGCGCCCGTCCCATAGCCCAAATCGGGTGTAATCCCCTCTCCCCCCCGGGGAGAGGGTTAGGGTGAGGGGGACGCACGGCGAGGATTCTCGAGAATCCACCCTTGTGCATCCCCCTCACCCCGCCCCTCTCCCCGGGGGGGGAGGGAGATCGCGGACATAATCGCCGAAGACAGCCTCCGGAAACGCGGAGCCTCCCACTGCCACATAACATTCGGTCATGAAACACCCCTTCGATCTGATTTGACAGTTATAGGTTGGCTGCCGATGCTGTCGCAAGGATCGAGGAGCGGCGGTGGGTCGTCGGGCAGCATCCCGCGGCGCTTCGCCAAAGAAAACCCTGCAGTTCGCAATCCATCCATGTGTAACGCCGGCGGATCCGGCGTGCCCACAAGGATATGCGCGGCATCGCCAAGTATTCGGCACTGTATGCGGGTGCCGGGAGCGGCGATGCGCGCCACACGATAACGGCGGCGGCCGGTGCGCACGGGAAACGGTGCGGCGCCGGCGGCGGGAGTGGAGACGATGACGCAGCCCACTCGGGGCGGAGAATACGACGTCGCCGTGATCGGCGGCGGGCTGGTCGGGTCGGCGCTGGCCTGGGGCCTCGCCCGGTCGGGCCAGACGGTGGCGATGCTGGACGAGGGCGACATCGCCGTCCGTCCGTCGCGCGGCAACTTCGCCCTGGTCTGGGTGCAGGGCAAGGGTCTCGGCATGGCGGAATACGCCGGCTGGACCAAGCAGTCTTCCGACGACTGGGGCGGCTTCGCCGACCTGCTGCGCGAGCAGACCGGTCTCGACGTCGCCTACCGGCGCCCCGGCGGCTTCATGCCGATGCTGTCGGAGGAGGATCTGCAGGCCCGCGCCAACACCATGATGCGGCTGCACAACCAGCCCGACATGATCCCTTACCCCTACGAGGTGATGGACCGCGAGACCCTGCGCAAGGAGCTGCCCTTCATCGGCCCCGACGTGGTCGGCGGCACCTATTGCCCGCTGGACGGCCACTGCAACTCGCTGCGGCTTCTGCGCACCCTGCACAAGGGCATCGGCCTGCTGGGTGTCGATTACCGCCCCAACCACCGGGTGGAGAGCATCGAGCATCGCGACGGCGGCTTCCGCATGACCACGGCGAATGGCGAAGCCAGCGGAGAAATTCGGGCCGGCAAGATCGTGCTGGCCGCCGGCCATGACAGCGCCCGGCTGGCGCCAATGGTCGGGCTGTCCGCCCCCGTCCGTCCCCAGCGCGGCCATGTCATCGTCACCGAGAAGACGGCGCCCTTCCTGCACCACCCCACCGTCTATGTCCGCCAGACCGACGAGGGCGGGGTGATGATCGGCGACAGCTTCGAGGAGGCCGGTTTCGACACCACGCTGCAACCCGGCGTGTCGTCGGCGATTGCCCAGCGCGCCATCCGCTTCTTCCCGCTGTTGGGCAAGCTGAACGTGGTGCGCAGCTGGGCGGCCTTGCGCGTGCTGACGCCGGACGGCTTCCCGATCTACGAGGAATCGACGACGGCGCCCGGCGCCTTCGTCGCCACCTGCCACAGCGGCGTGACCCTTGCCGCCAACCATGCGCTGACGCTGGCGCCGCTGATCGCGGCCGGCGGCCTCGGCGACCGCTTCAAGCCCTTCAGCGCCCGGAGGTTCCATGTTCCGCAGGCTGCCTGAGATCGAGACCGCCTCCCAGACCGCTGGGCAAACGGTTTCCTTCACCATCGACGGCCGTCCGGCCAACGCGCGGGCCGGCGACAGCGTCGCCGCCGCCCTGCTGGCGAACGGCATCACCGTCTGCCGCAACACCCCCGTCAGCGGCGCGGCGCGCGGTCCCTACTGCATGATGGGCGTCTGCTTCGACTGCCTCGTCACCATCGACGGCACCGGCAACCGCCAGGGCTGCCAAGTCCGGGTATCCCCCGGCATGGCGGTGGAAACCCAGAACGGCAAGCGCGAGGTGGAGCGGTGAGCCCCCCCAAATCCAATTTTGACTTCGACATCGCCGTCGTCGGCGCCGGCCCGGCCGGCCTCGCCGCCGCTGCGCTGGCCGCCTCCAAGGGCGCGTCGGTCGTCCTGCTCGACGAACAGGTGGAGCCGGGCGGCCAGATCTACCGCGCCGTCACCGAAACCCCGGTGCGCGACCGCAAGGTGCTCGGCCCCGACTATTGGCATGGCGCCGAGCTGCTGGGTCCGCTGCGCGACAGCGGCGCCGTCCACTGGCCGGGCACCACGGTCTGGAGCGTCGCCCGCCCGCGCGAGGATGCTCCCGACGGGTCCCGTCCCATCCAGATCGGCCTGTCGCGCAACGGTGCGGCGTCGATGCTGACCGTGCGCCACGTCATCCTGGCGACCGGCGCCTTGGAGCGTCCCTTCCCGATTCCCGGCTGGACCCTGCCGGGCGTGCTGGGCGCCGGTGCGGCGCAGGTTCTGCTGAAGACCTCCGGCCTCGTGCCGTCGGGCGCCACGGTGATGGCGGGCAGCGGCCCGCTGCTCTGGCTGCTGGCCTGGCAGTATCTGCAGGCCGGCGCCCGCATCGACGCCATCCTCGACACCACGCCTCGTGAGAACTGGCGCGCCGCCCTGCCGCTGCTGCCGGGCTTCCTGCGTTCGCCCTATCTCGGCAAGGGCATGAAGCTGATGCTCGACGTGCGGCGCAAGCTGACCGTCATCGGCAACGTCACCGCGCTCCGCGCCGAAGGCGGCCTTGCCGGCGGGGGCACGTTGAAAAGCGTCGTCTACACCCGCAACGGCACCGAACACCGGCTGCCCGCCGACACGCTCCTGCTGCATCAGGGCGTCATCCCCAACCTGAACCTCGCCAACGCCACCGGCTGCGCCCAGCGCTGGGACGAGCAGCAGCGCTGCTGGCGCCCGACCACCGACGAGTGGGGCGCGACTTCGGTCGAGGGCGTGTCGCTGGCCGGCGACGGTGCCGGCATCGGCGGTGCCCGCGCGGCGGAAGAGGCCGGCCGTCTGACGGCGCTCGACGCGCTGCACCGGCTGGGCCGCATCGGGCGGGAGCAGCGCGACCAGTCCGCCGCCCCGTTCCGCGCCGCGCTCGACCGCGCGCTGACCGGCCGCGCCTTCCTCGACACGCTCTACACCCCGGCGGAAGCCTTCCGCGTGCCGGCCGACGACACCATCGTCTGCCGCTGCGAGGAGATCACCGCCGGCGCGGTGCGCGAGGCGGTGCGGCTCGGCTGTTCCGGCCCCAATCAGGCCAAGAGCTTCCTGCGCTGCGGCATGGGCCCGTGCCAGGGCCGGCTCTGCGGCCCGACGGTGACCGAGGTCATCGCGGCGGAACGCGGCGTCTCCCCGGCGGAGGTCGGCTATTACCGCCTGCGTCCGCCGGTGAAGCCGATCACGCTGGCCGAACTGGCCGCCTTGCCGAAGACCGACGCCGACATCGACGCCGTCCTCAAGCACTGACCGGAGGCGCGCGATGACCGCAACCGCTTCCCCCAAACCAGACGTCATCGTCATCGGCGGCGGCCTGCACGGCTGCTCCGCTGCGCTGCACCTGTCGATGCGCGGCGTCCGCGTGCTGGTTCTGGAGAAGGACCATGTCGCCCGCCACGCCTCCGGCGTCAATGCGGGCGGCGTGCGCCAGCTCGGTCGCCATGTCGCCGAGGTGCCGCTGTCCGTCGCCTCGATGGCGCTGTGGCACGGCATCCGCGATCTGGTGGACGACGATTGCGGCTTCGAAAGCCACGGCCAGATCAAGGTGGCGGAGACCGAGGCGGAGCTTGAGACGGTGCGTGCCCGCGTCGCCGAACTGGGCGCGCTGGGCTTCACCCACGAGGAGGTGATCGGGCAGGACGAGCTGCGGTCGCTGGTGCCGGCCATCGCCGACCATTGCGTCGGCGCCCTGGTGTCGCGCGGCGACGGCGCGGCGATCCCCTTCCGCACCACCTTCGCCTTCCGCCGCAAGGCCATCGCTCTCGGCGCCCGCTTCCAGGAGGGCGGGGCGGTGACGCGGCTGGCCCGCCAGGGCGGCCTGTGGACCGTCGAAACGGCGGACGGCAACCGCTTCGAGGCACCGGTGGTGGTCAACGCCGCCGGCGCCTGGGCGGACCGCATCGCCGCGCAGGTGGGGGAACCGGTGCCCTTGGAGGTCATCGCGCCGATGCTGATGATCACCGCCCGCGTGGCTCCCTTCATCAAGCCGGTGGTCGGCGCCACCGGCCGCACCCTGTCCTTCAAGCAGTTCCCCAACGGCACCGTTCTGATCGGCGGCGGGCTGCTCGGCCGGGCGGTGCGCGACGAGAACCGGACGGAGCTGGACTTCTCGCAGGTGTCGGTGAACGCCCGCACGGTGTGGGACCTGTTCCCGTGCATGCGCGGCGCCACCATCGTCCGCTCCTGGGCGGGGATCGAGGCGCGGATGCCGGACCAGATTCCGGTGATCGGCCCCAGCGGCACCGAACCGGACCTCTACCATTCCTTCGGCTTCTCGGCGCACGGCTTCCAGCTCGGCCCCATCGTCGGGCGGATCACCGCCGACCTCATCACGGCCGGGTCCACCGACCTGCCCATCGACCCCTTCCGCATCGGCCGCTTCGCCGCCTGACCTTTGGAGCATCATCCCGTGACGATCCAGCGCTTTCACCCGACCCCGCGGCTCTGCGACATGGTGATCCACAAGGACACCGTCTATCTCGCCGGCCAGATCGTCGATGACGGATCGACCACCGTGGAGGCGCAGACCCGCGACGTGCTGCGCCAGATCGACGCCCTGCTGGCCGAGGCCGGCACGTCGAAAAGCAGCATCCTGACCGCCACCGTCTATCTCGCCGACATCGCCACCTTCCCGGAAATGAACGCCGCCTGGGACGCCTGGGTCGACAAGGCCAACCCGCCGGCCCGCGCGACGGTGGAGGCCCGCTTGGCCGACCCGTCCATCCTGGTCGAAATCGTCGTCATCGCCGGGCGCTGACCCCTTCCCCCCTGCCGGAGCCTGCCATGAAGCGCCTCACCTCGGGCGTTGCCGCCCTCTTCTTGCTTGCGTCCGGCGGCATCGCCGCGGCGCAGGAGATCCGCATCGCCACCGAAGGCGCCTACCCGCCCTTCAACTTCACCCAGCCCGACGGCAAGGTGGCGGGGCTGGAGGTCGACCTCGCGCATGCGCTGTGCGAGCGGATGAAGCGTCCCTGCACCGTCGTGGCCCAGGAATGGGACGGCATCATTCCGGGGCTGCTGGCGAAGAAGTACGACGCCATCATGGCGACGATGAACATCACGCCGGAGCGGGCGAAGGCCATCGGCTTCTCCACCCCCTACATGGTGGTGCCGGCCTATTTCGTGGCGCCGGCAAAGTCGACCATCGACGGCTCGCCGGCCAGCCTGCGCGGCAAGACCATCGGCGCCCAAGTCTCCACCACCCATTCCCGCTATGTCGAGAAGCATCTCGGCAGCGACGCGACGCTGAAGACCTACGACACCGCCTCGAACCTGCTGGCCGACCTGAAGGCCGGGCGGCTCGACGCCGCCATCACGACGGGCGCCACCGCGTCCGACTGGGTGAAGGGCGACGGCGGCAAGTCGGTCAAGCTGGTCGGCCAGCCGGTGATCGACGCCGAGGTGTTCGGCCCCGGCATCGGCGTCGGCCTGCGCAAGGAGGACACCGCGCTGAAGCAGTCCTTCGACGAGGCGATCCGCGCGGTCGTCCAGGACGGCACGCTGGCCCGCATCGCCGCCCGCTACGTCGATTTCTCCATCACCCCCTGAGTTCTTTTAAAAAAACCAAGGAGCAGTTCCCCGTGATCAAGCGCATCGAGAAGACCAAGATCATGCACCGCGTCGTCGTCAACAACGGCACCGCCTATCTCGGCGGCATCATCGCCGACGACGTCAGCGTCGGCATGGGCGGCCAGGTCACGCAGATCTGCGGCAAGCTCGACCAGGTGCTGGCGATGGCCGGCAGCGACAAGACCAAGCTGCTGTCCGCCCAGCTGTTCATCACCAACATGGGCCTGAAGGACGAGATGAACGACGCCTGGCTGTCCTGGCTGGACGGCAACGACCTCCCCGCCCGCGCCACCATCGGCGTCGCCGACCTCGGCAAGCCGGAAATCCTGATCGAAGTGGTCGTCACCGCCGCGGTGTGATCGGCGACTGAAGAAGGCTCCCTCTCCCGCCCCGGGAGAGGGAAGGGGCCCAAGCGAAGCTTGGGAAGGGTGAGGGGGAGTGCAAGGAACCATGGGCTTCCGGATTCTCGCCCCACCCCTCACCCTCCCCACGCCTGCGGCGTGGGTCCCCTCCCTCTCCCGGGGCGGGAGAGGGCCTACCCCAGCAACCGTTCGAACAGATCCTCGCCGCCCATCTGCCCGCCCTTCAGCATCAGCTCCAGCCCATCGACCGCCGGATCGTCGGCATGGGTGCGGCTGACGGTGACCCCCGGCGCCAGCGTGCAGCCATAGGACAACCCCCAGCACCCCAGCGCCCGCACCGCGAGGCTGGACGTATCCCCGCCGGCAATCCCGACCCGGCGCAACCGCACGCTCCGCAGCACCGCCGCGACGAACTCCGCCGTCGCCGCCGCGACCCGCCCGGCCTGCGCGGTGTCCGCCGTTCCGGCTTCCGCCGGCGCGGTCCAGACCAGCGTGTGGCGCCCGGCGCGCAATGACGCCGCCACCTCCCCCAACAACGCCTCCGCATAGCCGGCATCGGCGCACAGCGACGCCGCATCGGCCTGGATGCGCGTGTAGGACCCCGCCGCCTCCACCTGCCGCCGCGTCACCGGAGACAGGCTGCCCGCCATCAAAAACACCGGCGAGTCCGCCGCACCGAGCGGCACCTCTTCAGTCCGAGTACCAGAGCCAATCGCCCAATGCGCGACCAGCGCCTGCGCCACGCTGCTCGGCCCGACCGCCAGCAGCGGCTCGCGTCCGGCCCGCTCCCAGATCAGCCGCCCGATGACGGCAAGATCCTCACCGCGCGACACGTCCAGCAGCACCGCCGGCGCTCCCTCCGCCAGCCGCCCGTCCAGCGCCTCGCCGCCCAGCCCATAGTCCGGAAAATGCAGCGCCGCCACCCCCTCCAGCCCTTGCGCCGCGAGGTGACGGCGCAAGTCCGCCTCCGCCATCGGGGTGACGGGATGGACGCTCATCGTCGGGTGGCGGTCGATGCGATGAACGGTCCCGCCGGTGCCCGCCGCGGCGAACAGGGTGCTGAACAGGCAATAGCGCCCGATGTTCGGCTGCCCGCCCACCACCGGCCGGAAGCGGTTCGGGAAATGCGGCGCCAGTGTCCGCACCGCCTCGCCGATGCTGCCGACACCGGGCGCGCTGTCGAAGGTGGAACAGCACTTGTAATGCATCACCGGCACGCCCAGCGCCGCGAAGAAACGGCCGACCGGCTCCAGTTCCGCCCGCATCGCGTCCGGCGTCATGCTGCGCGCCGCCCCGGCGATGCCGACGGCGTCGAGCGGCCCGGCTTCCCCCAACCGTGCGACGCACGGCACGTCGAGGAACAGCAGCGCCCGCTGCCCGGCTTTCGCCAGGGTGGCCAGCGTGTCGGTCGCCCCGGTGAAGTCGTCGCCGTACCAGCCGAGCTTCGGTCCCGCCGCCATCGCGCTCAGCCCTTCTTCCCGAAGAAGTCGAGCGACCGCCGCAGCTCCGGCAGCTCCCTCGCCGCGTCGTCCAATGTCCGCCCGGCCCGCACGGCGTCCCAGGCCTGCCGGATGCTCAGCACGCCGGCCGCCGGCCCGTCGGGATGGGCCATGATGCCGCCGCCGGACATGAACATCAGGTCGGCAGTCCCCACCGCCTCCCAGGTGACCGGCACCGTGCCGGCCCACTGGCCCGACGAGAAGGCCGGCATCACGGCGTCGGCGCCGTCCGCCGCATCCTCCGCCAGCGGCGCCAGACAGGCCCGCGCCCCGTCGATCACCTCCTCGTCCGGCTGGGCGAACTTGCCGTTCAGCCCGTGGACATGCATGTGGTCCACCCCCGCCAGCCGCCACAGCGCCTGATAGGCGTCGAAGCCGATGCCCAGCAGCGGATGGCGCGACAGGGCGCCGAAGCCGTTGCGGTGGCCGTGCAGCGCCAGTCCGCTGTGCCGGCGCAGCGTCTGCACCGCCGAATAGCCGCACCAGTTCAGGCTGACCATGATGCAGGACCCGCCCTCGCGCTCCACCAGATCGGCGTGGCGGCGCATGGCGTCGGTCTCGTCGGTGATGTTGAAGGCGACCATCACATGCTTGCCGGTGCGGTCCTGATGCCGGCGCACCCGCTCCATCACGGCGGGGATGCGCTGGGCCAGCGGCGCATGGGCCGGATCGGCGCAGATCTCGTCGTCCTTGATGAAGTCCAGCCCGGCGGCGCACAGCGTGCCGACCAGCTCGCCGGTCTCCTCCGCCGACAGCCCGACATTCGGCTTGATGATCGAGCCGACCAGCGGCCCGTCCGCCACCCCGGTCAGCCGCCGGGTGCCGGCGACGCCGTGGCGCGGCAGGTCGAACTGCGCGCGGTAGGCCTGCGGGATGCGCAGGCTTTCCAGCCGCAGCCCCGTCACCTCGCCCAGGTCATAGAGGTTGCCGGCGACCGTCGCCGCCAGCGTCGGCAGATTGGCGCCGATGTTGGCGGTGGGGAAGGAGATGGTGACGCGCGCCCGCTGCCATGGGCCGGGATTGCGCTGGCGTTCCAGCCAGGTGTTGGGCAGGGCAGGGGCGTCGGCGACGTCCAGCTTCTCAACGGATTCGACGATGGCGCGGGCACGGGCGCGCAGGTCGTCGGTCTCGCCATGGACGCGGGTGAAGGTGCCGCAGGACTGCTCCCCTGCCATCACCTCCGCCACCTTGGCCGGGGCGAGGGGGGTTTCGATCAGGTATGTGGCTTCGATGCGGTCGGCGTGCATGGGGAGCGCCTTTTAATCAGGTGGTGCGCTGCTGCCTATTGCCCCCACCCCAACCCTCCCCCGCTGGGCGGGGGAGGGGGACTGGAGCTTTGTCGGCGCTCAGCGGCAGTCCCTCCCCCGCCCAGCGGGGGAGGTTAGGTGGGGGTCTAACCTTGACGGCCCCTCACAGCTTGCTCAAATCCGGAAACGGCCGCACCGGATCGGACCCGTCCCAGCCCATCGACGCCTCGCGGATCAGGTCGAACATCTTGCCCTTCGGCCCCGCGACCTCCGACAGCTCGATCACCGTGCCGGGATGGTACTCGGTGTCGAAATAGATGAACCGCCCCTTCTCGCCGACCTCACCGCTCATCACCGGCTTGAAGCCCTGCGCCAGCAGCCGTTCCAGGTCGGCGTCGTAATCCTCGGTCCAATAGGCGACATGCTGCAGCCCGGTGTTCCCCGCCTGCAGAAAGTCGCGGTACATCGACGGCGCGTCGTTGCGGGTCTGGATCAGCTCCATCTGCAACGGGCCGGAGTTGGCCAGCGCCACCGAATTGTGAACCTCGTAGGATTCGCCGCGGTAGGTGTAGTTCCGGATCGGAACCCGCTCGTTGTAGAACCAGGGACCGATGCCGAGCGTGCGGCTCCAATAGTCCATGGCGGCCTCGATGTCGCGCACGACGTAGCCAGCCTGACGGATCTGGCCGAAGAATCGGCTCATTGAAGGAACTCCGGATAAGAGGGGATCGAATAAAACCGGTGGCGTCAGCGCGCCAGGAACCCGGTCGAAATCCAGGGAATGGCGGCGACGATCACCAGCCCGACCAGCAGCGCGCCGACATAGCCCCAGATGTGCTTCAGGCCGTCGTCGGGGTTGACCTTGCTGATGGCGCAGGCGCCGTAATAGCCGACGCCGAAGGGCGGGGCGAACAGGCCGATGCCCATGGCGAAGATGACGACCATCGCATAGTGCACCTCGTGCACCCCCGCGGCGCGGGCGATGGGGAACAGCAGCGGTCCGAACAGCACGATGGCGGGGATGCCCTCCAACACGCTGCCCAGGATGATGAAGGCGACGATGGAGATGGCGAGGAAGCCGTAGGCACCGCCGGGAATGCCGGCCATGAAGCGCGCCAGATCGGACGAGAAGCCGGATTGCGTCAGGCCCCAGGCCATCGAGGTGGCGCAGCCGACGATGAAGATGATGGCCCCGGTCAGCGACGCCGTCTCGATCAGCATCGGCTTCAGCCGGCGCCAGTCGAACTGGCGGTAGATCAGCAGCCCGACGATTGTGGAATAGGCGATGCCGATGGTCGACACCTCGGTCGCCGTCGCGATGCCCTCGACCACCGCGGCGCGGATGACGAAGGGCAGCAGGATGGCGGGCAGCGCCACCATGGCGAGCCGTGCGATCTCACGGCCGGGGGTGCGCTCGACATGGCTCAGATCCTCACGGCGGTAGCGCCGCCAGACGACGAAGCACAGGCAAGCGCCCAGAACCACGCCCGGCAGCATGCCGCCGGTGAACAGCGCCGCGATCGACACGCCGGTGACCGAGCCGATGGTGATCAGCACGATGCTGGGCGGGATGGTCTCGGTCTGCGCGCCGGTCGCCGACAGCAGCGCCACCAGATCGCCGGCAGGCGCCCCGCGCTTCTTCATCTCCGGGAACAGCACCGGCGCGATGGCCGCCATGTCGGCGATCTTCGATCCGGAGATGCCGGAGACCAGATACATCGCCCCGATCAGCACATAGGACAGGCCGCCGCGCACATGGCCCAGCAGGCTGGCCAGGAACTGGATCATCGCGCGGGCCATGCCGGTCATCTCGATTAGCAGGCCGAGGAAGACGAACAGCGGCACCGCCAGCAGGATCAGGTGGCTCATTCCCTCGTCCAGCCGGCCGACCATCACCAGCAGCGGCGTGGAGGTGGTCAGCGCCAGATAGGCGAAGGTGGCGAGCGCGAAGGAGAAGGCGATCGGCACCCCGGCGAAGACGTTGGCCGCGACCAGCCCGACAAAAAAGATGACGAGGTTCAGCTGCCCCAGCGGCTTCAGCACCGGCCCCGCCACCCAGAAGCCGGCGACGATGGCGCCGGTCACCACCACCGCCGCCAGCACGGTCAGCGGCCGGGCGACGCGCAGCAGCCGGAACAGCGCCGCCACCAGCATCAGCCCCAGCCCGACCGGCAGCGCCGCGGCGCGCCAGGCGTTGGAGACCTCCATCGCCGGGGTGGTGATGAACTGCTCCTCCATCGCGTAATCGACGGCGTGATAGAGAATCAGCGCCAGGAAGGCGATGGGGGCGGTGATCGCGATGCATTCCAGCAGGCTGCGCACCTGCGGGCCGACGCGGCTGACCAGACCGGTCATCCGCATATGCTCGCCCCGGCGCAGCGCAACCACCGCGCCCAGCATCGACAGCCACAGGAACAGGATCGAGGCCAACTCGTCCGACCACACCAGCGGGGTGTGGAACAGGTAGCGGGCGGTGACGCCGGCCAGCAGGACGACAATCTCGACCAGCACCAGAAGGCCCGCCACGACCTCGACCCCGACGGACAGGCCGTGGTCGATCCTGCGCAGCAGCGAAGCGCCGCCGCCGACGGCAACGCCGCCGGGAGCGTCCACGTAGCCGTGGACCGGTTCGGACATGTGGGACATGGCGGGGGGTTCCTTCATCGGACAGGACCTGAAAGGGCGGGGGATGCGGTCAGGCGAGCTTGCCGACCGCCTCCTCCAGCAGGCCCCAGGCCTCATCGCCGAAGCGGCCCTTCCATTCGCCGTAGAAGCCGCTGTCGCGCAGCTTGGCGCGGAAGCTGTCGGGTGCCGGCTGGTTGAAGGTCAGCCCCTTCGATTCCAGGTCGGCGCGGACCGACTGGTTCAGCGCCTTGATGTCGCCGCGCTGCGCCATGCCGGCGTCGTTGATCGCGTTGGCGACGATGGTCTGCATGTCCGGCGGCAGGCCCTTCCAGGCGCGGCCGTTGGCGATGAACCAGAAGCCGTCCCAGATGTGGTTCGACAGCGAGCAGTATTTCTGCACCTCGAACAGCTTGGCGACCTGGATGATCGGCAGCGGGTTTTCCTGCGCATCGACGATCCGGGTCTGCAGCGACGAATAGACCTCGCTGAACTGCAGGCTGGTCGGGGAGGCGCCCAGGCCCTTGAACATGGCGATGGACAGCGGGCTGACCGGCACGCGGATCTTCAAGCCGTCCATGTCGGCGGCGGAATTGATCGGCTTGTCGCCGCTGGTCATCTGGCGGAAGCCGTTGTCCCACATCTTGTCGAAGGCATAGAGCCCGACCTTGGAGATGGCGTTGCGGACATGGGCGCCCAGCTTGCCGTCCATCGCCTTCCACACCTGATCGTAGTCGGAGAAGGCGAAGCCGACCGCGTTGATCGCGGCGACCGGAACCAGCGTGGCGATCACCAGGGCCGACGGCGTGAAGAAGGTCAGGCCGCCGCTGCGCACCTGGGACAGCATGTCGGTGTCGCCGCCCAACTGGTTGTTCGGGAAGATCTTGACCTCGACCTTGCCGTTCGTCTCCTTGGCGATGCGATCCGCCGCCTGCTGGGCGCGGATGTTCAGCGGATGGCTCAGCGGCAGGTTGTTGCCGTATTTCAGCTCAAACTCGGCGGCACGCGCGATGTGCGGCATGCCGATGACGGCACCGGCGGCCCCGATCGCCGGCGCGGTGGCGATGGCCTTCAGCATCGTGCGGCGGGTCAGACTGGTCATTTCAAACCTCCCATGGATTACCGGCCGACGTTGCTGTTTCCGGCCTTGCGTTTCTGATGTGATCTGATGTCAATTGATGATTGTTGGATGGACGGTATGTCCAGCACCGACACGTGTCAAACGCCGAAATTGATGGTTTTTGATGGTTTCACTGAAGGACGATCCGGAAACCGCTGCGGCCCCGCGCGGCCTGCCGCGTGTGGCCGACATCGCGCAGGCTGCGGGCGTGTCCACCGCCACGGTCGACCGCGTGCTGAACCACCGGCCGGGGGTGCGCGCCGCCACCGTGCAGCGCGTGCTGAAGGCGGCGGCGGAACTCGACTATCTGCCGGACTCCGACCTTTATGCTTCTGCGGCACAGAAGCCGATGCGGCTGTCCTTCCTGCTGCCCGCCGGCAACAACCGCTTCCTCACCGGTCTGGGGGAGATGATCAGGCGTGCCGACGCCACCCTCGCCCCGCACGGCGTGAAGGCGCAGGTGGAGTTCATCAAGAGCTTCAATCCGGAACTGCTGGCGCGCAGCCTGTTCCAGCACGGCCGCCGCGCCGACGGCGTCGCCTTCATGGCGCTGGAGCATCCGGCGGTGCGCGAGGCGGTGGACGCGCTGGCCGAGCGCAACGTGCCGAGCGTGACGCTGATCTCCGACATTTTGAACTGCCGGCGCGCCGGCTATGTCGGGCTGGACAACCGCGCGGCCGGCCGCACCGCCGGCTACCTGATTGCGCGCTTCCTGAAGCATCGCCCGGCCAAGGTGGCGATGATCGCCGGCAGCCTCAGCTACCGCGCGCATGAGGACCGCGAGATGGGCTTCCTCCACGTCCTGAAGGAAACCGCCCCCGACATCGAGGTGGTCGGCCTGCGCGAAGGCCATGACGACGAGGGGAAAAGCTACCGCCAGACCCGCATGCTGCTGGGCCTGCACCCCGACCTTGCCGGCGTCTACAACATCGGCGGCGGGGCGGAGGGGGTGGCCCGCGCGCTGAAGGAAACCCGGCGGGAGCGCGAAATGGTCTTCATCGGCCACGGCCTGACCACCGAGACGCGCGGCCTGCTGATCGACGGGGCGCTGGACGCGGTGATCACCCAGGATCCGCGCAACACCCTGTCGGCCTGCGTCGGCATCTTCACCAACCTCCGCGCCGGCCGGCCGCCCATGCAGGGGGTGGAAAGCCCGAGAGCGGAAGTGATCTTCCGCGAAAACCTGCCCAAGAACATGCTGCCGGATGAATAGAGGACGGAATTAACGCACTTTCCCGCCCCGGGGATAATCCCCTCTCCCCCCCGGGGAGAGGGTTAGGGTGAGGGGGATGCACAGCGAGGATTTTCAAAGAAAACGGAGCGCCGGCACTGTCACCGGCGCTCCGCAACGCATCCCCCTCACCCCGACCCTCTCCTCGCTTTCGGCGGATCTTCGATCCGCCTGTCGCGTCAGCGCAAACGAAGTTTGCGCGTGAGCGGGGGAGAGGGAGCTATCAGCCCATCCTCCACTCCGCCGGCTGCACCCCGCCTTGCGCCGGCGCTTCCGCCCGACGCTCCGCCCCAGCCAGCTTGCGCAGCAGCACGTAGAACACCGGGGTCAGCACCAAACCGAACAGCGTCACCCCGATCATGCCGGCGAACACCGCCACGCCCATCGCATGCCGCATCTCGGCCCCCGCGCCGGTGGAGGTGACCAGCGGCACCACGCCCATGATGAAGGCGATGGAGGTCATCAGGATCGGCCGCAACCGCAGCCGGCTCGCCTCGATGGCCGCCTGCACCACGCTGCGCCCCTCATGCTCCAGTTCGCGGGCGAACTCGACGATCAGGATGGCGTTCTTCGCCGACAGCCCGACCAGCACCATAAAGCCGATCTGCGTGAAGATGTTGTTGTCGCCCCCCGTCAGCCACACGCCGAACAGCGCCGACAGCACGCTCATCGGCACGATCAGCAGGATGGCGAGCGGCAGCGTCAGGCTCTCGTACTGCGCCGCCAGCACCAGGAAGACCAGCAGCACACTGATCGGGAAGACCCACAGCCCGGCATTGCCGACCAGGATCTTCTGATAGGTCAGGTCGGTCCATTCCAGCTTGACGCCGCGCGGCAGCACCTCCGCCGCGATGCGTTCCGCCGCCGCTTCCGCCTGTCCCGAGGAGAAGCCCGGCGCCGGCCCGCCATTGACGTCGGCGGCGGTGAAGCCGTTGTAGCGCACCACCATCTCCGGCCCGTATCCCGGCTGCACGGTGACCAGCGAGGACAGCGGCACCATGGTCCCCGCCGCGTTGCGGGTCTTCAGCAGCCCGATGTCGTCGGCGGTGTCGCGGAACGGCGCGTCGGCCTGCACCCGCACCTGATAGACGCGGCCGAAGGCATTGAAGTCGTTGACGTACAGCGACCCCAGATAGATCTGCATGGTGTCGAACACCTCGGCGACATTGACGCCCAGCTGCTTGGCCTTCACCCGGTCGAGATCGACGTCCAGCTGCGGCACGTTGATCTGGTAGGCGGAGAAGGTCGGCCCCAGTTCCGGCGTCTGCGCCGCCCGCTTGACGAAGGCGTTCACCGCGCCGCTCAGCGCCTCATAGCCCAGGTTCCCGCGGTCCTCCAACTGCATCTTGAAGCCGCCCAGCTGCCCCAGACCCATCACCGGCGGCGGCGGGAAGATGGCGACGAAGGCTTCCTTCAGCCCGGCATAGCGCTTCTGCAAATCCATGGCGATGGCCCCGGCCGACAGCGACGGATCCTTGCGCTCGGCAAAGGGCTTCAGCGTGACGAAGACGATGCCGGCGCTGGAGCTGTTGGTGAAGCCGTTGACCGACAGCCCCGGAAAGGCCACCGCGCTCTGCACGCCGGGGCGCTTCAGCGCGATGTCGGTCATCTCGCGGATCACCGCCTCCGTCCGATCGAGCGAGGCGCCGTTGGGAAGCTGGGCGAAGCTGATCAGATACTCCTTGTCCTGCATCGGCACGAAGCCCGACGGCACCGTGCGGCCGAGCAGCACCGTGGCGCCGATCAGCAGCGCATAGACCGCCAGCATCACGCCCTTGCGCCGCACCACCCCGCCGACACCGCGGCCATAGCCCTCCGACGCCCGGTGGAACACCCGGTTGAACAGCCGGAAGAAGCCGCCGAACACCCGGTTCATCGCACGGGTCAGCCAGTCCTGCGGCTCGTCATGGCCGCGCAGCAGCACCGCCGCCAGGGCCGGCGACAGCGTCAGCGAGTTGAAGGCGGAAATCACGGTGGAGATCGCGATGGTCATCGCGAACTGCTTGTAGAACTCGCCGGTCAGGCCGGTCATCGCCGCCAGCGGCACGAAGACGGCGACCAGCGTCAGGGCGATGGCGATGATCGGCCCGCTGACCTCCTGCATGGCACGGATGGTGGCGTCGCGGGCCGACAGGCCGGACGCGATGTTGCGCTCCACATTCTCGACCACGACGATGGCGTCGTCGACGACGATGCCGATGGCCAGCACCATGCCGAACAGCGACAGCGCGTTGATCGAAAAGCCGAAGGCCAGCAGCAGCGAGAAGGTGCCGACGATGGAGATCGGCACCGCCAGCAGCGGAATGATCGACGCCCGCCAGGTCTGCAGGAAGATGATCACCACCAGCACGACCAGCGCCACCGCCTCCAGCAGCGTGTGCACCACCGCCTCGATGGAGGAGCGGACGAACTGCGTCGGGTCGTAGACGATGGAATAATCCACCCCCTCCGGCATGTCGCCCTTCAGCTCCGCCATCACCTTGCGCACCTCGTCGGAGATGGCGAGCGCGTTGGCGTCCGGCGTCTGGGTGATGCCGAGCGCCACCGCCGGCTTGTTGTCGAGCAGAGAGCGCAGCCCATATTGCGCCGCCGCCAGCTCCACCCGCGCCACGTCGCGCAGGCGGGTGACGCCGCCGTCCTCGCCGGTCTTCAGCACGATGTCGCCGAACTCGTCGGCGGTCTTCAGCCGGCCGCGCGCGTTGATCGACAACTGCATCGGCACGTCGGGCAGCGAGGGCGAGGCGCCGATCACGCCGGCCGCCACCTGGACATTCTGCTCGCGGATGGCATTGACCACGTCGGTGGCGGTCAGCCCGCGCTGCGCCACCTTGCCGGGGTCGAGCCACACCCGCATCGCATAGTCGCCGGCGCCCCACACCTGCACCTCGCCGACACCGGCGATGCGGGTCAGCCGGTCCTTGACGTTCAGCACCGCGTAGTTGCGCAGGTACGTCATGTCATAGCGGTCGTTGGGCGACAGCAGATGCACGACCATGGTCAGCGTCGGCGAGCTTTTCACCGTGGTGACGCCCAGCCGCTGCACGTCGGCCGGCAGCCGCGGCATCGCCTGCGCCACGCGGTTCTGCACCAGTTGCTGCGCCTTGTCCGCGTCGGTGCCGAGCTTGAAGGTCACCGTCAGCGCCATGTTGCCGTCGCTGTTGGCCTGCGACTGCATATAGAGCATGCCTTCGACGCCGTTGATCTGCTCCTCCAGCGGGGAGGCGACGGTCTCGGCGATCACCTTGGGGTTGGCGCCGGGGAACTGCGCGCGCACCACGACGGACGGCGGCACCACCTCCGGATATTCCGAAATCGGCAGGCGGAACACCGCGATGGCCCCCGCCAGGAACAGCGCCACCGACAGCACGCCGGCAAAGATCGGCCGGTCGATGAAGAATTTCGAGATGTTCATCTGGGGTCTCCCAGGCTGCACGCTCCCCATCCCTCCCCGCATCAGGCGAGGAGGGCCAGCCAACGCGCATGCCCTTGTTGTTTCTTACCGCGCCGCCGTCTGGGTCTTCTCAGTCCCCATGGCGACCATCTTCGGCGTGACCGCCATGCCCGGCCGGGCGTGCTGGGTGCCGTTGACGACCACGCGCTCGCCGGCCGCCAGCCCGTCGGTCACCACGCGCAGCCCGTTCTGCAGCGCGCCGAGCTTCACCGGCCGGTACTCCACCTTGTTCTCCTGCGTCACCACCAGGACGAACTTCTTGTCCTGGTCGGTGCCGATGGCGCGGTCATCGACCAGCAGCGCGTCATAGGGCTTGGTGCCTCCCACCTTCACCCGCGCATACAGCCCCGGCACCAGCACGCCGTCGGCATTGTCGAAGCGGGCGCGCACGCGGATGGTGCCGGACACGCTGTCCAGCCGGTTGTCCACATACTCCACCATGCCGTCGCGCGAGTAATCCTCCTCGTTGGCAAGGCCGAGCCGGACCGGGATCGCCCCGGAATCGCGCATCGGCGCGATGTGGCGCAGATAGGTCTGCTCATCGACATCGAAGGAGGCGTAGATCGGCGATTCCGACACCAGAGTCGTCAGCGGCTCCGCGGCGGCACCGGCGGCCACCACATTGCCGACCGTCCGTTCCGCCCGCGACACCCGGCCCGACACCGGCGCCGTCACCCGCGTGTAGCCCAGATTGAGCCGCGCGATCTCCAGCGCCGCCTGCGCCGCCTTCAGGTTGGCGGTCGCCTCGCGGGCGGCATTGTCCTTCTGGTCCATGGTGCTGCGCGAGATGGTGTCGTCGCGCACCAGCTTCTGCGCGCGGTCGAGGTCGGCGGCGGTCAGCTTCACCCGCGCCTGCGCCGCGGCGACCTGCGCCTCGGCCCGCGCCACCTCCGCCTCATAGGGACGGGGGTCGATGGTGAACAGCACGTCGCCCTTCTTCACCAGCGCGCCGTTGCGGAAATGCACGGCGACGATGGTGCCGGGCACCTGCGGCCGGATATCGACGCGGTCCACCGCCTCCAGCCGGCCGGAATAGGACTGCCAGTCCGTCACCGGTCGGGCCAGCACGGTGGCGACATCCACCTCGGCCGGCGGCGGGGCGGGAGTTTCGGAGGCCGTTTGTGCCTCGGCCGGGCTGCGCAAAGTGACGGCGCCGGTCAGTGCCGCCACGGACACGCCGGCCGCGATCAATAGGGAAAGTGTCTTGCGGGACATGGGTCTTACCTGTGGCTCGAAGTGTCGGAATGGGCGCCGGTCAGGCGGCGCCGGAAGAAATCGGCGGCGGCGGCCAGCGCCGGCGCGTGTTGGGCGAGGCCGGCATGGCTGACGCCGGCAAAGCGGGTGACCTCGGTCGGCACCCCGGCGTCGATCAGCCGGGCGGCATAGCTTTCCGCCTCCGGCCGCAGCACGTCGTTCTGCGCCGTGGCGATCATGATCGGCGGCAGCCGGCCGAGCCGGCGTGATTCCAGGGGCGCGGCATAGGGATGCAGCCGCAGCGCCGCCTCCGGCAGATAGGCGCGGTAACAGCGCGCACAGTCCGTCACGCTGCCTTCGCCGTCCCCCACGCGCGTCAAACTCGGATCGAGCATCGGCCCGAGCAGCGCCTGCGCCGCGATCTCCGGCCCGCCGCGGTCGCGGGCGAGCAGGGTGAGCGACACTGCGACATGCCCGCCGGCATCATGCCCGGCGACCCCCAGCGGCCCGGCCCGCTCCGCCAGCCAGAGGGCCGCGGCATGGGCATCCTCGACGGCAGCAGGGAAGGGATGGGCGGGAGCCAGCGCATAGCCGACGGCGACCACCAGCGCCGGAATGCTCTCCGCCAGCGCCATCGCCGGCACCTCGACATCCTCGACCGACCCGGAGGTGAAGCCGCCGCCATGGAAATACAGCACGCCCGGCAACGGCCCGGAAAGCGCCGGCCGATACAGGCACAGCGGGACCTCGCGGCCCTCCACCCTCAGCGACGTGCGTGAACGTTCCATCCCGATCCGGCGCCCTGGCGCCCCTCCTGCAATGCGGCAAGAGGGATAATGTGCAAGCGTCCGGGTGGGATAAAGCTGCTGCGGCTGGGAACAGAATTCAGCCGGGACGAACAATCGGGGTGGGGTGGGGGTGGGTGTTCGCGGGAGATGGGATAGTCGGGAGGCGGACGAAAGCTATGGCTCCCCCAGTGTCAAGGGTGGCTTCATGTGGGTCATCCTGCCGTCGGGCTGGCCCCAGGCCTACGCCTCGGCCAAGGCCGAGCGCGTGGAGATGCCGTGGATGGACGAGGGCTGAGTGCCCAGCGAAACCGGAGGCGAGACCTTCTTCCTCTATGGCGACGCGTACTTGGAGTTTGTCCCTGTCTGCCGCCACGCCCTCGTCGAACGATCCGCCATGAAGGAGGCGGTGACCATCTGGGACGTGGACAGCAAAACCCGGAATTGGAGTAAGCAGAATGGCTATGGCGGTCTGTATACCGAAAGCGCCGTCCAGGCCACCGCCTGCGACCTTAAGAGCAATGGGATGTCAGTACCGAGCGTGCCGGCTACCCGGTGTTGCTGACTGTCCATGACGAAGTCGTCACCGAGCCCCCGGAAGGGCACGGGGCGTCGCCGAGTTCCAAGGCATCATGTACAACCTACCGGCATGGGCTGCGGGGCTCCCTGTCGCGGCGGTCGGCTGGCGCAGAAAGCAATGTTTGAAATATATGGCAGTAGATAATTAAGCAACCTGCTGTACCGATGTTTCACTTTCTAGATGGAATTTAGCCTCTAGCGCGGATAGGGTGATATCTCCTGATTCTAAAACTTCTCCAATTCTATACACCATCTCATTGGCTAATTCAATTATTCTAGGACCCGTAACCAGTGATCTGGATGCATCAGATTTTATTTCTAAAATTCTTCGAACCATCCATCTTTCTTTGCTGTAAAACCTAATAACATTTGTGCTGATATTCACAGGCATTATCCCTATATCCGCCCTGATGGCATCGAATATTGGGTGAATTTCCTCTTGAGTTTTCACATTGTCAATAAAAGCTCTACAGCTAATCTCACCTTCAATAATTGCAATATTCCCTCCATTGTGTGCCGCCTTCATACTATTAACCAGATCGGAAATTTCACAGTAGATAGCGGCAGCAAATTGCCGTTCCTTCTGATTTCTATCGTGATTCCTAATTCCTCTTTGTCTTATGATTTCTCTTTGAGCTAATCTTTGACTTGATGCTGTTTGTTCTCTCAGAGCTTGTGCGCCCATGTATGCTGCGACGAGAGCGCTAAGTCCGCCGAAGAATGCAAAGAACCCCGCTATCAATGTTTGCCAATGATAGAGATTAAAGCGCATTACACTCGAAAGATGTGTAGGGGGTGTGGATAGCGCTTCAGCGATTTCCCTTGCATCGTGACTAGATTCGATTGGGTGCGCGGGCAACCAAGTAGGTAAATCAGTTTGGAAGTAGTATATCACTACCGTGGTGATGGCGGTAAGCACGATTGCAGATCCAAAAAGAGAGACTAAAAATCGCAGCATGGTCGCGAAACATCCTGTTTTGATGGAGGATCACAAGCGCGATCTGTGTAAATCAGTTTGAGCCCTAGATACAACTCTCGTTTCCGTGCATGGTTCGACGCGGGCTTCACGCAGGTGGTGTCCGCCGTGCCGCTTGCCGCTCCGCTGTACGGGCGCACCAAGCTGCGTCTGGAAGATGGGACAAGGTGCCCGTTCTGCTCTGGCGTCATGGTTGGTATAGCTTCGATTGTATGAAGCACTCGGAAACCACCGATAAGGTGGTGGCATGGGAAGGCCATGGCGCCAACTTCGGTCTTCGCGCTACAGAGTTCCCGGCCTCGACATTGACGTGACCGACCGCAAGATCCGGAACTTCATCCATGGTCTTGCCGATTTGCATCTCGGAGCCGCTCCCTCGCGGCCACGCCCACTCCGCACAAAAATGTGGCGCAACGCCTCCGCAAACGCCAAAAAGCGGGCGACGTTCACCCCCCGGCAACAGCGCCGTTCCACCCATCTTCGGACAGAACCTTCATGGCAGATTACTTCCCGCGTTGGCCGCTCGCGGCCGGCCCCGTCGTCCAGCCGGACGAGCGCCTTCCCTGGGGCTCGACGCTGACGCTCGGCATCCAGCACCTCGTCGCCATGTCCGGCTCGACCATCCTCGGGCCGCTGCTGATGGGGTTCGATCCGAACCTCGCGGTGCTGTTTTCCGGCATCGGCACGCTGCTGTTCCTCCTGCTCACCGCCGGGCGGGTGCCGAGCTATCTCGGCTCCTCCTTCTCCTTCATCGCCGTGGTGATCGCGGTCACCGGCTACACCGGCCAGGGGCCCAACCCGAACATCGGGCCGGCGCTGGGCGGCATCATCGCGGCCGGCGTGCTCTATGTCCTCATCGGCCTGCTGGTGAGCTACACTAGCACCGGCTGGATCGAGCGGCTGATGCCGCCGGCGGTGACCGGCGCCGTCGGCGCGGCCATCGGCCTCAACCTGTCGCCGGTCGCCGTCAAGGGCATCGAGGGCAGCGGTCCGCACACCCTCGTCGCCCTGTTCACCCTGGTCGCCACCGCCGTCATCGCGGTCTATGCGCCGCTCGCCATCCGGCGGCTCTCGATTCTCGCCGGCATCGCCGCCGGCTATGTCTTCTATCTCATCCTCGCCAACGGCTTCGGCCTGCTGCCGCCGGTCAGCTTCGCCGAGTTGGCCACCGCCCCGTGGTTCGGCATGCCGGCCTTCCGCACACCGACCTTCGACGCCGGCGCCATGGCCCTGGTCGCCCCCATCGCCTTCATCCTGGTCGCCGAGAATCTCGGCCACATCAAGGCCATCGGCGCCATGACCGGGCGCAACCTCGACCGTTTCATCGGCCGCGGCTTTATCGGCGACGGCATCGCCACCATCGTCTCGGGCAGCGGCGGCGGCACCGGCGTCACCACCTATGTCGAGAACATGGGCGTGATGGCGGTCACCCGCGTCTTCTCCACCCTGATCTTCGTCGTTGCCGCCATCGCCGCCATCCTGCTGGGCTTCTCGCCGAAGTTCGGCGCCCTGCTGCGGACGATCCCGGCGCCGGTGCTGGGTGGTCTGGCGACCGTCGTCTTCGGCCTGATCGCCGCGGCGATGGTGCGGCTGTGGGTCGACAACCGCGTCGACTTCTCCGATCCGCGCAACCTCATCACCGTCGGCGTGACGCTGGTGCTCGGCGCCGGCAACTTCACCATTTCCACCGGCGGCTTCTCCATCGGCGGCATCGGCACCGCGACCATCGCGGCGATCGGCCTCTACCAGCTGCTCGGCATCGGCCGTGCGCGCGAGACCGCCCGCACCGCGTCCCAGCCGGCGGCCACCACTCTGCACTGACGCTGAAACCCTGGGAGAGCGCCTTCCCGGCCTTGCCGGTGACGACCATCACCGGCAAGTCCCGTTTTTTCAAAAAACCCGCCACATCAGGACTAAAGTCCCATAACCTCTCCGCAAAGCCCCACCAACCTGCGGAGAAAGACCATGCCCCTCGACAGCCGTACCCTCGCCGCCGAGCGTTTCCCCTGCTGGGCGGAAGAGCCGCCGGTCCCCTCCGAAGGCTCCCTGGTCCCCGGTTCCCAATTCCACGAGGAGCAGTGGATCATGGCCGCCGGCATGCTGGCCCGCGGCAACAGCTTTCTCCAGGTCTCCCGCGCCATGGGCTGCAGCCGGACGACTCTCTGGCGCGCCTATTACGGATCGAAGGATTTCCGTCACAGGGTCTGGTGGGAGCGTCAGGCGCTGAACCGCGAGGCCGAACTCCGCCTCTCCTCCCTCCGCGCCCTGGTCGCCGAGCAGATCGAACGGCTGGTTTCGGCCGGCGACCCCTCCACCGTCCGCTGGCTGGCCGAACGGCTTGGCCTGTTCGCCGGCCTGGACGCTCCGGCCGGCAAAGCCGCTCCCAAGCCCGCCCCCACACCTGAAGACCCGCCCGCCGTCACCGTTCCCGAACTGGACGACGATCTCCCCGGTGCCCTGCGCGAGCGCATGCCGCCCGATCCCGAGATGATCGCCGCCATCCTGGCCCGTCCGGAGTCCGAAGGCCCGAAGGGCGTCTTCCCCTTCACCGTCAACCAGTACGAGCCCTATCCCAACCTCAACCCCGGCCCGGTGCCCCGCCGCGGTGCCGGCGCCTTCTCCCGCCGCCGCTAGATGGAACACCCGCCGGAAACTGTTCCACGCTGTTCCATCCCACCGCCCCTTTCCGAACCAATCTCCCTCTTCCCGGGGGGGAGAGGGGACTCTGCCGGTTGCTATTCGCGTATCTTCGGCGGACACTCTCCGCGCTTGATGGGGGCCGCGCCCGGCGCTGGCCGTGGTTGGAAAGGACGGGATCCGTATGGACAAGCTGCATGCGATGCGCGTCTTCATCCGGGTGGTCGAAGCGAACAGCTTCACCAAGGCGGCGGAAACGCTGGGGCTGCCGCGCGCTTCGGTGACGACGACGGTCCAGAATCTGGAGGCGGCGCTGGGCGTGCGCCTGCTCCAGCGCACCACCCGGAAGCTCAGCCTGACGCTGGACGGCGCCGCCTATCTGGAGGGGGCGACCCGCATCCTGTCGGAAATCGACGAGATCGAATCCACATTCACCAGCGCGCGCAAGACGCCGCGCGGCCGGCTGCGGGTGGACATGCCGGGCTCCATCGGCCGGCTGGTCATCATCCCCTCGATCCACGAATTCCACGCCAAATACCCGGACATCGAGCTGATGCTGGGTCTGGGCGACCGTCCCATCGATCTGGTGCAGGAAGGGGTGGATTGCGTGGTCCGGATCGGCGAGCTGGCGGATTCCAGCCTGCTGGCGCGGCGCATCGGCGCCATGCAGCAGATCACCTGCGCCACCCCGGCCTATCTCGCCGAGCATGGCGAGCCGAAGACGATCGAGGATTTGGAGCGCCACATCGCGGTGAATTATTTCAGCAACCGCACCGGGCGGAACATGGAGTTCTGCTTCCAGCGCGACGGCGCGGTGGAGGAGGTCGCCATGAAGGGCGTCGTCTCCGTCAACGACGCCGACGCCTACGTCACCTGCGGGCTGGAAGGGCAGGGCATCCTGCAGCCCGCCCGCTTCATGGTGCTGCCGCACCTGCGCAGCGGCGCCCTGCGCGAGATCCTGCGCGACTGGCGGCCGCCCCGCATCCCGATCTCCGCCGTCTACCCGCACAACCGGCACCTGTCGCCGAAGGTGCGGGTCTTCGTCGACTGGCTGGCCGAACTGTTCGAACGCTGCCCCCTGCTCCAGGGCGAGGAGCTGCCGGGCGATCTGTGCGAAAAGCAGAAGGCCCCGGTGATGGAACGGGAAGGCGCCTGCGAGTGCGTGATGTGAGCGTTACCGGGCACCCTCCATCCCCATCTCCATCAGGGCCCGGTAAGCCATCTGGTCCTCGTGCATCCGCAGGAACACGGCGTATTTGGCGTCGTGGTAGGCCCGCATCCGCCCCTCGGCCGGCCGGATGCTGCGGCCGGCGCGGCTCATCCCGGCCATGCCGGCGGCGATGTCCGTGAAGGCGCCCGCCGCCACCGCGCCCAGCACCGCGGCGCCGAGCAGCACCGCCTCCGGCTCCTCCGGCAGGACCAGGGTGCAGCCGGTGGCGTCGGCATGGGCCTCCAGGAACACCGGATTCTTGGTGCCGCCGCCGCAGGCCAGGATGGTGTCGATGGCATAGCCCCGCTCGTTCATCGCCGCCACGATGTGCCGGGTGCCATAGGCCACCGCCTGCACCGTCGCCAGATAGAGCAGCGCCAGATCCTCCAACCCATCCGACAGGCGAAGCCCGCTGATGGCGCCGCGCAAACTGGCATCCGCCCGCGGCGAGCGGTTGCCGTGGAAGTCGGGCAGCACATGCAGGTCGCGGGTCAGCATCGCCACCGGCCCACCGCTGCGCTCCGCAAGATCCGCCAGTTCGTCGTTCAGCAGTTGGTAGACGGTGGTCCCGCGCCGCTGCGCCTCAAGGGCAAGCTCGCCATGGCGCGGATGGTCCTGCACAACATGGTCGATCAGCGCCCCGGTCGCCGACTGCCCGCCCTCGTTCAGCCAAAGCCCCGGCAGCATGGCCGAATGATAGGGGCCCCAGACGCCGGGGATGAAGCGCGGCGCGGCCGGGCTCATCACCATATGGCAGCTCGACGTGCCGCCGATCAGCGCCAGCCGCCGGTCGAAATCGACGCCGTCAGACGCCTCCAGCGGCACCCCGATCACCCCGATCCCGCCGGCATGGGCGTCGATCAGCGATGTGCCGACCGCGATGCCCGGCGTCAGGCCAAGCTCGCGCGCCGCCTCGGCGGTCAACCCGCCGGCGATGGCGCTGCCGACCTCGCCGACATCGGTGCCGATGCGGGCATGCTCCTCATCGACCAGATCGCCCAACCCGATGGCGCGGAGATAGCCGTCGTCCCACCGCCCCTCATGCCCCAGATAGGTCCACTTGCACACCAAGGAGCACAGCGACCGCCGCGTCGCCCCGGTCGCCCGCCAAGTCAGGAAGTCCGGCAAATCGAAGAAATGCGCCGCACGGCCCCAGCTTTGCGGAAGATTCTCCTTCAGCCACAGCAGCTTGGGCGTCTGCATCTCCGGCGACAGCCGCCCGCCGACATAGCGCAGAACCTCGTGCCCGCCGGCATTGATGCGGTCGGTCTGCTCGATGGCACGGTGGTCCATCCAGACGATGACGTTGCGGGAATCGTCGCCCTCCGGATCGACCGTAACCGGCCGCCCGGTGGCGTCCAGCACCACCAGCGAACAGGTGGCGTCGAAGCCGATGCCGACCACCTCCGGCCGTTCGCCGCAAGCGGCCAGCGCCTCCTGCACCGCCGCGCAGACGGCGGCCCAGATGTCGTCGGAGGACTGCTCCGCCCATTCCGGATCGGGCTTCCACATCCGGATCGGGCGGGACGCCGCGGCAAGCTGGCGTCCGGCAAGGTCGAAGATGCCGGCGCGGGCGCTGCCGGTCCCCACATCGACTCCGATCACGGCGCGCGTCATGGCGTGTCCTCCGTCCGACGCTTGGAGTGCGATCGCTTCAGACGGAATCGTCTGAAGCGTGAATCGCACGGAAAATCAAAAAAGCTAAAGGCTGGCGCAGAAGGCCTCGAACGCCTCGCGGCTGGCATAGGATTTCTGGGTGCCCGGCCGGGTGATGCTGTCGGCGGCATAGCGCACCGCCATGTGGAGTGCGGCGTCGAGGTCGCGGTTCTCCACATAATAGCGCGCGAAGCTGCCGATGAAGGCGTCGCCGGCCCCGGTGGTGTCGACCGGCGTGACCCGCACCGGCTCGATCCGCCGCGTATCCTCGCCCTTCGTCACCAACAGCGCCCCTCGCGCGCCCAGCGTGACGATGACCGTGCGGATGCCGCGCTCGATCAGCGACTTCGCCGCCGTCTCGGCCTCCGCCTCCGAGGTCACGGGCAGACCGGAGATGGTCGCCAGCTCCGTCTGGTTCGGCACCAGGAAGGTCACCTGCTCGATCCGCTTGGGGTCGAGGTCAGCAGGCGCCGGGGCCGGGTTCAGCAGGGTTTCGATGCCATGCCGCGCGCCGAACTCGATGGTGTGGTAGATCGTCTCCAGCGGGACTTCCAACTGCATGACGATCAGGTCGCAGCCCTTCAGATCCTCGGCGGCGCGGTCGACGTCGGCCGGCGACAGCAGCGCGTTGGCGCCCTTGATGATCAGGATGCTGTTCTCGCCCGACGGCTCGACGAAGATCGGGGCGACGCCGCTGGAGGTGCCGGGCACCCGCTCGACATAGCGGGTGTCGATGCCCGACGCTTCGAAGTTGCGGATGGTGTTGTCGGCGAAGATGTCGTCGCCGACCTTGGTGACCATCATCACCTCCGCGCCCAGCCGGGCGGCGGCAATGGCCTGGTTGGCGCCCTTGCCGCCGCAGCCCATCTCGAAGCGCGGCGCCTCGATGGTTTCGCCGGGGCCGGGCATGCGGGCGGTGTAGGTGATCAGGTCGACCATGTTGCTGCCGACCACGGCGATCTTGCCCATCTTCGGTATCTCCTCTCACAGCGCCCGGATGGCGCATTCCTCGGCTTCGGCCTCGTCGGCGGTCAGATAGCCCAGCCGGACGGAAAAGCGCCGCGTCTCGCCGCCCGCCAGTTTCTGGACATTGCCCTTCATCGCCTCCGCAGCATAGCCCTCCGGCTCGCAGGTGGAGGGCAGGGCGAAAGCGCAGACCTTCTGGTCGCTGTTGACCAGCACCCAGCGCACCGTCTTGGGGAACTCCCGCGTGCTGTAGGCGATGTGGAAGGCGTCGCCCTCGCGCCGCCGCATCATCACCGCGGTGCCGCCCTCCTCGTCGGTGCGCAGGCCGCGGATGTAGAAGACCTGCTCGGGGTCGTAGCGCTCGGGCTCGTCCAGCACCTCCATCACCGCGGGATCGCGGGCAAGGTCGGACAGCAGCGCGTCATAGGCTGGGCTGCGCGGCACATGGGCCGGCACCACCGTGCGCACCGCCGTCGCCTCCGGCGTGAAGGGAGCCGGCTGGACGATGCGGGCGCCCTCGGCGAAGGCGAAGTTGACGTGGCACATGTACATCAGGTCCATCGCCGCGCCCGACAGGTTCTCCACCTCCATCCGGATGTCGAACAGGGCGGAGCCGGGACGCAGCACCACCCGCGGGCGGGCGGCGTAATGGGCGCCGAAGCCCATCACATACTCGCGCCGGCCGGTGACCGCCATGTAGGGGCCTTCGTCGTCCTCCCCCACCTCCAGCCCGGCGGCATCCATCGGCGCGCAGGGCATCTCGCCATGCAGAAGGTGGCTGTCCTGCGGACCGGGGCAGCCGTTGCGCAGCAGCCCGGAATGGAAGGCGAAGCAGCCGTAGGTGCCGACGATCTCGGTGGCGGGGCGCGGCATGTCGAACATGTTCGCCATGGTCAGGTCGACGCCGTCGAACACGGCATCCCACACCATCTGGCCGTAATAGGGCAGCACCACCAGATGCCCGCGCCGGTTGGACAGCCGCACCGCCTCGATCCCGCTGTCATAGCGGAACAGGCTGGCGGTCATGCCGTGCGCCTCGGCGACCGGGCGCTCCGCTTCGCCGAAGAAGCTTTTGCGGAAATGGATGGCGGTTCGGACGCTCATGTGATGTCCTCCCTGGAAGGCCGTCTAGCGGGTGCGGTTCTTGTAGGCGTTGATGGCGATGACCAGCAGCAGGAACGCGCCCCAGATGAAGTCGATCAGGTGGTTGGAAAAGCGCAGGATCTGGAAACCGCTCGACAGCAGCATCAGCGCCACCACCGCGATGGTGATCCCCAGCACCGTTCCCCGGCCGCCAGCCGGGTTGGTGCCGCCCAACACCGCGATCAGCACCGCCTGCAACAGGTAGGAGTTGCCATAGTCCGACTTGGCCGCGTTGGTCCGCCCCGACAGGATGATCCCGGCGACCGACGCCAGAACGCCGGTCAGCATGTAGCTGTAAAGCACCATCCGCTCCCGCTTCAGACCGGCGAACAGCGCCGCCTTCGGGTTGGTGCCGATCAGCATCAGATTGATGCCGAGCGCGGTGCGGGTCAGCAGGAAGGCGATCAGGACCGCGATCACCGCGAACAGCACGAAGGGCGTCGCCAGCCCCAGGATCTTGCCATTGCCGACGAAGGCCCAGGCGGCGGGAAAGCCGACGATGGCCGGCCCGCCGGTCAGCACGATGGCAAGCCCGGTGAAGACCTGCCCTGTCCCCAGCGTCGCCAGGATCGGTGTGATGCCCAGCCGGGTGATCAGCAGCCCGTTGACGGTCCCCGCCACCAGCCCGGTGCCGAGCGCGATGACCCCGCCCAGCAGGACGGTCAGGATCCCGGTGTCGGCGATGCCGGCCGCCCCCGCCATCTTGTGGAACAGCACGCCGGCCAGGATGCCCGACAGGTTGGCCACCCCCACCACCGACAGGTCGATGCCGCCGGTCAGCATGGCGATCATCATCGCGATGGAGAGCAGGCCCAGTTCGGGGAAGATGTAGGTGAGGGATTCGAAGTTGTAGTAACGGAGGAACTTGTCGGGGCTGAGCGCCGTCATCACGACGAAGATCAGCACCGTCATCACCAGCAGCTGGACGATGTTGTTGTCGCGGTTGACCAGACTGCGGATGTTCATTTGTGCCTTCATGCTCCCGCCTCCTCACGCCGTCCGGCGACGGTCGCGCCAAGCCGACAGGGCGGTCGCGACGATGACGATCGACCCCACGACGACGAGCTGCCAGGTGGTGTCCACGCGCATGATGATCAGGCTGTTCTTGACCATTACCAGCATGAAAACGCCGAGCATGGTGCCGAGAACGCTGCCCCGGCCGCCGAAGATCGACGCCCCGCCCAGCACCACCGCGGCGATCACGTCCAGTTCCAGACCGACGAAATCGCGCGGGTTGGCCAGCCAGATCATGCCGCTGTGCAGAAGACCGGCAAAGCCGGCCAGCGCCCCGGCGACGCAGTAGACGAAGAAAATGGTCTTGCGCAGGTCGAAGCCGGCCCGCCGCGCCGCTTCCGGATCGCCGCCCAGCGCGTAGGCGCTGCGGCCGATCATGGTGTAGCGCAGCACCAGATGGATGAGGACCGCCAGTCCCAGATAGATCAGCACCATCGCCGTCAGGCCATAGGTGGTGCCGTCGGCCTTGGTCACGCTGACCACCTCGGTGCGGGCGAAGTCGATCAGCGCGGTCGGCATCTTGTTGATGTTGATCATGCTGGTGCCGACGACCCCCAGCAGGAAGCCGCGCACCATGGCGCTGGTGCCCAGCGTCACGATCAGCGGGATCATGCGGAATTTATAGACGAAGAAGCCGTTCACCGCGCCGAACAGCAACCCCATGACGGTGGCGGCCAGCAGAGGCAGGACGACGCCGTTGTATCCCAGCGCCAGCATACCCTTGATCGTCAGATACATGGCTGCGACGGCGAAGGCCGGGAACGACACGTCGATGCCGCCGGAGATCAGCACCAGCAGCACGCCCATCGCCATGATGCCGATGATGACGTTGCTGCGCATCAGGCTGAACAGGTTGTCGAGCTGCCAGAAGGCAGGGTTGATCGTGCCGATGAGGACCATGGCGAGCAGCAGGATGCCCGCGATGACCGTTTCCGACCGGCGGAGCAGGGCCATCGGTTCCTCCCCTCAGGTAAAGGTCTTGAGCCGGTCGCTGACCGTCTCTTCGGTGATGTCGGTGGCGGGCAGATCGTCGATGAAGCGCCCGCGATGCATCAGCACGATGCGGTTGCAGTTCTGCACCAGCTCCAGCACGTCGTCGGAGATCATCAGGACGGCGAGGCCGTGATGCTGCGCCAGCTCCCGGATCTTGGCATGGATTTCCGCCTTCGATCCGACATCGACGCCCACCGTCGGGCCGTTCAGGATCAGCACGCGGGCGTCTGTCAGCAGCCAGCGGGCCAGAACCACGCGCTGCTGGTTGCCGCCGGACAGCTGCATCACCGGCTTCTCGGCGGTGGGTGTGGCGATCTGCATGGCGCGGACCATGCCCTGCGTCATCTCCTCGGCCCGGTCGCGGTCGATCACCAGCTTGGGTGCCAGCCGTTCATAGGAGGTGGCGAGCATGTTGCGCTTGATGCTCTGCGGCAGGAACAGTCCTTCAGTCAGGCGGTCCTCCGGCACATAGGCGATGCCGGCGGCGATGGCCTCCTGGGTCGTGCGCAGCCGCGCCGGCTTCCCGTCGATCAGGATCTCGCCACGGTGGTTCGGGACCATGCCGAACAGCGCCAGCGCCAGGTCGGTGCGGCCGGACCCCAGCAGGCCCGACAGCCCGACGATCTCACCCGGCCGGATGGCGAGGTTCAGCCCTTCGCATTTGCCGGGGACGGTCAGGTCGCGGATTTCCAGCCGGGGCGGCACCTGCGTGCCGGGCGGCGGGGTCCAGACATAAGGTTCGTTGAGGATGTCGCCGCCGGTCATGTGGCGGGTGATCAGCGCCTCGTCGAAGTCGCCGGTCGGCCCCTCCGCCACCTTGCGGCCGTTGCGGATGACGGTGATGCGCTCGCTGATCTCCAGCATCTCGCGCATCTTGTGGCTGACGAACAGGATGGCGATGCCGCGCGCCTGGATGTCGTGGACGATGCGGAACAGCGTCTCGACCTCCTTGCGGGTCAGGGCGGTGGTCGGCTCGTCCATGATGATCAGGCGGGCGTCGGACATCAGGGCGCGGGCGATGGCGACCAGCTGCTTGCCGGCGGTCGGCAGCGAGGCGACCTCCGCATCCAGGTCCAGTTCCACGCCCAGCCGGTCCACCGCCTCGCGGGCGATGGCGCGGGTGCGCCGCCAGTTCATCAGGCGCCGCTTCTCGCCCAGATGGACGTTCATCGCCAGATTCTCGGCGACCGTCAAATTCCCGAACAGGGAAAAGTCCTGGTAGATGACCTGGACGCCACGGCCGATGGCGTCGATCGGCGTCATGCCGGTCACCGGCTTGCCGTCGATCAGGATTTCGCCGCCGTCCGGCTGATAGACGCCGGACATGATCTTGATGACGGTGGATTTGCCCGACCCGTTCTCTCCGGCCAGGCAATGGATCTCGCCCGGCCTGATGACCAGCGACATGGCGTCCAGCGCGACGACGCCGGAAAACACCTTCCGGATGTTCCGGAGTTCGATGAAACCGTCTGACATGTCTTCCGCCCGGCGGTTCGAGGAAAGGATGAAGACGCGGGCGCCGGCAGCCGTTGCCGGCCATCGGCGCCCGCCCCCGGGGTCATCAGAAGTCGTAGGAGCCCATGTTCTCCTTGGTGACGCCGACCCAGCCCTGGCCGTAGAGCAGGTTCGGCTTCGCGCCCTTCGGGGTGGTCAGGTCGGTGTAGCCGGGCAAGCCGAGGTTCAGGCCGGCCTTGATCTGGTCCTTCTTACCGTCCAGCGCCATCACCGCCAGCATGTTCATGGCATAGCCGGCGACCGCCGGATCCCAGAACTGGATGTACTGGATGTCGCCCTGGGCCAGATACTGGCCGGCCACCGACACCAGACCCGTGCCGGAGAAGGACAGCTTGCCCTTCAGCCCGCGCTCGGCGATCAGACGCCCGGCACCGGCCGAGGTCGGCATCGGGCCGCCGATGATGCCCTTCAGGTCGGGATAGGTGGTCAGGACTTCCTTCAGCTTGTTGTAGTCGGTGTTGGCGTCGTCATAGGTCTCCAGACGGTTGGTCGCCAACTGCATCTTCGGGAAATGTTCCTTCTGATAGGCGATGGCGCCGTCGATCCATTCGTTCTGCGACTTGGACGTCAGGCTGCCGACCGTGCAGACATACTTGCCCTCGCCGCCCATCGCCTTGCCCAGCACTTCCATCAGCTTGGCGCCGTAGGCGAAGTTGTCAAAAGCCTCCAGCACATAGTCGGCGTTCTGGATGTTCGACGCCTCATGCGCGATCACCACGATGCCGCGGTCGCGCGCCTTCTTCAGCACAGGCTCCACCGCCTCGACGGAGAAGGGGACGATGGTGATGGCGTCCACGCCCTGGGCGATCAGATTCTCAACCAGTTGGACCTGCGCCGCGGCATCGGCCTGGCTCGGCCCGACCATCCAGGTGTCGTGCCCGGTGTCGGCGGCGAACTGCTTCACGCCTTCGCGCATGCGGTCGAACCAGGCGATGCCGTCGACCTTCACCACGGTGGCAATGGTGTATTTCTTCTTGGTGACGTCGGACTTCAGCGTCTTGACGGCATCCGGGGTCGGGACCGGATCAGCAGCCATCGCCGGCCCGGCGACCAGCGACGCGGCGACGATGAGCGAAGACAGCAACTTCTTCATGTTGGCGTGACTCCCATGAGAGGCGATTCGCGCAGCACGGCAGAGACGGGAATCCGCAACCCACCGTCGGCGCCGGGGTGTTTGCCACCCGTTCTGCGTTCCGTTTTTCGCAATGCCGTGCCAGTTGGGACGGACGGAACTCCCGCCCGACCGGCACGCTGTGCGGCGTGCGTGCCGCCGGTGGGGTCAGCCGCCGACGATGGCCACGCTGGCGCTGGCGCCGATGCGCGAGGCACCGGCCGCGATCATGCGGCGGGCATCCTCGGTGGTCCGCACGCCGCCCGACGCCTTGACGCCCATGCCGTCGCCGACGGTCCGGCGCATCAGCGCCACATCCTCGACGGTGGCACCGCCGCCGGCGAAGCCGGTGGAGGTCTTGACGAAGTCGGCCCCGGCCTCCTGCGACAAGCGGCAGGCCAGCACCTTCTCCTCATCGCTGAGCAGGCAGGTCTCGATGATGACCTTCAGCAGGGCGTCGCCGCAGGCCCGCTTGACCGCGGCGATGTCGTCGCGCACCTCCGCCGTCCGTCCCGCTTTCAGCAGGCCGATCGGGATTACCATGTCGACTTCGCGGGCGCCGTGACGCACCACCCACTCCGCCTCCTCCGCCTTGATCGCCGTGGGATCGGCACCGAAGGGGAAGCAGATGACGGCGCAGGGCGCCACCGGCGATCCGGCCAGCCGTTCGGTCACCAGCGGAATGAAGACAGGGTTGACGCAGACCGTCTTGAAGGCGTGCGTGCGCGCTTCATCGCACAACCGTTCGACATCCGCCGGCTGCGCGTCCGGTCGCAAAATGGTGTGGTCGATGAATGGAGCCAGACCGGCCGGCTCGGTCGGAACGCTGGGCAAGGGCATCTTGGTCCTCCCGGGGAGCCCCTTGTCCCTTGGGGTCTCTCCACCTTGTCGCCGGATTGCCGACACCGCTTCGGAGGTCGTTGCGATGTTAACATCCTAACATTTTCTGAAAGGATAGTTTCACGTGGTCGCGCGCTGTGTCAAGATCAATGCATGCTCTTGTCATCCTGGCCACGGCGATCCCGCTTATTGGTTTGCGCCATTGGGATTAACCCGTCTGGATTGTATGGTGCGGCCGCGCGCAGGATGGGCGGAAACGGTGCGGGATGCGGACATGTCGATGAGAAGGGCCGAGCGTCTGAACCGGTTGCAGTCCGCGCTGGATACTGGCGGCTATCTCCGGCTGAAGGATGCGGCGCGGCTGCTGGACGTTTCCGAAATGACGGTGCGGCGCGACATCGCGTCTTGCGGCGGGCGGTTTGCCTATCTCGGCGGCTACATCGCCGGCGGGCTGGAGAGCGCCGGCGGCATGGGCTACATCCTGGACCGCGAGCGGGACGCCCATATCGAGATGAAGCGGGCCGCCTGCGAGGCGGCGGCGACCCTGCTGAAGCCGGGTGAGACGGTGTTCATCGACTGCGGCACCACCACCACCCATCTGGCCAGCCGCATCCCGGCCGACAGCCAGATCACCGTGGTCTGCTACGCGATGAACATCGCGGAGATCGTCTGCAAGAAGCCGGGCGTGCGCGTGGTCATGCTGGGCGGGCTCTATCACGCCTCCTCGGCGTCCTTTTCCAGTCCGGAGTCGCTGGAGATGCTACGCGGCATCGGCATCAACACCGCCTTCATCTCGGCCGGCGGCGTGCATGAGTCGCTGGGGATCAGCTGCTCCAACTTCCACGAGGTCGAGATCAAGCAGACCGCCATCGCCAACGCCGTGACCAAGGCGCTGGTGATCGACAGCAGCAAGTTCGATCAGGTCAAGCCGGCCTTCTTCGCCAAGCTCGACAGCTTCGGTTTCCTGTGCTGCGACAACGGGCTGGACAGTGTGCGGGCCGAGCGGTTGACCGCTGCCGGGGTGCACATCGTGCTGACATGACGCCTGGGTTCAGGTGCCGAGCACCAGCGCCCGATGGCTGGCCTGGATGCTGTCGATGATCGCCTGCCCGCGTTCCAGCAGATAGCTGCGCAACTGCGCATGCACCGGCAGCAGCGGCAGGCTGCGGCGGTGGGCGATGTACCAGGACCGCATCAAAGGCAGCCCTTCCACCTTCAATTCCCGCAGCATCCCCAGCGCCAGTTCCAAATCCACGGTGTGGCGGGACAGCAGGGCGACGCCGATGCCGGCCATGACCGCCTGCTTGATCGTCTCGTTGCTGCTGGAGGTCATGACGATGTGGGGGGTGAAGCCGCGGCCATTGAAGTAGGCGTCGGTCAGCGCCCGCGTGCCGGCGCCTTCCTCCCGGGCGATGAAGCCGCTGCCGGCCAGATCGGACAGGCGCAGGGCCGGGGCATCGGCCAGTGGATGGGTCGGCGCACAGATGATGATGCTGGGATGGCGGGCGAAGGGCTCGGCCAGCAACTCCTCCCCGTCCAGCGGGCGGCCCATGATGGCGAGGTCGACCTCGCCCTTGGCGACCATCGCATTCACCTCCCGCCGATTGCCGTCCTGGAGGTGGATCGACACGCCCGGCCGCTCCGCCTGGAAGCGGGAGACCATGTGCGGGGCGATGTATTTGGCGGTGCTGACCAGTCCGATGGTGACGTTGCCGCCGGTCACCCCCTTCAGCGCCTGCATCCGCCGGTCGGCATTGTCCAGCGCCTGGAGGATCAGCGTCGCATGTTCCAGCAGGTCGCGCCCGGCCTCCGTCAGGACGACGCGCCGGCCCACCCGCTCGAACAGCGGAAAACCGCAATGGCCCTCCACCTGCTTGATCTGGAACGAGACCGCGCCGGGGGTCAGGCCGAACTGCTCTGCCACCCGTGCGAAAGACAGGCTGCGGGCAGCGGCGGTGAAGATCTGAAGCTGGCGCAGGGTGGCGTGCTGGATGGTCATCGGCCGGCCCATTCATCAGGGATCCCTAGCCATATTATGCTGTGTATTTGAATTTTCCTCAACAGTACGTGCGGCTAACATTTTCATCGAACGAACCGAACGCCACCGGCGAGGTGAAGACGATGAATTACGTATCGACGACGCTCCCCAGCAGCCAGGAAGCCAGCAACGGGGTGGTGAGCGACCCCAAGGCCCGCTACCGGCCGGGCGTGCTGAAATACCGGCAGATGGGCTATTGGGAACCGGATTACGAACCGAAGGACACCGACGTGCTCGCTGTCTTCCGCATCACACCGCAGGACGGCGTCGATCCGGAGGAAGCGGCGGCGGCGGTCGCCGGTGAAAGCTCCACCGCCACCTGGACCGTGGTGTGGACCGACCGCCTGACCGACTGCGAGCGTTATCGCGCCAAGGCCTTCCGCGTCGATCCGGTGCCGGGCACGCCCGGCCAGTATTTCGCCTACATCGCCTATGAACTCGACCTGTTCGAGGAAGGGTCAATCGCCAACCTCACCGCGTCCATCATCGGTAACGTCTTCGGCTTCAAGCCTTTGAAGGGGCTGCGGCTGGAGGACATGCGGATCCCCGTCGCCTATCTGAAGACCTTCCAGGGGCCGGCGACCGGCATCGTGGTGGAGCGCGAGCGGCTCAATAATTTCGGCCGGCCGCTGCTGGGCGCCACCATGAAACCGAAGCTGGGTCTTTCCGGCCGCAACTATGGCCGCGTGGTGTACGAGGCGCTGAAAGGCGGGCTCGACTTCACCAAGGACGACGAGAACATCAACTCGCAGCCCTTCATGCATTGGCGCGACCGCTTCCTCTACTGCATGGAGGGGGTGAACCGCGCCACCGCCGAGACTGGAGAGATCAAGGGCACCTACCTGAACGTCACCGCCGCCACCATGGAGGACATGTACGAGCGGGCCGAGTTCGCCAAGGAGCTGGGCAGCGTCATCATCATGATCGATCTGGTGATCGGCTACACCGCCATCCAGTCGATGGCGAAGTGGGCGCGGCGCAACGACATGATCCTGCACCTGCACCGCGCCGGCCATTCCACCTACACCCGGCAGAAGAGCCACGGCGTGTCCTTCCGCGTGATCGCCAAGTGGATGCGCATGGCCGGCGTCGACCACATCCATGCCGGCACCGTCGTCGGCAAGCTGGAGGGCGATCCCAACGTCATCCGCGGCATCTACGACACCTGCCGCGAGACCCACGTCCCGCAGAACCTGCAGCACGGCATCTTCTTCGACCAACCCTGGGCCGGGCTGAAGCGGATGATGCCGGTGGCGTCCGGCGGCATCCATGCCGGACAGATGCACCAGTTGCTGACATACCTGGGCGAGGACGTGATCCTGCAGTTCGGCGGCGGCACCATCGGCCACCCCGACGGTATCCAGGCGGGCGCCACCGCCAACCGCGTCGCGCTGGAAACCATGGTCAAGGCTCGCAATGAAGGGCGCGACATCTGGAACGAGGGGCCGGAGATCCTGCGCGACGCCGCCCGCTGGTGCACACCGCTGCGCGCGGCGCTCGACACCTGGAAGGACGTCACCTTCGACTATGCCTCCACCGACAGCGTCGATTACGTCCCCACCCCCACCGCGGCGATGTGAAGGAGCGATTCCCATGCATTTGACCCAGGGCCAATTCTCCTTCCTGCCGGACCTGACGGACGAGGAGATCACGAAACAGGTGCAATATGCCCTCGACCAGGGCTGGGCGGTGGCGGTGGAGTTCACCGACGACCCGCACCCGCGCAACAGCTATTGGACGATGTGGGGCAACCCCATGTTCGACCTGCGCGACGCCAAGGGCGTGATGATGGAGATCGATGCCTGCCGCACCGCCCATCCCGACCAGTATGTGAAGGTCCTTGCCTTCGACAGCTCGCACGGCTTCGAGACGGTGCGCATGTCCTACCTGGTCAACCGTCCGGCCGTGGAGCCCGGTTTCGAGCTGCTGCGTGCCGAGGGGCCGGGGCGGCGCATCGGCTATACGGTGCGTAGCTATGCCACCGGCCGCCCGTCCGGCGAACGATATGGCGGGGAGACCCGTCATGGAACGTGAACCGGGGGAACGTGAGCTGGGACATGGATACCTTCTCGCCCCCTCGATCCTGTCCGCCGACTTCGCGCGGTTGGGCGAGGAGGTGGAGCGGGTGGTGGAGGCCGGCTGCGAGGTCGTCCATGTCGACGTGATGGACAACCACTACGTCCCCAACCTGACCATCGGTCCGCTGGTCTGCGCCGCGATCCGCCCCCGCACCCGCGCAATCATCGACGTTCACCTGATGGTGCGCCCGGTCGATGCGCTGGTGCCGCTGTTCGCCAACGCCGGCGCCGACATCATCAGCTTCCACCCGGAGGCGTCCGACCACCCCGACCGCACTCTGGCGCTGATCCGCGAGCAGGGCTGCCGTGCCGGGCTGGCGCTGAACCCGGCCACGCCTCTGGCGCATCTGGACCATGTGATGGACCGGCTGGACCTGATCGTCGTCATGTCGGTCAATCCCGGCTTTGGCGGCCAGTCCTTTATCCCCTCCGCCTTCGACAAGATCGCCGAGGTTCGCCACCGCATCGATCGCCACCGTGAGCGCACCGGCCGCGACATCCGGCTGGAGGTGGACGGCGGCATCAAGCCCGACAACATCCGCGCCGTCGCCGCCGCCGGAGCCGACGTCTTCGTTGCCGGTTCGGCAATCTTCGGGGCGGCGGACGCCGACGGCGGCTATCGCGGCGTGGTAGGGCGCATGCGGGCCGCCCTGATGACCGAACCGGAATGGAGGGCGGCATGAGCGAAGCAGCCGACCTTCTCGATCTGGAGACATGTGACCGCCCGGCCGATGCCCCCTCCGTCGATCTCGACGCGCTTTACCGCGACTCCGGCATCGGCGAGATGCTGGCGGGGATGGACCGCGAGCTGGTCGGGCTGACGCCGGTGAAGACCCGCATCCGCGAGATCGCCGCCCTGCTGCTGGTGGAACGCGCCCGCCGCAGCATCGGTCTTCGGGCGGAGCCGCCATCGCTGCACATGTGCTTCACCGGCAATCCCGGCACCGGCAAGACCACGGTCGCGCGGCGGATGGCCGGGCTTCTTCATGGGCTGGGTTACATCCGTCGCGATCATGTGGTCAGCGTCACCCGCGACGATCTGGTCGGCCAGTATATCGGCCACACCGCACCCAAGACGAAGGAGGTGCTGAAGCGCGCCATGGGCGGCGTGCTGTTCATCGACGAGGCCTATTACCTCTACCGGCCGGAGAACGAGCGCGACTATGGCCAGGAAGCCATCGAAATCCTGCTCCAGGTGATGGAGGACAACCGCGATGACCTCGTGGTGATCCTCGCCGGCTATCGTGACCGCATGGACACCTTCTTCCGCTCCAACCCCGGCATGGCGTCGCGCATCGCCCACCATGTCGATTTCCCCGACTATGAAGCGGATGAACTGCTGGAGATCGCCCGGCTGATGACAGCCGGCATGCAGTACCGTTTTGCGCCGGAGGCGGAACGGGCGATGGGCGACTACATCCGCTGCCGCATGGCGCAGCCGCGCTTCGCCAACGCCCGCTCCATCCGCAATGCGCTCGACCGCGCCCGCCTGCGTCAGGCCAACCGCCTGTTCGAGGCGCGCAGCAGCGTCATCGGCGCCGCCGACCTGCTGACCATCGCCGAGGAGGACATCCGCCAAAGCCGCGTCTTCACACAATAGGCCGGCAACAAGCCGGCCGCACATAACACCGAGAGAGGGGGAACCGATGCCGCACCGTCACACGACCTTCAGCAAATTCATCATCGAGGACCAGCGCCGCCGCGGCGGGGCCGACACCGACCTGACCGCGCTGCTCAACGACGTGCAGACCGCGTGCAAGTTCATCGCCAGCGCCGCCGCCCGCGGGTCGCTGCAGCCTGCCGCTGGCCAGCCTGCCGCCCCGGCTCCGGAACCCGGCGTCAACGTCCATGGCGAGACGCAGAAGCCGCTGGACCTGATCGCCAACGAGATCATGCTGCGCACCTGCGAATATGGCGGCAAGCTCTGCGGCATGGCGTCGGAGGAGATGGAGGAGCCCTACCGCATCCCCCGCGAATATCCGCGCGGCCGCTATCTGCTGGCCTTCGACCCGCTGGACGGTTCGTCGAATGTGGACGTCAACCTGACGGTTGGCACCATCTTCTCCATCCTCAAGGCGCCCGACGGCGTGGAGGAGCCGGAGGTGGAGCATTTCCTCCAGCCCGGCACCCAGCAGGTGGCGGCGGGTTTCGCCCTCTACGGTCCGGCCGACATGATCATCGCCACCTTCGGCGAAGGCGTGCACGGCTTTACGCTGGACCGCGAGATCGGCGCCTACACCCTGACCCATCCGAATATGCGCATTCCCGATAATGTTTGCGAATTTGCCATCAACAGCTCCAACGCCCGCTTCTGGGAACCGCCGGTGCGCCAATATGTCGAGGAATGCATCAAGGGCAGCTCCGGCCCGCGCGAGGCGGATTTCAACATGCGCTGGATCGCGTCGCTGGTGGCGGAGGTCTACCGCATCCTGATCCGCGGCGGCGTCTTCCTCTATCCGCGCGATGCCCGTCCCACCCACAAGCCGGGACGGCTGCGGCTTCTCTACGAGGCGAACCCCATTGCCATGCTGGTGGAACAGGCGGGCGGGGCGGCCAGCACCGGACGGCAGCGCATCCTCGACATCAAGCCGATGGCCCTGCACCAGCGCGTGCCGGTGATCCTGGGGTCGAAGGCGGAGGTGGAGCGGCTGGTCGCCTATCACGCCGCCTACGACCGGGGGGAGGAACTGTCCTTTCATGCGCCGCTGTTCGGCAGCCGGTCGCTGTTCCTGGCGCCTGAGTCCGCGGCACTTGGTTGAGGGAGGAACACACCATGTCGGCCCGTCATCCGATCATCGTCGTCACCGGCTCCTCCGGCGCCGGGACCACCACCGTCACCCGCACCTTCCAGCAGATCTTCCGCCGGGAGGGCGTTTCCGCCGCCATCGTCGAGGGCGACAGCTTCCACCGCTACGACCGGCGTGAGATGCGCGCCAAGGTCGCCGAGGCGCAGGAGGAGCCCCATTCCACCTTCAGCCATTTCGGACCCGACGCCAACCTGTTCGAGGAGTTGGACGACCTGTTCCGCAGCTATGGCGAGACCGGCGGCGGCCGGACCCGCAAGTACCTGCATGACGAGAAGGAGGCCGAACCCTATGGCCAGGAGCCCGGCACCTTCACGCCATGGGAGGAGATCGAACCCGGCACCGATCTGCTGTTCTACGAGGGCTTGCACGGCTGCGTTCGCACCGACCGCGTCGACCTCGCCCGTCACGCCGACCTGAAGATCGGCGTGGTTCCCATCGTCAACCTCGAATGGATCCAGAAGATCCACCGCGACCGCAACATGCGGGGCTATTCGGAAGAAGCCATCGTCGACACCATCCTGCGGCGCATGCCCGACTACGTGAAATACATCTGCCCGCAATTCAGCTGCACTGACGTGAATTTTCAGCGTGTTCCCACGGTGGACACCAGCAATCCCTTCATCGCCCGCGACATCCCGACGTCGGATGAGAGCATGCTGGTCATCCGCTTCACCCGGCCGAAGGGCATCGACTTCCCCTATCTGCTGTCGATGCTGAAGGACAGCTTCATGACCCGGCCCAACACCATCGTCTGTCCGGGCGACAAGATGGCGCTGGCGATGCAGCTCATCTTCACGCCGATGATCTGGCAACTCGCCGACCGCAAGAAGAAGGCGTTCTGAAGGGCGCCGGAAAGCCGATACCGGGGAGGACACCAGCCATGACTGCGTCGATGACCGCGGCCCAAGAGGTCCGCGAACAGGACCGGCTTGCCATGCCGCCAGCCGATATTCCCGATGAGAGTCCAGACAACGGCTCCGGCCGCCGTATGCTGGCGAACGCGCTGCGCATGCTCGCCATCGACGCGGTGGAGGCTGCGAACTCCGGCCATCCCGGCATGCCGATGGGCATGGCCGACATCGCCGAGGCGCTGTGGCACCGTCATCTGCGCCACAATCCGGCCGACCCGCGCTGGCCCGACCGCGACCGTTTCGTGCTGTCGAACGGGCACGGCTCCATGTTGCTCTACGCGCTGCTTCACCTGACCGGATACGATCTGCCGATGGAGGAACTGCGGCGTTTCCGGCAGCTCGGTTCGCGCACGCCGGGCCATCCGGAGTATGGGGTCACACCGGGGGTGGAGACGACCACCGGGCCGCTGGGGCAGGGCCTTGCGAACGCCGTCGGCATGGCCTTGACCGAACGGCTGCTGGGGGCGGAGTTCAACCGGCCTGGGCACCGGATCATCGATCACCGGACCTTCTGCTTCGTCGGCGACGGCTGCCTGATGGAGGGGATCAGCCACGAGGCCTGCTCGCTGGCCGGCACGCTGGGACTGGAAAAGCTGGTGGTCTTCTATGACGACAACGGTATTTCCATCGACGGCCCCGTCACCGGCTGGTTCGCCGACGACACGCCGCGGCGGTTCGAGGCCTATGGCTGGCGCGTGATCCGCGAGGTCGACGGCCACGATTCCAACGCACTCGACGCCGCCATCGACGAGGCGCTGACTTCCTGCGGCAAGCCGATATTGGTCTGTTGCCGGACGGTGATCGGCCACGGCTCCCCCACCCGTGCCGGGTCGGCCGATGTGCATGGCGCACCGCTCGGCGCCGGAGAGGTCGCGGCAACCAGGGCCGCGCTCGGCTGGACCTTTCCGCCCTTCGAACTGCCGGACGAGGTACGCGCCGGCTGGGACGCCCGGCGGCGCGGTGCCGCGGCGCAGGCCGATTGGCAGGCCCGCTTCGACGCCTATGCCGACGCCCACCCAGAGGCTGCGGCCGAGTTCCTGCGGCGCATGCGTGGCGAGCTGCCGGAGGGATTCGCCGGAGCGGCCGATGCCTGGATCGCCGCGGTTGCGGAGCGGGCGGAGCCGATGGCGACGCGCAAGGCGTCCCAGCAGGCCATCCAGGTGCTGGCCGGCCTGCTGCCCGAACTGCTGGGTGGATCGGCGGATCTGACCGGCTCCACCCTCACCGACTGGCCGGGCGGCGCCGGTCGCCATCTCCATTACGGCGTGCGGGAGTTCGGCATGGCCGCGGTGATGAACGGCATGGCGCTGCATGGTGGCGTCATTCCCTTCGGCGGCACCTTCCTGGTCTTTTCCGACTATGCCCGCAACGGCCTGCGCCTGTCGGCGCTGATGGGGCTGCGCGTTGTCTATGTCTTCACCCATGACAGCATCGGCCTGGGCGAGGACGGCCCGACCCACCAGCCGGTCGAGCATGCAGCCAGCCTGCGCCTGATGCCGAACCTCGATGTCTGGCGCCCCTGCGACGCCTTGGAGACCGCCATCGCCTGGCGGGCAGCGGTCGAACGGGCGGACGGGCCGACCGCCCTGCTGCTGTCGCGCCAGACCCTGCCGGCCCAAGGAGCTGGCCAATCCGGCACGGACCGGATTCATGACGCGGCCCGCGGCGGCTATGTGCTGGCCGATGGCGGACGGCCCGATGTGGTGCTGATCGCCACCGGATCGGAGGTGCCAATAGCGATGGAGGCACGGCGTCTTCTCGCCGGCCGCGGCATCGCCGCCCGGGTCGTCTCCATGCCCTGCTGCGAGATCTTTGACCTGCAGGACGAAGCATGGCGCAGCAGCGTGCTGCCGGACGGCGTTCCCCGGCTGGCGGTGGAGGCCGGGGCGACCGGGCTGTGGCGCGCCACTGTCGGGCTGGACGGCGACGTGGTCGGCCTCGACCGCTACGGCGAATCCGCCCCCGCCGGCGACCTCTACCGCCACTTCGGCATCACTGCGGAGGCGGTCGCCGACCGCGCCCAACGCCTCTGCTCCCCCCAGTTCTGAACCGGAGACTTCCTGCGATGGCCCTGATCTCCCTCCGACAGCTCCTCGACCATGCGGCCGAGCATGGCTATGGCGTGCCGGCTTTCAACATCAACAATATGGAACAGATCCAGGCGATCATGCAGGCGGCGGACGACTGCGCCAGCCCGGTGATCCTGCAGGCGTCCGCCGGCGCGCGCAAATATGCCGGCGAGCCGTTCCTGCGCCATATGGTGCAGGCGGCGGTGGAGATGTGGCCGCACATCCCCATCTGCCTGCACCAGGACCATGGCGCCAGCCCGGCCGTCTGTCAGCAGGCGATCCGCTCCGGCTTCACTAGCGTGATGATGGACGGTTCGCTGCTGGACGACATGAAGACGCCGGCAAGCTACGACTACAACATCCGCGTCACCCGGCAGGTGGTGGAGCAGGCGCACGCCGTCGGCGTTTCGGTGGAGGGCGAGCTGGGTTGCCTCGGCTCGCTGGAGACCGGCCAAGCGGGGGAGGAGGACGGCTCCGGCGCGGTCGGGACGCTGTCGCGCGACCAACTGTTGACCGACCCGGAGCAGGCTGCGGATTTCGTGGCGCGGACGGGGGTGGACGCGCTCGCCATCGCCATCGGCACCAGCCATGGCGCCTACAAGTTCAGCCGCCGCCCGGATGGCGAGGTGCTGGCGATCGACCGCATCCGCGCCATCCACCACCGCATCCCCGACATCCATCTGGTGATGCACGGATCGTCCAGCGTGCCGCAGGAGTGGCTGGAGATCATCCGCGCCCATGGCGGCAGCATCCGCGAAACCTACGGCGTTCCGGTCGAGGAGATTCGCGAGGGCATCCGCAACGGCGTGCGCAAGGTCAACATCGACACCGACATCCGCCTCGCCATGAGCGGCAGCCTGCGCCGCGCGATGATGACGCGGCCCGAGGAGTTCGACCCGCGCAAATTCCTGGCCGAGGCGACCAAGGCCGCCCGCACCCTCTGCCGCGAGCGGTTCGAGGCCTTCGGGACCGCCGGGCAGGCGGAGCGGATCGTCCCGCTTCCGCTGGAACGCATGGCCGCCCGCGCCGCGGCACTGGAGTTCGCGGCGATGGAGCGGCGATCCCCGGCGTTGATGGCCTCCGGCTGACGGAGGGGACGTTGGGCAAGCCGGCACCGGTGATCTTCGATCTCGATGGAACGCTGATCGACAGCGCGCCGCATCTGGGCCACGCCCTCAACCGCCTGCTCGCCGAACGGGGCCGACCGGCGGTGACCGGGGAGATGCTGCGCAGCTTCATCGGCGACGGTCCCCGGCCGCTGGTGGAGCGCGGCTTCGCCGCCACCGGCCGGGCGCTGCCGGCGGCCGAGGTCGGTCCGGCCTTCGCCCGCTTCCTCGACCTCTACGCCGCACTTCCCGCCGATCCTGGCAGCATCTATCCCGGCGTGCCTCAGACGTTGGCGCGGCTGGCCGACGCCGGCCACTCCATCGGCCTGTGCACCAACAAACCCCAGGCGATCGCCCGCAGCCTGCTGGCCGAACTGGGGCTTCTGCCGTTCTTCGGCGCCATCGTCGGCGGCGACAGCCTGCCCCAGCGCAAACCGGCCCCGGAACCCCTGCTGGCGGTGCTGGCTGCGCTGAACGGACCGACCACTGGCGCCCCGACCTCTGCCGCTGTGATGGTGGGTGACGGTCCCAATGACGTGGCCGCCGCCCGCGCCGCCGGGGTCGCCTCCATCCTCGTTTCCTATGGGTACGCCCGCGGCAACCCGGCCGATCTTCCCGCCGACCGCTTGATCCATCGCTTTACCGACCTTCCGGACGCGCTGGAGGCCGTCCGCCGAAATCTTCCCGACAACCCATCCGACATTCCCATCCGGTCGCTGCCGAACATGATTTAGAATGCTGACATTCAGCAGCAGATGCGTTATCGTGGCATCTGGTATACGAGACACCAGGAACTTGGGATCGCGACAACCAGAAGCGCGGACCATCCAGCAGAGGCCAGAACCGCCGTGACCGCATTCCCACCGATCATCAGCGCGACGCCGCCCGGCGGCGTTCCTGCCCGCAGCATCCATCCCGGCTCCGGCCGCCGCAAGACGCGCGACCAGCAGAAGGGACGTCAGGTCGATCCCGTCAGTTTGGAGGAGGTGCGGGCGCTTCTCGGCGACCGCTCCCGTCAGGCCGACCTGCTGATCGAACATCTCCACCTGCTGCAGGACCATTACGGCTGCCTGCATGCCCGTCACCTCGCCGCCTTGGCGAAGGAGATGCGGCTGGCGCTGGTCGAGGTGTTCGAGGTGGCGTCCTTCTACGCCCATTTCGACATCGTGATGGACGGCGAGCCTGCACCGCCGAAGCTCACCATCCGCGTCTGCGACTCGCTGAGCTGCGCGCTCGCCGGGGCTGAGCAGCTTCACGAGGCGCTGAAGGCCGGCGTCGACGAGAGCGAGGTCCGCGTCGTCCGCGCGCCCTGCATGGGCGGCTGCAACAACGCGCCCGTCGTGGCGATCGGTCATGCCCCGCACGAGAACGCGACGGTCGAAAGCGTGCTCGACGCCGTCGCCCACGGCCATACCCACCCCGACATCCCCAACTATCTGGGCTTCGACGAGTATATCCGCGGCGGCGGCTACAAGATGCTGGCCGAATGCCTGGACGGCGCGCGCGACGTCGATGCCGTGCTGAAGATGCTGGAGGATTCCAGCATTCGCGGCCTGGGCGGCGCCGGCTTCCCCACCGGCCTGAAATGGCGCTATGTCCGGGCGGAGCCGGGGCCGCGCATGATGGCGATCAACGGCGACGAGGGCGAGCCCGGCACCTTCAAGGACCGCTTCCATCTGGAGCGCGACCCGCACCGCTTCCTGGAAGGGATGCTGATCGGCGCCTGGACGGTCGAGGCGACGGACGTCTACATCTATCTGCGCGACGAATACCCGCAATGCCGGGAAATCCTGCTGCGCGAGATCCCGAAGGTCGAGGCCGCCGGCCTGGCCCGCCATACTCGCATCCATCTGCGGCGCGGCGCCGGCGCCTATATCTGCGGCGAGGAATCGGCGATGCTGGAAAGCATCGAGGGCAAGCGCGGCCTGCCCCGGCACAAGCCGCCCTTCCCCTCGGTGGTCGGCCTGTTCGGCCGCCCGACCCTGATCAACAACATCGAGACGGTGTTCTGGGTCCGCGAGATCCTGGAGAAGGGCGGGTCTTGGTTCGCCAGCCACGGAGCGAACGGGCGCAAGGGACTGCGCACCTTCTCGGTCTCCGGACGGGTGAAGGAGCCGGGGGTCAAGCTGGCCCCGGCCGGCATCACGCTGCTGGAACTGATCGAGCAGTATTGCGGCGGCATGGCCGACGGCCACACGCTGAAGGGCTATCTGCCCGGCGGCCCATCGGGCGGCATCCTGCCGGCGTCGATGGCGAACATCCCGCTCGATTTCGGCACGCTGGAACCGCACGGTTCCTTTATCGGCTCGGCCGCCGTCGTCGTGCTGTCCGACAAGGACAACATGCGCGACGTGGCGCTCAACCTGCTGAAATTCTTCGAGGATGAGAGCTGCGGCCAGTGCACCCCCTGCCGGGTCGGCACCGAGAAGGCCGTGCGCCTGATCAGCGAGCCGGAATGGGACGAGGAATTGCTGGCGGCGCTCGCCACCGTGATGGGCGATGCCTCGATCTGTGGCCTGGGGCAGGCGGCAATGAATCCGATCAAGCTGGTGATGAAGCATTTCCGTGAAGACTTCGTGTCGCGCCAGGGCACTGCCCAGGGCGCAACCGGGTCGCAGGGGTAAGGAGACCGACATGTCCAACGGCATCACTTTCACCCTGGACGGCACCGAAGTCGAGGCACGCAACGGCGAGACGATCTGGCAGGTCGCCACCCGTGTGGGCACCGAGATCCCGCATCTCTGCCACCGCCCGGAGCCGGGCTACCGCCCGGACGGCAACTGCCGCGCCTGCATGGTGGAGATCGAGGGCGAGCGCGTGCTCGCCGCCTCCTGCATCCGCAAGCCCAAGTCCGGCATGACGGTGCGCACCGCGTCGGAGCGGGCCAAGGCGTCGCGCAAGCTGGTCTTCGAACTGCTGCTGGCCGACCAGCCGGAGCGGGAGACTGCGCACGACCCCAACTCCACCTTCTGGAAATGGACCGACAAAGTCGAGATCGCCGGCAGCCGCTTCCCCACCGTGGACCGGCCGACCAAGACCGACGACATGTCGCATCCGGCGATGGCGGTCCAGCTCGACGCCTGCATCCATTGCAACCTGTGCGTCCGCGCCTGCCGCGAGGTTCAGGTCAACGACGTCATCGGCATGGCGGCGCGCGGGCATCTGGAAAAGATCGTCTTCGACTTCGACGACCCGATGGGCCAGTCCACCTGCGTCGCCTGCGGCGAGTGCGTGCAGGCCTGCCCGACCGGCGCCCTGATGCCGGCCACCCTGGTGGACCAGCAGGGCGTCTACACCAACGCGCCCGACCGCGAGGTCGACTCGGTCTGCCCCTATTGCGGCGTCGGTTGCCAGCTGACCTACAAGGTCAAGGACAACAAGATCGTCGCCGTCGATGGCCGCGACGGCCCGTCGAACCAGAACCGCCTGTGCGTCAAGGGCCGCTTCGGCTTCGATTACGCCCATCACGGCGACCGCCTGACCGTGCCGCTGATCCGCAAGGAAGGCGTGTCCAAGCATGACGTCGACATCGATCCGATGAACCCCTTCACCCATTTCCGCGAAGCGACCTGGGACGAAGCGCTGGCGGTGGCGGCCGGGGGCTTGCGCAAGATCCGCGACGAGCGCGGCGGCAATGCGCTGGCCGGCTTCGGGTCGGCAAAGGGGTCGAACGAGGAAGCCTACCTGTTCCAGAAGCTGGTCCGCACTGGCTTCGGCACCAACAACGTCGACCATTGCACGCGTCTCTGCCACGCTTCGTCTGTGGCGGCGCTGATCGAGGGCGTCGGGTCGGGAGCGGTGTCGGCGCCCTTCATGGCGGCGGAGGACGCCGAGGTCATCGTCATCATCGGCGCCAACCCGACGGAGAACCATCCCGTCGCCGCGACCTTCTTCAAGAACGCGGCGGAGCGCGGGGCGAAGCTGATCGTCATGGATCCGCGCGGGCTCGCCATGGCGCGCCACGCCACGCACATGCTGCAGTTCACACCGGGCCGCGACGTGTCGATGCTGAATGCCATCCTCCACACCATCATCGCGGAGGGGCTGTACGACCGCCAATATGTCCAGGCCAACACCGAGGATTTCGAGGCGCTGGCCGAGACGGTCAAGGATTACCCGCCGGAGGAGATGGAGAAGGTCTGCGGCATCCCTGCCGCGACCCTGCGCACGGTGGCGCGGCTGTTCGCCCGGTCCAAGGCGTCGATCATCTTCTGGGGCATGGGCGTGTCGCAGCACATCCACGGCACCGACAACAGCCGATGCCTGATCGCGCTGTCGCTCGTCACCGGCCAGATCGGCCGCCCCGGCACCGGCCTGCACCCGCTGCGCGGCCAGAACAACGTCCAGGGCGCCTCCGACGCCGGCCTGATCCCGATGTTCTACCCCGACTACAAGTCGGTCGAGGATCCGGAGGTCCAGTCCTTCTACGAGAACTACTGGGGCACCAAGCTGGACGGCAAGCGCGGCCTGACCGTGGTCGAGATCATGGACGCCATCCATGACGGCCGGATCAAGGGGCTCTACATCGAGGGCGAGAACCCGGCGATGTCCGACCCCGACGTGACCCACGCCCGCGAGGCGCTGGGCATGCTGGACCATCTGGTGGTGCAGGACATCTTCCTGACCGAGACGGCGAAATACGCCGACGTGGTGCTTCCGGCTTCGGCCTGGCCGGAGAAGGACGGCACCGTCATCAACACCAACCGTCAGGTCCAGATGGGCCGCGCGGCGGTGCCGATGCCGGGTGAAGCCCGCCAGGATCTGTGGATCATCCAGGACATGGCGCGCGGTCTCGGCCTGAACTGGAACTACACCCATGTGTCGGAGGTGTTCGCGGAGATGGTCGGCGCCATGCCGTCGCTCGCCAACATCACCTGGGAGCGGGTGGAGCGCGAAGGCTCCGTCACCTATCCGGTCGACGGCCCCGACGAGCCCGGCCACGACATCGTCTTCGGCAACGGCTTCCCGACCAAGTCCGGCCGCGGGCGCTTCGTGCCGGCGCGGCCGATCAATCCGGCGGAGACGCCGGACCTCGACTACCCGCTGGTGCTCACCACCGGGCGTCAGCTGGAGCACTGGCACACCGGGTCGATGACCCGGCGGTCGAGCGTTCTGGATGCGGTGGAGCCGGAGGCGGTCGCCTATGTCTCTCCGCACGACCTCACCCGCGCCGGGATGAGGAGCGGCGACTACATGCTGGTGTCGAGCCGCCGCGGCACGATCAGGCTGAAGGCGCGCATCGACGACCGCATGCCGGTGGGCTTGGTCTTCATTCCTTTCGCCTACGCGGAAGCCGCGGCGAATGTGTTGACCAACCCGCAGCTCGACCCGTTCGGCAAGATCCCGGAGTTCAAATACTGCGCGATCAAGATCGAACGGGCTCAGGTTGCCGAGGCGGCGGAGTAGCCGTCGGCAACCCGGCCACGCCGGCGGCGCCCGTTGAGGCCGCCTGCGGGTCGATGCCGGCGGTCCGCTGCCCGCCGCACAGTGCGCCGCGGAAGCCGAGATAGTCGGGCGACAGGGCCATCAGGGCCGGGATGTCTGCGACCCGCAGCGACCCGGCCAGCCCGGTCAGCAGCCGGTGCGCCCGTGCGCAGCACACGAAAGAGCCCAATTGGTCATCCTGCCAATGGTGGCGCAGGCCTTGGCGCTTGCCGGCGGTGTCCAGCATCACCCCGCGAAAGCCGGCGGCGGCCAGCCTGTCGATCGGCAGGCAGCAGGGATCGCCGGGCCACAGGTCGGCGAAGAGCACGGCGATCAGCTTTGCTCCCTCCGCCGCCAGTGGCGCCAGCGCATCGATGCAGCGGTCGGGCGCGCCATCGGGTGCGAAGCCGATCTTGACGAAATCCACGCCGGTGCCGGCGATCCGGCGTGCCGCCGGCACCACGGCGTCGGGCCGCATCGGCTGGTCGCCGATGGTGGCGCTCAGCCGTGGCCGCCGGGGCATGTTCGCCATGTCCTGAACCACCAAGGCGATATCCTCCGGATCCCAGGCGCCGAGCGCTCCGGCGCCGGGATCCTTCAGGTCGAGGATGTCGGGTCCCGCTGGCAGGACCAGGGAGATTTCCGCCGCGTCCGCGACGCTGGCCAGCCATCCGGTCATGTGTCCTCCCCCGCGTGGTGAGCGGCGATGCGGGCCATCAGCCAATCCCAGGCTTCCAGCTCATGCGGGCCGGCGGTCTTGCCGATGGCGATGGACAGATAGTCGGCCTCCCGCGCGATCTTGTCCATGGGCAGCATGTGCAGCCGGCTGACCAGGATCGCCGCCTCGATCACCGCCGCCTGCGCCCGGTTGAAGCCGCGGAAGCGGGCGTGCGTCGCAACATGGATGGCGCGGCAGTGGAAGCGTGGGCGAACCGGGTCGTCCTCCACCTGCACGACGGTGATTTCCTCGTGCGACAGGCAGTCGGCCAGACGGGGCGCGTCGATCCGGTCCGCCGGAACGGTTGGCCAGTCGCGGCGGCGTCCGCTGATGCAGCCGGCGAAGACACGCACGTCGTCGGTGTGGTTGACGACGGCACAGCGCCGGGCCAACAGATTGTCCAGCGTCCGTGACGGCCGGAACGGGGCCAGGATGAAGCGCTCGCCCTCGCCGTCCGGCTCCACCGTCACGCCCATCGGCGCCACATGGGCCCCCCCGTCGGCGCCGGTGGTGGTGATGATGGTCTCGCGGATCATGGGCATGGCTCAGCCGCCTCGCTTGGTCGGGCCGACGGCGTGGAAGCCGGTGGGATCGTCCTGTGGTTCGTCCGTCGCGGCCCCCCAGCGCAATTCGCTGTCCTGGGCATAGCGTTTGCCGAGCTGCCACGCGATCTGTGCCCGGGCCAGTTCCACCCCGAGATAGAAGGCATGGCCGGCGTCGATGCCGGGATCCAGCTTCGGAAACAGGTCGAAGGGATCGGAGGCGCGATGGTGGCCGTCGCGGTTGTAGAGATGGATCCCCTCGTCGCTGACCTCCACCCTGTAATTGGGATCGCGAATCTGTGCCGCGGTCTCGGCGATCTGCTCGGCGCTGCGGACGAAGGGCCGGCGGTCGCGCAGGCACAGCAGCCCGGTGCCGAAGCCGCGCGGCATGCTGTGCGCCGCGCGGGCGGCGAAGAACTGGCGCCGCGCCACGTCGAACTCGCGGATGGCGCGCCGGCAATGCGGGCTGACCTGCACCGCCAGGACGTTGCCGATCCGCAGTTCTGAGATCACTCCCATCAGAACGGCGGTGACGCCCGGCGTGTCGGCGTCGGTCAGTTCGGTCACATTGCCGATCCCCATCAGGATCTCCGCATCGGGCCAGCGCTCGCGCACCGTGCGGTAGCGCAGCAGCGAATCGGTGAAGCCATGGTGGATCGGCTCCAGGATCGGATCGACCAGGAAACGCCGCCCGCGCCGGTTCATGGCGTCGACGGCGCGTCCCAGGCTGTCGAGGTCCTGCGGCGCCGTCGGGATCAGCACCGGGACGGCCTCCCCCTCGTCGACGAGATGGATCGTCTCCTCGGTCAGGCTGAGCAGATAGTCCGCGCCGGCCCGGGTGGCGCGACACAGCTCGTCCGCATTCAGGGAATCGACGCTGACGCTGAAGCCGGCATCCTGCAGGGCGCCGATCGCCTCCTCCAGATGGGGAAAGGGGGTATCGGGCAAACAGCCGAGGTCGATGACGTCGGCGCCGTCCCGGCGGAGCTCCGCCGCCTTGGCGAGGATGGCGGCGGTGTCGCGCGATGGCGCATCCACGATCTCGGCGAAGATGCGGGTGTCGTGGCGGCTGAGATCGAGGGGGCGGGCCTGTCGTTGGAAATACTGCGGCAGATCCTCAAGCTCGTCGGGGCCGCGCTCGACGGCCGTGCCGAAATGGGCGGCGAGAATGTCGAGATCGCCGCGGAAGCGGCCCGGCAGCAGGATCAGGTCGGCGCCATGTGCGGAGTCCAGCCGCCGCAGCACGATCTCGGTGGTGGCGAGTGCCGCGACCTTGACGCCGAGGTTGACGATGGTCGCCTCGAAGGGCAGGGGGGCCAGCGAGTGCAGAACCTGCTGCAGTCGGTTCTCCGCCAGGGAGCCGGTCAGGAACAGGATGTGCCGGGCCATGCCGCCTCCCGTTCCCGCTCGACCCAAATCCTGCCTGTCAGCCCGGTCATTGCACCGGGTCCCTTGCACCGGTGAGCACCACCCCGACGCCGGCCGCCTGCGGGACGATTTCCAGCTTTTCCACCTGCACCCGGGCGAAGACCGCCTGCGGCGGCGACAGGCACAGCGCCAGCAGCTTTTCGGCCAGGACCTCCAGAAGCTGGATGTGGGGGCTCCGCGTGAAGGCCTCGACCCCCTGGATCAGGTATTCGTAGGAGACGACGGCGTCGAGGTCGTCGACGAAGGGCCGGTTCGGCACCTCGACGGTGACGGTCAGGCTGACGCGCACGCGCTGGGTCCGGGTCTTCTCGTGATCCCAGACGCCGATGCGGAACTCGCCGACATAATCGCGCAGCACCAGATCGTACCGGCGCATCACCGCGGCGGTGCGCGGCGGCGGTGGCCGCAGGACATTCATGATGCTGCTGTAGCCGCTCTGGGACTCGTCCGGCATCTCTCGGTCCTCCCCGCCGCCTGTCCGGCGGTCGTTTGTTGCGGCGGCCGTCCGTCGGACGGTCCATGCCCGCTCAGCGTTTTCCCGGCGCATGCTCCGCCAGCCGATGGTCGACCAGCCAGCCGACGCCGCGCGACCATGAGGTCTCGTTGTCGCCGCGGATGTCGCCGCGTGCCGTCGTCACCACGCGCCCGGTGGCGACATCCTCGACGACCAGCCCGATCCACAGGATCAGGCTGCTGACCTTGCGGACGATGCCGTAGACGACCAGATCGGCACCGGCGGCCCGCGCGATGTCCAGTTCGCAGCCGTTGCATGAGTGGATCGCCGTCCCCGGCGGCACCAGCCTCGCCGTCAGCTGCGCCGTGGCGGCATCGTCGATCACATCATAACCCTTGGCGTCCAAGGCATGCCGCAGCTCCGCGCTGACCCGCTTCAACCGTTCCGCATGATCCGCGGCTGGGGGCTCGCCGCTGCTGTCCTCCAGTTCGAGGTCCAGGACCAGCGTCCGTGCCGATGCGGGGGCTGCCGCCGCGAATGCCGCCAGAACCAGTGTCACCAGTGCGATGATAGCGGCTCCGTTCCACCTCCCCACATGATCCATCGGGCATCCCCTTTTGCGCACCGGTTCCGATTGCGTCCAATCGTTGGCGAGGCCATCATTCTTGCCATGCAACGATATTCCTCCACCCTCGGAACCGCCCTCGCCGCGGTTTTCGCCACAACCGTGTTCGTCGGGTTGCCTGCCGCCGGCCGGGCGCAGGACCCGAAGAATCCCGATTGGCCCTGTCAGCAGATCCTGGTCCCGACCCTGTCGCCGGCGTCCATCTGGGACGGTCCGTCGGTCGATGGGTTGGGGGACGAATGGCAGCGTGACCCGGCGGTCGCCACCCTGGTGCGGCGCGCGTCCGACGACAGCGTCGACCCTGCCACCCTGGAACCGGAGGCCGAGGCGCTGGCCAGACCGGAGAAGCAGGGGGCTTCGCCGGAACGGGACCATCGGATCGCCCTGGCTTTCGCCGGCACCTTCCAGACGCTGGACCGCCGGCGCAGCGCCGCCATCGCATCCATCGAGCGCTATGCCCAGCACCAGCGGGCCTTGCGCGAGCGCATCGCGGCGGCCTTGCGCGATCTCGATACCGTGTCGGGCGATCCGGCCCGGGCAAAGGAGATCAAGGATGCCATCGCCTGGGACCGCCGCATTCTCGACGACCGCCGGCGGGCGCAGGGCGCGGTGTGCGAGCAGCCGGCCTTGATCGAACAACGGCTCGGCCAGATCGCCCGGATGCTGTCGGCGCTGCTGTCCTGAGCCCATCGCTCAGTTCGCCACCTTGGATGTCGGCTGGGAGTCGGACTGGGGTTCCGGTTCGATGGTGACCAGTTCGTGCCCCGCGGCCTTCCAGCCTTCGGTGCCGGCCGGATACCATTTGACCGCCTCATATCCCAGGGCCACCGCGCGCTTGGCCGCATTCCAGCTCATCCAGCAGTTCGGCTGGCAGAACACCACCAGCGGGCGCTTGCGGTCGCCTGCGGTCAACTTTTCGAGACTCGTGCGAAAATAGGCCTCCTGCTCCGCCGACGGCGCGCCATAGCCGACATTGGGCAGCCAGTGCGCGCCGGGCAGGCTGCGATGCGGCGGCGGCACCCACCGGCTCTCCGATGTCAGGCCTTCGGGCTTCGGCGGTGTCGGCAGAACGTCGATCAGGATGGCGCCGTCCTGCGCCAGCCGTTCGACCTCCGCCGGACCCACCGTTTCGGCGCCGCGCAGACCGGGCGGTGTCGGGCCCCGGTAGTCGGCCATGCGATAGCCGTCGGGTTCCGCCACCTCCGCCCGGATGGTGCCGTCGGCATTGACGAGCGGGACATGGTATTCGGCCAGGATGCGGTCGATGTCGCTCTGGCGGCGGACAATGAAATTGTTCAGCCAGTGCCGCCAGTCCGGCTCATCCGGGCGGATGCCCATGGAGATCATGTATTGGAAGGGCGTGGTTCCCGGCTCGTCCATCAGCGGCACGACCGCCATCGGCACCTGTTGCCGGGCGGCGAAATAGCCGGCGATGGGACCCCAGACGATGGCCGCGTCGGTACGCGCCTCCGCGACGTCTTCCACCGCCCGCTGGGCCGGGTGGTGGGCGCGCGTGTCGGTGTCGAGCTGGTAGGGCTCCAGGTTGGTCAGCCCGTGGCGCAGCATCACGGTGGATGGAGGCGTGCGGGCGACGATACCGATCCGCGCCCCTTGCAAGGACGGATCGGCCAGGGTCCTGGCGGTGATCCCGGAATCCTTCCGGTAGATCAGCGCATAGGTGGATCGATAATAGGGATTGGTATTCTGCATCAGCTCTTCGCCGACCGCGGTCCCCATCACCAGATCGCATTGGCGGGTGCGCAGCGTGTTGCGGACGAAGCCGATGGTCTGCGGCCACCATGTGAAGGCCAGCTTCACCTTCAGATCGTCGGCGATCAGCTGGGCGATGCGATTCTCAAACCCCTCGCCATGGTCGTTGGAGAAGGGCAGCAGATTGGCATCCGCGCAGACGCGCAGCACGTCGGTGGGAATGCCCTCCGCCTGCCCCGATGCCGCCCGGGCGGGCACGGCCGCCGCGCAGAGCGCGACGGCCAGCAGCAGGGCACGGGAAGGAAAAGCGGGCAGGCGGGTCATGCCGGGCTCACGATGCCGACTTGATCCGCTCGGGCCGGCCACGGCCAAGCTTGTCGTCGGACCGGGCCTTGAGATAGCGGTAGATGTCGGCGAGGTTCAGCATCACGTTCGGGTCGGACCCGAAGGTCGGCATCACCTTGTCGCCGGTGGCGCCCATATTGGTGCGGCCGTTGGTCACCACGTCGGTGAACTGCCAATAGTCCATCCGCTTGAGTGAATCGACCAGTGACGGCGCGAAGGAAGAGCCGAGCCCGTCCGGTCCATGGCAGACATGGCAGGAGGAGGCGTAGCGCCGATAACCGTTGTAGGTCCCTTTATCCACCTTGCCGTCCTTGACCATGTAGAGCGGCACGCCCTGGTCATCCATCAGCTCTTCCGGATTGGCGGCCTTCGCCTCTTGTGTCGATTTTCCGTCCGGCGATGCCTGGCTCTGGGTTGGCTTCTGTGCGGCATCCTGCTGGCCGAACGCGGTACCGAGGGTCAGGGTCGCGGTGAACCCGACGGCGGCGCACAGCCCGATCAGGTATTTGGGCATCTTGCTCATTCTCCCCACTGCCTTCATGCATAGGCACCATCAGCTTGGAAAAGGGCGGGCTCCGGCCCTCGAGGAAACCGGCGCCCGCCTGTGCATCACTGCCTGTTCATCTCTGCCGGCACATCACTGGTTGTCGGGCAGCGCGAAGACGGTCAGCGTGCCGCCCAGCTGGGTGTATTCGCCCAGCGCCTTGTGTGCGCCGACCGCGCCCAGGCCTTCCTGCTCGCCGGTCAGTCCGGCCGCCAGACCGATGCCGGCCCAGCCGCCGACGCCCGACAGCACGGCGATATACTGCTTGCCCTTGTGCATGTAGGTGTTGACGTTGCCGATGATGCCGGACGAGGTCTTGAAGTTGTACAGGTCCTTGCCGTCTTTCAGGTCGAACGCCTTCAGATAGCCTTCCAGAGTCCCGTAGAAGCCAACGCCGCCCTTGGTCGACAGGGCGCCGCTCCACACTGCGAAGCGCTCGGGCTTCGACCAGACGATCTTGCCGGCCGACGGATCCCAGGCGATGAAATTGCCCATGCCGCCATGCGAATTCGGAGCCGGATACATGCTGAGCGTCGCGCCGACATAGGGCTGTCCGGCGGAATACTCGACCTTGAACGGCTCGTAATCCATGCAGATGTGGTTGGTCGGCACATAGATAAGGCCGCTGTCCGGCGAGTAGGACGCCGGCTGCTGGTCCTTGGATCCCAGCGCCGCCGGGCAGATGCCGGTGGTGTTGTGATCCTCGCCCTGGGCGAAGGTGCTGTATTTGTCGTTCACCTTCGGCCTGCCGGTCTTCATGTCGATCTCGCTCGCCCAGTTGACGGACGGATCGTACTTCTGCGCGACCAGCAGTTCGCCGTTGGTACGGTCGATGGTGTAGGCAAAGCCGTTGCGGTCGAAGTTGATCAGGGCCTTGCGCTTGGCTCCCCCGATGGTGACATCGGCCAGGATGTTCTCGTTGACGCCGTCATAGTCCCATTCGTCGAAGGGCGTCTTCTGGAACACCCATTTCGCCTGCCCGGTGTCGGCATCGCGGGCGAAGATGGTCATCGACCATTTGTTGTCGCTCTTGGCCCGTTCCTTGTCGACGGCGCGTTGCGTCGGGTTCCAGGTTCCCGGGTTGCCGGTGCCGTAATAGATCAGGTTCAGTTCGGGATCGTAGGTGTACCAGCCCCAGGTGGTGCCGCCGCCGATCTTCCACTGGTCCGCCGGCCAGGTCTTGACGCCCAGGTCAGGTTCGCCGATCGGCTTGCCGAGCATCATCGTCTTCTGCGGGTCGATCATCACGTCCTTGTCGGGACCGGTCGAATAGGCCCGCCACACCATCTTGCCGGTGTTGATGTCGTATGCCGTCAGATGGCCGCGCACGCCGAACTCGCCGCCGCTGATGCCGACATAGACCTTGTCCTTCACCACCAGCGGGGCGGCGGTCAGCGTCTCGCCCTTGGTGGCGTCGCCGTTCTTGGCCGACCACAGAACCTTGCCGGTTTCGGTGTCCAGCGCCACCAGCGTGTTGTCGGCCTGTCCCAGGAACAGCTTGTTGCCGGCCACCGCGACGCCGCGGGTGACGGTGTCGCAGCACATCACCGGGATGACGGATGAATCCTGCTTGGGCTCATACTTCCACTTGATGCGGCCGTTGTCGTTGAGGTCGAGCGCGTAGACGATGTTGGGGAACGGCGTGGAGATGTACATCGTGTCGCCGACGACGATGGGACCGCCTTCGTGACCGCGGAGCACACCGGTCGAGAACTGCCACACCGGCCGCAGGTTCTTCACATTGCTGGGGGTGATCTGGTCGAGCGTGCTGTAACGCTGGCCGGCATAGTTGCCGAGCTGCAACGCCCAGTTGGCCGGATCCTTCTGGTTCTTCATGATGTCGTCGTTGGCGAAAGCGCCGGTGGCGACTGTGATGGTGGCCGCCTGGATCGCGGCGGTGACGAGCAGACAGCGCACAAAGGGGTTCATATGTTTCCTCCCGTTTTTTGGCGGTTGTCCCAGGGACTGTGCGGCGGCAGGCGGCTGCTTTGGTAAAATGCGGTCTTTGAGAGGGCGTTCTCCCTCGACGATCGATGCGTGACGTAGGCCGGGAGCGTCGGGCGAATGGATCACCGACGCTCCGCATTCAAACTGCTGCGGCATCGCAGGCGCGCCGGTCGAAAATGCCGGATCACGACCGTTGGCGGGGTTCTAAACTGCCCCGCACTATGTTGGCGACGCTGACATTCAGTGTGCTTAAACAAAGATAGGCTGTGAAGATTATTTTCCGCTACCGTTCGAAAGTTTTTGGAAGAAGCGAAATAACGGAAGGGACGGCGCAGAAGCGTTACCCAATTGGTGGGAGCGGCAGAGCTTCAGCTCGCAGTATCAGGTCTGTTCGGCCGGCCCACCCCGCCGCGCCCAGAAGCCGCGCCCGGGATCGTAGGCCAGAACGGCCGCTCCCAGGAACAGCGCCAGACAGCCGGTCACCCACAGCAGCGCCGTCACGTCGACTCGGAGATACAGGCTGAAGCGGATCAGTTCGACCGCCTGGGTGAAGGGGTTCCAGGCGGCGATCTGGTACAGCGTCGGACTGCCCTCCTTGATGCGCCAGAGCGGATAGAGGGCGGAGGAGGCGAAGAACATCGGGAAGATCACGAAATTCATCACCCCGGCGAAATTCTCCAGCTGTTTGACGAAGGATGACAGCAGCAGGCCGAGCGCTCCCAGCATCAGCCCGCTGAGCAGCAGTGCCGGCAAGGCCGCGAGATAGCCCAGCGGCGGCGGCTCCACCCCCCACAGCCATGCGATGCCGAGAAAAACATAGACCTGCGCGATCGACACCGCGACGCCGGCCAGCAGCTTGGCGACCAGCAGGTACCAGCGCGGCAGCGGACTGACCAGCAGCGTCCGCATGCTCCCCATCTCGCGGTCGTAGACCATCGAAAGGGAGTTCTGCATGCCGTTGAACAGCTGGATCATCGCGACGAGGCCGGGCACGACATATTCGTCGTAGAGGATGTAGGTCTCGTAGGGCGGGATGATCGACACGCCCAGCACGGCGCGGAAACCGACGGCGAAGATCGCCAGCCAGACCAGCGGCCGGACCAGTGCGGCGAAGAACCGTTCGCGCTGGTGCAGGAAGCGCAGCCCCTCGCGCACGATGATGCTGCGCAGGCAGTACCAATAGGTGGCGGCGCTCATGTCCGGCGCTCCCCGGTCGTCAATGCGGCGAAGGCGATGGGCAGGGTGGCGGCGCCCGACCCGGCGCAGACCGCGCGCACGCTGCCGGAGGCGCGCAGCCGTCCCTGATGCAGAATGACGACGGAATCCTCGTCCCTCGCCTCGTCCAACAGGTGGGTGGCCCACAGCACCGCCAGCCCCTGCTCGCGACAGAGTGCGCGGACATGGCCAAGGATTTGACGGCGCGATTCGGTGTCCAGACCGACCGTCGGCTCGTCGAGCAGCAGCAGGTTCGGCCGGTGTATCAGGGCGCGGGCGATCTCCACCCGCCGCCGCTGGCCGCCGGACAATGCCCGGACCTTGTCGTCGGCGCGCTCCGCCAGTCCGATGCGGGCCAACTCCTCCCGCGCACGGGCTTCGCAGTCGGATGGCGCCATTCCATGCAGGCCGCCATGGTAGCGCAGGTTCTGACGGACGGTCAGGTCGAGGTCGAGCGTCGGCTGCTGGAACACCACGCCGATCCGCTCCAGTGCGCGGGTCGGCTGGCGCCGCAGGTCGAATCCGAAGATGCGGATGGCGCCGGTGCGGTTGGAATAGAGCCGGGTGATCAGGGAGAACAGCGTGGTCTTTCCCGCCCCATTCAGACCGAGCAGCATGGTGAAGCCACCCGACTGCACGGCGAAGGACACGTGGTCCAGCGCCACCCGCTTGCCGAAGCTGTGGCTCAGCTCCTCCACGGCCAAGGCGGGAGGGCCGTGGATCGCGGGAATCGATGGAGGGTCCGCAGGCATCACGGCTTCGTACATCCAGTCTTCCCCCAGGCGGGTACCCTGCTCCGGACCCAAGCAGCGATCCCTTGGCGGCATCGGGCGGGCGGCACGGGCCGTTGTTCGGAAGGGTCATTGCAAAGATGGCTGCTGCGCATGATTGTTGGGATTGCAAATGAATGTTCAAGATGCTTTCGCAGGGGGAGCGGAGCTTGACCGCGACGGCAGTCCCGGAATTCGTGGTGGTGTCGTTGTCGGCGCGGGCACTGGTGGCAAGCGCCTGCCGCGGCGGGCGGAGCGTCGCTGCCCTGGACCTGTTCGCCGATACCGATACAGCCGCCATGGCCGATCCTTGCCGGACCCTGCCGTCACGGCAGCTGCGTATTCCCGCTGCGGCATTGCGGCGGGCGCTGGCCGCGCCGGATCTGTCCCGGCTGCCGCTGGTCTGTGGCGCCGGGTTTGAGGATCGGCCCGAACTGCTGACGGCACTGGCGCGCAGCCGGCCGGTGATCGGCAATCGGGCGGAAACGGTGGCGCGGCTGAAGGACCCGTTCGCCTTCGCAGACCTGCTTGCCGGCCTCGGCATTCCGCATCCGGAGGTCGCCACGGCGCCGCCGGCCGATGCCGGGGGCTGGCTGATGAAGCGTGCGGGCGCCAGCGGTGGCGCTCACATCCGGCCGGCCTCCTCGCGATTGACGGCCGGCCATTATGCTCAGCGCCGCAGCGCCGGGCGTCCGGTGTCCCTGCTGTTCCTGGCCGATGGCCGCCGTGTGCTGCCAATCGGATTCAGCCGGCAATGGGTGGCGCCGGCTCCCGGCCAACCCTACCGCTATGGCGGGGCGGTCGGCCCCATGCCGGCTTCCGGCGGGACCGCCGGGGCGATGATCGATGCGGTGTCGCGGATCGCCGCCGCGGTGGGGCTGGTCGGGCTCAACAGCGCCGATTTCCTGGCGGGACCGGCCGGCTGGTGCCTGCTGGAGATCAATCCGCGGCCGGGTGCGACGCTCGACCTGTTCGACCGGCCGCCGATGCCCAGCCTGTTCAGCCTGCATCTGGCCGCCTGCGCTGGGACGTTGCCTTCGGGGTTGCCGCCGCTCACCGGCTGCCGCGCCGCCCTGGTGGTCTACAGCGCCGCGCCGATCCTGCTTCAGGATGGCTTGTGCTGGCCGGATTGGACCGCCGACCGTCCGCGCACGCCCGCGCGCATTCCTGCGGGCTCTCCGCTTTGTACCGTGATTGCAGATGGACCCGATATGAAGAAAGCCCGCCGCCTTGCCGGCCGGCGTGCGCGTGAGCTGTATATGCACCATGCTTTGGCGGAGGCAGCATGACCGATGTGGTCGCTTTGTTCACCGACGGGGCCGACTGGCATGCGGCGCGGCTGGAGCGGGCGATCACACGCCGGGGAGTCGAATGCCGGCGCGTGCCGCTGAACGGCTGTGGCTTCGCCGTCGGACGGACCGAGACGGGGCTTCTGCTGCCGGGGTTCGGCGATACGCTGCCGTCCGGTGCCTTCGTGCGCGTGGTCGGGCAGGGCAGTTTCGAACAGGTGACCCTGCGGCTGGGGGTGCTCCATGCGCTGGATCGTCTGGGGGTGCCGGTCTACAATACGGCGCGCGCCATCGAGCGCTGTGTGGACAAGAGCACCACCAGCTTCCTGCTGGCCCATGCCGGCCTGCCGACGCCACCGTCCGTGGCCGTCCAGTCCGCCGAACTGGCCCGCGCCGCGGTGGCCGACTTGCCGGATTGCGTGTTGAAGCCGCTGTTCGGCGCCCAAGGGCGCGGTCTGCGCCGCCTGTCGCGGCCGGACGAGGTGCCGGAGCCCGAAGCCGTCGCCGGCGTCTATTACCTGCAGCCCTTCGTGCCGCCGCGCCGGGAGGGCGAATGGCGCGACTGCCGGGTCTTCGTGGTGGGCGGCGTTGCGGTGGCGGCGATGATCCGCCATGGCCGCAGCTGGATCACGAATGTCCATCAGGGTGCAAGCTGCGAGGCGTTGATCCCCGAAGGTGCCGTCGCCGATCTGGCGGTGCGGGCCGCCGCCGCGGTCGGCGCGGACTATGCCGGCGTCGATCTCATTCCCGCTCCCGGCGACGAAAACCGCTGGCTGGTGCTGGAAGTCAACTCGATGCCCGCTTGGCAGGGATTGCAGTCGGTCAGCAAAATCGACATCGCCGATGCGCTTGCCGCGGATTTCCTTCGCCGGGTCGATGCCGCCGTGCCGGGAGGGCCGCGATGACCGCACGCATGCTCCGCCTCTTTCCCGGCGCACCGGAGGAAATCGCGCTTCCCGGCGCCTATCTCGCCCACCGTCTGCATGAGCGGGGGAGTGCCGATGCTCCCTTCGTCTATGCCAGCTTCGTCGGCAGTCTGGACGGACGCATCGCGTTGCACGATCCCGTCACCGGGGAGAGTCGGCTGCCGGCCGGGCTGGTCAGCGGCAACGACTTCCGGCTGTTCCTCGAACTTCAGGCACAGGCGGATTGTCTCGTCACCCATGGCGGCTATCTGCGCGACCTCGCGGCCGGGCGGCTGGACGATGTTCTGCAGGTCGGTGTGCAGGAGGCGACGCGGGAGCTTGCGCAGTGGCGCGGGGACAACGGCCTGCCGCCGCAGCCGGCCGTGGTCGTCGCCAGTGCCAGCCTGGAGTTCCCGATGCCGGACTCGCCGGCGCGCCATGGTCAGCGCGTAATCATCGCCACCGGTGCCGGGGCGCCGCCCGACCGGGTCGCCAACTGGCGCGCCGCCGGTTACGAGGTGCTGGTTGCTGGAGCGGGAATGTCGGTGGACGGTGGGCCATTGGTCCGCGAACTGGGCAGCATGGGCTTCCGCAGCCTCTATCTGCTGACGGGACCGCGGATGCTCGACACCATGTTGCGGGACGGCAGGCTTTCGCGGCTGTATCTCACCATCGCGCATCGCCTGCTCGGTGGAGAGAGTTTTCACAGCATGCTGTCAGGCCCGGAGTTGGGCGATGCCGGCCGGCTGCGGCTCTGCGCGTTGCATTATGATGCGAGCGCACCTGACGGCACCGGGCAGTTCTTCGCCCATTTCGAGCCGCGGCCGGCCTGAGTGGAACATCATGAGTGGAAAGCGTGGACGGATGTTTGAGGGAAGGGTCACCCTTGCCAATTGGATGCGCCGGTTACAAACCGGCGCAGGCGTAGGCGTTGATCTCGGTCCCGACCGAAATCTCGACAATCGTCGGCTTGCGCCAAGTCTTCATGTCTGCTTCCTCCGCTGAAATGGGCGATCAGGCAGGATTGCCGGGTGGAGCCCACTAGGAAATTGTACCCGTGCCGCCATGGAGCGACCATAACCCCAACGGATAGTGTCGTGAGAATTATGGCTAGTTCTTTGTGCGGCGCGAAATGGTCGTTGCGCGGTTCCTTCATTGGAACTGGAATAATTCTATGAAATAGCCGCTGATCTGGCACGATGTTGAAAGAGTTGTGGAGTTTCGTAAAATCCCGTGGGGTTCGGCCTGGACCGCTTGACGTGAGATCCGCCAGCTATGGCGATCGCAAAAATGTCCAGTGAACTGAAGGTATTCCGTCCTTTCCTGCCGATCGGCAGGGCGCGGCATGAATCCGTCCGCCGGAGTCCACCCTATCGCTCGGATCGAGGGCGATTGGCTGACATCGCTCGACCGTGGCCGGAAAATGCGGCCGACCCTGCAACAGCACCGGAAGGGCGGCGACCGCATCACGGCCGCCGCCATCCGGTTGGGCGCTATCGGCCTTTAGCCGGCGGCGAACGGATGCTTTGCCGAATCCTTCTGGTTCAGCAGATCCTTGAGGGTCGGGAATCCCGACACCGCGCGTTCGATCGCTTCCTTGGTGGCGCGGTAATTGTAATCCTGGATCTTGGCGTTGTCCTTGGCCTCCCAATGGATGAAGACACCGACGCAGATGAAGATGTTGTCGATCTCGTCCTGCGGGATGGTTCCTGCGGCGACGCAGTCGGCGACCGCTTTGGCGACGCCGTGCTGGGCCGGGCCGAACATCTGCACCGCCTGCTCCGCGCCCTTGATCGTCACCTTGTTGAACAGGATGGTCGAGGGCTTGCATTGCAGATTGGGGGCGATGACCGCCAGAAGGCTGGTGAAGCCGTCCTTGTTGTTGGTCAGCGCATTGCAGAAGGCGGTTTCGGCGGCACTGCCGCGCGGCCCCATGATCAGGTCGATATGCGCGACCTCATTGCCGTCGCCGACCAGCGATTCGCCCACCAGCACACGATTGATTTTCGGGGATGACCCCTGCCACATGCCCATCGCCGCTTTCTCCCATGCATTTTGAAATCATTGGAGGACCGCCGCAGGTCATGCGGGGCACGCCGGCCACACGGATCCAGCATGACTGTTCACTGGATACCTGCGGGCACGGCGTCGGTCACGGCAGCCATTATGGCATCTTGTTTGTTTTGCTAACAAACTCTCAAAAGAGGTTCGGAGTAACTTGAAATCGCAGCCGCCGCCTTCCCGCTTCGCTGGTCCTGACCGGGATGGCACGGCCTTTCGGACAGTGCTACCCCATCTTCGGTGGCAGCGGCCGCGATCACGTCACGAAGCCGGGCGAGAGGTGCCGGCTATTGCTCGTCCTTCTTGTCATCCGATTGGCCCGAGCCGCCCTGGGTGACCGGATGCCCGCTGATCGTCCCCTGACGCTCCTTCAGCAGGGAATCGTCTGGCAGCTTTCCGGTCGGCGAGGTGGTGCCTTCGGTCGAGGAGCCGGAACTGCCCTGCGACACCGGCGCACCACCGATGGCGCCCTGGCGCTTGCCGGGCAGGGAGTCGGGCGGCAGCTGTCCGCTGGTCCCGGCCGGAGCGTTCTGGGTGGTGGTGCCAGTGGAGTTGTCGTTCGAGTTGCTGCCGGTCTGGGCCGAAGCGGGCATTGCGGCAATGGCGAGGCCGGCAGCCAACGCAAGGCCGGTCAGGGGCAGGGTCGTGAAGTGCTTCATCGCATGTCTCCGGGAATGGACGGTTCCGGCACGGCGGATCAGGACCCGTAGGTCCCTGCCGCGCGCCGCGTCGGGCCGTCGGCCAAGGTCGCCGACGCACCCGGCCATCCCCCATCAACCGGGCGTTCCGGTTCCGGGTTCCGTCAGCTCACGGCTTGACAACGATGCCCCAGGGCGCGCCGCCGACCGGAATGCTCTTGATCACCTTGTTGCGCTCCAGGTCTATCACCGACAGGTCGTTGCTGATGCCGTTGGTGGTGTAGAGCCGCTTCTCGTCGGGGGAGAAGGCGAGGTTCCAGACACGCTGCCCGACCAGGAAATAGCGTTTCACCTCGAAGCTGCCGGTGTCGATCTCGGCGATCCGGTTGGCCGGTCCCAGCGCCACGAAGGCGCGCTTGCCGTCCTTGGTCATCTGGATGCCCACCGCCTGGATGGCTTCGCGCCGGACGCCGGTGACCTCGAACTTGATCTTCTTGATCACCTTGAGCGCCGCCGGATCGATCACGCTGACCGTGCCGCCGATCTCGCTCGACACCCAAACCTGTTTGCCGTCGTCGGTGAAACGGGCGACGCGCGGCCGGCTGTCCACCAGCACATTGCCGATGACGTTGTGTTTCTCCGTGTCGATGAAGTGCGCCATGTTGGTGGTTTCGGAGGTGTTGACCAGGATCTTGCCGTCCGGGCTGATCCCCATTCCCTCCGGCTCGACGCCGACCTGGATGTTGCCGATGGCCTTCCGGTCGGCGACGTCGATGACCGTCACCATGTTGTCGTTCTCGTTGGCGACATAGAGCTTCTTGCCGTCCGGAGACAGCACGAACAGCTCCGGATCCGGCCCGGAGGGCAGGGTGTGGACGACCTTGCCGCTGGCGATGTCCACCACGTCGATGCGATTGTCGTCGCCGACACAGACAAAGAGCTGCGTCCCATCGGCGCTCAGCGTGATGCCACGTGGTCGGCGGCCGACCTTGATCTTGTTCTTGATTTGCAGGCTGTCGCCGTCGACCACGGCGATCTGGTTGTCCTTCTCGTTGGACACGAAGATGGTTTCGGCGAACACGGGCTCGGCCAACATGACCGGACCGGCGAGAAGAAGCAGGGTGTAGGACAGCAGGAATCGCATGGAGTGGCCCGCCCTATCGGTTGAGACGGCATTTGCTTTCCGGCGCATCGTCGCCGAGCGTATCGAGAGGTGTCACGGGGTGCAGAAATCCCTCCTGTGGTGACACCGAAACCAGCATCCGCGGCCCGGCGATCAGGATGGGCTGGCGCATCTGCCCGTTCCAGGCGCGGAAGGAGAGGGCCTCGCCCTTGAAGCCGGCCAGTTCGAAATCGGGGCTGTGCAGATAGGCGGTCAGGTCGTCGAAGCTGGTGGCGTTGGTGCGGGCGGCGGCCTCCCCGATGCTGCGCACGGCGAGCCAGGCGGCATAGTCACGTGGCGTCATCCAGCGGCCGGCCAGCTTTTCGAAGCGGTTTTGCAACTGGGTGGCGCCCCACTGCTCGTTCACCCGCGACCAAGCGGTGGCGGTCAGCCCCTGGGTGCCGGCGACCGGGCGCGGATACCAGGTGCGGCCGTCGAGATAGTCGCCGAAATCGCCCGCCTCGTCGGCGACGATCAGCACGTCATAGTCCGGCCCCTGGGTCGCGAGCGGGATGTCCGACTGGATGGTGGTGACGCCCGTGTCGGTGCGCCGGTTTCCGGTGTCGAAGGTCCAGGATTTCTCGTCGGTGATCCGGCCGCCGAAGCGCTTGGCCGCGCGGCGGACGGCCTCGGCATAGAGCGCATCGCCGGGATCGCGGCCGGTCAGCAGGCTCCACCGCGTCCATTTCTTCCAGGCGAGATATTGCGCCAGCGCGTCGGCCAGCATGCGCCGGCTGGGGGCGGTGTGCAGGATGTTGGCCCGGCACTGGTCGTTGCGCAGCGCGTCGTCGGTGGCGCGCGCGTTGAACAACAGCATGGACTTCGCTTCCGGCCGGTCGGCGGCGGCGAGCAGCGCGTCAGCCGGCAGGTCGGCAACGACGAACCGCACCCCTTCGTCGGCCAGCGCCTTCACCCCGGCGGAGATGTCGCCATCCTGCGGCAGCACCTGTTCCACCAGCCGGTAGCTCTGGTTGAGGAACTGGCCCGTGGTGTTGTTGTCGGCCAGCGCCAGCCGTGCGCCCTGAAGCCCCTCGTCGGTGGCGACCGGCTCCAGGAAGCTCAGCGGCGTGCGCGGGTCCTCCTGGCGGGCGAGATAGCCGATCAGCATCACCTTCGTGCCGGCGTCCTGCCGACCGGTCCCCTGGGCCATGGCCGGCGATGCAAGGGCAAGCAAGCCGATGGCCGGCAGAACCACAGCCGCAAGGCGGCACATCGATAAGCGGGATCGTCGTTCAGGCCATCGCCAGAATTTCACCATGCCCTCCTTCCGCAAGGTCGCCGATGAACCGATGGGCGCGGGTGGTTCCCGCACGCTCGAACCAGCTTCCGGTCCCCTCCAATCCACGCCGCAGCAGATGCAGGAACAGCCAGTCACGCGTACCGCCATCGGCGAAGCCATCGGGCACCGCATCCTGCCGCCGACCCAGCAGAAGCGTGCCGCGCCGCATGCCGAAGCCCGGATGCGGGCCGCATCCCCCTCCGGCTGCCAGCGTTCCGGCCACCATGAAGCCGGCGGCATAGGCGCCGACCGTGCCGTCGACGACGACGATCCCCCGCCTCATCCGCTCGGCCGTGCGGTCCCCGGCGCTGCCGCCGACGCTGATCAGCCCGCCCCGCATCCCAAGCGGCAGGCCGGGCAGGGCACCGCCCAGCGCGTCGCCGGCATTGCCCGTAATGCGCAGCAGGCCGCCGCTCATCCCGGCCCCGGCGTGGCTTCCGACATCGCCCTCGACCAGGATGCGGCCGGACGCCATGCCGGCACCGACCCGTTGCAGAACGGCCTCCCCCGGCCGGATCAGCATCGCTTCGGCCGCATCGCCGGCTGAAAGCTCGAACATCTCGCCGAGCATCGTCACTCCCCCACCACAGGGAAGCGGCAGTCCGGCGATGTCCTCCGCCGTCTGGCCGGCCAGCCGTTCCGGCAGCAGGGAGGACATGTCCACAATCGTTCCGGCATCGCCGCGGAAGGTCAGGGTTAGGCCGCTCATGCCATCACCTCGTGGAGGTGGAAGTGGTGCGGCCCGAGTTTCCCGCCATAATTCCCAGCGGTGATCGCCAGCACGCCGGCCGCCGTGCCGCCGGCTGCGGCGGCTGCGATGCCGGCCCGCATGCCGGCGCGGATCGCCGCCTCGTCTGTGCCGTCCAGCACCAGTTCCAGCACGGCCTCGACGTCCGGGGAGAGCAGGGTTTCAGGCTCGACTGCCCGCAGGGTCGGGCAGAAGCGCGTGTTGGTGGAGGCGATCAGCGCCTTGTATTTCGATCCGACCTTGGAGCCTGAGCGCACCACGCCGCCGGGGAAGGGCAGGATGACGCCCGGCAGCGACCGGATCGCCGCGACCGCCGCTTCCGCCGCGACGAGGCACTGGCGGTGGCTGGCGGCCAGGATCAGGAAGTTGCCGCCGCCGATCCCCTTGGCCACGGCGACGCTGTCTTCGCAGACGAACTCTCCGTCCATCACCGGCAGGCGCCAGAAGCGGCGGTCGCCGAACTTCTTGGAGATCTGGTGCCCGTCGCCGAAGTAGCGCAGTCCATTGCCGAGCGGGATGCGCTTGGTCCCCTGGAGAAGCCCGGCATAGCAGGCCGACCCCGGCGAGGTCATGATGCATTGCCCGACGCGGTTGACGACAAGCTTGGCGAGGTCACCGGTGGACATGCCGAAGATCATCACCGCGGCCCCCGGCCGGCTGTCCGGCGTCTCCTCCGGTGTCAGCAGGCGTTCCACCGCCGCCTCGCAGCCGCAACCGATGACCGAGGTGGCGAAGCCGGTCAGGCTGGAGGTTGCCGCATCGACCCAGGCGGGCGTGTCGGCGGTGATGACCAGCCGTGTGTAGGTCATCGGGAACGCCTCGGCGAAGGTGTCCTCGATGCGTACGCCGTTGATCTGCATCTCCGCCATCACGGCACCTCCCGCCGCCGGCAGGGGTGAAGCTGCGGACCGGCTCCGTGGCGGATCTCCGCGTCCTGGATGCGGAAATGCTTGATCGGCAGGCCGATGCGCTCGTCGAAATAGCGGGCGATGCGGCGCTCGATCAAATCGTCAAAGCCGGGACGGACGACATGGGTGCAGCCCTGCGCCATCGCCACCAACGCCCCGTCCCGCACCACCAGCCGGCCGCTCTTGAAGACCAGATCGGGGCGCTCGAACATGGCACGGCGGTCGGGCAGATCGCTGTAGACCGTAACGTCGGCCGACGCACCCGGCGCCAGGTGGCCGCGGTCGGCGAGCCCCAGGATGCGGGCCGGCGCGGCGCGGGTCATGATGGCGATCTCGGGGAGCGTGTATTCGCGGGTGATGGAGCCCAGCGTGGTGTGGGCCGGCGCGTCGGGATGGATCTCCGCCAGCTTCGCCAGACGGTAATCGCGGTCCATCAACAGCCGGATCAGCTCCGGATAGAAGGTGAAGGGTGCGCCATTCGGATGGTCGGTGGTCAGGAACACCCGCCATGGATCGTCGAGCAGCAGGAACAGCTCCAGCCCGATCGCCCATTGCAGCGCGTTGACATAGGAATTATCGCGATAGCGGAAGGGCACCACGCCGCATCCCGCCTCGCATTCGATGTCCATCGCCAGCCATTTGCGGGGATGGGCAAGCGGGGCGGTGTGGCGCTGCGCCATGGTATCGGCCGACGCGGTTACCGTTTGGCCGAACATCACCTGCCCGATGTCCACCGACAGCGTCGGCGTCCGGTTCACCGCCTCCGCCAGCGCCGCGGCGCCGGAGGAAAACTTGCGGTCGCCCGCCGTGTCATAGCTGTGGAACTGGATGTGCGTCATGTGCATGGGCAGGCCCGACGCCGCCTGGATGGTGTCGAGTGTCGTCGCCACGTTGCCGGGAATGCCCAGGTTGCAGCCATGGACATGCAGCGGGTGGGGCAGCCCCAATTCGTACACGGCGCGGGCCAGCACGGTCAGGACGGTGCGCGGCGTGACGCCGTAGTGCGGCCCGGCCTCGTCGAGGTCGAGCTTGCGGGCGTTGAACTTGAAGGCGTTGATGCCGCCGGGATTGACGACCTTGACGGCAAGGCTCTGTGTCGCCGTCAGCATCCAGGCGACATAGTCGTTGACCGCCGCCTGCCCGGCGTTGGTGGCGATCAGGTCCAGCAGGAAATCGTCGTTTCCCAGCACCAGATAGCCGCCGGTGTCGATATAGGGGATGTCGCTCATCTCCAGATGCGCATGCCGGGCGTTGGACCCCAGCATCGCCGGCTCGAAGGCGGCGGTGAATCCCATCTCGATATAGCGGGCGCCGGTGGTGTGGGTGGAGGGGGTGGCGATGCCGCTGCCGCCTCCAATCCTGTCGCAGCCGCAGGCGCTGCCGGCGAAGCGGTGTCGGTCGTGCTCCTCGCCCATCAGCATGCGGGCGAGGTTGACCTTGCCGCCGGCGATGTGGCTGTGGATGTCGATGGCGCCGGCCATCACCACTTTGCCGGTCACGTCATACACCGCGTCGGGCGTGGCGCCCGGCCCCGGATCGGCGGTGACGCGGTCGTCGCGCAGCCAGAGGTCGGCGACCTCGCCGTGGCGGCCGTTGGCCGGGTCGAACACGCGCCCGCCGGCAAGCTTGGTCAGCATCCGGCGGTCTCCTTGACTGTGGCGGTCTGGTCCAGCGCTGCCAGGATGCGGCCGATCACGTCGGCAACGCTGGGCAGGCCGCGGTCGATCAGCATTCCGGCATGCAGCGCCACCACGCTGTCGGCGCGGAACACGTCGCCGGCATGATCGATGCCCGGCGTTCCCACCGGGATAAACAGCGCCGGTTCGGGAGTCATGGCCATTTCCGGCGGCGCCAGCATGATGACGGCGCCGTTGGTGCTGAATTCCGGCATCTCCGGGCGGAAGGCGGAAATCCATAGCGTCACGTCGGCATCCTGCAGGCGGCGGCGCCAGTCGAATCGTTCCGGATCGTGCGTCGGCACGCCGCCGTCGAAGCCGGTGCGCAAGGGAAAGCCGGTGCGCCAGCCGGAGGCCTGATTGGCGCCGATCACGTTGTCGGCACCGGACAGCGGAAGCCCGGCGCAGCGGGTGGTGCCGTCCACGGTACGGATCAGCCGGACCAACCCTTCCACGACCATGTCCGGCTGCGGCCCCTGGAACAGACCCGCCGCCCAGACCACCACCGCATAGCGGGCAGCGCGCAGCCGGGCCGCCAGTCCGGTCATCGGGTCGCCAGCCGCCGCCCTGCCGGCCAGGGCCGTCCGCAGCCCGGCGACCAGCGTGGCGAGATCCGCGGCCCCCGGATCGATCGTTTCGATTTGCCCGCCCAGGAGTTGCGCCGTCTCCGGCATGGGCTTCCCACCCAGGAAAACGACGCTCCGCGCTCCGTTGGGCACGAAGGCCGGTTCCGGGACCACCCAGCGCTCCCACAGGCGGGGAAAGGCGGCGGCTGGGTCCGGGCCAATGACGAGGACGAGGTCGCAGCGGTTGCGCAGCTCTGCCAGCGTGGTGGTCGACCAGCCGAAGCGGCGCAGGACCGCCAGATTGCGGAACAGCGCGTCGGACCGCTCATGGTCCACCGTCGCGCCGATGCGTTCGGCCAGAGTCAGGGCGGAAAGCACGCCATCCACATCGGTCGCCAGCCCGGCGATCAGCGGTGCGCGGCTGGCGCCCAGCAGCCGGGCTGCCTCGGCAACGGCATCGTCGATGGAAACGGCGGCTCCGGCCATGCGGGCGTCCGTCGGCACCGCCGCGGATCGGCGGAACAGCCGGTCGGCTTGCGGACAGCCGCTGGGCCGGGGAGCGATGCCGGAATCGTCCTGGTCGATTCCGATGTCACCGCAGCCGAGGCCGCAGAACGGACAGAGAATGTCGGGGTGGAAGGTCATGGCCCCCAATTCGGCTGAGCGGAAAGTCGCTTTTGCAGAAAAACGCAGTCAATCCGACTAGTTCGAGAAGAGTGGCGGTCTTCGCCAGGGGGCGCTCAAGCACAAGGCCCGGAATAGAGTCGACAATATTCGGCCATGGTCGATCATCGGCAGGCAGAGCGGTCCGGTCATGCCCGTTTTCCTCCCTGTGTTTCCGTGCCCCGTTTGGGTTACCGCGCGTGGATACTCGTTCGCGCTACGGACAATTTTGTTCGTAACGCTAACATTGTGCGGTGACCCGCGCAAAGGGAATGCAGATGAGCCACCAGCGCAATCGGATAGGAGAGGTATGGGTCCGTGCGCCTGCACGCCTGCATGCCGGCTTCGTCGATCTCAATGGCGGGTTGGGACGCCGCTTCGGCAGTCTTGGCATCGCCATCGACCGGCCGGCCATCGTCCTGCGCGCCCGCCCGGCCGACAGGCTGACGGTCAGCGGGCCATCGGCCGACCGCGTCCGCCGCAGCATCGAACGGCTGGGCCGGGAAGCAGGCCTGCCGGATGCCGTCGACGTGATGGTGGAGGAGGAGATTCCGCCCCATGTTGGCTTGGGCTCCGGCACTCAAACGGATCTCGCGGTCGCTACGGCGCTCACCTGCCTGGAGGGGCGGGGCACCGCCGCCCGCGATCTGGCCCGCGCCTTAGAGCGGGGGGCACGCTCCGGCATTGGGCTGGCTGCCTTCGAGCAGGGCGGGGTGCTGCTGGACGGTGGCCGGGGCGGGCTGGACGCCGCACCGCCGGTGATCGCGCGGGCGCCCTTCCCCGACGATTGGCGCATCCTGCTGCTGCTCCATCGCGGCGGCCACGGCTTGCACGGCGCACCGGAAGTCGAAGCCTTCCGCCGGCTGCCGCCCTTTCCGCCCGACGCCGCGGCCCATCTTTGCCGGCTGATGCTGATGGTCGCGCTGCCGGCGCTGGCCGAACGCGATGTGGATCGGTTCGGACAGGCCATCGGCGAGCTTCAGCGCACGGTCGGCGACCATTTCGCCCCGGCCCAGGGTGGGCGCTTCACCAGCCCCTTGGTGGCCGAGGCGTTGGCATGGCTGGAGGCGCAGGGGATCGCCGGAGTCGGGCAAAGCTCTTGGGGGCCGACCTGCTTCGCCATCGTCGGCGATGCGGCGCTGGCGGAAAGGCTTGCCAGCGAGATGCGCGTGCGTTGGGCCGGTTCGCCGCTGGAGGTGATGGTCTGCCGCGGGCGGAATGTCGGCGCGACGGTACGGAACCTGTCGGCCGATGCGGAACCGGCGCTCCCGATCCGGCGCGCCGCGGGTGAATGAGCGCGCTGTTGAACAATTGGCCGACAATTGGCCGGTGAACGACTGAAATGGAGGCAGGCATGGGCGCCCCTTACGTGCTGCACATGATCACGCCGCTGGCGAATGTCAGCCCGTTCGACGTCAACATGGCGGTGGATGCCGGCATCGACACGGTGGTCCCCTATACCGGCATCGAGACCGCCCAGGTCGAGGCGCTGACCCAGGACGCCATGTTCTCCCGCGATCCGAAGAACGCGGCGCGCACCGGCCTGTTCATCGGCGGGCGCGACGCGGCGATGGCGCTGGACATGCTCGACGTCGCGCGCAAGGCGATGTTCCCGCCTTTCCAAATCTCGGTCTTCGCCGACCCGTCCGGCGCCTTCACAACCGCCGCCGCCATGGTCGCGGTGGTCGAGCGCGCCCTGCGGCGGTCGGGGGTGGATGGCCTAACCGGGCTGGATGTCCAGGTCTATGGCGCCACCGGCGTGGTCGGCGGCATCGCCGGGCTGATCGCCGCACAGGCCGGCGGCAACGTCACCCTGGTCAGCCATCGCGGCGTTTCGGCCGTGCAGGGCAAGGCGGAGGAGTTCGGCCGGCGCTATGGCGTCACGCTGTCCTGCGCCGACACGTCCACGGGCGGCAAGGCGGCGCTGATGGACCGGGCGGAGGTCGTGCTGGCCTGCGGCAAGGCCGGGGTCACGGTGCTGACGGCCGACGATCTGCGCGCGGCCAAGCGCCTGCGCGTCGCTGCCGATGTCAACGCCGTGCCGCCGGCCGGGGTGGAAGGAGTCGGCGTGCAGGATGACGGTGTGCCCTTGCCCGGCCATTCCGGGGCCGTCGGCATCGGCGCGCTCACCGTCGGCAACGTCAAGTTCAAGGTCCAGCACCATCTGCTGGAGCGGATGCAGACCGGCGGCACCGCCGTCGCCTTCGATTTCCAGGACGCGATGGACGCGGCGCGGACCATTGCGGGAAAGGCCAAGTGATGCAGCAGCGCCCCAGCCTGTCGGCCCTTGCCGGCCCGCTCGCCGCCGCCCTGGTCGCCGATGCGGCACAGTTGCGGCTCGGCATCGACAGTTTGGCCGGCGCGACGATCGTCGATGGCGGAATCGCCCGCTCCGGCGGTCTGGAGGCCGGGCGGCGTATCGCCGAGCTGTGCATGGGCGGTCTGGGCCGGGTGACGCTCCAGGCCGACACCCAGTCCGGCCGCTGGCCTTTCCAGGTGGCGGTGCACAGCACCGATCCGGTGCTCGCCTGCCTGGGCAGCCAATATGCCGGCTGGAGCCTGTCGCACAAGGACGAGGGCTGCTCCTTCTTCGCGCTCGGCTCCGGTCCCGGCCGCGCGCTGTCCCGCAAGGAGACGCTGTTCGACGAGCTTGGCTATGGCGACAGCGGCGACCATGCCGTACTGGTGCTCGAAAGCGGAACCGTCCCGCCGGCAGCGCTGGTCGAGCGGATCGCGGCCGACTGCGGGGTGGCGCCGGAGCGGCTGACGCTGGTGCTGACGCCGACGGCAAGCCTTGCCGGCACGGTGCAGATCGTCGCCCGCGTGCTGGAGGTGGCGCTGCACAAGGTGCACGCGCTGGGCTTCCCGCTGGAGCATGTCGCCGACGGCATCGGCGTGGCCCCCCTGCCGCCGCCCGGCAAGGGCTTCGTCGAGGCGATGGGGAGGACCAATGACGCCATCCTGTTCGGCGGTACCGTTCAGCTTTTCGTCACCGGGCCGGAGGATGCCGCCGCCGATCTGGCGCAACGCCTGCCCAGCATGGAATCCCGCGACTACGGGCGTCCTTTCGCCGAGGTGTTCGCGGCGGTGAACAAGGATTTCTACGCCATCGATCCGCTGCTGTTCGCGCCGGCCCGCGTGGTGGTGACGGCGCTCGACAGTGGGCGCAGTTTCCACGGCGGACGCCTTGCGCCGGACATGCTCGACCGCTCCTTCAGCGGGACGGGGGCAGGAGGGGCGGGGGCCAAAGGGGCAGGAGGATGAGCGCCGCGGTGGCAGAGCTGTTCATGGCCGTCTGCCGGACGGAGGTGATGGCGCTGAAGCCCGGCAACGTCCATGTGCATGCCGCCGGCCATGGCATGACGGTGGAGGACTTCCTGCGGTCGGCGGAGGCCGCCGCGCCGGAGATCGCACGGGCGCATGCCCCGGTCGGCGAACGCATCCTGCGGGCGGTGCAGGCGACCCGGGCGGTGGTGGGCTGCAACACCAACCTTGGCATCCTGCTGCTGTGCGCCCCGCTGGCCTACGCCGCCGAGATGCCGGCCGTGCGCCCTCTGCGGGATCGGGTGGGCGATGTGCTGGGAACGCTGACTGTGGAGGATGCCGAGGCTGCGTTCGCGGCGATCCGCCTTGCTTCGCCCGGCGGGCTGGGCCAAGCGCCGGAGCATGACGTCGCCGGCCCGGCGACGGTGGACCTGCGCGAGGCGATGGCAGCCGCCCGGTCGCGCGACCGTATCGCCGCCCAATATGCCGACGGCTACCGCGACGTTTTCGACATCGGTGTCGCCTGCGCCCGGTCGCTGGCGAGCAGGTCGGCGGCGGACGCCGATGCGGTGTCGCTGGCCGAAGCCGTTTACCTGGAATTCCTGACCTCCTTCCCCGACAGCCACATCCTGCGCAAGCATGGGGAGGTGATTGCCGTGGCCGTGCTGACCGAAGCCCGCGATGTGCGCAGGCAGGTGGCGGCATCGTCGGCAGCCCTTCGGCGCGAGCATCTGTTCGTTTTCGATGCGCGACTGAAATGGCAGGGCATCAACCCCGGCACCTCCGCCGACCTCACCGTCGCCAGCCTCTTCGCCCATTGGCTGGAGAAACGGGAAGACGCCCACACAGGAACACGGGCATGACCGCTGGTCTCGACATCGGCCGTCGCCAGACGCTGGCCGCCGCGCTGTGCCTCATGGTGGCAACCGCGTCCGCATCGGCGGAGCCGTTGGCGGTGACGGAAGTGGCGCCCGGCGTCTTCGTCCACCAGGGCGTCATCGCCGAACCGGCGCCGGACAACCACGGCGATACCGCCAACATGGGCTTCATCGTCGGCGACAGCGGGGTGGCGGTCATCGACACCGGCGGCACGCCGGAACTGGGGCGGCGCCTGCGCGAGGCCATCGCCGCCCGCACCGACAGAAAGCCGGTGGTCGTCATCAACACCCACATGCACCCCGACCATGTCTTCGGCAACGCCGCCTTCTCCGACGTGCCGATCACCGGCCATGCCAATCTCCGGGATGCGCTGGCTGCCCGGCAGGAGGTCTATCGGCAGCGTCTGGCCGACGAGTTGGGGGAGGATGCGGCTGCCGGCATCGCCCCGGTCCGGGTCGACCGGCCGGTTGCCGAGGAGGTGCGGATCGACCTCGGCAACCGCATCGTCGTGTTGACGGCCTATCCCACGGCGCACACCAACAACGACCTGACCGTCTTCGACCGCAAGACCGGGACGCTGTTCGCCGGCGACCTGCTGTTCGTCGATCATCTTCCGGCGGTGGACGGCAACGCGCTTGGCTGGCTGCGGGTGATCGACAGTCTGGAGCGGGTGCCGGCGGTGCGTGCCGTTCCCGGCCATGGTCCTGCGGTCGTCGATTGGCCGGGCGCGCTGGACGCCGAACGGCGTTACCTGACTGTGCTGGTGGAAGGGGTGCGGCGGGTGCTGAAGGCCGGCGGCAGCATCCAGGATGCCGTTGCAAGCGTGGCGGAGGACGAACGCGACCGCTGGCTGTTGTTCGATGCATACAACCCGCGCAACGTCACGGCGACCTTCGCCGAGCTGGAATGGGAATAGGAGCGGACGCCACGGGACAAATCCAGGGAGGGAGCGATGACGCGATATCCGCTATCGGGGCCACTGATGGGGCTTTTGGTCGTCTTGTCCACGCCTGTGCTCGCCGCCGGGGATGCGGCTGACGACTCGGCGCGCTGGGACGTGCTGCACGACATGTACTTCAAGGACCGCCCGATCGAGGAGGCCGGCGACCGCATCCGCATCGACGCGCCGGCCCGCGCCTATGACGCTGCGCTGGTTCCGGTGCGGGTCGAGGTCGAATCGTCGCTTCGCCTGAAGACGCTGTCGCTGCTGGTCGACAAGAACCCGGTGCCGCTGGCCGCCACCTTCCGTTTCGGCCCGGCCAGTGCCGGCGGCGGCATCGAGACCCGTGTGCGCGTCAACGAATACACCAATGTCCGCGCGGTGGGGGAGACCCAGGACGGCCGGCTGCTGATGACCGAAGCCTACGTCAAGGCGGCCGGCGGTTGTTCCGCCCCCGCCGTCAAGGACCCGCAGGAGGCGATGGCGCGCCTCGGCCGCATCAAGGTGAAACTGCCGGAGACGTTGACTCCCGGCAGCCCGGCGACGGCCCAAGTCATGATCAGCCATCCCAACAGCAGCGGTCTGCAGTTCGATCAGGTCAGCCGTACCTATATCCCGGCCCATTATGTCCAATCCATCGCCATCCGGGTCGGCGGGCAGACGGTGCTGGAGGCGGACACCGACATCTCCATCAGCGAAGACCCGAACCTCCGCTTCAGTTTCGTTCCGGTGGAGGGCGGGAGCCTGGAGGTGGTCGCCCACGACACCAAGGGTGCCACCTTCACCCGTACCGTTCCCCTGACGGCCGGAAGCCGCAAGGATGAGCCGGCGCTTTAGCCGCCGGCCGCGATCCTTTCGGAAGCATTGGTCAGAAGCACTGGCGGTCGGCGGCGACCTGGGCCTGGCGGAAGCGGTCCATCAGGTCCTTGGCCCAGCCCGCGCTGCGGAAAATTCCGGCGCGCTCGCCCGGTTGGTCGGCCATCACCTTCACCGTCTCGATGGCCGTGTAGTCGTCATAGCTGATGCGGTCGGCGATGGCGTCGATGCTGCAGGCGCATTTCTCCATGACGATGTGCGACTGCCCGTTGGACGCCATGCAGGCGATCACATAATCGGCCCGCGCCGCCGTTGGATAGTCGTTCGCCGGGCTGGCGGCGGCAGAACCCGCCGACAGCAGGGCCGCCGCGAGGACAAACGCGATGCGAACAGACATGGCCGGAATTCTCCCATCTTACCCATGGGCGCGTGCCGGGGAGGACGGTCCCATGGTTCAGCAATGATTGCTCTATATAACAATCACGGATGCGGATGGAATTGGGCCACTCAAAAGGAGTGGGTGTCTTTCGGGGTGGCCGCGCGGCATCATGCCCGGGCGCATTGCGGACGCACCGAAAACCACCCGCCCCTTGCCGGCTCACCCGTATCAGATCTGGCGCTGTCCGCATTTCCAGCGACGGACTGTGTATTTCGGGTGCTGTTCCGCCCATTCGGCGGCCCGGAACATACCGTTGCGCGAACAGGCCATCACATTGACGAACGGTTCCTGGAATGCGGGGCGTTCGACAGTGCAGCGGTCGGGATCGGAAACGAGGCAGACCACGAGGAACAACTCGATCATGACATCTCCAGCCGTCATGGATGTTGGGGCGACCTCGGTTGGGCGCCTTGATTCGACGGCGGCCGTCCAGGTTCATGCACGGGGAATTATGTTGCACTGCACACAAATCCAGCGCCGGAGTCAAGGCGCATGGTTTATGGAAAACCAACTTTGTGTGAACACCCGGGACTGCAGATCGTCGCGGCGGGGAGCGTCTACGGCAGCTTGCGCATTGCGGGCAGGGTCATGTCGCTCTTCATCCCTGTATCGCCTTGGCCAGGAATCTGTCGATCATCCCGGCGACGGTCTCGCTGTCGAGATCGTCCAGCCGGCAGGTCAGCACGTCTGTCGTCTTCACCGGCGTCAGGAAATTCTCGGACACCGAGGTCGTGCCGTCCTCTCCGACATGGAAGGTCATATAGGCGCGCGGGGCATCCATCCCAGTGTCGAGCGAGGTGAAATGGACGATGGCGCGCGGCATCTCGTGGACGAGGTCGATGTCCTCCTGGAACCACACCGTGCCGACCTCGCGGACGATCGGCTGCCGGGAGTCGGTAATGGGCCGGATGATGCGGTCGTGCAGGTCGCGGATGTCCTTCAGCACCGTCACCTTGCGGCTGTCGCGCGGGCCTTCGCCGAAATGTTCGATGGCCTCGCGCCGTGCGGCGTCCAGCATGTGGCGGGTGCGGACCACGGCATCGACCAGCCGGCTGGTGGCGTCTGAATGCATCGCGTCTGCCTCCTCCTTTGCCGGATCAGCGGTTGCCCGGCTGGTGTTCGCGTCCCGTGGGCGCCGGCAGGTCGCCCGCATGCTCCACTTTGCGGGTCAGGTAGTCCGTCGCCGACAGCGCGAACAGGACCGCCAGCCAGAACAGGCCCGCCGCCGCCGCTGCGCGGGTCAGCGCCGGAGCGCGGAACAGCTTCATGAACAGCGCCAGCACCAGAAGCGCCTTCGCCACCGAGATGCCGAGTGCGACGACGACGTTCATCGGCCCCGGCATCGGCACATAGGCAAGTGCCAGCGTCGCCGCCAGCAAAGCCAGCAGCGCCGCCCAGGTCAACAGCAGCGGGAGGGGAGGCGCCTTCATGGTCCGCTCCGTCCGACCAGATAGATCAGCGGGTAGAGGAATATCCAGACGATGTCGACGAAGTGCCAGTACAGCCCCGTCACCTCCACCGGCGTGTAATGGCGGGAGGAGAAGGCGCCGCGCCGCGCCCGCACCGCCATCACCGCGATTAGACCGATGCCGATGGTGACGTGGATGCCGTGGATTCCCGTCAGCAGGAAATAGAGGAAATAGAACAGCTCGATCGTCTGGGCATGCACGCTGTCCTCGTGGAAATTCAGCCCCGGCACCAGATGTTCGGTCCATTCCTTGTGGTATTCGTAGCCCTTCAGCCCGAGGAACAGCAGCCCGAGCAGGGCCGTGACAGCCAGCAGCCGGGTCAACATTCGGCGCCGGCCATGCTCCGCCGCATGGACGGCCCAGGCCATGGTGAAGCTGCTGGTCAGCAGCACCAGGGTGTTGACGGAGCCGATGACGATTTTGGTATGGCGCCCGGCCTCCGCCACGCCTTCCGGGTAGGTGGTGCGCAGCCATGTGTAGGCCAGCAGCATTCCGCCGAAGAACAGGATCTCCGTCGCCAGGAACACCCACATACCGAAGGTTGCGGTCTCCGCCTGCTGTTCCGCCGTCGCGTATTGCGGTTCGGGCTGTGGGATGACGGGTGCGTCAGACATCCTGCGGCTCCGGTTCCGGCCGGTACTGGTAGGGCGGGCGGGTGACGGTGGGCGTCTTGTCGAAATTGTGGGCGGGCGGCGGGGAGGAGGTCTGCCATTCCAGCCCGGTCGCCGCCCACGGGTTGGATCCTGCCCGCTTGCCGCGGAACAGCGACCAGCCGAGATAAAAGAAGGGCAGTGCATAGCCGACCGCCAGCACCGACGCGCCGGCGGACGAAAAGATGTTCCAGACCTGGAATTCCGGCGGATAGGAATAGTAACGCCGCTCCATCCCCAGATAGCCCAGGATGAATTGCGGGAAGAAGGTCAGGTTGAAGCCGAAGAAGATCAGCAGCGCCGCGATGCGCGCCCACCATTCCGGATAAAGCCGCCCCGTCACCTTGGGCCACCAGTAATGCAGCCCGCCGAAATAGGCGCTGACCATGCCGCCGACCATGATGTAGTGGAAATGCGCCACGACGAAATAGGTGTCGGTGACATGGACGTCGAAGGCGAGGTTGGCGACGAACAGCCCGGTCAGCCCGCCGATGGTGAACAGCCCGATGAAGCCCAGGGCATAGAGCATCGGCGCGTCGAAGCTGATCCAGCCCTTGTGCAGCGTGGCGGTCCAGTTGAACACCTTGATCGCCGACGGCACCGCGATGACGTAGCTGAGCAGCGAGAAGACCAGCCCGGCATAGAGCGAGATGCCGGCGACGAACATGTGGTGCGCCCACACGAAGAAGCCGATGATCGCGATGGTGATGCTCGACCACACCACGAACTTGTAGCCGAACAGCGGCTTGCGGGCGAAGCAGGGCACGATCTCGCTGATCACGCCGAAGCCCGGCAGGATCATGATGTAGACCGCGGGGTGGGAGTAGAACCAGAACAGGTGCTGGAACAGCAGCGGATCGCCGCCCAGCGCCGGGTCGAAGATGCCGACCCGCAGCAGCCGTTCCACCGCCACCAGCACCAGCGTGATCGCCAGCACCGGCGTCGCCAGCACCATGATGACGGAGGTGGCGTAGTTCGACCAGACGAACACCGGCAGCCGGTACCACGTCATCCCCGGCGCCCGCATCCGGTGGGTGGTGACGATGAAGTTCAGCCCGGTCAGGATGGAGGAGAAGCCGACGGCAAACACGGCGGCCAGCGCCAGCACCACATAGCCGTTGGAATAGAGCGAGGAAAACGGCGTGTAGAAGGTCCAGCCGGTATCGACCCCGCCGATCAGGATGGCGAACAGCGCCAGGAAGCCTGCTCCCATATACAGGTACCAGCTCAGCAGGTTCAGGCGCGGGAACGCCAGATCCTTGGCGCCGATCATCAGCGGGATCAGGAAGTTGCCCATGGTGTTGGGGATCGATGGGATCAGGAAGAACCAGACCATCACGATGCCGTGGAGCGTGAACAGGCGGTTGTAGATGTCCGGCGTGAAGATGCCGGCCGGCGTCACCAGATTCAGCCGGATCAGCGTCGCCGCCAGCCCGCCGACGAAGAAGAAGAAGGTGATCGACAGGGTGTAGAGGATGGCGATCCGCTTGTGGTCCTTGGTCAGCAGCCATGAGCGCAGGGTGACGCCTTCCTCCGTCAGGTAGTTCCTGGTGGCGACGACGGGCTCGTCCGGCTTTCCGGTCACGGTCGCGGTGGTCATTGGGCGGGCCTTTCCGCGCTACCGGCCGATTGGCCGGTTTGGGAGTTTTCAGCCGTCTTGTCGGCCAGGGATTTGATGTAGGCGACCAGCTTCAGCAGATCGTCCTCGCCGATCTGCCCGGCGAAGGAGGGCATGACCGGTGGATAGCCGGCGGCGATCTCCGACTTCGGTTTCAGGATCGAATCGCGGATATAGCGGTCGTCGGCGATGACGGTGCGGCCGTCCTCCAGCGGCACCGGGCGGCCGAACAGCCCTTCCAGCTTTGGCGCGTGGACGGTGCTGGCGGTGCCGTGGCAGCCGCTGCAGCCATAGCTGCGGAACAGCGCCTCCCCTTCCTGGGCGAGGCTGGGGCCGGGGTCCTGGCTGTCCAGCCAGCGCTGAAAGTCGGACGGCTCCATGACGACGACGCTGCCGCCCATCCGGGCATGCCAGGTGCCGCAGAACTCCGCGCAGAACAGGCGGTACTCGCCGACCTTCGTCGGCGTGAACCACAGCGCCTCGTACCGGCCGGGGACGGCGTCCTGACGCACGCGGAAGGCGGGGATGGCGAAGTCGTGGATCACGTCCTGCGAGGTCAGCACCAGCCGCACCGGCTTGCCGACCGGGACATGCAGCGTGTCGATCTCGCGCTGGCCGCCGGGATGTTCGATCTTCCACATCCACTGCTTGCCGACGACATAGATGTCGGTGGCGTCCTTGGGCGGGCTGTGGATGCCGACATAGAGGTCCGCTCCCCAGAAATAGAGGCCGAGAAAACCGATGAAGGTGGCGACCGTCCAGGCGGTCTCAACCCTCCAGGTGCGGCCCAGCCGGTTGCCGCGCTCCACCTTGCTGCCCTTCCGGTAACGGACGCAGAAACCGATCATCAGCCCGAAGACCAGCAGCAGGATGAAGGCGCTGGTGCCGATCAGGGCGGCAAACAGCCAATCCATGTCGGCGGCATGGGCGGAAGCGGTGGGGGGGAGGAGTTGCATGCTTCCCATGGCCGGCCTCACCCCTTTCCCGGCCGGCGGGTGGCGCGCCACACCAGCAGCCCGACGCCCAGGACCGAGACGGCGCCGGTCGCCTGCATCAGGCGGCCCACCTCGGCGTTGTATTTGCCCTGCGCCGGGTCGTAGCCGTAGCAGAGCAGCAGCAGATGGTCGGCCACCGAACCGACGGCCCCCTTTGAGGCGTCGACCAGCCCGAGCCGCAGGTCGGTGGGGTCGTAGCCGATTCCCAGGATGTAGCGGGAGACCGTCCCGCCCGGCGAGACCAGCACCACGCCGGCGGGATGAGCATATTGCCCGCTGGCCTCGTCCAGCTTGTAGGGGAAGCCGGCTGCGGTGGCGAGGCGGCGCACGTCTCGCCCCTGATCGGCCGGGTCGCCGACCAGCGCGTGGATGGCGCCGGCCAGTGCCGGATCGCGTTCGAAATGCCGTGCCTTCATCGCCGCCGCGTCAGCCGGGCTGTCATTTGGATCGATGCTGACCGCCATCACCGCGTAATCCTTGCCCGGCGTCAGCGGCACCTGTTTGAGTGCCGCCGACAGATCGCCCAGCACCACGCCGCACAGCGTCGTGCAGCGGAAATAGTCGAAGACCAGAACCAGCGGCTTCCCCTTGTCGAACAGCGCCGCGGTGGTGACGGCTTTGCCGGCCTCGTCGCGCAGCCGGATGTCGCGCGGCAACTGCGTTCCCAGATGCTGGTCGAAGGCGAAATCCTTGAAGCTGGACGGCAGCAGGGCCGTCGGAGAGGCGTGCGCACCTGTCACGGGCAGAGCCAGCAGAAGGCCGATCAGGGTGGCGATGGCGAGCCGTCTCATCGCTGCCCCTCCTGCCTTGCGTCCGCCGGCCAGTCGGGAATTCCGTGCTCGGCGACGCGGCGCATCGCCTCGTCGATAGGAATGTGGGCGATGCCGCGCTCTCGGTCGGCCCAGCCATAGCCGGTCAGCCGTTCCAAAGATCGCTCCTTGTAGAGCTTGAAGTCGGCGGGTGGATCGGTCTGCAGGCGTGGTTCCGGCATCGGCGTCGTCAGGCCGCGGTTCCGGTCGGTGGTCGCATCGGGGAAGATCAGCATCAGCGAGACCACGACCGTCCCGATCAGGCCGGCCGCCAGCGCGCCGAGCAGGACGAACAGCCAGGGCGGCGTGTCCCGCTTCTCGAAGCGCGTGTCGGGATTGCGGCCCTCCGGGTCAGGCCGCTTCGGCGAACGGCCGCGTCCCAGCCGCGTCCAGCCCAACAACATCGCCGCCGCGGTCCCGGCGATGCCGGGCCGGTTGAAGCGTGTGGCCTTATCCATGGCGAACGCCTTCCGCCATCAGGTCGTCGGCGCGGGTGACGTGCCCGCTCCGGCCCGAGTGTCGCCGGTCGGCGCCCAAGCGCCACAGGAACACCGCCATGCCGGCGCCACCCATCGCCAGTGTCGCGGCGGGGGCGAACCAGGTGAAGCCGCCCTCCAGCCCCGGCAGGATCAGCCACCAGCATTCCAGCAGATGCGCGGCCAGCAGCAGCAGGCAGATGGCCGCCAAGCCGCCCCGGCTGCGCTTCACCGGCCACCAGATCAGGGCCGCGAACGGCAATGCTCCCTGCGCCAGCGCGCCGAGCACCGCGATCCAGCCCCAGCCGCCGGACAGGCGTGCGACGTACCACGTGATCTCGTGCGGCAGATTCTCCTGCCAGACGATCAGGAACTGCATGAAGGACAGGTAGAACCACAGCAGAATGGCGGCGATCAGCAGGCTGCCAAGATCCCTCCTCTGCCCCGCGTCCGTCCGTCCGCCCAGGATTGCCGCCAGCGTCGCCAACGCCAGGGCACCAAGAAGTTGACCGCTGACGATCATCATCCCGTAGATGCTGGACCCCCAATCGGGCTCCACCGACATGAACCAGTCGAAGGAGGCGAAGGTGACGGTCAGCCCCAGCAGGATCAGCCCCGGCGCCGCCAGCGGGTTGCGGCCCCGGCCGGAGCGCAGCAGCGTCGCCAGGGCCAGCCCGAGCCAGACCACGGCATAGACCGCCGCCCGCCCGTAGAAGAAGGGGGTGTTCAAGTAAAAGCGGTTCTTCAGATGCGCGGCCTCCGCCGCCTTTGCCCAGGGGTACAGCTCCGGCAGCAGGATCAGCACCGGCACCAGAAGCAGCAGCGCCAGCGGCAGCACGGCGACCATCGCCCGCAGGGGCGGCACCACGACCGAACCCCAGCGTCCGCCGGTCAGGTCATAGGCGAACAGCATCATCATGGCGCCCAGCGGCAGCCCGATCCAGAAGGCGAAGGACGCCAGCCAGCCCCGCAGCACGGCCTGCGGATCGACCAGAGCGCCGATGGCGCAGACCGCACCACCGGCCAGAGCCGTGCCGATGGCGGCGGAAAGCGGGCGCCGGCTCATCGCAGCGTCCCCCGCACATCGTCCGGCAACTCTGCCGCGGCGGTGTTCTGGCTTGCCTGCAGCGCCCGGATATAGGCGGCGATGGCCCAGCGGTCGTCAGGAGTGACGCGGTCGGCATAGGAATACATCGCTCCCCAGCCGTTGGTGGCGACGTCGTAGAAATGCCGGGTTGGGGCGTTGCGCAACGCCTCGCTGTGGAAGGAGGGCGGATGCGGGAAGCCGCGCTGGACGATCATGCCGTTGCCGTCGCCGAGATAGCCGTGGCAGGGCGTGCAATAGATCTCGTAGCGCTCTTTGCCACGGTCGAGCAGGGCCGCCGTCAATGCCGGGGCCGGTTGCGGCCGGTCCTCGCGCGCGACGGTGTTGGGCGCCGGCTCCGGCGGCCAAGCCCGGCTGCCTGAGTTGGCATTGGCGGGCGTCCAGGTCTTGTCGCGCGGCTGCTTTGCCATGTTATCGCAGGCCCCCAGCAGTGCCGCTGCGCTCAGCAGAAGGGCGAGGGGAAACAGCCGGATCATGCCGGCACCCCGTCGATCTTTACGCCTTCGCCATGGGGCAGCAGCCGTTGCAACAGGTCGCTGTCGTCGCGCCCCTCCCGCTCCGCGATCCAGATCAGGAACCGGTCCTGCGAGGCATGTTCGAACCCGGGCGCATCGAAGATCGGATCGTAGAGGCGCGGCAGTCGGCAGAACTTGCAGAAGGCAAAAAAGCCGACCAGCAGGATGGCCAGCGCCGCCAGTTCGAACGTCGTGGTGCTGAAGGCTGGCCAGCTGTTCAGCGGCCGTCCGCCGATGTTCAGCGGATAGCTCAGCACCATGCCCCAATATTGCAGGAGGAAGCCGCCGACCGCACCCACCACGCCGGCCGCCACGATGATCAGCGGCAAGGCCCGTGGTTTGCGGCCCAGCAACTCGTCCACCTCCTCCACCGCATAGGGGCTGTAGACCTCCAGCCCGGTGAACCCCTCCTGCCGCAGGCGGCGCAGGGCTTCCAGCATCGCATCGGGGCTGTCGAAGGCGGCCAGTGTGCCGCGGATTGTGTGGCCGGTGCCGCGATGCGCGCTCATCGCCCGCCCTCCGCCTTCTTCTTGTGGAGGAGTTCGCGCAGTTCGAACATCGACACCATCGGGATGAAGCGCAGCGCCAGGAAGAAGCCGGTCAGGAACAGCCCGACCGACCCGGCCAGCGTCGCCCAGTCCCAGAAGGTCGGCATGAAGACGAACCAGCTCGATTCCGTGTAGTTCCGGTGCAGGCCGCCGACGACGATGACGTAGCGTTCGATCCACATGCCGACCACCACGCACAGCGCGATCAGGAACAGCAGCGGCCGGTTCAGCCGCAGCGGCCGGATCCACAGCAGTTGCGGCACGACACCGTTCAGGATGATCTTCGCCCAGTACCAGGGTGCGTAATAGCCGCCGAGTTCCGACATCACCACCGTGATCTCGTGCTCCTCCCCCCGGTAGAAGGGCATGAACACCTCCATCAGATAGCAGTAGGACAGCAGCAGGCTGGCAGTCAGCATCAGCCGCGCCAGCACGTCGATGTGGCGCAACGTGATGACGCCGGTGAGATCCAGCGCCCGGCGCAGCGGAATGACCAGCATCAGCACCACGGCGAAGCCGGACAGCGCGGCGCCGAAGACGAAATAGGGCGGGAACTGCGTCTCGTGCCATCCCGGCGTCAGGCCGCCGGCAAAATCCAGCCCGACGATGCTGTGGATGGAACAGACCAGCGGCGCCATCAATGCCGCGAACAGGCCGTACAGGATCTTGAACTGGCGCCAGTGCCGCGACGATCCCTGCCAGCCCAGCGCCAGCAGCCCATACAGCACCCGCTGCCAGCGCCGCCGCGCCCGGTCGCGCAGGGTGGCGAGGTCGGGCAGCAGCCCGACATACCAGAACAGCATCGATCCGGCGACATAGACCAGGATGGCGACGAAATCCCAATGCAGCGGGCTGCGGAACTGCGGCCACAGCGCCATCGTGTTGGGATAGGGGAACAGCCAGTAGAAATACCACCAGCGCCCGAGATGGATGATCGGCATGATTCCGGCGCAGGCGACGCAGAACACCGTCATGGTCTCGGCGATGCGGCTGGTGGCGCTGCGCCACTCCGACCGGGTCAGGAAGAACAGGGCGGAAATCAGCGTCCCGCCGCTGGCCATACCGACCCACCAGACATAATTGCCGATGGCGAATCCCCAGGCGACCGGCCAGTCGATGCCCCAGATACCGACGCCGCGGATGAACAGCCAGCCGAGTGCCACCACGAACAGGCCGAGCAGCCCGAGCGACAGCCCGAAGCCGACCCACCACCACAGGGGCGTGCGGCGTTCCAGCACGAGGTCACTGACATGGACGGTCACCGACAGGGCGGTCACGCCGGGTTCGACCACCCTGTTCAGCTCCTGCTCGGTTTCGGGAGATGCGCTCACCGCCTCACACCTCCTGGATTTCCGGGTTGGGGTTACGCAGCCGCGCCTCGTAGGTCGTGCGTGGCTTGGTGTTCAACTCCGTCAGCACGCCATAGTCCAGCGGGCTCGCCTTGCGGCGATTGACCGCGCTGTCCTTGTCGTTCAGGTCGCCGAAGACGATGGCCTCGGCCGGGCAGGCCTGCTGGCAGGCGGTCTTCACGTCGCCGTCGCGGATCGGCCGGTCCTCGCGGTCGGCGGTGATGCGGGCGTTGCGGATTCGCTGGATGCAATAGGTGCATTTCTCCATGACGCCGCGCGCCCGCACGGAAACGTCGGGATTCCAGGATTGCGACAGCCGGTTGTCGTCCGCCGAATAGTTGAAGTAGTTGAAGCGCCGGACTTTGTAGGGACAGTTGTTGGAGCAGAACCGGGTGCCGACGCAGCGGTTGTAGACCATCACGTTCAGACCGTCGGCGTCATGCATGGTCGCCCCGACCGGGCAGACCACCTCGCAGGGCGCGTTTTCGCAATGCATGCAGGGCATCGGCTGGAAATAGGTCTGATCCGGCGCCTCCGCCTCGCCCTCGTACCAAGTGTCGATGCGGATCCAGTGCAATTGGCGGTTCCGCAGCACCTGCTCCTTGCCGACGACGGCGATGTTGTTCTCCCCCTGGCAGGCGGCGGTGCAGGCGCTGCAGCCGATGCAGGAGTTAAGGTTGATCGCCATGCCCCAGGCGTTCCGCGGATACTCGTAATCGGGATAGAGCGAGTGTTCCGGCTCCTTGCGCTTGGCGAAGCCGGGATCCTGGCGGAACTCGTCCAGCGTGGCGTGACGGACCACGTCGGGGCTGTCGATCAACTGGTGGTGCTGGGTGGCGGCCAGCCGGTAGGTCTCGCCGGTCTTGCGCAGCTCCACCCCCGGCAGTTGCCAGAGATGGTCGAGCGGTCGCAGCCGGAAGGCGTCGAAGCCGAAGCCGACGCCGCGCCCGACCCGGCCCACCACCTTGCGGCCGAAGCCGAAGGGCAGGGTGACGCAGTCGGGGGCATGATTGGTCACCCGCCAGACCGGCGCGCGGAGTTGGCCGGCGGCGGTGCGCACCTCCACCACATCCTCATTCTGCAGGCCCAGCCGCTCCGCGGTTGCCGGCGCCATCAGCAGGGCGTTGTCCCAGGTCAAGGTGGTGAAGGGGCGCGGCAGCTCCTGCAGCCAGCCGAGATTGGCGTACCGCCCGTCGCGCAGCCACGGATCCGGCCGGAACAGAGCGGTCAGCGTCCCGCCGTCCGGTCGTGCCGGCGCCGGCGGCAGCCGGGTTGCGAGATCGGACGCAGGCGAAACGGAAACCGGTGCAGCGGCGCTGTCCGGCACCACGCCGGTGCGCAGGGCGTCGGCCCACAGCCGCTCCCCATCGCCTTTGCCCTGGAATCTTTCGATCCAGGCAGCGCGCAGGATGGCGTAACCATCGGGCCGCGTCTCGCCGGTGAAGACCGCCAACAGCTCGTGTGGCGACCAGCCGCCCCATAAGGGCTTGATCTGCGGCTGCTGGATGGTGACGGTGCCGTCGAAGGCCCGCGCGTCGCCCCAGCGTTCCAACTCATGCGCCTCCGGCACATGCCATGTGCAGAGCATGGCGGTCTCGTCCACCGCGGTGCCGAGATGGACAGACAACGGGACCTTTCCCAACGCCCCGGCGAAATCGAGGTCGACGGGCGCGGTGAAGACAGGGTTGCTGCCCAGGATCAGCAATGTGTCGACCCGTCCGGCCGCCATGTCGGCGACCAGTCCTTTCAGCGACTCGCCATGGTGGACCGGATCGGCCTCCACCGGCTCGATATAGCTCACCGTATGGCCGGGTGCGCCAAGCGCTCCGTTGATGGCGTGGACCAACGCATGGACCGCCGCAGATTGCGCCGGCCCGGCATGGACCAGCGCCGCGCCGCGGTTGGCGGATAGGTCGCGGGCGACGGCGCCGAGCCAGCCGGGGATCCCCTGGCGCCACTCTGCTGGCCCGACGCCAAGCTCGGCGGCGAGCGCGCGCACCACCGCCTCCACCTCGTCCGGGCGGGCGGCGAAGCGATGGTCGGCGCGGGCGCCGGCCAGGGTCGGCACGCTTTCCACCGCATAGAGGCGGCTCATTTCCTCCGGCCGCCCCTCCTCGGCTGCCCGGCGGCGACGGGCGAAGTCGCGGGCGTAGCGCAGATGGCCGGGCGCGCTGTCAAGAAAATCGCTTTCCACCGCCAGGATCGTCTTCGCCTGGTCGAGGTGCAGAACCGTATCCGCCGGTCGCCCGAACGCCAGCATCGCCCCGGCCCGCACCGTGTCACGCCCGTCCGCTTCCCAGCGGTGCCATTGCAGCGCTGGAAAGCGCTGCTTCAACGCGGCGATCTGCCCGGCGAGCGTGGGAGAGGTGACGGTGCCGGTTAGCAGCCGCAGCCCGTCGCCGCCGCGCGCGCCCAGAGCGGGCAAGCGGTCGACCAGCGCCTTGACCAGTCCATTGACGCTGGCCGCCCGGCCGGCGGTCAGCACCGTGCGCGAGCGGTCGGGGTCGTAGAGGTCGAGGATGCTGGCCTGGATGATTGGGTCAAGCGCGCCGAGGCTGGCGGGATGCTCCGGATTGCCCTCCAGCTGGACCGGGCGCCCCATCTGGTGGATGGCCAGCACACCGTCGGCATAGCCGCCGCGTGTGACGGCGGTGGCGAAATGGCGGGCGACGCCGGGAACGAGACCGGGCGGCATCGCTACATAGGGAATTGCCTGATCCGTGGCATCTCCCGCCGCCTCTCCCGGCCCGCAGCCAGACAGCCCGGCCAGCGCGAAGGAGGCGCCCATCAGTTCCAGCAGCCGGCGGCGGCCGACCCGCGCCTCCGCAAGATCCGGCAGGCCGGGGAACTCGGCGCGCAGCAACTCCACCACCGCCGGCTCGCGCGACAGCTCCTCCAGGCTGCGCCACAGCGCCCGGCCGCTCCGCCCGGCCAATCGGCCCTCGATCCGCCGGGCCAGCTCCTCCCGCCGCTCCGTCATCGGTGGCACACCGAGCAGTCGGACAGGGTTTCGGGATGAATGTGGTAGCGCGCCATCAACTGCTTGCCGGACGGCGTCGCCGCAGTCCGCTTCCAGTCGGTGTCGAAGACCGCCTCCTTCGGGCGCAGGTTCGGGGCAGGGTCGCGGTGGCAGTCCAGGCACCAGCTCATCTGCAGGCTCGCTCCCTTCCAGGTCAGGGGCATGGTGTCCACCGGCCCATGGCAGGTGGTGCAGGCCACGCCCTTGGCGACATGGATGCTGTGGTTGAAGAAGACGTAGTCGGGCAGCGTGTTGACGCGGTTCCAGCGGATCGGCGTGCCGGTGGCGAGGCTTTGGCGGACCGGGGCCAGCAGCTCCGCGTTGGTCCAGATCTGCGAATGGCAGGTCATGCAGGTGTGGGTCGGCGGCAGCCCGGCGCTGGGCGACTCCTCCACCGAGGTGTGGCAATAGCGGCAGTCCAGCCCCAGACCGCCGACATGATGCTCGTGGCTGAAGGGCACCGGCTGCGGCTGCACGATGCCCTGCCGTGTCGCATAGGTGGTGCTGGGGAAGAACCACGCGCCGCCGACCAGCGTGACCAGTCCGGCCAGCAGCGTGTAGAGCACCAGCTTGGTCGCGATGTTGGCGGTGGGGCTGAAGACTCCCGGCACGGTTCAATCCCCCGTCACGCCGGCAGTTCCCAGAGATTTTCGACAGGTTGCGCGATGCGCGTCGGTCCTGCGGCAGCCACCAGTCCGGCTGCTGCGGCCGCTTTGAAGAAGCGGCGTCGGTCCATGGCTGTGTCTCCCTATTTTCCGGCCCGGCATCGTGTGGGCTCGACCGGGACGAGGAACGGGGCGAGGGAACGGCATCGGGGTTGGCGTTCATCCGTACAAGTCCCCCATCCGCGATCCGGTTCCATGGCTTCGGTCGGGCTAGCCCGACTGCTCCGGGCGCTTGGCACCATGCGGCCAAGCCATTGGAACAGCACTTCATCAGGGGGCTATCCGCTTTCGACGTAGAGCCCCGTCGGGACCTCCACCGACAGATCAGTTGCCCGGTCCCGATCACCGTCATGACCTTTCCGATCCGGACGGCGGAACCACAAGCGACGGTGCGTCCCCGCACCTCCCGTGTGATTGGAAGGCGGGCAATCCGCCTGCGCCGCCGTAGGCGTCCCGGTCGCCGGCGGGGCGCTGGCCACGCTGGACGGGGTGCATGCCGTCCAGCGTGACGGGGTACGGCCTGCTCGGCCATATGCTGGAGATTGCCGCGGGTCGGGCCTGTCGGCGGAGATCCGCTTCGATGACCTGCCGTTCTTTCCCGACACGCTCGATCTGGCGCGGGCCGGCCACACCACCGGCGCCTCCACCCGCAATTGGGCGAGCTACGGTGCGGAGGTGCGCCTGCCCGCCGATTGGACGGACGAACAGGCGGCGCAGGCGTTCATCTTGGTCAGGGTCCGTTTCCCCGAAATCCCCAGCACGAGTTCCGGATTCTGGTGCCGCCGCAGAAATAGGCAGTCTTCCACCAATGCGCGGACCCCGGCGGCGGGAGCAGATCCGGCGGCGGGAGTTGGCCCTGCGCAGGCACGCCCTGCAGGAAACGCAAACACAAAAGGACATGCCATGCGTATCGCAATGCTCATTCCCGTCATCGGCCTCGCCCTGACCGCCGGCACGCCGGCTTTCGCGCAGTCGTCCACCGGCCAGCAGAGCACGCAGAAGAACGGCAGCGCCGCAGCCACCCAGACCCATTCGCAGATTCAGGCGATGACCCAGGATAAGCTCCGCAAGCAGTTGGAGCAGGCCGGCTTCAAGAATGTGACGGTCATCGACGCCGCCTATCTGGTCCAGGCCCAGACCCAGGACGGCAATCAGGTGTTCATGACCATCAACCCGCCGTCGCAGATGTCGGGCAGCTCGTCGACCGGCTCCGGCACTGCGACGACCGGCGGCCAGTCCGGGACCTCCACCACCGGCCATACCGGTTCGGACAGCGGCGCGACAAAGCAGTAAGGCGCCGTCCACGTAGCCATGAACCGCGGGGAGACAGGCGTCTCCCCGCCCTTTCCGCATGTCCGCAGCAATGAGGTTTCCGATGCATGTTCTTCCTGATCAACACCGGCTTATCGACCGGGGGCCGGCGCCCGTACGGAGGCGCAGCCGGATGTGGTTCGTCGTGGCCGCCGGGCTCCTCCTGGCGCCGGCCGGCCCCGCGCTGGCGCAGGGCAAGTCGGGACCGGCCGGAGAAATGCCGGCCAGCTTCGCCGACCTTGCCGAGGCGAAGCTGCCGTCGGTGGTGACGATCACGGCCTCTACCGCCCCGGAACGGCCGCAGATGGCGCAGTCCGACCAACAGGGCGGCGCCGGCCCCTTCTCCATGCTGCCCGACAGCCCACTGCGCGACTTCATGGAGGAGTTGCTGCGGCGGCAGACACCGGGCGCCCCCGGCGGCCATGGGCAGGGAGCCCCACGCGGAGAGGCGCCGGCCCGGCCGCACGGCATGTCGCTCGGCTCCGGCTTCATCATCGACCCAAGCGGTTATGTCGTCACCAACAACCATGTCGTGGAGCATGCGGACAAGGTCGAGGTCACCCTGACCGACAAGCGCAAGCTGCCGGCGAAGATCGTGGGAACGGACGTCAAGACTGATCTTGCCCTGCTGAAGGTGGAGTCCGACAAGCCGCTGCCGAGCGTTTCCTGGGGCGACAGCAGCACCATGCGCGTCGGCGACTGGGTGGTGGCGATCGGCAACCCGTTCGGGCTGGGCGGCACGGTGACCGCCGGCATCATATCCGCCCGGGCGCGCGACATCGGCGCCGGACCCTACGACGATTTCCTGCAGACCGACGCCGCCATCAACCGCGGCAATTCCGGCGGCCCGATGTTCAACGTCAAGGGCGAGGTGATCGGCGTCAACACCGCGATCTTCAGCCAGTCCGGCGGCAACATCGGCATCGGTTTTGCCATTCCCGCGTCGCTCGCCCGCCCGGTCATCGACGAGCTGCGCAGCAACGGCCGGGTGACCCGCGGTTATTTGGGCGTCACCATCCAGCCGGTCACGCCGGACATCGCCCAGGCGCTCGACCTCAAGGACCAGTCCGGCGCGCTGGTTGCCGATGTGTCCAAGGACGCCCCTGCCGCCAAGGCCGGGCTGAAGAGTGGCGATCTCATCACCGAATTCGCCGGCAAGCAGGTGGCCGGCCCGCATGAGCTGACCCGGATGGTGGCGCAGACCAAGCCCGGCGATACCACCCGCGTCGTTGTCCTGCGCGACGGCAAGCCGGTGACGTTGGAGGTGCGGATCGCGGAACTGCAACCGCCGGCGGAGCAGGCCGAGGCGAAACAGCAGCAGCCCGGCGGCGGCCAGTTCGGCCTGACGCTGGCGCCGATCACGCCCGAACTGCGTAAGGAGTTCTCGCTCGATTCCGACGTGAACGGTGCCGCGGTGGTGGAGGTTGCGCCGGACAGCCCGGCGGCGAAGGCCGGCTTCGAGCCGGGTGACGTCATTACCCGGGCGGGGCAGCAGACGGTGGGTGATCCCAGTGACGTGGCAAATGTCGTCGATCAGGCCCGCAAGTCCGGGAAGGATCATGTTATCCTTCTACGGCGGCGGGATGGCCAGTCGCTGTTCGTTCCGCTTCCGCTGGGGTGATTGGAGTGAAGGGCCGCCTGCGTTATTACTGGATGTTTCTGCGCGAGAGCCTGTGGTTCGTGCCGCTGCTGATGAGCCTCGCAGCGGTGGCGCTGGCGGTCCTTCTCGTCACCAGAGGGCCGGTGCTGCCCGACGGGGCGGCCGAGCTGTGGCTGGTCTACAGTGGCGATCCCGAAAGCGCCCGCCAACTGATGGGCGCCCTGCTGTCGGGCATCATCACGATGACGTCGCTGGTGGTCTCCATCACCGTCGTGGTGCTGACCCTGGCCGCCGGGCAACTCGGCCCCCGTCTGGTGCGCAATTTCATCGGCGATCCCCAGACGCAGGCGGTGCTGGGACTGTTCGTGGCGACGATTCTCTATCTGCTGGTGGTTTTCCGCAGCATCGGCACCCCATCCGACAATGCGATCCCTCACTTCGCGATCACCGTCGGGACCGCGCTTTCGGCCTTATGTCTGTTCGTGCTGCTGTTCTTCGTACACAAGCTGGCGCGGTCGATCATGTACGACAACGCCGTGCGCGACGTGTCGCGCCAGTTGCGCGCGTCCATCGATCTGCTTTTGCCGGAGAATGCGGACGCGGGAAAAATGCCGCCGCCAGTGCCGGAGGACGCGGTGTGGTTCGGGCTGGGAGAGGACGGCTATGTCCAGGCGGTCGACTTCGACATGCTCGTGCGCAGGGCCTGCGAGGCCGACGCGGTTCTGTGGCTCGACGTCCGGCCCGGGCATTTCGCACTCGTTCGCGGCCGTCACCTTGCCGTGCATCCGCCGGAGGCCTGTGACGAGGCGTTCCGCCGCTCCATCCGGCAGGCCTTCATCGTCGGGACCGAGCGGACCCCGACCCAGGACCTCGAATACGGCATCCGCCAGTTGGTGGAGATGTCATTGCGGGCGCTGTCGCCGGGGATCAACGACGTCTATACCGCGCTGACCGTCATAGACATGCTGTCCTCGGCGCTGTCCCGCATTTTCGAACGGCCGCTGCAGGTGGCGGTGCTGTGCGACAAGACGGGCGCGTTGCGTGTGGTCCGTAACGTGACCGACCATGACGGGCTGGTGCGGGCGGCCTTCGATCAGATCCGGCAGGCGGGCGCCACCATGCCGGCCGTTCTGATCCGCGTGGCGGAAGCTCTTGAGGCTCTGGCACCCTATGTCAGCGACGAGCCGCGCCGGCAGCCGCTGCTGGCGCAGATCGCCCTCATCGAGGCCGCGGGCGAGCGGAGCGACTTCCTCGACCGTGACCGCGAGGCGTTGCGCGTCCGCTGCCGCAGCGCACGGGACAGTCTGTCGGATCGGACCGCCGACTGAAGGGGCTCGGCCCGGAGCCGGTCTAACCGGCCGTTCGCCGGGCCATCTCCGAGTAGCCGGCCGAACGGGCGGACATCGGCAGTCCGGTGTGCCGAGCCAGGGGTGGACGGCGCGGCGTTTCGCAGTCGGTCCGCAGCCGGTTGCGGGCGCGGGACAGGCGGGACCGGACGGTGCCGACCGAAACGCCCAGCTCGTCGGCCGCTTCGAGATAACTGTCGCCATCGACGGCGACGATGCGGATCAGCCGCTGATGCTCCTCCGATAGCCCGCCGATGGCTGTCGCCACCTCCCGCAGCAAGACCTGATGGTCCTGTGACGGTCCGCTGGCGATTTCGCCGTCCATCACCTCGACCTCGCCGAAGCGGCGCTTGCGGGTCCATTTGCTGTAATGGACGTTCTTCAGGATGGTGCAGAGCCAGGCTTCCAGGTTCGTGCCCTGCTCGAACTTCTCGCGGTGGCGGAGCGCACGTTCCATGCAGTCCTGGACGAGGTCGTCGGCCTCGGCGGGGTTGCGGGTCAGGCTGCGCGCGAAGCGCTCCATCGCTGGCATGGACCGGATCAGGTCCCGGTCGAAGTCATAGGTCATCATGCGCTCCTTTTGGGTTGGCGCAGGGGGGTGGTCTCCCTGGTTTCGGGCCTAGTTCCGGGAAGTCTCCGGCGACTGCAGGGAGGCGGAACGGTCGAAGCTGTTCTCGGCGATGCGGAACCAAAGATGCTGGGCGTCGCGGAACGGCTTCCATGAGGAGTAGACCTTGCGGAAGCGGCCGTTCGCCGAGGCCAGCGCCTCCAACTGCTCCTCGGTGGCTCGGTGGGCGGCCCGCAATATCTCCAGCGGAAAGGGACGAAGGATCGCCCCCTCGGCCGTCAGCTGCTTCAGGGCGGCGGGGTTGAGGGCGTCGTAGCGTGCGGTGACCCAGAGATTTGCGTCGGCGCAGGCGACCTCCACCGCCTCCCGGTACTCGGGCGGCAGCCGGTCCCAGGCGTGGCGGTTGACGTAGCAGGACAGCTGCGCGTTCCCCTCGAGAAAGCCGGGGTAGTAGCAATAGGGCGCAACCTTGTGCAGGCCGAGCCGCAGATCGTCATGCGGGCCGGCCCAGGCCGCCGCGTCGAGAGTCTTGTCCTCCAGCGCGGTGCGCAGCCCGGCATGGCCGGTCCGCTGCGGTTGGCCGCCCAGGCGGCGAAGCACGTCGGCGGCCATTCCGGACACACGGAATTTCAGTCCGTTCAGATCCTGCGCGGCGCGGATTTCCCGCCGAAACCAGCCTCCCAGTTGTGAGCCGGTGTTGCCGACCGGGAAAGGGACCACATCGTGGTCGGCAAGCAGTTCGCGCATCAGCATCAGTCCGCCGCCCTGGTACATCCAGGCATTCTGCTGCCGCGCGTTCAATCCGAAGGGGACCGAGGTGTCGAAGACCAGCGCCGGCTCGCGGTCCATCGCCTGATAGCTGGCGCCCAGTCCGATCGGCGCGCCGCCGCTGCCGACGAAATCGAGCATCGGCTGATCCGTCTTCGGTAGCAGGGAGGAGTCGCGGTCGATGACGAACCGGTTTCCGGTCAGCCGAGCGACCCGGCGGACGAGGACCTCCACCCCGCCGTTCAGGATGTCCAGTTCCCTCGGGAATGTCGCGGCCAGCGGCCATCGGATCTGCGGCGGCCCTTGTGCGATCGCCGGGGTGGCGAGCACGGCTCCGCCCAGCCCGAGGCCCATGGCCGTCAGGAGGTTGCGCCGCTTCATCGGTCCTGTTTCCGTCTCTGGTCGACACCGCCCGGGGACTGGGCGTCCGCATTAGCCCATCGGCGCAATGCGGTTTCCGGCGGTGCGAAGTGTTTCTCACTCGTTCAGAAAGCTATGTCGTCCCCCTCGTGACTTCCATGTGACTTTGGTTTAGCGGCGAAGCCAACAGGACCCGATCATGCCCACCCACATCGTCGTCGCCGACGATCACCCCATGTTCCGCGACGCCATGCGTCTCGCCATCGCCCGCTCGCTGCCCGAGGCCGAAATCGTCGAGGCCGGGACGCTGGATGCGGCGGCGGCGGCGCTGGAGGAAAGCCCGGACGCCGATCTGCTTCTTCTCGACCTGAACATGCCGGGGATGCAGGGCTTTGCCGGGCTGGTCTATCTGTGCAGCCGCTTTCCCGCCTTGCCCATCGCGGTGATCTCCGCCAACGAGGAGCCGCGGGTGATCCGCCGTGCCCTTGGCGCCGGCGCCTGCGGCTACATCCCGAAATCCGCCCCGTCCGACATGCTGGGCGAGGCGCTGCAGGCCCTGCTGGCGGGCGAGTTGTGGCGGCCGGCGCTGCAGGAGCCGAACGGTGTCGGGGCGGAAGAGGATGCGGCTGCCCGCATCGCCAGCCTGACGCCGCAGCAGGTCCGGGTCCTGATGATGCTGAACGACGGGCTGGTGAACAAGCAGATCGCCTATGAGCTGGGCGTGTCCGAAGGCACGGTGAAGGCGCATGTCTCGGCGATCCTGCAAAAGCTGGGCGTCACCAGCCGCACCCAGGCCGTGATCCTCGTCCGCCAGTTGGCCGAGGACGCCGACGCCCCGCAGGAGATGATCCGCCGCGCGGCGGAAGAGCGGCGGGCAGGCTGAGGGAGCCTTATTCCGCCGCCGGCCGCGCATTGGTCAGGCGGCGCATCAGCGTGCGCAGGGCGGCCGGGCGGATCGGCTTGTTCAGCAGCGGCAGGCCGAGGCTCTCCGCCCGTTCCTTGACGACGGCGGACCGGTCGGCGGTGATCAGGGCCGCCGGAACCGGCTGGCGCAGCCGCTGCCGCACCGCCTGGACGCAGGCGAAACCGTCCTCTCCTTCGTTCAGATGGACATCGGCGAGGATGAGATCCGGCGCTCCGCTCTCCGCTTCGGCCAGGGCGGCGGTGAGCCCGGTGGCGGTCCGCACCCGACAGCCCCAGCCGCCCAGCATCGTCCGCATCCCGTCCAGGATGGTGGGGTCGTTGTCGATGCACAGGATGCTCGTCTGCTCGGCCGGCGTGGACTGCGCATCCGCCGCCTGACGATCGGCCTGTGCATCCGGCAGCGACACGCCGCGCGGGATGCGGACAGCGAAGACGGTTCCGCGGCCGGGGATGGAGTGCAGCGTCACCGGATGGTCGAGCACACGGCCGATACGCTCGACGATGGACAGCCCCAGCCCCAGCCCATGTTCCACCCCCGGTGCCTCGGCGAAGCGCCGGAACTCGCCGAAGACCAGGGCCTGCTTGTCCTCGGGAATGCCGATGCCGGTGTCGCAGACCTGGACCAGGACATGGCCGGCGGCCCGGCGGGCGCCCAGCAGCACCCGGCCCTGCGGCGTGTAGCGGATCGCATTGGCCAGCAGGTTCTGCAGCAGCCGGTGCAGCAGGCGCCAGTCGCTGTCGACGGCGAGGCTACAGGGCAGGATGCGCAGCTGCAGCCCCCGCTGCTCCGCCAGCGGCGCGAACTCCACCGCCAGCGTGGCGAAAAGTCGGCCGAGCGGGAAGCTCTGCCGCTCCGGCTTCACCGCGCCGGCGTCGAGCCGGGAGATGTCCAGCAGTTCCCCCAGCAGTTCCTCCACCGACGCCAGGGCGCCGTCCAGCTTGCCGACCAGCGCGTCGTTCGGCATCCGGTCGCCGAGGCTGGAGGCATAGAGGCGCGCGGCGTTCAGTGGCTGCAGCAGATCGTGGCTCGCCGCGGCGAGGAAGCGCGTCTTGTCCTGGCTGGCTTCCTCCGCCGCGGCCTTGGCACGGGCCAGTTCGGCGGTGCGCTGGCGGACGCGCTGCTCCAGCCGGTCCTTGGCTTCGGCCAGCGCCGCGGCGGCGCGGACACGCTCAGTCATGTCGGAGAAGGTGGTGACATAGCCGCCGCCGGGCATCCGGCAGGTGTGCATCTCCAGGACGCTGCCGTCCGGCCGGTGCTGCTCGACCGGGTTGGCGATGCTGGCGAGGAAGACGTCGAGCTGCCGGGCGACGAGGGCGGCGGGATCGCCCTGGCCGTAGAGCCCATGCAGGGCGCCGAAGCGCAGGATTTCCGGAAGGGCGATCCCGGCCGGTTCCATCTCCGCCGGGATCGCCAGCAGCCGGTGGAAGCGGCGGTTCCAGCTGACCAGCCGCAGATCCTTGTCGAAGACGGCGATCCCCTGGGCGACGTTCTCCATGGTCGTCTGCAGGACGTCGCGGTTGTACTGGATGGCCGCCGTCGCGTCGTCCAGCAGCCGCAGCGCGTTGCCCTTGCCGACGCTGTGCCGTTCCAGCGTCAGGGCCATCACCAGCCGGGCGGAGGCGGCGCCGATGGCGCTCGCCAGCAGTTTCTCCGTCTGCCGGATCAGGCGCAGGTCGGCCTCTCCCGTGCTGTTGGACGCCGATAGGCCGGCGAAGCCATGCTCCGCCCGTTCGGGGCCGAGATAGCGGGCGGCCACCGTCCTCAGTTCTTCCGCCGTGACGGAGCCGGTGCGCGGTTCGAACCCGGCATGGCTCCACTGGAGGTCGGTGTCGGTGAAGGCGCCGGCCTGCAAACGCTCGATCGGCCGTGGCACCGTCCGCAGCGAGACCGCGATGTAGACCACGCTGTTGGCGAGCAGGCTCCAGGTCACGCCATGGACGAAAGGATCGAAATGGAAGCCGAGCAGACGCTGCGGCGCCAGCAGGCCGGTTCCGAACGGACCGGTGGTCAGGATGGCGGACGACAGCCAGCCGGCCTCGATGATCGCCGGCAGCAGCAGCGTGTAGCCCCACACGACGAAGCCGGCGACGACGCCCCAGACGGCGCCGGTCGCTGTGGCCCCCCGCCAGATCATGCCGCCGATCAGGGCCGGCGCGAACTGCGCCACCGCGGCGAGGCTGACGAGGCCGATGGAGGCCAGAGGGAAGCCGGTCCCGATCATCCGGTAATAGACGTAGGACAGCAGCATCAGCACCAGGATCGTCACCCGGCGGGTGCCCAGGATCAGCCGGCGCATGTCCAGACGATCGATCCGGCCGCCGCGGCGGCGCAGCAGGATGGGCACCACCAGATCGTTGCTGACCATGTTGGCGATGGCGACGGAGGAGACGATCACCATGCCGGTGGCGGCGGACAGGCCGCCGACGAAGGCGATGGTCGTCAGAATTTCCTGCCGGCCGGACATCGGCAGGGCCAGAACCGTCATGTCGCGGTCCACCGAACCTTCCGGGAACAGCAGGAGGCCGGCTGCGGCGATGGGAACGACGAACAGGGCCATGGCCGCGAGATAGGTCGGGAACAGCCACGTCGCCTGCCGGATATGCTCCTCGTCGCGGTTCTCGATGACGGCGACGTGGAACATGCGCGGCAGGCAGAGGACCGACAACCCGGCCAGCGCGGTCATGGTGATCCAGCTGGAACCGTTGACGCCGCTGGCGAACTGGTGCCGCAGGTCCGGTTCGGCCGATGCCAGACGCAGCAGGTCGGCCGGTCCGTCGAACAGTCCCCAGGTCGCGTAGGCGCCGATGGCGAGGAAGGCGGTCAGCTTCATCACCGCCTCCACCGCGATGGCCAGCATCATGCCCTCGTTGCGTTCGGTCGCGTCGACGTGGCGCGTGCCGAACAAAATGGCGAACAGGGCGAACACCACGGCGGCGACCAGCGCGCTGTCGGCCCAGATCGGGGAGGCCGCCGGCTGCTCCAACATGACGATCTCGGGATAGCGCAGCAGGACGGCGAAGCTGGATGAGACGGCCTTCAACTGCAACGCCATGTAGGGCACGGTCCCGACGATGGCGCCCAACGTGACGATGGCCGCGACCGACTGGCTCTTGCCATAGCGGGCGGCAAGGAAATCGGCGATCGAGGTGATGTTCTGGGCCTTGGCGATCCGCAGGATCTTGTGCAGCAGCGGCCATCCCAGCGTGAAGATCAGGATCGGGCCGACATAGATCGGCAGGAAGGCATAACCGCCGGTCGACGCCATGCCGACGCTGCCGTAGAAGGTCCAGCCGGTGCAGTAGACGGCCAGCGACAGCGCATAGACCAGCGGACCCGATCCCGCCCCCGGCTGCGTCCCATGGCGGCGCGCCCGGCGGTCCCCCCAGGAGGCGATGGCGAACAGGAACCCGAAATAGGCCAGCGCGATGGCCAGAGCCGCTCCACTCATCAGCATGCCTCCTGAGTTCGGAGGTGACGTCCTGCGGCACAACGGAAAAATCGGGGAGGATCAGGGCAAAAGGGGCGGGTTCCAGCCTACATCCTCTCCTTCACGCCGGTGGAGATCAGCCACCAGTTGACCGGGTAGGATGTGACGAAGCCGCAGAGCATGGCGATCTGCATCATGAACCAGAACTCCGGGGAGGCCGGCTCCAGCTTTGCGCCCAGCACCGTGCCGAACAGGTAAAAGCCGGCGAAGGCCATGAAGCCGTACATGCCGACCTGCCACGCCGTCAGCGAGGCCGCATCGGCCTTCACCGCCTGCACCAGCCCTTCGCCGGGGGACAGGTTGCGCATCGGCTTGATGGTGAAATACTGGAAGGCGACGCCGAATGCGAAGGCGAAGATGAAGTCGACGATCCACACCGCGAACATCTTCTCGGCAAACAGGCTGCGCCAGCCGAACCAGACCGCCACCGTCGGTGCGAACACCACCAGCCATTCGGCGATGATGTCGCCCAGCGTGCAGCCGCTGCCGCAATGGGCCGCCCCCTTGGCGACCATCATCGGGAAGGGCGTGTCGCGCTTGCTCGGCATTTCCTCGCCGCGCTCCTTCGCCTGCCGCATCATCTCGTGGGTCGCCAGCCGGCCATAGGTGAAATAGCCCCAGAGGGTGAGGACCGTCCCGAACAGGGCGGTCACCGGCCAGACGACGTTCATGATCCACATGTGCTGGGGATGGCGCACCACATCGACCAGCACGACCAGCGCGCACAGCCCGCCGAAGACCAGGGCGGCGATGGACAGCAGATGAAGCCAGTCGGGAACCATCAAAGAACCTCCGCGTCGCCGTGATCGGGGCGGAACGATGGCGTCCGGCCCCGGGCGACAACTCGGCATGGCGGCGGTGGGTTCCTGATGATGTCGGGGTGCGGCTCGGAATGGCAGGCTCATGTCCCCGGAATGACCTTCTGGAGCGCCAGGGTCAGCGGGAAACACAGTGCGGCGGCAACGGCGAGCGGGGCGGCGGCACCGGCTCCGGCCGCGGCGATCAGCACGGCGTCGTAGAGAGCGATGGCGGCGATCAGGACCGCCACCGCGCGCGGAACGTCACCCGGCGCGCGGCGGAACAGGCGATGCACCGCCCAGCCCGTCGCCGCCGCCAGCGCCGCCCACAGGACGAGCGCCGCCGGGTTGCCGAGCGCGACCCACAGCGCGCCGGCAAGCGGGACCGCCAGCACGCCCAGCGGCCAAGCCTTGTCCAGCCGGTCGTAGGCCTCCTGCCGGGCGGCGAAGGTCAGCCCGACCACATGGCAAAACAACCCGCCCGCCCCCAGCAGCATCCAGGGCGCCAGCGCGCCGCCGCCTGCGATGGCCGCCGCGGTGGCGTAGGACAGCAGCCGGCACAGACCCATGATCGCCGGAGCCGCCGCCGTGCGCTTGTGCAGGGCGTCATAGAGCAGGATCGCGCCCGCCAGCAGCCCGCCGCATAGTCCCGCCTGCAGTCCCGACAGGGCGGCCAGGGCGACGCCGAGCGCGATCAGTATGAGGCCGGCGGCGAACACCGCGCCGAGGGAGGCATCGCCCTTCGGAATCGGGCGGCCCGGCCGTTCCCGCGCGTCGATCTCCGCATCGAAGGCGTCGTTCAGGTACATGCCGCCGACATAGAACAGCGCCAGCACGATGGCGGCGCGGGCAACTCCGTCCAGCGTTCCGACACCGGAGAGCGCGATCCCTGCCATCGCGTTGCTCAGCACCGTCGGCAGGTTGGAAACCCGGCCGAGGATCAGGGCCGCGCGCGGGCGGATCAGGACAGCCGTTCCAACACCCATCGCAATTCCCTTTCGATTCCGTCGACGACGCTCATCGCACCCGCGCCGCAGGCTTCGGCGGGCAGGACATCCCAGGTGTAGGTTTCGACCTCCAGATGCGGCGCCACCGGCCGGCCGCGGTGGATCGCCAGCACCCCCTCCAGCGCGCCGCTGGTGGAATCGAGCGGCGGTTCGGGTTCGGCGAAGACCGGGACGTGGAAATGGACCCGCCATTCCTCGTCCTCGCCGCCGGGGCTTTCCAGCGCCTGCGGCAGGTCGACGAAGCGCCGCAATCTGCCTGCCGCTGTGCCATCCGCCGCGCGGGCGACGGTCTGGTGGAGATAGACGGCATCGCGGAAGGCGGCCAGCCGCTCGCGCGCTACGGCATCGGCCCGCTCGATCCGCAGGGCGGCGCTGAGCTGGACCTTGTGGATCGGGATACCGGCGGCGGCCAGGGCGGCCAGCGTCTCCACCGGTTCCTCGAAGTTGACCGCCATGTGGCAGACGTCGAGGCAGAGGCCGAGATGGCGCGGCAGCGCCGCCGCCGCCTCGTCCGCCGTCAGCCCGGCAAGGGCGCCGAGCCGCCGGGCCGCCGCATCGGTGAACAGGTGCGCCCGGAAGAAGGTGACGGCATCGGCGGTGCTGTCCAGCAGGCACCAGGGTTCCGGCTCCAGTGCCAGCGCCACGGTTCGGCCGGTGCTTTGCTCCAGCCGGACCAGCCCGGCCACCGCCTGCAACAGCCCGTCGGCCACCGCCGCTTCGCGCCCGGTCACGCGTGGGGCGTAGCCGCCGGGCACGGTGCTGATTGTCGCGAAGCCGCCCGGCGGGACCAGGGCGGCCATGGTCTCGGCCAGGGAGAGGCTGTAGGCGACGCGCTCCGCCGTCGTCCAGTCCGGCTCGTAGACGGCCTCCTTGACCGGCGCGCCGTGGAAGCGGCCATAGGGGAAGCCGTTCATGGTGAAGGCCGCGAACCCCTCGCCGTCGAAGATCGCCGCCAGTTCCGCCGCCACGCCCGCTTCCGACGCCGCCTCGGCGGACAGGCGCAGCCCGACGCCGAAGGGGCGGTCGGGGCAGAGCCGGCGCTTGATCTCGCGCACCGGCCCCAGCAGGGCCGCCCGCACCTCGGCGAAACTCTGGGTCGGGTGGACGTTCAGGCAATAGCCGAGCGTGCCGCCGCCGGACAGGCGCATCAGGCGGCCTCCCGCGCCGACAGCCAGCCGATGGCGCTTTCGACCAAGGCGGCATCCATGGCGTTGACCTCGATCCCCCGGCCGATGCCGGCCAGCAGGGTGATGGTCAGCCGGCCGCCGAGATGCTCGCGGAACTCCTCCAGCCCGGCCAGCACCTGCGGCCGGCCGGCGGCATCGACGCGGGCGAGCGCCGGGTGCCACAGGCGGAAGCCCAGATGCTCCAGCAGGACGGCGACGCGCAGATCCTCGCCCTCCGGCAGAAGCCCGGCCAGCACCGAATAGCGGGTGTCGAGCGCGATGCCGATGGCCACCGCCTCGCCATGGCGCAGGTGGTTGCGGCTCAGCGTCTCCAGCTTGTGGGCGGCCCAATGGCCGAAATCGAGCGGGCGGGCGCTGCCCTGTTCGAACGGGTCGCCGCCCTCGGCGATCTGGCGCATGTGCAGCTCGGCGCAGCGGCGGATCAGGTGGGCGACGGCGTCGGGCTCGAACAGGGTCAGGGCGTCGGCCGACCGTTCCAGCCATTCGAAGAAGGCGCCGTCGCGGATCAGCGCCACCTTCACCGCCTCCGCCATGCCGGCGATGCGGTCGCGCTGCGGCAGGCTGTCGAGGAAGGCGGCGTCGTTGACCACCGCCCAGGGCGGGGCGAAGGTGCCGATCTGGTTCTTGGCGCCGTTCAGGTTGATGGCGCTCTTCACCCCGACGCCGGAATCGTTTTGCGCCAGCACCGTGGTCGGCATGCGCACCAGCCGCACGCCGCGGTGCGCGGTGGAGGCGGCAAGCCCAACCGCGTCGAGGAAGGCGCCGCCGCCGACCGCCAGCACATAGGAATGGCGGTCGATGCCGTGGCCGAGGATGGCGTCATGCATCTGCCCGATCAGGGCCGGGTCGTTCTTCACCGCCTCCCCACCCGGCAGCAGGCGGGGTGGCGCCACCAGGGTCGGCAGATCGTCGCGGGCGGCGAAATGGGCGGCGATGGCCTCCGGCAGGGCCGGGTGTCCGGCCAGCACGCCCATGTCGACGAAGGCGAGGCAGCGCGGGCGCGGATCGGCACCCGCCGTGCCCATGGCGTCGGCCAGCGTCGGGTTGGCCGGGTCGAAGGCATCGCGGGTGAAGGCGACGGCGTAGTCGAAGGTGACGGCGAAGCGCTGGCGGATGATGGGGGAGCAGACGTCCGGATGGAGAGTGGAGGTCATCGGGCGGTCACCTCGTCGAAGAGATGGGGTCGAAGAGATGGGCGAGCAGGAGGGACTTGACCGCCTCCGCCGGCACCGGGCCATCGGGCAGCAGGGCGGGTTCGGAGGAGATCAGCAGCGGCCCGGCCTCCGGCCGGTCGGTCGGTCGGCCGTGCGATCCCTTCACCAGCCCGGCGTCGAGCGGGATCACGTCCATCAGCGTGCGGAAGCCCAGCGCCTTCTTCGCCAGCCGCCAGCCGATGGATGCCTTCGGAAAGCGCAGGGCGGGGTCGAGGAACAGTTCGGCCGGGTCGTAGCCGGGCTTGCGGTGGATTTCCACGGTGCGGGCGAAGTCTGGCGCCCGGTCGTCGTCCACCCAGTAGGGATAGCTGAACCAGCGGTCGGCGCGGGCGACCGCGACCAGCTCGCCGGCGCGCGGGTGGCGGATGCCGGCGGCCTGCTGCGCCTCGGCGTCCAGCACCCGCTCCACCCCGTCGAGGCCCAGCAGCAGGTCGCGCACCGCCGCCACCTGTTCGGGGTTGCGGACATAGACATGGGCCAGCTGGTGGTCGGCGACGGCGAAGGCGGCCGAGGCGCCGGGGTCGAGCAGTTCGCCGCCCTGTTCCTCCCGTACTGCGATCAGCTCGGCCCAGCGCAGGGCGCGGTTGATGGCGATGGGGCCGGACACGCCGGTGATGCCGTATTCCGACAGCACGACGACCCGCGTGCCCTCGCGCTCCGCCGCCTCGATCAGTGGAGCGGCCAGGGCGTCGACGGCGGCGACCTGGGCGGGGATGCGCGGGTCGTCGGGGCCAAGCCGCTGCAGGTCGTAGTCGAGATGCGGCAGATAGACGAGCGACAGGCTGGGGCGGAAGCGCCGCTCCACCTCCGCCGCGCAGTCCGCGATCCAGCGGCTGGACACCAGATCGGCGCCGGGGCCCCAGAAGCGGAACAGCGGGAACGGTCCCAACGCCTGTGTCAGCTCGCCGCGCAGGGTGTCGGGGTGGGTGTAGATGTCCGGCAGCTTGCGGCCGTCGGCGGCATAGATCGGGCGTGGTGTGACGCTGATGTCGGCGCCGGAGTACATGTTGTACCACCAGAACAGCTTCGCCCCGACGAAGGCCGGGTCACGGCGCCGCGCCTCCTCCCACAGCGTTTCGCCGGCGACCAGCCGGTTGCTCTGCTTCCAGAACAGGATTTCCGACAGGTCGCGATCGTACCAGCCGTTGGCGACGCAGCCATGGCCGGAGGGGGGAAGCCCGGTCAGCATGCTGGCCTGCACCGAGCAGGTGACCGCCGGCAGCACCGGCACCAGCGGACGCATCCCCCGCGCCGCCAGCCGGGAAATGGCGGGTGCATGGGGCAGGAGGTCGGCGGTCAGCCCGACGATGTTCAGGACCAGCGTGCGCCTCATCGCCGTCAGTGGTCCGATCCGGCGGCCGCCATCTCGACGGTCGGGGGTTGGCCGCGCAGGACGGTGTTGCCTTCGAACAGCAGGCGCTGGTCGACCGGCAGCGGGATTTCCAGCTCCGCCGGGTCGAGCCGGCCGCTCTGGGCGTAGAAGGCGATGGGGTTGCGCCAGACGATGGTCTCGATGGCCTCTTCCGCGATGCCGGCGTCGCGCATGGCCTGCGCGGTCTTCGGCACCTTCAGCGGGTCGCTGATCCCCCAGTCGGCGGAGCTGTTGACCATGATCCGCTCCGGCCCGAAGGCCTGGACCAGCCCGACCATGCGCGGCTCGTCCATCTTGCTGCCGGGATAGATGGTGTGGCCGGCCCAGCAGCCGCTCTCCAGCACCATTTCCAGCGTCAGTTCGTTGTTGTGGTCGATCAGGGTGAGGTGCGGCGGCATCCCGGCCTCGCGCAGCAAGTCCAGGGTGCGGCGGGTGCCGGCCTTCTTGTCGCGGTGGGGCGTGTGGATCATCACCGGCAGGCCGTGGTTCTTGGCCATTTCGACCTGCCGGGCGAGGATGTCGTCCTCCGCCGGGCTCATGTCGTCGTAGCCGATCTCGCCCACCGCGACGACGCCCTCCTTCTCCAGGTAGAGGTCGACCAGTTCCAGCACGCCGTCGACGATGTCGGGGGTGTTGGCCTCCTTGGGGTTCAGGCCCAGCGTGCAGAAATGGCGGATGCCGAACTGGCTGGCGCGGAAGCGTTCCCAGCCGATCAGCGACAGGAAGTAATCCTCGAAGCTGCCGGCGTGGGTGCGCGGCTGGCCCAGCCAGAAGGCCGGTTCGGTCACCGCGACGATGCCGGCCCGGCGCATGGCGGCATAATCGTCGGTGGTGCGCGACGTCATGTGGATGTGCGGGTCAAACAGCTTCATCACGTCAGGTTCCCAGATCGAGGAGGAAGTCGAGGTCCGCCGGCACCGGCCGGCCGGAGGCCCGCCGTTCATCGCGGAAATCGGCGGCCATGCGGCGCAGTCGGGCCGTCGTCCGGTCCGCCAGTCCGACCACGCGGGCTAGCGATGCGCCGGTGAACACCGCCTTCAGCACCATCTGGTTGAAGACCGGCTCGGCGAAATGGTCGGCGGGATAGCGGTTGTCGCAGGCGATGGCCTCGAACACCGGCTGCACGCTGGAGCGGCAGGCGTCGGCGGCGAGACCGGCGAAGCGGGCGGGGTCAGGCAACAACATCAGCGACTGGAGGATCGCCGCCCGCTCCGTGCTGTCCGACCGGCGGAAGGCGGTCGCCAGCCGGGCGGGGGCCTTCTCCCCTGCGGCAATGACCGACGCGGCGAGCAGGGCGGCGCGGGCGATGCGGGAGGGCGGCCAGCCCTGCGGTGCGGTGGCGCCCAGCCTGCGGCCGGCGATCGCGAACAGCCGCATGAACTCCGCCGTGCCGGGCAGGGGCGGGGCGGCGAGGATCGTCTCAAGCCATGCCGCGGCCTCGCGGTCCTGTTCGGCGACCAGGGCGGTCAGGATGCCGGGCATGGCTTCGGGTGCCGCGGCGGGCAGCATCGTCGGATCGGCCATCCCCGTTCCACATGCCCCTGCTCCACACGCCCCTGCTCCACACTCCATGGTCGTCATGGGTGCCGGCTCCTGCGTTGCGACGTTCTGTAGGCCGACAGCGCAAGTTTGGGTGCGGGTGTCGGCCGGCGACACCCCATATGGGATGCATGAAACGTTGGTATGTCAACTGACGATACGTGTCAGCTCCGGGGAATGGATCGGTCTGGGGTGGAACGGCGTGGAACAGTTTTTGGCGGATGTTCCATCCAGCGGCGGCCGGGCCAGGATGGCGGCGATCATCTCGGGGCTGGGAGGGGTGCGCTCGCGCAGGTTTCCGGCGAGGTCGTCGTCCGGTTCGGGGACGGCGACGGTGGGCGGATCTTCCGGCCGGGGGGCCGGGGGTGGGAGGCCGGGCGTTCGGCCGCCGGGGCGTCGAGACCGGCGAACAGCCCCAGCCGGTCGGCCAGCCAGCGCACCGTCGCCGGATCGCCCATGGAGACCAGCCGTTCGATCTGCTCGGCGACCAGGGCGCGGATCGAGGACAGGCGGAGTTCGGCCTCGCGGTTCAGCGCCTGCCGTTCCCACCACACCCTGTGACGAAAATCCTTGGACCCGTAATAGGCCCGCCAGAGAGTCGTCCGGCTGCACCCCATGGCACGCGAGACCTGGAGGAAGCTGCTGCCGCGCGCCAGCATGCCGGCAGCCATGATCCATTGCTCCTCGTGGAACTGGGATCCGGGGATGAGCGAGCCTTCGGCGGGCACCGGCGGCTCTTCGGCCCAGCGGGGGAAACGGTCGCCAAGAGCGTTGGGGGCAAGGGTGCGGCTGTCGAGCGCCATGGTTTTGCTCCTTGGATGGGTGGAACCTTTGGCGGAGAGCTTATGGGAATTTGATCCTGTTCTGGGGAGTTTTTGTGCAAAAGTCGGGGCGCTGCCCTGTGTCGCAGGGCTTGGCCCTTCCCAGCGCAGGCCGTCCGGGTCTAAAGCCATGGCGATGACCGGTGTACCGTACGACTGCGACGTTCTGGTGGTGGGTGGCGGGAACGCCGCGCTCTGCGCCGCCATCGCCGCCCGCCGGGCCGGCGCGGCGGTCCTGCTGCTGGAGGCGGCGCCCAAGGCGCTGCGCGGCGGGAACGCCCGCCATTCCCGCAACATGCGGGTCATGCATGACGCGCCGACCCCGTGGGTGCGGGGGCGCTATCCGGCCGACGATTATCTGGCCGACCTGCGGCGCGTAGCCGGGGATGCAGATGACGGGCTGGCGCGGCTGTTCGTCGACGCCAGCGCCGACATCGTCGATTGGCTGGCCGGCAACGGCGTGCGGTTCCAAAGCTGTGCCGACGAGGTGCTGCCCTATTCGCGCAAGACCGCCTTCTTCCTCGGCGGCGGGAAGGCGCTGGTGAATGCGCTCTATGCCACCGCCGATGGGCTGGGCGTCGCCATCCGGTATGACAGCACCGTGCGAGGGCTGCATCTGCGCGACGGGGCGCCGGCCGTCACCGTGGGGGAGCCGGGCGTCACGGTGACGGCGCGGGCGCTCGTCGTCGTCTCCGGCGGGTTCCAGGCCGATCCCGGCTGGCTGCGGCGGGAGTGGGGCAAGGCTGCCGACCGGTTCGCGATCCGCGGCACCCCGCATGCGACCGGCATTCCGCTGAAGGCGCTGCTGGACGAGGGGGCGGAGCCGGTGGGGGCGGCGGATCGCTGCCACATGGTCGCGGTGGATGGCCGCGCGCCGCCCTTTGACGGCGGCATCGTCACCCGGTTGGACGGCATCGCCCACGGCATCGTCGTGGACCGGGACGGCCGTCGCTTCGCCGACGAAGGGGCGGTCGTCGGGCCGTCGCGCTACACGGCCTGGGGCGAGCTGGTGGTCCGGTGCCCCGGCGCCGTCGCCTTTTCGATCTTCGATGCGGCCATCGAGACGCGGTTCCGGCCCTCCATCTTTCCGGCGATCCGGGCGGACAGCATCGGCGAACTGGCGAGGGATCTGGGGATTTCTCCGCCGGCCTTGGAGGCCACGATGGCCGGCTTCAACGCCGCGATCACCGACGGAGGCGGCACGGCGGGCGTCGATCCGCCGAAGACACGGCTTGCCGAACCGATCATGGTCCCGCCCTTCGGCGCCTATCCGGTGCGGGCCGGCGTCACCTCCACCTGCCTGGGGGTGCGGGTCGATGAACGCGCGCGGGTGCTGCGGCGGGACGGGGCCGGTTTGGAGGGGGTTTATGCCGCCGGGGTCGTCATGGCGCCCAACATCCTCGGCTGCGGCTATCTGGCGGGCGGCGCCATGACGGTCGGCGCCGTGTTCGGCCGCATCGCCGGACGGGAGGCCGCAGCCCATGCCCTGCGCTGACGACGAGGCCGGCCGGATCGCGGGGGAGGCGCGGCGGGCGCTGGAGATCTGCAATGCCTGCCAGTTCTGCGACGGCTATTGCGCGGTCTTCTCCGCGCTGAAGCCGCGAAGACTGGTCTTGGCGGCGGACCTGACCTTCCTGTCCAACCTCTGCCACAACTGCCGGTCCTGCTATCACGCCTGCCAGTACGCACCGCCGCATGCCTTCGACCTGAACCTGCCGAAAAGCCTCAGTCTGGTCCGGCAGCAGACCTACCGCGACCATGTCTGGCCGCCGGTGTTGAGGGGGCGCCTGCCCGGCGCGGGGTGGTCCTTCGTCGCCGCCGTCACCCTGGCCGCGATGGCGCTGGTGGCGCTGCCGGCGGTCCTGAGCCTGCCGGCGGAGGTGCTGTTCGGGCGGCATGACGGGCCGGGCGCCTTCTACCGGCTGGTGCCGTGGGGGGCCATCGCCGGGGTCGCCGGGGCGGTGATGCTGTGGTCGCTGCTCGCCATCTGTTTCAGCGTGGCGTCCTTCTGGCGCGGCATGGGGCCGGCGCCGGCCGGAGCGGCGCTGTGGCCGGCTGTGCGTGATGCGCTCCGCGATGCGGCCAGCCTGCGCAATCTCGGCGGCGGCGGGGCCGGCTGCAACGATAGGGACGAACGCTTTTCCCAGGCGCGGCGGCGGTTCCACCATGCGCTGTTCTATGGGGTGGCGCTTTGCTTCGCCGCCACCGGCGTGGCGACCGTCTACGACCATGGACTGGGCTGGCAGGCGCCCTATCCGCTGCTGAGCCTGCCGGTCCTGCTCGGCGGGCTGGGGGGTGTCGGGATGGTGGTCGGCACGGCCGGGCTGGCGCTGCTCAAGCGGCGCGCCGATCCGGGGCCGGTGGCGCGCAGCCTGACCGGTGGCGATGGCGCCTTGCTGGCGCTGCTGTTCCTGGTGGCGGCCAGCGGCCTAGGGCTGCTCGCGATGCGCGAAACGGCGGCGATGGGGCCGCTGCTGCTGGTCCATCTCGGCCTCGTGCTCGGCTGGTTCGCGACGCTGCCCTACAGCAAGTTCCTGCACGCGCCGTTCCGCGTCGCCGCCCTGCTGCGGGCGGCGATGGAGCAGAAGCCCTCTCCCCCGCTCACGCGCAAACGTAGTTTGCGCTGACGCGACAGGCGGACCTTTGGTCCGCCGAAAGCGGGGAGAGGGGGACTTGGGCTGGCGATTAGGTGCGACCCAGTTCTCCATCCACCCGCCGCCACAGCCCCAACGGGTTGCCGTCGCGCAAGGGCTCCGGCAGCAGGTCGGGCGGCAAGTCCTGGTAGCAGACCGGGCGCAGGAAGCGGCGGATCGCCAGCGTGCCGACCGAGGTGCTGCGCGGGTCCGAGGTCGCCGGGAACGGGCCGCCATGCACCATCGCGTGGCAGACCTCAACCCCCGTCGGCCAGCCGTTCGCCAGGATGCGGCCAGCCTTGCGCTCCAGCGTCGGGATCAGACCCGCCACCGCGCCCTTGTCCTCCGCATCCATCTGCAAGGTCGCCGTCAGCTGCCCTTCCAGCTTTTCCGCCACCGCTTTCATCGCCGCCACGTCCGGGCAGCGGATCAGCAGCGACGCGGCGCCGAACACCTCCTCCTGCAACTCGGTGTCGGCCAGGAAGGCGTCGGCCGTCGTGGTGAAGAAGGCCGCCTGCGCCTGGTTCGGGCCGCTGCAGGCCAGACCGCGCGCCAGCGTCGTCACATCGCCGCTGCCGGCCAGCTTGGCGACGCCGGCGTCATAGGCAGCGTGGATGCCCGGCGTCAGCATGGTCGAGGCCGCACTGCCGCCGAGAGCCGCAACCGCAGCATCGACGAAGCGGTCGAGGTCCGGCCCTTCGACGCCCAGCAGGATGCCGGGGTTGGTGCAGAACTGCCCGGCGCCCATGGTCAGCGAGGCGACGAACGCCTTGCCCAGAGCCTCGGCCCGCGAGGACAGCGCCGCCGGCATCAGGAAGACCGGGTTGATGCTGCTCATCTCGGCATAGACCGGGATCAGCTCCGGCCGCCGGGCCGCCACCTCCATCAGCGCCAGCCCGCCACGACGCGAGCCGGTGAAGCCGACCGCCTTGATCCGCGGGTCGGCGACCAGCGCCGTGCCGATCTCGTTGCCGGTGCCGAACAGCAGGGAGAAGACGCCCTCATGCAGGCCGCAGGAGGCGACCGCCGCCTGGATGGCGCGGCCGACCAGCTCCGACGTGCCGGGATGGGCGCCATGGCCCTTCACCACCACCGGGCAGCCGGCGGCGAAGGCCGAGGCCGTGTCGCCACCGGCCACCGAGAAGGCGAGCGGGAAGTTGGACGCGCCGAACACCGCGACCGGCCCCAGCGCGATGTGGCGCTGGCGGATGTCGGATCGGGGCAGCGGCGTGCGCGCCGGCAGGGCCGGGTCGATGCGGGCCTCGATCCAGCTGCCCTCGCGGACGACCTGGGCGAACAGGCGGAGCTGGCCGACGGTGCGGCCACGCTCGCCCTCCAGCCGGGGGCGCGGCAGGCCGGATTCGGCCATGGCGCGGGTGATGAGGTCGTCGCCGATGTCGAGGATGTTCTGGGCGACCGTTTCGAGGAAGGTCGCGCGCTGCTCCAGGCCGGTCTCGCGGAAGCTGTCGAAGGCGGCCCAGGCCAGGGCGCAGGCGCGCTCCACCTCTGCCGCGCCGCCGCCGCCGAAGACGGGCTCCAGCACCTCGCCGGTGGCGGGGTCGACGGCGCGGAACTCGCCCTGGGCGCCGCGGTGGGCGCTCGCGCCGATCAGCATCTCGCCGGTGATGGTCATGATGTCTCCTTTGTGGGCAGGGGTCGGCTGGCGATTGCCCCCACCTAACCTCCCCCGCTGGGCAGGGGAGGGACTGCCGCCACTCTCCCGCTTAAGCACTTGTCCCCTCCCCCGCCCAGCGGGGGAGGGTTAGGGTGGGGGTCTAACGCCGCCGCAATCCGCGTTCATCTGCTGGGCATGCCATCTATCACGTCATCACTCATCATACAAGTGCGCAACAATCCGACCCGCCCATATGCGCCAATATCGTGCTGCCGCCCTGGTTTGCTTGTCTATTGTCGTATAGGTTTTGTGGGTGTTAACTTTCCGGGTGGCGTGGTGACGGGCGTTCGGCCCGGAGCCTTAGGTTGGGTGAGGATGGTGATGACAGCGCGCAGGCGCCGGGATCCGCTGGCGAAGCAACTGGTGGATGCCCTGGCCGAACGGATTTCCAGCGGACAGTTCAAGAGCGGCGACCGGCTGCCGAGCGAACAGGATCTGATCGACGAATTCGGCGTCAGCCGCACCGTGGTGCGCGAGGCGATCGCAAATCTGAAGGCGGTCGGCATGGTCTCCACCCGGCAGGGGCTGGGCGCCTTCGTCCTGCGCGACGCCGCGATCCTGCCCTTCCGCATCGAGGAATCGTCACTGGAGGCGGTGAACGAGGCGATTTCGGTGCTGGAGGTCCGCATCAGCCTGGAATCGGAAGCTGCCTATCTGGCCGCCATCCGCCGCGACGACAGCCAGTTGGCCCGCATGCGCGAGGCGCTGGACACCATGACGGCGGCGGTGGAGGCGGGCGAGGACGCCATCGACGCCGATCTTGCCTTTCACAGCGCCATTGCCGCGGCGACCGGAAACAAGCATTTCCTGGCCCTGTTCTCCTATCTCGGATCGCTGCTGATCCCGCGCGCCCGCGTGCGCTACGGCCATCTGGAGGGCGATTCGCGCCGGCAGTATCTGCGGCGGATCAACGACGAGCACCAGACCATCTATTCCGCCATCGAACGCCAGGATCCGGAAGGCGCCCGCGCCGCCATCCGCCTGCATCTGAACGGCAGCCGCGACCGGCTGCGCGCCGGCGGCGATTTCAAGACGGCCGCCGCGGCGGGCTGAACGCCGGGACAAATTCGGTCCCCGACACAGCAGAAAAGCTGTCGCCTGTTGCGCCCTCTCCCGAGGCCGGAGAGGGCGTTTACCGCCCGCCGATTGGTGGGAAGGCTGATTGCCTCTGTGCGCATCAAACCACTTGTATGATGACTGATATGATGGTAGTCGTCCTGTCATCGGACGCCGCCGGTGTTGAACGGATCGCCGCAACACCGGCCCGCGGCTTCGTCTCCGCGGACAGTCACCACCGTTTTTCCAAGGATGCCCCCGATGGAACCGCAAGCCCTGAAGGCCGTCGTCAGCGAAGGTCTTCTGTCGTTCCCGCTGACCGATTTCACCGCCGACGGCACCTTCGAGCCGGGCGGCTATGCCCGCCGCCTGGAATGGCTGAAGCCCTATGGCGCGTCCGCCCTGTTCGCCGCCGGCGGCACCGGGGAGCTGTTCTCCCTGACCCCGGACGAGCACAAGAGCATCGTGTCGCTGGCCGTCGAGGTCTGCGGCAAGGACGTGCCGATCATCGCCGGCGTCGGCTACTCCACCCGCATCGCGATCGAGATGGCGCAGGCCGCCGAGAAGTCCGGCGCCGCCGGCATCCTGGTGCTGCCGCATTATCTGACCGAAGCCGACCAGGAGGGCGTCGCCGCCCATGTCGAGGCGATCTGCAAGTCGGTCGGCATCGGCGTCATCATCTACAACCGCGCCACCTGCAAGCTGGGCGCCGACCGGCTGGCCCGGCTGGCGGAGCGCTGTCCCAACCTGATCGGCTTCAAGGACGGGCTGGGCGACATCGAGATGATGACGACCATCCGCCGCAAGATGGGCGACCGCTTCAGCTATCTGGGCGGCCTGCCGACCGCCGAGGTCTATGCCGCCGCCTACCGCGCCATCGGCGTGCCGGTCTATTCGTCGGCCGTCTTCAACTTCATCCCGCGCACGGCGATGGAGTTCTACCGCGCGATCGCGTCGGGCGATACCGCCACCACCGACCGGCTGCTCGACCAGTTCTTCCTGCCCTATCTGGCGATCCGCAACCGCAAGGCCGGTTATGCCGTCAGCATCGTCAAGGCGGGCGCCGCCATTGTCGGCCGACCCGCCGGCCCGGTGCGCGCGCCGCTGACCGACTGCACGCCGGCTGAGGTCGAGGAGTTGCGCGCCCTGATCGAGGCGCTGGGTCCCCAGTAACTCAAGTAAGCCACGGCAACACGCCATCGCCGGTCGGGCAGGCGCCGGGCTTCAGTCCCCGACGCCGGACACAAGGTGCAGCCAATGACGCCGGATCCGTCGAACGGGTCCGGAAACGGACTGCCGCGCCTGCCCGCCCTCATGCCTTGAGGGAGGAAATTCCATGACATTCGAGAGCACCGCCGAGAACACCACCGCCAACGGCGCGGCCGAACGGTCCGCCTTTTCCGCCGCAGCGGCCACGGCCAAGCGGACCAACGTCCGCTACCTCATCCTCGCGATGCTGTTCCTGGTCACGGTCGTCAATTACGCCGACCGCGCCACCCTGTCGATCACCGGCCCGGTGATTTCGAAGGAACTGGGAATCAGCGCGGCGGAAATGGGCTTCATCTTCTCCGCCTTCGGCTGGGCCTATGTGCTGGGCCAGCTGCCGGGCGGCTGGCTGCTCGACCGCTTCGGGTCGAAGATCGTCTATGGGCTGAGCATCTTCACCTGGTCGGTCTTCACCCTGATGCAGGGCACCATCGGCTTCCTGGCCGGCGGGGCCGCGGTGATGATGCTGTTCGCTCTGCGCTTCGCCGTCGGCTTCGCCGAGGCGCCGTCCTTCCCCGGCAACAGCCGCGTGGTGGCGGCATGGTTCCCGGGCAACGAGCGCGCCACCGCGTCGGCCGTCTTCAACTCCGCCCAGTATTTCGCGACGGTCATCTTCGCGCCGCTGATGGGCTGGCTGACCCATTCCTTCGGGTGGCACTGGGTGTTCGGCGTCATGGGCGGCCTCGGCATCGTCATGGCCGGCGTGTGGATGAAGACCGTCTATGCTCCCAAGGACCATCCCCGCATCAATCAGGCCGAGCTGGACTACATCGCCGCCGGCGGCGGTCTGGTCAACATGGACGACGGCAAGAAGACGGCGGTGGCCGAGAGCGGCGCGAAATGGGATTACATCCGCCAGCTCTTCGCCAGCCGCATGATGGTCGGCATCTTCCTCGGCCAGTTCTGCATCAACGCGATCACCTATTTCTTCATCACCTGGTTCCCGGTCTATCTGGTCCAGGCCCGCGGCATGTCGATCCTGAACGCCGGCTTCATCGCCTCCATCCCGGCGATCTGCGGCTTCGCCGGCGGCATCCTGGGCGGCGTGATGTCGGATGCGATGCTGCGCCGGGGCTATTCCCTGACCGCGGCCCGCAAGACGCCGATCGTGCTGGGCATGCTGATGTCGATGGCGATGATCGCCTGCAACTACACCGACCTGCAGTGGATCATCGTATCGCTGATGGCGCTGGCCTTCTTCGGCAAGGGCATCGGGGCGCTGGGCTGGGCGGTCATGTCGGACTGCGCGCCGAAGGAGATCACCGGTCTCAGCGGCGGCGTGTTCAACATGTGCGGCAACATCTCGTCGATCACCACGCCGATCATCATCGGCTACATCATCCAGACCACCGGCTCCTTCAACGGCGCGCTGGTCTTCGTCGGCGCCAACGCCCTGATCGCGGCGGTCAGCTATCTTGTCATCGTCGGCGAGATCAAGCGGATGGAACTGAGGACGTAACGGCCGGCGGGGCGGGGTTCCCGCCCCCGATCCGGTCCGTGTCGAACGGTTTGGCAGAGGTCATCCCATGTATATCGGCGAACAGCTCATCAACCCCACCGACAAGCGCCTGCGCCTGTCCGCCCAGCTCGGTGCCCGGGGCATCGTCATCGACAGCCGGCCGAACGCGCCGGTGATGGCCGACGGTGATGTCGAGGCCGGCCTGTGGGACGGCCGCAAGGTCGCCGCCCAGCGCAAATGGGTGGAGGGCCATGGCCTGACGCTGGACTGTCTGGCGCTGGACGTCGGCTCCATCCTGCTCGACAGCCTGCGGGCGCCGGAGAAGGCGGCGGCGACGGCGGAGCGGCTGCGCCACAACATCCGTGCCGCGGCGGACGGCGGTGTCGACACCGTGAAATACACCGTCGCCATGGTCGGCATCACCCGCACCGGCGAGGTGGAGGGGCGCGGCGGCATGCGCTGCTCGACCTTCAAGGCCGACGAGTACCGGGCGGAGAACGACGCCCGCTTCTCCTACTGGGGTACCGTGCTGCCGGACGACGAGGATGCGCGTGCCGGCGGCGCTGCCGAAACCTGCGGGCAGGTGATGGCCAGCGAAGCGGGCGGCGTCAGCGAGGCTGACGGCTGGCGCGCCATCGAGTATCTGGTGGAGGCGATCCTGCCGACCGCCGAGAAGGCCGGCGTCAAGCTGGCCTGCCACCCGCACGACCCGGCCTATCCGCCCGGCGGACTGAACGGCGTGCACCATGTGCTGGGGTCGCTGGACGGCCTGCGGCGCTTCATCAATCTGGCGCCGGAAAGCAAGTCGCTCGGCTTCAATTTCTGCCAGGGCACCATCGCCGAGATGTCGCGCGATCCGACCGCGACGGTGCTGGAGGCGATCCGCGAGTTCGGGCCGCAGAACCGCATCTTCATGGTCCATTTCCGCAACATCAAGGGCGGCTACCTCGACTTCCGCGAGGCGATGCCGGATGAGGGGTCGGTCGACATGGCGGCCTGCATCCGCGCCTATCGCGAGGTCGGATACCGGGGCATCCTCTGCCCCGACCATGTACCCTTCTCCGAGGTCGATCCCGACCGCGAGCGGTTCTTCGCCTTCGCGCTCGGCTATACCCAGGCGCTGCTGCAAGCCGCCTGATCCGCTTTTCCCCGCATTTCCCGCTGTCGAGACCCCGCATCATGGCCACTCAGATGTCCTCGCCCAAAGTCACCGAAATGCTGGTCGTGCCGGTCGCCGGCCAGGACAGCATGCTGCTGAACCTGTCGGGGGCCCATGCGCCCTACTTCACCCGCAACGTGGTGATCCTGAAGGACAGCGCCGGCCACACCGGCGTCGGCGAGGTGCCGGGCGGCGAGAAGATCCGCCAGACGCTGGAGGATGCCCGCGCCCTGGTGGTCGGCCAGCCGGTCGGCGCCTGGAACAACATCCTCAACAGCGTGCGCCGCGGCTTCGCCGACCGCGATTCCGGCGGGCGCGGTTTGCAGACCTTCGACCTGCGCATCACCATCCATGCGGTGACGGCGCTGGAGGCGGCGCTGCTCGACCTGCTGGGCCAGTTCCTGGAGGTGCCGGTTGCGGCCCTGCTGGGCGAGGGGCAGCAGCGCGACGCGGTGGAGATGCTGGGCTACTTGTTTTACGTCGGCGACCGCAAGAAGACCGACCTGCCGTACCGGGCGGAGCCGGACGCCAGGGATGACTGGTTCCGCCTGCGCAACGAGGTGGCGCTGACCCCCGACGCGGTGGTGCGGCTGGCCGAGGCCGCCCATCACCGCTACGGCTTCAACGACTTCAAGCTGAAGGGCGGCGTGCTGCGCGGCGAGGAGGAAATCGAGGCGGTGACGGCGCTGGCCAAGCGCTTCCCGCAGGCGCGCGTGACGCTGGACCCCAATGGCGCGTGGTCGCTGGAGGAGGCGATCCGCCTGTGCAAGGGGAAGGGCGACGTGCTGGCCTATGCCGAGGATCCCTGCGGCGCCGAGCGGGGCTATTCCGGTCGCGAGGTGATGGCGGAGTTCCGCCGCGCCACCGGCCTGCCGACCGCCACCAACATGATCGCCACCGACTGGCGCCAGATGGGCCATGCGATCCAACTGCAGTCGGTCGATATCCCGCTGGCCGACCCGCATTTCTGGACCATGCAAGGGTCCGTCCGCGTCGCCCAGATGTGCCACGAGTGGGGGCTGACCTGGGGTTCGCACTCCAACAACCATTTCGACATTTCGCTGGCGATGTTCACCCATGTCGCCGCCGCCGCGCCGGGCCGGATCACCGCCATCGACACCCACTGGATCTGGCAGGACGGCCAGCGCCTGACCAAGGAGCCGTTCCGCATCGAGGGCGGTCTGGTCGCCGTGCCGCAGAAGCCGGGCCTGGGCGTCGAGATCGACATGGACGAGCTGGCGAAGGCGCATGACCTCTACAAGCGGCATGGGCTGGGGGCGCGCGACGACGCCACGGCGATGCAGTATCTGATCGCCGGCTGGACGTTCGACAACAAGCGGCCGTGTCTGGTGCGGTGAGGTTGTTTTCCTACGAGGCGTGACGCCGGGAGAATCCCCTCTCCCCCCCGGGGAGAGGGTTAGGGTGAGGGGGACGCGTGGCAGACCTTTACCGAGAATCCTCCCCGTGCATCCCCCTCACCCCGACCCTCTCCCCGGGGGGGAGAGGGGGTATTTGGCAAAACAGTCAGGGCAAGCCATGACCCAGAAGCCTCTCTATATCCTGGTCCATCCCGAGGACAACGTCGCCATCGTGGTGAATTCCGGCGGGCTGCCGCCGGGGACGGAGTTCGAGTGCGGGCTGGTCCTGACCGACTTCGTGCCGCAGGGCCATAAGGTGGCGCTGGCCGATCTGGATGAGGGGGCGTCGATCGTCCGCTACGGGCAGGTGATCGGCACCGCCGCCCGGCCGATCTGCCGCGGCGCCTGGATTGAGGAATCGCTGGTCCGCCTGCCGGATGCGCCGGAGCTGGACACACTGCCGCTGGCGACCGCCGTGCCGCCCGACGCCCCGGCGCTGGACGGCTATAGCTTCCAGGGCTATCGCAATCCCGACGGGACGGTCGGCACCAAGAATGTGCTGGGCATCAGCATCAGCGTGCAGTGCGTGGCCGGGGTGATGGATTTCGCCATCGACCGCATCAAGAAGGAGCTGCTGCCCAAATACCCCAACGTCGATGACGTGGTGGCGCTGAACCACACCTACGGCTGCGGCGTGGCGATCAACGCGCCGGGGGCGGTGGTGCCGATCCGCACGCTGCAGAACCTCGCCCGCAACCCCAACCTGGGCGGGGCGGTGATGGTGGTCGGGCTGGGCTGCGAGAAGCTCCAGCCGGAACGGCTGCTGCCGGCCGGGGTGGAGCCGAGCATCGTCACCCTGCAGGACGAACGCCACCAGGGCTTCGGCGACATGGTCGCGTCCATCCTGGAGATGGCCGACCGCCGGCTGGCGCAACTGAACGAGCGGCGGCGCGAGACCTGCCCGGCGTCCGATCTCGTCGTCGGGCTGCAATGCGGCGGCAGCGACGCCTTTTCCGGGGTGACCGCCAACCCGGCGGTGGGCTATGCCGCCGACCTGCTGGTGCGGGCCGGGGCGACGGTGATGTTCTCCGAAGTGACGGAGGTGCGCGACGCCATCCACCTGCTGACCCCGCGCGCCATCGACGAGGAGACCGGCCGCGCGCTGATCCGCGAGATGCGCTGGTACGACGATTACCTCCAGGTCGGGTCGGCCGACCGCAGCGCCAACCCGACCCCCGGCAACAAGAAGGGCGGCCTCGCCAACGTGGTGGAGAAGGCGCTGGGCTCCATCGCCAAGTCGGGCACCAGCCCGATCGTCGGCGTGCTGTCGCCGGGCGAGCGGGCGACGCGCAAGGGGCTGCTCTATGCCGCCACGCCGGCCAGCGACTTCATCTGCGGCACGCTGCAACTGGCGTCGGGCTGCAACATCGAGGTGTTCACCACCGGCCGCGGCACGCCCTATGGCCTCGCCATGGCGCCGGTCATCAAGGTGGCGACGCGGACGGAGCTGGCCTCGCGCTGGCACGACCTGATCGACGTCGACGCCGGCCGCATCGCCACCGGCGAGGCCACCATCGAGGAGGTGGGCTGGGAGCTGTTCCGCCTGATCCTGGAGGTGGCGAGCGGCAGCAAGCAGACCTGGGCCGATCACTGGGGCCTGCGCAACGCGCTGACCCTGTTCAACCCGGCGCCAGTGACCTGATTTGCGCTCACCTGATCGGGGGCTGGATCTCATGCCCCCTGCCGCGGAGATGACCGGAGCAACCGGCGCCCGCGGCGGGTGGACAACCACACAAGGGAGGAAATCATGGGACGCCGTTACGGCATCGCGCTGGCGATGCTGCTGTCTTCCGCTGCCTTCATCGCAGCCGTGCCGGCGCAAGCCGACAGCTTCGCGTATGTGTCCAACGCCGCCAGCAACGACATCAGCGTCTTCCGGCTGAACGGCGAGACCGGCGCCATGACCCCGATGGGGACGGTGCACTTCGTCGGGGTCGACAAGCCCGGTTCCTCCACCCCCCTGGCGGTCAGCCCGGACCGGCGCTTCCTTTATGCCGGCGTGCGGTCGCAGCCCTATCAGGTGCAGGTCTTCGCCATCGATGCGGCGACCGGGAAGCTGAGCCATCTCGGCAGCGGTCCGCTGGCCGACAGCATGGCGAACATCGTCACCGATCGCAGCGGCAAGTATCTGCTGAGCGCGTCCTATGGCGGCGACAAGGTGGCGGTGAATCCGATCGGGCCGGACGGCAAGGTGGGACCGCCGCAGCAGGTGGTCGCGACCGGCAAGAACGCCCATTCGATCCAGCCGTCGCCCGACAACCGTTTCGCCTTCGCCACCAATCTGGGGTCCGACCGGCTGGTGCAGTTCCGCCTCGACGCGGCCACCGGAACGTTGAGCGAGAACGACCCGCCGTCGGTGACGCTGCCGGCGAAGTCTGGGCCGCGCCACATCACCTTCCATCCCGACGCCCGCCATCTCTATCTGGTGGACGAGCTGGATGCCGCCGTCGCCGTGTTCGCGTACGATCCCAAGACCGGCACGCTGACGGAAAAGCAGCGCCTGCCGTCCCTGCCGGCCGATTTCAAGGGTGAGCCCTGGGCTGCCGACATCCATGCGACGCCGGACGGCCGCTTCCTCTACATCTCCGAACGGCGGACCAGCACGATCCGCTCCTTCCGGATCGACCCGGAAAGCGGCCTGCTGACCCCGCTCGGCAGCGTGGCGACGGAGGAGCAGCCGCGCGGCTTCAACATCGACCCGACCGGCCGCTTCCTGGCGGCGGTGGGCGAGAAGTCCGACGGCATGACGGTCTACCGCATCGACGGCGGCAGCGGCGCGCTGACCACGCTGGCCCGCTATCCGACCGGCAAGCAGCCGAATTGGGTGGAGTTCGTCAGCGTGAAGTGAGGCCGCGGCGCCGTCTCGGTGGGGGACGGTCTCATCGCCGGCCCTTGGTCAGCGCGCTGCCGGCCGACGCGAACATGATGCAGGCGATGGCGGCCCACTGCACGGCGCTCAGCCGCTCGCCCAGCATCAGGAAGCCGATCAGCGCCGCCACGGCGGGGGAGGCGCTGACGGCGAGGCCGAAGACGTGGCTGGGCAGGCGGCGCAGCGCCATCATCTCCAGCAGGTAGGGCACCATGCTGGACAGCACTGCAACGGCGAATCCTGTGAGCAGGACCGCTCGCACCAGCAGCCCGGCGCCGGCGTGGGCGATCCCCAGCGGGACGGTGAAGCTGGCCGCCACCAGCATGCCCCAGGCCACCGCCTGCCCCCCCGGCAGCGCGGAGGCGCGCTTGCCGAAGACGATGTAGAGCGCCCAGCAGAAGGCCGCCGCCGCCGCATAGGCGATGCCGACGGGGTTCAGCGCGGCGGATGCCTCCCGCAGCGGCAGCAGCAGGACGAGGCCCACGGCGGCGCAGGCGATCCACAGGAAATCCTTCAGGCGGCGGGACCCCAGCAGCGCCACCGCCAGCGGCCCGGTCACCTCGATGGCGATGGCGATGCCGATGGGGATCAGCTCCATCGCCCGGTAGATCGACAGGTTCATCGCCCCCAGCGTGGCGCCGTAGACCAGCAGATTGCCAATGTCCGCCCGTCCCGGCAGGCGGCGCCAGGGCCGCAGGATCGCCAGCAGCATCAGCGCCGACAGCCCGACGCGCAGGCCGGTCACCCCCTCCGCGCCCACCAGCGGGAACAGCGACTTCGCCGAGGCCGCTCCGACATATTGCGACAGCAGCGACGCCAGCAGAAGCAGCAGCGGCAGCGCCGCCGGCTCTGCCTGCGCGGCGGTTGCGGGTGTGGTGTCGATGGATGCGTTCGCCACGCGCCCGGCTCCCGGCAGAGGATGATCAGGCGAAAAGATACTGTGACGAAGGGGCGCCGGGCGCTTAAGTTTCGGGAGTTAGACGCACCGTTCTTTCGCGAAAGCCGCCATGCGCTCAACGATCGCTCGCCCGCCCGACCAGTTGGCCAATCAGCTCGACGACCAGGACCGCGCGATCCTGCGCATCCTGCAGCGCGACAACAAGACCTCCCAGCGCGAAATCGGCGAGGCGGTCCACCTCTCCGCCCCGGCGGTGCAGCGCCGCATCGCCCGGATGGAGGCGGCCGGAGTCATCCGCCGCAACGTGGCGGTGGTCGATCCGGCCGCGGTCGGGCAGGGCGTGACGGTGGTGGTGGAGGTCCAGACGGTCAACGACCGCTCACCCACCATCGCCGCCGCCAAGCGGCTGTTCCGCGAGGCGCCGGAGGTGCAGCAGTGTTATTTCATCACCGGCAAGGCCAGTTTCGTCCTGATCCTGCTGGTCCCGGACATGGCGAGCTACGAGGTGCTGTCGCGCCGCCTGTTCGCCGACAACGAACTGGTGCAGTCCTTCCAGACGATGGTCGTGCTCGACCCGGTGAAGGTGACGCTGGAGGTGGATTTGTAGGGTAGGGTGACCCTGCCAAAACATGTTTCGGGTTTGACCCGCCTCTCATCCGATCACAGCATGCGCGTTTTTTTGCCGTCATCCCCGCGAAGGCGGGGATCCAGGAAACTCCGCAGATCAGCGGCGGATGTGGCTGGATTCCCGCCTTCGCGGGAATGACGACCGACAAAATCGCTTTATTCCAACGTCTTACGTGACGCTGAGATGTGTACATCCTTTAGCACCTTCGCAGGGGTGACGGCCGATCATCGCCCCCAAAATCTTACGGCCGCTCAGTCCGGCCACTCCTCGTACCCCCAATCCTCCGCATCCGGGTCGGCGGTGCCCAGCGGGGCCACCGTGGCGCCGGCGTCGAGAGCCGCGGCCAGCCAGGGTTCGACACTGGTGACGGGGGAGGTGCGGCACCAGCGGCGGCGGCGGCCGTCCCAGCGGCAATGGCCCTGGCGCTTCATCTCTTCGCGCAACTCCCAGGCGGGGATGGCGGGGAAGCGCAGTTCCAGCCCGCGCTCGCTTTGGGCGATCTCCACGATCTCCCCGGCGGCGGTGGTGTGGGTCAGGCCGTCTTCCAGGACTTGGCGCAAGGCCGCCGCCCGGTCCTCGCGGATGCGGGCCTCCGCCTCGCGCTGGCGGCGGCGGTCGGCCAGGGCGTCGGCGATCCAGTCCGGCGGCTCCTCCAGCACGCGGTAACCGGCGCCGCCGCGCGGGCCGGGTGCCTCTTCCAGCAGGCCCTCGCGCAGAAGGTCGGCAAGCAGGGCCTTCAGCCGGTCGCGGTCGGCGGGGATGCCGGGCTGACGGTTCGCCGCGGCGTCGGCGACGGTGAAGCGGTCGCCGGCCGCCCATCCCTCGTAGAGCGCGGCGGCCAGGGCGTGCAACTCGGCGACGCGGCTGCGCTGGTCGATCAGGTGCGCGGCGACGATGGGGTTCGGCGGCAGATCGACCCGGCCGGTGAGACCGCAAGTCCGGCATTGCCAGGCGGCGGGATCGGACAGCAGCACATGGGGGTCACAGCGGCGCTTGCGGCAATGCTCCTCGCTGCCCGGCTCCGGCAGGCCGCGCCCGCTGTCCAGCAGGGCGCGGATGGCGTCGAGCGGGGTGTCGGCGACGCTGCGCAGCCGGTCCAGAATGTCGGCAGGCAGCCAGACCTCGGCGCCGCCACCGTCGTCCGCGGCTGCGAAGCGGTTCTTCAAGGCGCGGCGGCGGGCGGGCGTCAGCAGGGCAAGGACCCTTTCGGCGGTGTAGCTCTCGTCGAAGGTATCGGCGAGCAACGCTTCCAGATCGCCGAGCATTGCCGGGGGCGCCAGCGCGCTTTCGTCCCCGGCGGCGAGGATGCGGCGGGCCTCGCCGAGGATTTCCGTACTGTCATCCGCTCCCATCGCCGCTCCCATCGCCATCCGCGCCCTGGTTCCCATCCGTTCCGCGTAGCAAGCTGGGCATGGCCGGAATGGCAATCAAGCGCCGGCTGGACGGTCGGCAGTGGCCGTATGGGACCGGAACGGCCCGGCGAAGCGCGGTGTTGACCGGGTGCAACGATCAGGCGTCAGAGACGGAAAGGTTTTCCTCCATGTCCAACAGCACCCATTTCGCCCCGCCCGGCCCGCTCGGCTTCGGTGGCGCGCCCCTGGGCAACATGTTCGAGGAGGTGCCGGACGAGACGGCCGAAGCCACGCTCGACGCCGCCTGGGACGCCGGCATCCGCTATTTCGACACCGCCCCCGAATATGGGCCCGGCATTTCGGAGCATCGCTTCGGCCATGTCCTGCGCAACCGGCCGCGCGACGAATTCGTGCTGTCGACCAAGGTCGGCCGGCTGCTGCGCGCCGATTCCAGCAAGGGAGGAAAGCATGGTCCCTTCGTGAAGGGACTGCCGTTCCGCGTCGATTACGACTACACCGCCGACGGCGTGCGGCGGTCCATCGAGGACAGCCTGCAGCGGCTGGGCATGGCCCGCATCGACATCGCCTATATCCACGACTGCGCCGAGGACGCGCATGGCGACCGCTGGCTGGAGGTGTTCGACACCGCCATGAAAGGCGCCGCCGTGGCGCTGACCCGGCTGCGCGAAGAGGGGGTGATCCGCGCCTGGGGCCTTGGCGTCAACCGGGTGGAGCCCTGCGTGATGGCGCTGGAGCGGGCGGACCCCGACGTCTTCCTGCTGGCCGGGCGCTACAGCCTGCTGAACCAGCCGGCGCTGGACGAGCTGTTCCCGCGCTGCGGCGAGCGCGGCGTGCATGTGGTGGTCGGCGGCCCTTACAATTCCGGCCTGATCGCCGGGGGCAAGACTTTCGAGTATCAGGAGGCCCCGTCCGACAAGGTGGCGGCGCGTGATCGGCTGGCGGAGATCGCCAAGCGCCACGGCGTCGATCTGCGCGCGGCGGCCCTGCAGTTCTGCGCCGCGCATCCGGTCGTCGCCTCGGTCATTCCCGGCACCAAGAATCCGGCGCGGGTGCGGGAGAACGTCGACCTGATGGGACAGCCGATCCCCGCCGATTTCTGGCGGGAGCTGAAGGCGTCGGGCGTCCTGCCGGAACAGGCGCCGACGCCGGCTTGAGGTGCCTCAGCCCTCCACCACGGTTCCGGGATGGGCTGCTTCGAAGCGGGTGGGGGCGATGCCGTGGGCGGCCAGCGCCGTGCGCAGCCGCTGCGGCGGCTCCTCCCGCGCCTCGTCGGTCAGGGAGAAGGTGCCCCAATGGATGCCGACGGCCTTCTTCGCCCCGACGTCCAGCATGATCCGCACCGCCTCGTCCGGGTCGCAATGCTGGGCGGACATGAACCAGCGCGGGTCATAGGCACCGATGGGGATCAGCGCCAGATCGCAGGTCCCCAGCCGTTCGCCGATGGCGCGGAAGGCGGCGCCGGTGCCATAGCCCGTGTCGCCGGCGAAATAGACCGAGCCGGCGGGCGTGCGCAGGACGAAGCCGCCCCACAGAGCCATCCGGCGGTCACGCCCGGTGCGCGAGGACCAGTGGTTGGCCGGTACGATGTGGACCTCCGCTTGCCCCCCCAGCTCGAACCGGCTCCACCAGTCGCCCGCCGCCGTCCGCACGCCGGGGATATGCTTGCGCAGGATGGTGTCGTTGCCGAGCGGCGTGACCATCAGCGGCGCGTCGCGCTGGTGCAGGCGTTTCAGCGTCGCCACGTCCAGATGGTCGTAATGGTTGTGCGACAGCAGAACCGCATCGATCTTCGGCAGGTCATGGAAGCGGATGGCCGGCGCGGTCACCCGTTTCGGTCCGGCGAAGCGGACCGGGCTGGCGCGGTCGGACCAGACCGGATCGGTCAGGACGTTCAGCCCGGCGGCTTGGACAAGCGTCGTCACATGGCCGACCACCGTCACGCGCAGCCCATCGACGTGCCGGGCCGGCATCACCGGCGCGACCGGCACCCGCCGCGGCCATTTGGCCGCCTTCCGGCCCCATTGCCAGCGGAGCAGCTGGCGCAGGCTGCGGTCGGTCTCCGGCTCGCCCGGATTGAAGAAGCGCAGCCCGTCGAAGTTCGACGTGGCGGGACCCTGCCAATAGGGATTGCGCATGCGCATCGGTTCCTTTGCAACGATGGTCCCGGAGGAGATGGTGTCGCTGCGGCGAAGTTCTATGGACCATCGGTGCGTGCTCGGGCTACTGTGCCGTCTTCATTCATGGTTTGATCCCGGTTCGATCCAATGCAGTCCGATACCCCGACCGACGAGCAGCATCGCGCCATCCAGGCGATCGACGCCTGGTACAAGGACGATGACGCCCAGCAGGTCTTCTGGCTGGCCGGGGAGGCCGGGACCGGCAAGACCAAGACCACCGCCTTCGTGCTGGAGCATCTGCTGGAGCGCCGCCGGCTGACCGACTATGTGGTGGGCGCCCCGACCGGCAAGGCGGCGCAGGTGCTGCGCCAGAAGGGGATCGAGGGGGCGGCGACCCTGCATTCGCTGCTCTACGCCCCGCGCAAGGACGGCGACACCGGCGAGCTGTTCTTCGCCCGCCGCAGCGACGGGCCGGTGGCCGACGCCGACCTGATCGTCTGCGACGAGGGGTCGATGATCGGCGACGATCTGGCGCGCGACCTGATGCGGACCGGCAAGAAGATCCTGGTCATCGCCGACGATTACCAGCTGCCGCCGGTCTCCGGCCAGGGGCTGTTCACCAGCGGCGAACCGGATTTCCGCCTGACCGAGCCGCACCGCACCGCCCGCGAAAGCCCGGTGATCCGGCTGGCCCACCTGCTGCGCCGGCAGGAGATGCCCCGGCGCTTCGGCTCGGTCGGCAAGGTCCATGTCCTGCCGCTGGAAAACCGCACCCAGTCGCTGGTGATGCGGACCTCGGCGCAGGCGATTTGCGGCACCCACCGCGTCCGCACCACCTACACCAAGCGGATGCGCAAACTGCTGGGCCACGATTCGGTGATGCCGCAGGCGGGGGAGCGGGTCATCTGCCGGCGCAACCAGAAGGACGAGGGGCTCTACAACGGCATGATCGGCGCGCTGACCCGGCCGGCCGCCGAGGCGCAGGGCCGCGAGGCCGGCCTGTGGTCGCTGGGCGTGCAGATGGAGGACGAGGTGCGGTCGCGCGGCAAGCTGATCGTCCATCCCTGGATGTTCCAGGCCCATTACAGCGAAGGCATGGTGCAGCCGCGGGTGGGCAAGGACATCCAGCTCTATGACTGGGCGTGGCTGATCACCTGCCATGCCTCGCAGGGGTCGGAGTTCCCGTCGGTCACCGTGGTCGACGATTCGGCCGCCTTCCGCGAGCACCGCTGGCGCTGGCTCTACACCGCCGTCACCCGCTCGCGCGAGGAGCTGGTGCTTCTGCTGCGCAACGCCGACCTCGGCGGGCCGTGGCAGGTTCCCGAATTCGACGACTGCCTGCCGGCCTGAACCAATAAACCCAGTTTATCGAACGCATCACTTCTTTGCGTTGGATGTGATCGGAAGCGGTCTCCATATTTCACGTGTCGGGACGGTATTTTCCGCTCCCGACCGCTTCCGGAGACTTCTTCCCATGGTTCGTGATACCGCAGCACCGGGAAGCCCCGTGCTTTCCCGCGCCGGCGGCCTTCTGCCCGGCCTTGCCCTGTGCGTTGCCGTGACCGCCCTGGCCTTCGCGGCGTCGGCGGCGGAGGTGGCGCTGTTCGGCCAAGCCTGGATCGAGGCGCTGGTCCTGGCGATCCTGATCGGCACCGTGATCCGCACCGCCTGGACGCCATCGGCGCGCTGGCATCCCGGCATCGGCTTTTCCGCCAAGATCCTGCTGGAGGTGGCGGTCGTGCTGCTCGGCGCGTCGGTCAGCGCCGCCACCATCCTGTCGGCGGGACCGGCCCTTCTGCTGGGCATCGCGGCGGTGGTGGCGATGGCGCTGCTGGCCGGTTTCGGCATCGGGCGGCTGCTCGGCTTGCCGGTGCGCATGGCGGTGCTGGTGGCCTGCGGCAACGCGATCTGCGGCAATTCGGCCATCGCCGCGGTGGCGCCGGTGATCGACGCGCACAGCGACGATGTCGCCGCCTCCATCGCCTTCACCGCCGTGCTGGGCGTCGCCGTCGTGCTTGGCCTGCCGCTGCTCGGCATCGGGCTGCAGCTGAGCGGCGTGCAGTACGGCGCGCTGGCCGGGCTGACCGTCTATGCCGTGCCGCAGGTGATCGCCGCCGCCGCGCCGCTGGGCGCCACCGCCGTGCAGATCGGCACGTTGGTGAAGCTGGTGCGGGTGCTGATGCTGGGGCCGGTCTGCCTGCTGCTGTCGCTGCTGGCGCCCCGGCTGGGCGGGGAGGGGGCCGGCGCCTGCGCCGACATGGCGGAGCGTCCGCGCCGGACCCATCCGCCGGTCCACCATCTGGTGCCGTGGTTCATCCAGGGCTTCCTGGCGATGATCGTCCTGCGCTCGCTGGGGCTCATTCCCCCGGCCGCCCTGCCGGCGATGGAGCATGCGGCGACCCTGCTGACGGTGGTGTCGATGGCGGCGCTGGGGCTGGGGGTCGATGTGCGGACGGTGGCGCGGGCCGGGGGGCGGGTCACCGCGGCGGTCGTCCTGTCCCTGCTGGTGCTGGGCGGCATCAGCCTGACGCTGATCCGGTTGATCGGGCTGGCCTGAGATCCGCCTGGGCCTGAAACGGGCGGGAGTCTACATCCGGCAACCAGGGAGCGCATTGATTCAGATTAATGCAGAATTCCGCCACTGTGCGATCCTGAGATCACCAACCCCTCCCGCCGGCCCCCCAAACCAATCGGCCGGGCGGCGGGGCGGGCCCCGCGGGGGAGACGCCTTGCAGGTGCCGCTCCCGCGCAGAACAAGGAGTATGGTCATGCGTCAACCGGTGCAGATCGCCTTCCGCAACATCGACCCCTCTCCCGCCCTGGAGCATCTGATCCGCGAACATGCCGACAAGCTCGACCGCTTCTTCGGCGGCATCATGGCCAAGCGCGTGGTCTTCGAGGTGCCGCACCGCCACCAGCATCAGGGCAAGCATTACACCGTCCAGGTCGCGCTGACCGTTCCCGGTGACGAGTTGGTCGTGCACAGCGACAAGTCCGGCAACCATGCCCACGAAAGCGCCGATGCAGCCATCCGCGATGCCTTCGACGCCGCCCGCCGCTCGCTGGAGCGCTTCGCCGAGAAACAGCGCGGCGAGTGAAGGCCGGCGCCTTCCAGCAGACCTACCCTGAACCATCCCTTCCGCGCCCGTCCGGTCCGTCCGGACGGGCGCATTGCATTTCTGCGTCGGGACCGTGCCGGACCGATCCTGCTTGCGGGTGCGCTGCACACTATGGTTGTATCACCCAATGCCCATCGTCAGGGTCCTGAAATGATCGAAAACAGTTCCTCGATTCTGGAGAGCCACAATGTCTCCGTGGTCGGATCGGGGGCGGAGACGCTGGTCCTGATACCCGGCTTCGGCACCGAACAGGTGGCCTGGCGCCATGTGGTGGCGGCATTCCGGGGCGGTTATCGCATCGTGCTGCTGGATCTGGCGGGAGTCGGGCCGGGAAGCCAATCCCACTTCGACCATGTCCGCTATGGCTCCCTGGACGCCTATGCCCGCGACGTGACGGCCGTCCTTGAAGCGCTCAGGATCGAGAATTGCGTTTGCGTCGGGCATTCGGTGGCGGGGATGGTGGCGGCGCTGGCCTCGATCAGGGCGCCGTACCAGTTCCGCAAGCTCATCATGCTGGGTGCGTCGGCCTGCTACGGCAATGTCGGCGACTATCGCGGCGGGTTCGACGGCGGCGACATCAACGGACTGATCGACAGCGCGACCCAGGACTATATGCAGTGGACGGCGCGTTTCGGGCAAATGGTCGTCGACCGTCCGGCGGAGGACCCGACGGTGCGGGAGTTCGTCGCCAGCATGCGGGCGATGCGCCCGGACATGGCGCTGTCGCTGTTGCTGACCGTGCTGCGCAGCGATCTGCGCAGTCGCCTGGGCGATGTCACGGTGCCGGCGGTCATCCTGCAGACCCGGCAGGATCCCGCGGTGACCATTGAGGCGGCGGAGTTTCTGCGCGACCATCTGGCGGACAGCGTGTTGGAGATCCTCGACGCATCGGGCCATCTGCCCCACCTGTCGGCACCCGAAACGGTGATCGCCGCGCTTGCCCGTCATCTCTCCTGAGTTTGCTAATTTAGTGATGGCGTTACGGAAATCCTGCGTCGAACATTTAGAACCTAAACCAAGGTATAGGGTGGTTCGACCTAAACACTGCCGTGGTTAATCTGCGTCTAGTGGTTCGCGGCATATGGTCGCGTTTACCCTGTGCGGGCAAGTCGGGCGGGCGGTCTTCCGGAAGACGGAGACGCCGGGCCGCGAGCAAACGCAAGGGAGACGCACATGGCCTCGGCCCATCAGACCAATCTGCATCTGCACTATGTTCCGACGCCGGACGAGCCGGAGGTGCTGGTCGTCGGATCGGGCGGCGGCATGGTCGGGGTTTCGCGCATCCGCTGCGCGTCCGGCGGCGTCGGCTATTTCAGTCCGGCATCGGAAGATGCGTTCCTGGTCAGCCATCATCTCTCCAACTTCCAGTCCGACGTCTGGGTCGACGGACGGCTGGTGGAGAAACCGGCCGATATCACCGGGCTGACCTCGATCCACGACTACCGCCGCAAGATCGACTGCCACATGCGCACGGCCTTCGACACGCTGACCTTCCATCTGCCCCGCGCGGTGCTGGAAGGCGCCTGTTCCGAGTCCCGCGGCGGGCGTCTGGCCGACCTCTCGATCCCGCCCAGCACCCCGATGAACGATCCGACGGTGCGGGCGCTGGCATCGGCCATCCTGCCGACGCTGGAGTTTCCGGAGCGGATCAGCCTCTTGTATCTGGACCATGTCTGCTCGGCGCTGGCGACCCACATCGTCACCGCCTATGGCCGGGTGAGCGCGCCCAAGCCCGGCGGGACTCTGGCTCCCTGGCAGGAAAGGCGGGTGAAGGAGATGATCGCCGCCAATCTCGACGGCGACATCCGGCTGGCCGACCTCGCCGCCGAATGCCGGCTGTCGGTTGGGCATTTCGTCCGCGCCTTCCGCCGCACCGCCAACACCACGCCCTACCAGTGGTTGCTGCACCAGCGGATCGACCATGCCAAGACGCTGATGCGGGACGGGTCGCAGACGCTGGCCGACGTGGCGCTGGCCTGCGGCTTCGCCGATCAGAGCCACTTCACCCGCACCTTCAGCCGGCTGGTCGGCATTTCGCCTCGCAGCTGGCGGCGACGCAACGTTGGAGCAGACACGCCGATGCCGGTGGGCCGACCGCCCTGCGCGCCGGCTGAAATCTCCTTTTGAGGCGAAATAATCCCCTCTCCCCCCCGGGGAGAGGGTTAGGGTGAGGGGGATGCACTACGTGGCTATCCCGAGAATCCTCGCCGCGTACCCCCCTCACCCCGACCCTCTCCCCGGGGGGGAGAGGGAGATCTCACCGATGCTGCGCTGGGGAAAGGCCGTTTCATGGAGTCCAGTCTAGACCATCTGACGGAGGCGGGATCCGGCACCCATGCGCTGGGCGGCGACGGGGAGACGCGGCTGCTGCGGGTGACGCGGCCGGGGCAGCCCTTTCCCATCCTCGCGCGGATGGCCGATGCGGCCGCGCCGGCCGATGCGGTGCTCGCCCGGTTCCGGCGGGAGCATGAGCTGTCCCGCCGGCTCGACCCGGCATGGGCGGTCAAGCCGCTCGATCTGCTGCGCCATGGCGCCGTGCCGGTGCTGACGCTTGCCGATCCGGGCGGGCAGCCGCTGTCGGCGCTGGCGGTCTCCACGCCGTCCTTTTCCGGCCCGTCATTTTTCATCGGGGCTTTCCGCCAGAGGCTGACCCTGGCGATCCGCATCGCCGGGGCGGTGGCGCAGCTGCATCGCCGCGGGCTTCTGCATGGCGATCTGCGGCCCTTCAACCTGCTGGTGGCGGAGGACGGTGCGGTGCGCCTGACCGGTTTCGGCCGCGCCGCCGACCTGTCGGACCCGCAGCGGCAGGAGGTCGAGCGGCCGGCGGCGCTGCTGCCCTACATGGCGCCGGAACAGTCGGGGCGGATGAACCGGCCGGTCGACCGCCGCAGCGACCTCTATGCCCTGGGCGTCACGCTGTACGAGCTGTTCACCGGCGAACTGCCCTTCGCCGCCCGCGATCCGATCGAGTGGGTGCACAGCCATCTCGCCCGCGCGCCGATCCCGCCGGCCAGCCACGCCCCCGACCTGCCGCCGGCCATTGCCGACATCCTGCTGCGGCTTCTCGCCAAGGTGGCGGAGGATCGTTACCAGACCGCCGACGGCCTTGTCCGCGACCTCGCCCATGCCCTTCAGCTATGGGACGCGCAAGGCGGCATCCCCGCCTTTCCGGCCGGCCGGCGCGACCTGCCGGAGGGGTTGGAGCCGCCGCCGTCGCTCTATGGGCGGGAGGAGCCGGTCGCTGTGCTTCAGGCCGCCTTCGACCGCGTCGCCGGCCGTGGCCGGATGGGAATCGTCCTGATTTCCGGCCGGTCCGGTGTCGGCAAGTCGGCGGTCGTTTATGCGCTGGAGGAGCAGCTGGTGCCGCCGCGCGGCCTGTTCGCCGCCGGCAAGTTCGACCAGGGCCGGCGCGACCTGCCCTATGCCAGCCTTGCCGAGGCCTTTCGCGGGCTGGTCACCCGCATCCTGGCCCTGCCGGTCCCCCACCGCGACCAGTGGTGCCGCGGGCTGGCGGAGGCGGTGGGCGATGGCGGCGCGCTGATGACCGCCCTGATCCCCAACCTCGCCCTGCTGATCGGTGAACAGCCGGCGGTGCCGCCGCTGCCGCCGCAGGAGGCGCAGAACCGCTTCGACCTGCTGTTCCGCCGGGTGCTCCAGCTGTTCGCCCGTCCCGACCACCCGCTGGTCCTGTTCCTCGACGATCTGCAATGGCTGGACCGCGCGACGCTGGACCTGCTGGACCGGCTGGTCGCCGACGGCGGCATCGGCCATCTGCTGCTGGTCGGCGCCTATCGCAGCGACGAGGTGGGGGCCGACCACCCGCTGGCCGCCCTGCTGGAGCGGATCAGGGGCTCGGCTTCCGGGCCTGCGGGTGCGGAAATCGATTGCCGCGAGATCGCGCTGGGGCCGCTGTCGTCCGGCGATCTGCGCCGGATGGTCGCCGACAGCCTGGGCCGCAAGCCCGAGGAGGTGGCGGCGCTGGCCGCCCTGCTGGAGGAGCGGACCGGCGGCAACGCCTTCTTCGCCGTGCAGCTTCTGACCGCGCTGGAGCGGTCCGGCCGGCTGTGGTTCGACCGTGAGGCCAGGCGCTGGGACTGGGATATGGCGGCGGTGGAAACGGCGCGGTCGGGCGCCGGCATCGCCACGCTGATGACCGAGCGGCTGGGCGCCTTTCCCGCCGGGGCGCGCGACCTGCTGGCCCGACTCGCCGCGCTCGGCGCCAGCGCGCCGCTGGCCACCCTGGCGCTGGCCGCCGGCCTGACCGAGGCGGAGGCCGAGCGGAACCTGGAACCGGTGCTGGCCGAAGGGCTGATCCTGCGCATCGACGGGGGGTACCGTTTCCTCCACGACCGGGTGCAGGAGGGGGCCTATGCCCTGGTGCCGGCGGAGGGGCGCGGCAGGCTGCATCTCGACATCGCCCGCGCCCTGCACCGCGGATTCGCGGCCGATCTGTCGGGGGAGCGGCTGTTCGCGCTGGTCGGCCAGTATGACCGCTGCCTGTCGCTGATCCAGGAGGGGCGCGAGCGGGAGGAGGTGGCGACCCTCCACCTCGCCGCCGGGCATCAGGCCAAGGCCGCCAGCGCCCACGGCTCCGCCCTCGCCTATGCCCTGGCGGGGTTGCGCCTGCTGGAGGGTGGCCAGTGGGAGCGGCGGCACCGGCTGGCCTTCGCGCTGGAGCATCTCCAGGCCGAATGCGAGTTCCTCAGCGGTGATCTGCGGCGGGCGGAGCTGCGGCTTCAGGGGCTGGTCGGGCGGGCCGAATGTCCGGCCGACCGCGCCGCCATCACCGCGCTGCTGGTCACCGTCTACACCGCCATCGACCGCAGCGACCGCGCCATCGACGCCTGTCTGGCCTATCTGCGCGGCGCCGGGATCGACTGGCCGGCCCATCCGCCGGCGGCCCTGGCGCAGGAGGAATATGCGGACCTGCGCGCGGCCATCGGCGACCGGCCCGTCGCCTCGCTGGCGGCGCTGTCGGCGGTGAGCGACCCCGACAGCCGGGCGACCATGGACGTGCTGGCCGCGGCACTGCCGCCCGCCTTCTTCAGCGACCGCAATCTGGTCTGCCTGATCCTGTGCCGGATGGCGAACCTGACGCTGCGGCATGGGCGCAGCGACGCCTCCGCGCTGGGATTCGCCTATCTCGGCATGATGGCCGGGCCTTACTTCGGCGATTACGCCGCCGGATACGAGTTCGGCCGGCTCGGCTACGATCTGGCGGAGCGGCAGGGGCGGACCCGCTACCGGGCGCGCGTGCTGATGACCTTCGCCTATCATGTCGTGCCCTGGACCCGCGACATCCGCAGCGAGCGCCCCCTGCTTCTGCGCGCGTTCGAGGAGGCACGGGAGGCCGGCGACGTCACCTATGGCGGCTTCACCAGCGTGACGCTGGTCACCAGCATGCTGGCGTCCGGCGATCCCCTGGCGACGGTGCAGCGCACGGCGGAGGCGCGGCTCGCCTATGTGCGGCAGGTGAAGTTCGGGCTGTGCGCCGACATCCTGACCACGCAGCTGCAACTCGTGCGCGCCCTGCGTGGGCGGACCGATGCACTGGGGTCCTTCGACGGCAAGGGCTTCGACAATGCCGCGTTCGAGGCGCGGCTGCTGGCCAACCCCAGCCTGGACATCGCCACCTGCTGGCACTGGATTCGCACGCTTCAGCTCCGCTGCATCGCCGGCGAGATGGCCGCGGCGGTCGAAGCGGCCGAGCGGGCCGAAGGGTTGCTGTGGACCACGTCGGGCCATTGGGAGATGGCGGAGTTCCATTTCCACGCCGCGCTCGCCAGGGCTGGCGCGATGGATGGCGCGGAGCCCGAAGAGCGTGCCCGCCACAGCGTTGCGCTGTCCCGCCACCTGGGCCAGCTGCGCGAATGGGCCGGCCACAGTCCCGACAGCTTCGACGCGCGCTTCGCCTTGGTGGAGGCGGAGGCGGCCCGCAGCCAGGGGCGGACCGAAGACGCCATGCGCGGCTATGACCGCGCGGTCCAGGCCGCCCGCCGCACCGCGCTGCCGCATGTGGAGGCGCTGGCCCAGGAATGCGCCGCCGGCCTTTACCGTCGCATGGGCCTGCCGACGCTGGAGCTGGCCTGCATCCGCGAGGCGGCGGACCGCTATGGCCACTGGGGGGCGACGGCCAAGGTCCGGCAGCTCGCCCAGCGCTATCCGTCGCTCGCCCTGGAGCCGGCCGAGGCCGCGGTGCAGGAGGCGCCGCGCGGCTTCGACGGCGTCGATCTGGCCTCCCTGCTGGAGACGCTGCGCGCCGTCTCCGACCAGTCGGGGGTGGAGCAGCTGACCACCACCCTGCTGACCCTGGTGCTGGAACATGCCGGGGCCAGCCGCGGCCTGCTGATCCTCGCCCGCGGCGAACGCCTGCGGGTGGAGGCGGAGGCGACCACCGGGCTTTACGGCGTGTCGGTCCGGCTGGTGCAGGAGGACGCCGACCGCTTCCCGCTGCCCCACGCCATCATCCACGGCGCCATCCGCGACCAGGAGGCGGTGATCGTCGACGACACGCGCGCCGCCGGCCCGCTGTCCGCCGACCCCTATTTCCACGAGACGGAGGCGCGCTCCATCCTGTGCCTGCCGCTGGTCCGCCGCCGCCGGGTCGTCGGGCTGCTGCATCTGGAGAACGCGCTGGCGACCTACGCCTTCACCCCGCAGCGGGTCAATGTGCTGACCCTGCTGGGCGCCCAGGCGGCGGCGTCGCTGGAGACGGCGACGCTGGAGGAGAAGGACGCGCTGCTGAAGGAAATCCACCATCGCGTGAAGAACAACCTGCAGCTCGTCACCAGCCTGCTGAACCTCCAGGCGCGCCGGATCGAGGACAAAGCGGTGGCCGCCCTGTTCGCCGACAGCCGCGACCGCGTGCGGTCGATGGCGTTGGTCCATGAAAGCCTCTATCGCCTCGGTAACTTCGCCCGCGTGCCGATGCGCGAGCATCTGGACTCGGTCTGCGCCCATCTGCTGCGCGCCTATTCCCGCCAGGCCGGGGCGGTGCGGCTGGAAACCGAGCTGGACGACCTGAAGCTGGACCTCGACCGCGCGGTGCCCTGCGGGCTGATCGTCAACGAACTGGTCTCCAACGCGCTGAAGCATGCCTATCCGGGCGGGCGGGGCGGGGTGCTGCGCGTGGTGCTGACGACGGACGGCCGGGATTGCCGGCTATCCGTTCGGGACGACGGCGTGGGCTTGCCCGAAGGTTGCGATCCCGATAGGATGGACTCCGTAGGTTTCCAGCTTGTTTCGGATTTGAGCAGTCAGTTGCACGGAACTCTGAAATACAGCTTCAACACAGGCGCCGAATTCATCGTCACCTTTCCTTTGAAGGGGCGCAATCGGGGAAGTGAATGATCGCGGCACGCATCCTGATCGTCGAAGACGACCGCATCGTTGCGCGCGATATTCAGCATCAACTGTCCCGCATGGGCCATGTGGTGGTCGGCATGTCGGCCAGCGGCGAGGATGCCGTGCGGCAGGCGTGCAGCCAGCAGCCCGACCTCGTCCTGATGGACATCCGGCTGGAAGGGGAGATGGACGGCATCGAGGCGGCACGCCGGATCCGCGATGCCCACCGAATTCCCATCGTCTTCCTGACCGCTTACGCCAATGACGAGGTGGTGCATCGCGCCAGCCTGACGGAGCCGTTCGGCTATCTGCTGAAGCCCTTCGAAGAGCCGCAGATGCGCACCGTCATCCAGATGGCGCTGTACAAGCATGCCAGCGACACCCGGCTGCGGCTCAGCGAACGGCGCTATGCCGCCACGCTGGCCAGCATCCGCGACGGCGTCATCCTGAGCAACCGCGACGGCCGGGTCGAATTCATGAACCGGGCGGCGGAGACGATGACCGGCTGGACCGCCGCGGAGGCCGCCGGGCAGCCGCTGTCCGCCGTCTTCGTCGCGGTGGACGAGGAAACGCTGGAGCCGCTGGAGGATTTCTCCGCCGTCGTCCTGCGCAGCGGCGATTTCGCCCCGCCGGAACGCCAGTCCCGGCTGTTGCCCCGCGACGGGGGGGATCCGGCCGGACTGGTGGTGGAGGAGCGATGCTCCGCCATCATCGACGACCGCGGCGAGCTGGTCGGCTCGATCCTGGTGTTCCGCGACCTGACCCAGCGCCGGCGGATCGCCGAGGCCCTGCGGACGGCCCAGGCCGACCTTGCCCATATCGGCCGGCTGACCATGATGGGCGAACTGGCCGCGGCGGTCGCGCATGAGGTGAACCAGCCGCTGATGGCCATCGTCACCAATGCCGGCACCTGTCTGCAGCATCTGTCGCAGCCGCAGCCCGACCTCGACAAGACCCGCGTGGTGGTGGAGCGGATCGTGCGCGACGCCCAGCGGGCCGGCGACGTCGTCCGCAGCATCCGCGCGCTGGCCCGCCGCACCCCGGCCGATCCCGGCTGGGTCGACATCAGCGCGCTGGTCGCCGACACGCTGGAGCTGGTGCGGGCGGAGCTGCGCCGCGCCCGCGTCATCGTGGAAACCGACCTGCAGGCCGAACCGCCCTGGGTCCATGGCGACCGGGTGCAGCTGCAGCAGCTGGTGCTCAATCTGGTGATGAACGCCATCGAGGCGATGTCGGCGGAGGATTTGCCGGAACGGCGCCTGCGCATCGTCACCGGCAGCGCCGACGGCTGGTTCCGCGTCCGGGTCGAGGACAGCGGGCCGGGGCTTGGCGAAACCGATGTCAACGCCATCTTCCGCGCGCTGTACACCACCAAGCCCGACGGGCTGGGCATGGGCCTGTCGATCAGCCGGTCGATCGTCGAGCTGCATGGCGGACGGCTGACCGCGACGCCCGGCGCGTCCGGCGGAAGCGTGTTCGAATTCGTGCTGCCCGTATCGCCCGGAGGCAAGTGATGGGGAGGAAGGCGGAAGCCGTGGCGGTGGTCGAGACCGTCGTCATCATCGACGATGACGAAGCCGTCCGCGAAGCGCTGGAGGGGCTGCTCGAGTCCGTCGGGCTGCAGGTGAAGAGCTATGGCTCGGTGCAGCAGTATGTCGACCAGCGCCCGGCCATCGACGTCGGCTGCATGGTGCTCGACGTGCGGCTGCCGGGGCGCAGCGGCCTGGATTTCCAGGCGGAGCTTGCGCGGTCCGGCAACAGCCTGCCGGTGATCTTCATCAGCGGCCATGCCGACGTGCCGATGTCGGTGCGTGCGATGAAGGCGGGGGCCTTCGAGTTCCTGACCAAGCCCGTCCATCACCAGGAATTGCTGGACGCCATCCACGCCGCCATCGCCGCCCATGGCGAGCGCCGCTGCCAGGAGCGCGGGCTGACCACCCAGCGCGCCCGCTTCGAGACGCTGACCCCGCGCGAACGCGAGATCACGCTGATGGTGGTGTCCGGCCTGCGCAACAAGCAGATCGCCGACGATCTCGGCCTCAGCGAGGCGACGGTGAAGCTGCACCGCGGGCAGGCCATGCGCAAGATGGAGGCCCGCTCCGTCGTCGAACTGGTGCGGATGGTCGACGGGCTGACGACGACGGTCGAAGGGCGAGGTCAGTAAGGTCGGCGTCACGTGACCATTGGCGGGGTCGGTCGGCAGGCGCTGTCCCTGCGCGATCAGGCGGAGGAGTTCCTTCGCCATGTGCGGGCGGCCTGAGAGCGCCTGAAGGCCGAAGACCACCGGTCCGCCGGGTCCGCTATGGGTCCGGCGCTCACTTGAACGCCAGCAGGATCACCCCGGCGGCGATCAGCACGACGCCCAGCCAGTTCGGACCCGACAGCTTCTCGCCCAGGAACAGCACGCCGAACAGGGCGACCAGCACGACGCTGAGCTTGTCGACCGGGGCCACCTGGGACGCCGGGCCGAGCTTCAGCGCGCGGAAATAGCACAGCCAGGATGCCCCGGTGGCGAGACCGGACAGAAGCAGGAACAGCCACGTCCTGCCCGACACCGCCGACGGCGACAGCGATTGGCCGGAGGCCACGACGATGCCGATCAGCATCACGAAGATGACGGCGGTTCGGATCAGCGTCGCCATGTCGGAACCGACGCCCTCGACGCCGACCTTGGCGAAGATGGCGGTCAGCGCGGCGAAGCAGGCCGACAACAGCGCCCACAGCATCCAGGATGGAAGCAGGCCATCGGTCATTCTCTTGGTTTCCTTCAGCTTTCCAATTCCCTGGGTATCAGGGTACGCGCACCCGGTCGATCTGCTCCGGGTTGGGAGTGCCGTTCGCCCGCAGCAGAACCGCCTCGCCCGATGCCGGAAAGATGCCGGTCAGGGCGGTGACGGTGACCTGATGGGTGACCAGCACCACCGGCTTGCCGTCGCGCGGCAGGTCGGCCAGGAACTGGCGCAGCTGGGTGGTTCTGTCCTTCTCCTCCTCCTGGCGGCCGAAGAAGGAGTTGAGGGCCGGCATCTCCTTCACCGGGCCGAGGTCGAGCAGGCGGGCGGTCTCCAGGCAGCGGCACCATTGGCTGGACAGGACCCGCGCCTGATCGATGCCGAGCTGCCGCAGCCGCTCGCCGATCCGCGCCGCCTGGGCCCGGCCGCCGTCGCCGAGGTTGCGCTGGGTGGCGCAGTCGTCCAGCTCGAAATCGGGCGGATCGCCGGTTCCGGGCGCCTCCGCATGGCGCATCAGCACGACGAGGCCGGCCGTCTCCATGGCCGCAGCGGGTGCCGCCGTCAGGACCGGCAGCAGGACGGCGGCGGACAGGGCCAGCAGGGTGCGGCGAAACACGGTGGGCATTGGCATCTCCATCGGGGAGCGGTGCTGCGCCTCCTTTTGCCGGGAGAGCGTCATCATGGTCCGCAACCGCCTGCTCAACACCCGATCCCGTGTCCTTGTTGCCGCCAGCTTCGCCGTCACGGCGGCGGTCGCCCTCCTGCCGTGGGTGGGCCTGCCGGCGTCGGGACGGCTGATCGCCTAGACTGTAGCCTCAGCCCTGTTCGACGAAGTCGGTGCCGCGGGTCACGCTTTCCCAGGCGTCGATTTCCGCGATCACGGCGTCGAGCTTGGCGCGGGCTCGGTGGAGGGCGTCGGACCCAAGCAGCAGATGGAGCGGCGGGCTGTCGGAACGGACGGCGGCCAGGATGGCCTGCGCCGCGCGATCCGGGTCGCCGACCTGACGGCCGGCCATGCCGTCGAAAGCGGACGACATCCGCCCGACGCTGTCGGCGTAGGCCGCGTCTTCGGCAGCGCTCTTGCGGATCGAATGGGTTGACAGGAAATCGGTGCGGAAGGCGCCGGGCGCCACGGCCGTCACTTTGATGCCGAGCGGGCCGACCTCCTGCGCAAGACTGGAGGACAATCCCTCCAGGGCGTGTTTGGCCGCTGCGTAGAGACCGGAACCGGCGCCGGGTGCCCGTCCGGCGATGGAGGTGATGTTGACGATGTGCCCTGTCCCCTGGGCGCGCAGGCGGGGCAGGGCGGCGCGGATGATGCGGAAGGGGGCGAACACGTCGACCGCGAACAGGCGGGCGACCTCGTCGTCGCTCGCCTGTTCGACCGCCCCCAGCAGGCCGTAGCCCGCATTGTTGACGATCACGTCGATGCGGCCGGCCAGCGCGAAGGCCCGGCCGACGGCGGCCTCGGCGGCATCGCCGTCGGCGAGATCGGCGGTCAGGACATGCAGGGTGCCGTGCTCGACGGAGAGGTCCGGCCTGCCGCTGCGGACGGTGCCGATGACGGTGTCGCCCTCCGCAAGGGCCGCCTTGGCGAGTGCCAGCCCAAGGCCGCGCGAGATGCCGGTGATGAACCATGTAGTCATGGGAAGTCTCCTTTCGCGGCCAGAGATACATCCGGTGACTGGCTTACAGAATGGCCGGATTTCTGATGAAACTTGTAAGCCTTGCTAAAAAGATGTTTCCTTGCGGTATGGATCCCTTGCTCTCCGGCAGCGACTACAACCAGCTTCGCGCGTTCCTCGCCGTCGGCGAGACGCTGAGTTTCAGCCGCGCGGCGGAGCGGCTGGGCGTTTCCCCATCGGCGCTCAGCCAGCTGGTACGCGGGTTCGAGGAACGGGTGGGAGTGCGGCTGCTCAACCGGACCACGCGCAGTGTCGCGCTGACCGACGCCGGTGAAAATCTGTTCCGGCGCGTCCAGCCGGCCGTCTCCGAACTCGGCGACGCCATCGGGCAGGTGCGCCGGTATCGCGAACGCCCGTCCGGCATTGTGCGCGTCCACAGTTTCCGCGCGGCGGCGGAACTCTACATCGAGCCGATGCTGGCGGCCTTCGCCCGGGACTTTCCGGACGTCGTGCTGGACATCACGCTGGACGACGCGGTGGTGGATCTGGTGGCCGGCGGCTTCGATGCGGCCATCCGGATCGGCGAAGTGATCGACCGCGACATGGTCGCCGTGCGTCTCGGTCCGGACCTGCGGCAGATCGCCGTGGCGTCGCCCGAATATCTCGATCTTCATGGCCGGCCGGCTCATCCGCGCGATCTGGTCGGCCATCGCTGCATCCGATGGCGCTGGCCGGGCCATGTGATGCCCTATGCCTGGGAGTTCTTCGGAAACGGATCCTGGTTCGAGGTCGCGGTCGAGGGGCCGCTGATCTTCAACGACAAGGACATGGCGTTGCGCGCGACCCTGCGGGGAATCGGGATCGGCTTCTGTATCGAGGATGCGGTGGCCGGCCATATCGCGGCGGGAGAGCTGGTTCCGCTGCTGGAGGACTGGTCCGCCGCCTTTCCCGGCCGGTTCCTGTGCTATCCGCGCCAGCGGCAGATGGCCCCGGCCTTGCGGGCCTTCATCGACGCGGTTCGCGCGGTAGAGTCCAGGGTGGACGACGATGTGGATGCCCGGCCGCGGCAGGATGATCGTCGCCGTCCTTGAAACCCGTGCTGTTGCGCGGGCAGAGTGGCGGCAACGCTTCCGACCCGAAGGACATCGGCCTTGAACACCCTGGGACGCACCATCGCGCTCGCCCTGTCCCTTTTCGTCTGGGTGGCCGGATCGGGAGAGGCCGCGGCGGACAAGCGGGTGGCGCTGGTGATGGGCAACAGCAGCTATCACCATGCGCCGAGACTGCCCAACCCGGTGAACGATGCCAAGGCGATGGCAGAGTCCCTGCGCGCGGCCGGGTTCGAGCTGATCGGCGGGGCGCCGCAACTCGACCTCGACCGGGCAGGGACCGAGAAGGCGATCCGCAGCTTCGGCGCGAAGCTGGGCGGCGCCGATGTCGGGCTGTTCTTCTATGCCGGACACGGCATGCAGGCCCGCGGCACCAACTATCTTCTGCCGGTCTCCGCCAATCTGGAGAAGGAGGCCGATGTCCGGTACGAGCTGATCGACGTCGCCATGGTGCTGGACGAGATGGCGCTGGCGGAAAGCCGGCTGAACATCGTCATCCTGGACGCCTGCCGCAACAACCCCTTCGGCGGGCGCGGCCTGCGCGCGGCGTCGCCCGGTCTGGCCCAGATGCAGGCGCCGGCCGGCACGATCATCGCCTATGCGACCCAGCCCGGCGCGGTGGCGGCCGACGGCGCCGGGGCCAACAGCCCTTATACCGAGGCGCTGTCGAAGGCCATGCTGAAACCGGGGGAGGCGGTGTTCGACGTCTTCAACGACGTCGGCATCACGGTGAAGCGCAACTCCGGCGGCGTCCAGCAGCCCTGGGTTTCGGCCTCCCCCATAGAGGGGCGGTTCTATTTCCTGGGGCCGACCACGGTGGTGACGGCGCCCCCGGCCGATGCGCCGGCCGCCGGGTCCGCCGCGGCTGCCGACAAGGAAACGCTGTTCTGGGACAGCATCAAGGGCAGCTCCAACCGCGGCCTGTTCGAAGCCTATCTGAAGCAGTTCCCGCAAGGCACCTTCGCCCCGATCGCCGAGGCGCGGGTCGCCGAACTGGGCGGGACCGCGCCGGCGGAACGGGCGCCGGTGTCGGTCGCCGCGCTCGCCGCCCCGCCGGTGCCGGCACCAGCCCCGGTTCCGGCCCCGGTCCCGGCTCCTGCAACCGCGCCGATGGATGTGTCGGCGATCCCCTATCTCAGCGGCAAGTCGCGGGCCGCGCTGGCCATGTATCCGGGACTGCCGTCGCCCAAGGCGCTGGCGATCTCGGCGAAGGGGAACTACGCCTACTTCTCCAACAAGTCCAACAGCCGGACCGAGGAGGACGTGAAGCGCAGCGCCCTGCAATATTGCCAGTACCGGGCGGAGGAACCCTGCACCCTCTATGCGGTCGGCGACGCGGTGGTGATGGAGGGCAAGCGCTTCGTCCCGATGCCGGTGGAGATCCTGGGCTCCGGCCGCTTCGATCCGGCGCGCGTGCCCTTCGTCAGCGAACACACGCGCAAGGTCGGCATGGTGAACTACCAGCGCAATCCCGGACACAAGGCTCTTGCCCTGACGCTGACCGGCCGCTGGGCGTCGGTGTGGGACCGCGACAGCGAGGAGGAGGCCGGCACCGCGGCGGTGGAGAAGTGCGAACAGGCCGGCGGCAAGGAGGAGTGCATGCTCTACGCCGTCGGTGACACGGTCGTCCTCGACGAGCTGCCGGGCGAGCAGGAGGACGAGGAGGAGGACTGAGCGGGCACGCCGGAACGCCGCGCCGCGGACTGCGGCGGCCGACCGCCGCATCGCACTGTCTCTGGTGATTTGCGTCGTCATGCCCGACACTGGGCATCAGTCGGAGATGGACCGGGATTGACGGGATGAGCGGGTGGCGGAGCGTGCCGGCGTCGTGGATGGCGCGGAACCGGTCAAAGCTGGTGCATGCCCTGCGGATGACCGTCTCCACCCTGGCGACCTTCCTGCTGGCGGAGGCGCTGGACCTGCCGCAGGGCTTCTGGGCGGTGATCACGGCGCTGATCGTCACCCAGAGCAATGTCGGCGGATCGCTGAAGGCGGCGCTGGACCGCTTCGTCGGATCGCTGGTCGGCGTGGCCTATGGCGGGGTGATCGGCCTGCTGATTCCGCACACCGACGGGCTGATGCGTGCCGTGGCGCTTCTGGCGGCGGTGGCGCCGCTGTCCTATCTCGCCGCCATGTCGGCCGGCTTCCGCATCGCGCCGATCACCGCGATCATCGTGCTGCTGGGCACCGCCGGGGCGAACCTCGGCCCGCTCAGCTTCGCCACCGACCGGATGCTGGAGGTCGGGCTCGGCTGCGTCGTCGCCATCCTGGTGTCGCTGCTGGTGGCGCCGGCCCGCGCCTCCCGCTCCGTGCTGGACACGGCGGCGGAGGTGGCGCGGCTGATGGCCGACCAGCTCGACGCGCTGGCCGTCGCCGACGAGGCCTCCCAGGCGACCATGAACCGGCTGGTTGTGCGCACCCAGCAGTCCCTGACCCGGTTGGAAACCCTGGTGGGGGAAGCGGCGCGGGAGCGGCGGAGCCGGCTGGCCGACATGCCCGATCCCGATCCGCTGCTGCGCACGCTGATGCGCCTGCGGCACGACGTGGTGATGCTGCGCCGGGCGGTGGGGGAGCCGCGGCAGGACATCCCCGACCGCGACGTCTGCCCCGACTGGACTCCGGTCGCCGCGGCGGGAGCGGCCATTCTGCGTGGTCTGGCCGATGCACTGGCCACCGGTCAGCCGCCCGACCGTTCCACCGCACTCGCCGATGCGCTGGCGGCCTACCGCAGCGGAATCGACCGCACGCGGGCCGCAAGGCAGACTCGCCACATGCCGACCGACTGGCTGTGGCGGATGTTCGGCACCGGCTTCGCGCTGGAGCAGTTCCGCCGCAATCTGGACGACCTCGTCGAACGGACCGCCGACTTCGCCGCCCATGGGTAGGCGGTGGTGAAAGCCGGAACCGGCCGCTTAGCGGTCGCCCAGATCGTGCTCGATCTCGGTCACCAGCCGTTCGGCGCATTGCAAGGCCTGCTGGCGGTCGTCGTCGCTCATGCCCTGCATCGGGTCGGACTGGGCCGGGAAGGACTCCGACCGGCAGAGCCGGCGGCCCGAGGCGCAGACCATCACTTCGTACTGGCGGCTGTCCTCGTTGAACAGGCACTCGGACTCGAAGCCCTTGGCGTCGGTCTCGGTCCACATGATCGTCTTGCTCATCGTCCGGCTCCTTTTGGTCTTGGGTCGGCGTGGTTGATTTATTTGGCGTTCGCCATGGCGACGGCGGTGTCGGCCATCCGGTTGGAGAAGCCCCACTCGTTATCGTACCATGCCATGACGCGAACGAAATTGCCGTCCACAACCTTCGTCTCCCTGCTGGCGAAGGTCGAGCTGTGCGGGTCGTGGTTGAAGTCCGACGACACCAGATCCTCGTCATAGGCGGCCAGGATGCCCTTCAGCGGGCCGTTGGCGGCCTCACCAATCGCCTTGACGATCTCCTCGACCGAGGTGGCGCGCCTGGCGGTGAACTTGAAGTCGACGACCGACACGTTCGGCGTGGGGACGCGCATGGCGGTGCCGTCCAGCTTGCCCTTCAACTCCGGCAGCACCTTGCCGACGGCCTTGGCGGCGCCGGTGGAGGTCGGGATCATGTTCAGGGCCGCGGCGCGGGCGCGGTGCAGGTCCTTGTGGTTGGTGTCGACGATCCGCTGGTCACCCGTGTAGGAGTGGATCGTGGTCATGAAGCCCTTCTCGATGCCCACCAGGTTGTGGAGGACATGCGCGACCGGGGCCAGGCAGTTGGTGGTGCAGGAGGCGTTGGAGACGATCCGGTGCTCGGCGGTCAGCTTGTCGTGGTTGACGCCGTAGACGACCGTGATGTCCTCGTCGGTGGCCGGGGCCGAGATCAGCACCTTCTGCGCGCCGGCTTCCAGATGCTTGGCGGCATCGGCGCGCTTGGTGAAGATGCCCGAGCATTCCATGGCGATCTCGACGCCGAGATCCTTCCACGGCAGCTTGGCCGGGTCACGCTCCTGCACGACCTTGATGGAGTGGCCGTTGACGATCAGCACGCCGCCCCCGTCTTCTGATTGGGCGGTCTCGATGGTGCCGGGGAAGCGGCCGTGGACGCTGTCGTACTTCAGCAGGTGCGCGTTGGCCTTCAGATCGGCGAGGTCGTTGATCGCCACGACTTCCACGTCCTTGCGGCCGCTCTCGTAGATGGCGCGCAGAACCAGACGGCCGATGCGGCCGAACCCGTTGATCGCTACCCGTACAGCCATGATGTGCTCCAGTCGTTCGGTTGCGGTCTCGTGCCGATTGGGGCGGAGACTCGTGTCAACCAGGGAAAGCGGGTTTCAACCCGCAAAGATTGCAATGTCCGTTCAGGCGGGGACGGCGCGCGGCGACATCGCATCCAGCCATGCCGGCAGGGCGTCGCGGGTGGTCAGCTCGCTGAAGCGGTCCTCCACCCCGGCCGCGGCCAGCGCCGCGATGGTGTCGTCGCCGGCCGCCACCGAGCGCAGGCCGGCGTCGCGGGTGCGCCGGGCGATGAACCACGCCAGCGCGTCGGTGCCGCCGTCGAAGGGGGCGATCTCGCAGACGCCGAGCGGGCCGGTCCAGACGACCGTCCGGGCGGCGTCGACGCAGGCGGTCAGCCGGGCCGCCGACGCCGGGCCGATGTCGAGAACCATGTCCTCCGGCCCGATGGCGGCGCAGGAAACGATGCGGTCCTCCGCCCCCTTCCGCGCCTCGGTCGCCACCACCACGTCGACCGGCAGCAGCACCTCGCAGCCGCAGGCCTTCGCCCGGTCCAGCAGTTTGCGCGCCCCGTCGACCTGTTCGTAGTCGCACAGCGAGGCGCCCATGTCGGTGCCGGCCGCCGCCAGGACACTGTTGGCGATGCCGCCGCCCAACGCCAGCACGTCGACCCGCGCCACCAGCCGGACCAGCAGGTCCAGTTTGGCCGACAGGTTCACGCCGCCGACGATGGCGCAGATTCCGTTGCCGGACCGTACCATCTTGTGGGCCGGAGTCCGACCTCCCGTGTCGCGGCCACCCGTGATCAGGCGAAGCCGGCCGGTCAAGTGCGAAGCTGGGCTGCCTTGGGCATCGATCGTAAGCATGATGCCTGTCCTTTCCTTCAAACCAGTCTCGTTGTCGGTGCCGCCCGCCGCGGTGGAAGGGGGGATGCTGCGCCCCCGATTTCGCGGTGCCGGGTTTCGCGGTAGAGGATCAGCAACCCGCTGCCGATCACCACGGTGGCGCCGATCACCACATGCGGAGCCGGCACGTCGCCCCAGACCAGCCAGCCGAGGACCGACGCATAGATCAGGCTGGCGTAGCTGAAGGGTCCGACCACCACCGCCCGGGCCAGCGCATAGGCCCGCGTGCTGAAATACTGCGCGCCGCCGCCGGCGATCCCCATCGCCACCATCAGGGCCAGCGCATGCCCGTCCGGCATCGTCCAGCCGAAGGGCAGGGCCAGCGCGCTGAGCAGGGTGGAGATCACGGTGAAGTAGAAGACCGTGGTCACCGGCCGTTCCGTACGCCCCAGCTGGCGCATGGCGATCATCGCCAGGGCGTAGCAGACCGCGGCGACCAGCGCGACCAGCGCCCCGCGGTCGAGCATGCCGGCGCCGGGCTGCACCATGATGAGCACACCGACGAAGCCGACCACCACCGCCCCCCAGCGGAAGGCGCCGACCTTCTCCCCCAGCAGCGGGACCGACAGCGCCGTCAGGAACAGCGGAGCGGAGTAGGAGATTGCCACGGCATTGGCCAGCGGCATCAGGTGATAGGCCCAGAACAGCAGCACCATCGACGCCAGCCCGATGACCGCCCGCCACAGATGCCCCTGCCAATGGTCGGTGTGCAGGCAGCTCCGCCCGCCCGCCGCGGCGACCATGGCGACCGCCGGCAGCAGGGCGAACAGGTTGCGGAAGAAGGTGACCTCGCCCAGCGGATAGCTCTCCGCCAGCAGCTTGGCCAGCGCGTTCATGACGGTCATCAGGACCATCGCCAGCAGCATCGACAGGATGCCGAGCCGGACGTTTTCCGGCTGTTTGGCGGCGGGAGATGTGGGGGGCTGTTCCATGGTGATGTTTCCGATCTCCCTCTCCCCCCCGGGGAGAGGGTCGGGGTGAGGGGGATTCACAGCGTGCCTTCCCGAGAATCCTCGCCCTGCGCCCCCCTCACCCTAACCCTCTCCCCGGGGGGGAGAGGGGATTCTCCGGGCGGGAGAGTGCCTTTACGCCGCCCGGCTCAGCTGCGTTGCGGCGATCACGCCCAGCGTGTGGCGGGCGATCATCCGTTCCTCGTCGGTCGGGATGATGAAGACCGGCACGCGGCTTTCCTGGGCGGAGATGCGGGTGGCCTTGGCGCGGTTGGCCGCCGGGTCGATGGCGACGCCGAGCCAGGACAGCTTCTCCGCCACCCGCGCCCGCACCAGCGTGGAGTTCTCGCCGACGCCGGCGGTGAACACCACCGCGTCCAGCCCACCCATCGAGCCGGCCAGCGCCGCCACCTGCTTGGCGACATTGTGGCAGAACAGCTCCACCGCCTCGGCGGCGGCCGGCAGGTCGGAGTTCTCCAGGTCGCGCATGTCGTTGGAGAGGCCTGACACGCCCAGCATGCCCGACTTGTGGTAGAGCAGCTTTTCCAGCTCGTCGGCGCCGTAGCCCTTCTCGCGCATCAGGTAGATCAGCACGCCGGGGTCGATGGCGCCCGGCCGGGTGCCCATCGGCACGCCGTCCAGAGCCGTAAAGCCCATCGTGGTGTCGACGCTGTGCCCGGCGCGCATGGCGCACAGGCTGGCACCGCTGCCGAGATGGCAGACCACCACATGTGCGTTCGCCAGTTCCGGCGCCACCTGGGGCAGGCGGTGCGCGATGTACTCGTAGCTCAGGCCGTGGAAGCCGTAGCGGCGGATGCCCTCCGCCGTCAGTTCGCGCGGGATGGCGAAGGTCTGCGACTGCCAGGGCTGGGTCTGGTGGAAAGCGGTGTCGAAACAGGCGACCTGCGGCAGCGACGGGTAGACCTGGGCCAGCGCCCGCATGGCGGCGATGTTGTGCGGCTCATGCAGGGGGGCGAGCGGGATCAACTCCTCCAGCTGGTCGAGCACCGTCGCGGTGACGCGCACGGGGGCGGAGAAGCGGGTGCCGCCATGGACGACGCGATGGCCGGCGGCCACCAGCGTGGCGCCCTTCAGCTCGTGCCGTATCCAGTTGAGCAAGAAGCCAAGCAGGCCGGCGCGGTCGGCGGGGCCGACCTCGTCCAGCACCCCGTCGGCGAGGACGCGGCGCTGCGCGTCCTTGGCCTGGAAGTGGGGGGCGGTGCCGATGCCGGAGATCTGGCCGGTGACGACCGGTTCGATCTCCGAAGCGCTGCCACCTTGAAAAACGGAGAATTTGAGGCTGGAGGAGCCTGCGTTGATGACGAGGCAGGCGTCCTCGCTGGAGTTTGACAGTGCGGCCATGACGGTAACGTCCTATTCGGCGGCCAGCGCGAGCTTGGGCTGGCGTTGAGCGGCGGCGACCAGCGAGGCGACGGCGCAGGAAGCGAGCCGGGCCCGCACATTGTCGGCGCGGCTGGTGAGGATGACGGGGACCTTGGCGCCCAGCACGATGCCGGCGAGGTCGGCGTTGGCCAGGAAGGACAGCTGCTTGACCAGCATGTTGCCGGCCTCCAGATCGGGGGCGAGCAGGATGTCGGGCTGGCCGGCGACGGGGGAGGTGATGCCCTTGGTGCGCGCCGCCTCGGCGGAGATGGCATTGTCGAAGGCCAGCGGACCGTCGAGGATGCCGCCGGTGATCTGACCGCGGTCAGCCATCTTGCAGAGCGCGGCGGCTTCCAGCGTGGTGTTGATCTTCGGGTTGATCGTCTCGACCGCCGACAGGATGGCGACGCGCGGGGTGGCGACGCCCAGCACCTTGGCAAGGTCGATGGCGTTCTGGACGATGTGGACCTTGTCCTCCAGCGTCGGGTAGATGTTGATCGCGGCGTCGGTGATCAGCAGCGTCTTGGAGTAGGTCGGCACATTCATCAGGAAGACGTGGCTGATGCGGCTGGCGGTGCGCAGGCCGGTTTCCTTCTTCACCACCTCGCCCATCAGCTCGTCGGTGTGCAGACTGCCCTTCATCACCGCCTCGGCCTCGCCGGTGCGGGCCAGCGCCACGGCGGCGGCCGCGGCGGCGCGGCTGTGGGCGGCGTCGACGATGCGGTAGCGGGCGATGTCGAGGCCGTTGGCAGCGGCGACCTTGCGGATGACGGCTTCCGGCCCGACCAGGATCGGCTCGATCAGCCCGGCCTGGGCGGCTTCGACGGCACCCTGGAGCGAGCTGGCGTCGCAGGGATAGGCCACGGCGGTGACGACCGGCGGCAGCTCGTCGCACTTGGCGAGCAGGGCGTCGTGCTTGTCATGGCGGATCATCTGGATCTGCGGCAGCTCGTGCGCCGGACGGGCGACCTTCTGGGTCGGCGCGATCACCTCGGCGGTGCCGAGCACGACGATCTCACCGTCCTGGTTGGTGCAGACGCAGTCGAAGACGACGACGTTCCTGGCCGGACGCTTCTCGATCACGGTGACGGTGGCGGTGACGATGTCGCCCAGCCCGACCGGACGGCGGAACTGCAGGCTCTGGCCGGCATAGAGTGAGCCGGCGCCCGGCAGATAGGTGCCCAGCACGCCGGAGATCAGCGACCCCGACCACATGCCCGGACCGATCACCTTCTGGAACCGGCTGTCGGCCGCGAATTTGGGGTCGAGGTGGGCCGGGTTGATGTTGCCCGACACCGTGGCGAACAGCTCCACATCCATCAGGGTGAGCTGGCGCGACAGGCTGGCCGACTGGCCGATCTGGATTTCGTCGAAGGTCACATTCTCGACCACGGCGCAGGCGCCATTGCCGGAAGCTTCACCACTGGCACGCATTTTTGAACACTCCGGTTGACCGGGTCGAGCAAGCGGCCCGTTTTTCGGTCCGATGGGGCGGCGTCGGGAAGGGACGGGATCAGTGGCCGTCCAGTGTTTCATCCGAAGGGCGTCGCCCGTTTTGCGCCGGCGTTCTGCGCCGCGCGGGGAACCGTAGATATATTAATATATTAACTGTGCATCGCAACATAGAACTGTCGGAAAGCCCGGCCCTTGACACTTTGCCGCAGGGGGCGGCCGGTCTGCTTGGCGGGGCTTCCCCCTCCCCCCGGGGAGAGACGGGAGGAGGGGGCACAACGGCGGGACGCCTCAGCGATCGTGACGCCCGCCGCCCGTCCGTGAAGTCCCTTCAGGTGCGTTCCCGGCCGCCGTGATGCCCCTCCGGGGGCGGGAGAGGGCGGGCGGAGGGATCGCCGGGCAGGGGACTTCAGGAAGCTCGTGAAACTCAGGCCTTCAGGATGCCGCGGCCGGCGAAGCGGGATGCTGCGCCGAGCTGCTCCTCGATGCGGATCAGCTGGTTGTACTTGGCGAGGCGATCGGACCGGCTCAGCGAGCCGGTCTTGATCTGGCCGCAGTTGGTGGCGACCGCCAGATCGGCGATGGTGCTGTCCTCGGTCTCGCCCGAGCGGTGCGACAGGACGGCGGTGTAGCCGGCCTTGTGCGCCATATCCACCGCTTCCAGCGTCTCCGACAGCGTGCCGATCTGGTTGACCTTGACCAGGATCGAGTTGGCGACACCTTGGCGGATGCCCTGGGCCAGACGCTTGGGGTTGGTGACGAACAGGTCGTCGCCGACCAGCTGCACCTTGTTGCCGATGGCGTCGGTCAGCGCCTTCCAGCCTTCCCAATCGTCCTCGGCCATGCCGTCCTCGATCGAGATGATCGGGAAGCGGCCGACCAGATCGGACCAGTAGGAGACCATCTGCTCCGGCGACAGCGACTTGCCTTCGCCGGCCAGCTCGTACTTGCCGTTCTTGAAGAACTCGGTCGAGGCGGCGTCGAGCGCCAGCATGACGTCGTCGCCCGGCTTGTAGCTGGCGGCCTCGATCGCCTTCATGACGAAGCCGAGCGCCTCGTCGGTGGAGCCGATGTTGGGGGCGAAGCCGCCCTCGTCGCCGACATTGGTGTTGTGGCCGGCGTCCTTCAGCTTCTTCTTGAGGGACTGGAAGATCTCGGAACCCATGCGGATGGCGTCGGCGCCGGTCTCGGCACCCACCGGCATGATCATGAATTCCTGGATGTCGATCGGGTTGTCGGCATGGGCGCCGCCGTTGATGATGTTCATCATCGGCACCGGCAGCAGCGAGGCGAAGGCGCCACCGACATAGCGGTAGAGCGGCAGGCCGGCATCCTCGGCGGCGGCGCGGGCGACCGCCAGCGACACACCCAGGATGGCGTTGGCGCCGAGCCGGCCCTTGTTCTCGGTGCCGTCGATCTCGATCATCGTCATGTCGAGCACGCGCTGGTCGGAGGCATCCATGCCGGTCAGCGCCTTGGCCAGTTCGCCGTTGACCGACTGCACGGCCTTCAGCACACCCTTGCCGCCGAAGCGGGCCTTGTCGCCGTCGCGCAGCTCGACCGCCTCATGGGCGCCGGTGGAGGCGCCCGACGGCACCGCGGCGCGGCCGAAGGCGCCGGTCTCGAGGGTGACGTCGACTTCGACGGTCGGGTTGCCGCGGCTGTCGAGGATTTCGCGGGCGCGGATTTCGGTGATGGCGCTCATGGGAAGGGATGTCCCGTTTCTTGAGGAATGGCGTTTCGTGGACGTGTCGGGAGACGTTTGGAGGTCGTGGCGCTCAGTGCAGCTTGGGGCGCCGGTAGATGAACCAGTAGACGGCGCCCACCATCACCGCTCCGCCGATCCAGTTGCCGAGCGTGACCGCGGCGAGGTTGACCAGATAATGGCCGACCGGGATCGACGGCGCGGCGCGGCCGAGGTCGTGCCAGAAGCTGTCCGGCGCGCCCCATTCGATCAGCAGGCCGAGCGGGACGAAATACATGTTGGCGACGCAGTGCTCGAAGCCGGCGGCGACGAAGGCGGCGACCGGGAAGGTGATCGCCAGGATCTTGTCGCCGACGCTGCGGGCGCCGAGCGCCAGCCAGACGGCGAGGCAGACCAGCACGTTGCAGAGGATGCCGAGGAAGAAGGCTTGGCTGGTCGGCAGCGAACTCTTGGCGACCGCGAAATACAGCGCCGAGGCGCCGACGGCGCCATGGCCGAAGGTGTATTGCCCGGACAGGAAGACCAGCAGCGCCGTGCCGGCGGCGCCGACGAAATTGCCGATCCACACCGTGGTCCACACCCGCAGCATCTCGCGGGCATGCAGCCGGCCGCTGGCCCAGGCCATCACCATCAGCGCGTCGCCGGTGAACAGCTGCGCACCGCCGACGATCACCAGGATCAGCCCCATGGAGAAGACCAGACCGCCCAGCAGCCGGGTCACCCCATAGGGCAGCATGCCTTCCGCACCCGACATGGTGACGGTGGCGAACAGGCCGCCCAAGGCGATGAAGGCGCCGGCCAGCACCGCCAGGGCGAACAGGGTGGGGGTGTCGTAATGGGCCTTCTTGACGCCCAGATTTTCGGCGGCGAGCGCGATGGCGTCGGGCATCAGCGCGTCGAGTGATTGCGGGGTGGGCTGGCTCCAGCCTTCCACATCCTTGCTGTCCATGTTCATCGGTCGATGCCCTCGCTGCCGCCATGTAGCTTTACTACATACTCCCGTCGGGACGGCGCTGGCAAGCGCACCGCCTGGGCCATTCGGTCGCAGGGGAGGGGCGCATATCGAAGAGGGCGGCACAAGGAAACGGCGGATTTTCAAGGGTATTGAAAGGGCGCAGCATCGCTCTCGCACCGGCTGCGCTTCTGTAGTGTTGCTACATCATGCCGGACGGGCGTTCGGGCGGGCGCCGCAGACGACGAAGCAGCCCCGGCCGGCATGCTTGGCCCGATAGAGCGCATCGTCGGCGGCCTTCAGCAGGTCCTGCGCATCGTCCGCATCCTGCGGGAAGAGCGCGATGCCGATGCTGGCGCCCACCGACAGCGTTTGGCGGCCGAGCGTGATCTCCGCCGACACGGCATGGATCAGCTTGTCGGCGATACGCTCGACGTCGGCGACGGACCCGGCGCCCTCCAGCAGGACGGTGAACTCGTCGCCGCCGATCCGCGCCACGAGGTCGGAGGCGCGCAGGCAACCGGTCAGCCGCTCCGCCGTCACCCGCAGCACCTGATCGCCGGCGTCATGGCCGAGCCGGTCGTTCACCGGCTTGAAGCCGTCCAGATCGATGAACAGCAGGGCCAGCGGCTGGCCGATGCGCCGTGCACGGGCAAGCGCCCCGTGGGTGCGGGCGAAGAACAGCCGGCGGTTGGGGAGGCCGGTCAACGGATCGTGGTTGGCGAGATGGTCCTTCTCCGCCTCGCTGCGCCGAAGCATCTCTTCCATCTGGCGGCGGTCGGTGATGTCGCGGGAGATGCCGACGACGCCCAGGATGCTGCCCTCCGGATCGCGGCACGCGGTCTTGACGGTCTCCATCAGGCGCCGCCGGCCGTCGGGGTAGACGAACCACTCTTCACCGCGCGTCATTCCCTCCCGCATGGTGCGCAGGTCGGCCTGACGGCGGCGCTCCGCCGTTTCGGCATCGACCATGTCGAGGTCGCGTAGCGGGCGGTCCGCATCCGGCTTCCAGCCGACATAGTCGAGGGCGGCATGGTTGTAGTTCAGATAGGTGCCGTCGCGGTCCTTGAAGAAGACGATGTCCGGCATCGAATCGATCAGGCTCTGCAGGACGGCGCGCTCGTGGTGCAGGGCCTCCAGCGTGGCGCGGTGGTCGGTCACGTCCTCCATCAGCCACACCTCCCCGCCCTGGGTCAGGTAGGCGAAGAAGCGGATCCAGCGGCGGCTGCCGTCCTTGCAGGTGACCTGCAGTTCGGTCAGCACCGAGGCTTCCGCCAGCCGTGCCGCGTCGTAGCGCTGGCGGACCTCATGGTCGCGGCCGGGGTAGGCGGCCGCGAACCACGCGTCCATCGACGGAAGATCCTCCTGCCGGTAGCCGGTCAGCCGTTCCGCCGCGCGGTTGATGAAGATCCGCTCGCCTTCGACATAGGCGGCGGCCATCGGCAGATGCTCCACCATGCGCGACAGGCGCATCTGCGGCGAAGGGGAAGAATTGGCGGTGGTGGTGGCGGCGAGCGGCCTGGCATGGACGAGCATCGCCAACCGCCCGTCCGTCAGGTGAAGCCCGCTGCAGTCGCAGGACAGGACGGCCTGCGCGCCATTGGCCGCGACCGTCCAGCACTCGCCGACCCGCTCGCCTGCCGAGAGGCGCCGGGCATACTCGGGCAGCCGCTGCCGGACCGCATCGGGAAGGCCACCGCTCGCGGCGAGGTCCCGGGCAGACCGGGCGCCCCAAAGCGCGCAGGCCGCCGCATTCGCCCACAGGGTGCGGCCCGTCTGCAGATCGACCAGCCAGACCGGATCGGCGATCAGGTCAAATGCCGATAAATCATTCGTAGACCAACATTGATCGGACGCTTGGCTGGTGCAGGCTGCGACGCCCATGTTGGCAAAAGTCCAAGGTGATAGGTTCGAGCATTTTATCGGGCCGAAACGTTAAGTTCACGCAAATGTAACATTGCAGGACGACCCTGATTGAATCAGGCAAACAGGATCGCGCGCCAGCGCCAGTAATATTCGTTCGTGGCTCTGTTGGAATATTACCGCTCCGTGTTCGGCCAACCGGCCGCCGGATCAGGTCAGGTTCCGTCAGGTCAGGTCCAGTTCCTGGATGTAGCGGGTCAGCGCGCAGCTGGCGTTCAGCATGTGGGCGCGCATGCAGCGGGCCGCCTCCTCCCCGTCGCCGCGCGCCATGGCGGCGAGGATCTCGCCGTGCTCGGCGTGGGAGGTCGCCAGCCGGTTGCCGTGGCGCAGCTGCGTGCGGCGGAAGGCGGCGAGGCGGGCGCGGACGCCGACCGCCTGTTCGGCCATGAACTGGTTGTGGGTGGCGTGATAGATCGCCTCGTGGAAACGGCGGTTGAAGTCGTCATAGGCACCGAGATCGCCGCCCGCGACCATCTCCGCCGCCGCTTCATGCATGGTCTGCAGCCGGCTGCGCTCCACCGGGGTGATGCGGTAGGTGGCGAGGCGGACGCACATCGCCTCCATCTCCGCCGTCATTTCGAACATGTCCATGATGCGCTCGGCCGTCATGGTGGCGACGACCACGCCGCGGCGCGGCCGGACCTCCACCATGCCGGTGGTGGCGAGCTGGCGCAGGGCCTCGCGCACCGGCGTGCGGGAGGCGCCGAACCGCTGGCCGATCTGCTGTTCGTCGAGCGGGGTGCCCGGCTTCAGCCGTCCGGTGGCGATCTCGTCGGCCAGCGCCAGCCGGATCTGGTCCGACAGCAGGCCCTTCTCCTCGGCGACGAGGTCGGTCTCGGACGCGGGGAACTGGGGGTCGAACTGGTCCAAGGCTGGATCTCCGGAGCGGCGTCGCCAGCGGGCAGGATAGACAGGCTTTGCCGATGGTGGAAGAGGATGGGGGGCGTCTCAGCCGCCCATCAGGGCGCGGGTGGCGATGAACAGCACCGACGGACCCATCAGGCATCCCAGCCCGGTGTAGAAGGTCGCGGTCATCGCGCCATAGGGGACCAGCTTCGGGTCGGTGGCGGCCAGCCCGCCGGCCACGCCGCTGGTGGTGCCCATCAGCCCGCCGAAGACCATGGCGCTGCGCGGGTTGTCCAGACCGATATAGGGCGCCATGAAGGGGGTGGAGATCATCACCAGCACCGACTTCACCAGCCCGGCGGCGATGCTGAGCGCCATCACGTCGGAACTCGCCCCCAGCGCCGCACCGGTCACCGGCCCGACGATGTAGGTGACGGCGCCGGCCCCGATGGTGGTCATGGCGACCGGGTCGGAATAGCCGAAGGCCAGCGCCACCGCCGCGCCGACGACGAAGGACAGCAGCACGCCGGTGAACAGCGACACCACGCCGCTCAGCCCCGCCTTGCGGATCTCGCCGAAGCTGACGCCGAAGGCGGTGGAGACGATGGCGAAATCACGCAGCATCGCCCCGCCCATGATGCCGATGCCCGACAGCAGCTTGATGTCGGCCAGCCCATTGTGTCCGCCGGTGGACACGCCGCCGGCATAGGCGAGCGACAGCCCGATCATGATGGCGATGGCGGAGCCGTGCAGCCGCCCGTTGGTCAGGATGCGCGACAGCCAGTAGGACACCCAGATGGTGGCGCCGACGACGGCGAAGGCGGTCAGCAGGCCGTTCTTGACGAGAACGCTGGTCAGGACGTCGAACATGGCGGTCACTCTCCGCTCTTCAGGGGCAGGGCGCAGGCGGCATCGGCTTCCGACATTTCATTACGTTCGTCCACCGGCTGGCCGATGCGGGCGATCACCGGGACCAGCGCGAAGCTGAGCACCACCGCCAGAACCCCGGCGATCAGGGCGGCCGGACCGCCCTTCACCGCCGCGACCACGTCCTGCTGCGCGGCCATGGCGACGACGATGGGGATGTACATCGCGCTCCAGAACAGGATGCCCTGTTCGGCAAGCGCGTTCATGCGCAGCGTCCGCTTCAGATGGTCGGAGAACAGGATCAGCAGCAGCATGGCGATGCCGACGCCGCCGACATTCGCCTTCACCCCGATCAGGATGCCCAGCAGATCGCCGACCACCAGCCCCGCAAGCATGCAGGCCGACAGCAGGGCGACACCATAGACGACCATGGTCCTTCTCCTCTCCGTTGCTCAAGCCCACGAAGGGGGCGTGGTGACAGTTTGCCGAGAGTGCGGCAGCCGTCGCCCGGCCGCGGCTTTCGCCGTCGGGCACGGATTGCTCGATTTAAAGATTGTTGGTGCAGCCACGGTATACGGCAATCCGATCCTGATCGCAACTCGTATTCCGTGACTGCCATTTTTTTCTTGATGTATACAAAATCGGGCTTCACGGGACCGTCTGGATACGGCAAGCTGGCATTCACATCGCAAGCGAGAGGGAGGGACAGCATGTCCGCACAGGTCGACCGCCAGCCTGTCGGGCGCGGAGTGTGCGCGCCGACGGCCCGCCGGCATCGCGGGGGCTGACCGCCATGCGCGACTGGAATCTGCAAGGGCGGAACCGCGATGAGCGGCTGGCCCGCGCCGCCGGTTTGACGGAGGGCAAGCGCGTCGCCACCGCCGATGCCCGTGCGCTGCTGGAAGCGGTGCTGGAACCGGGCGACCGCGTCTGCCTGGAGGGCAACAACCAGAAGCAGGCCGATTTCCTGGCCCGCACCCTGGCCTCGGTCGATCCGGCGCGGGTGAACGGGCTGCACATGGTGCAGTCGGTTCTGGCCCTGCCGGAGCATCTCGATGTGTTCGAGCGTGGCATCGCCGCGAAGCTCGACTTCTCCTTCTCCGGCCCGCAGGGCGCGCGGCTGGCGCGTATGGTGGCGGACGGGCGGATCGCGGTCGGCGCCATCCACACCTATCTGGAGCTGTTCGGCCGCTATTTCGTCGATCTGACGCCCAGGGTCAGCCTCGTCGCCGCCCAGGCGGCCGACGCCGCCGGCAACCTCTACACCGGTCCCAACACCGAGGACACGCCGGTCATCGTCGAGGCGACCGCCTTCAAGCGCGGCATCGTCATCGCCCAGGTGAACGAGCTGGTCGACAGCGTGCCGCGCGTCGACATTCCCGGCGGCTGGGTCGATTTCGTCATCCAGAGCCCGACGCCGCACTATATCGAGCCGCTGTTCACCCGTGATCCGGCGCAGATCTCGGAAATCCAGGTGCTGATGGCGATGATGGCCATCAAGGGCATCTATGCCGAATATGGCGTGCAGCGGCTGAACCACGGCATCGGCTTCGACACCGCAGCCATCGAACTGCTGCTGCCGACCTACGCGGACTCGCTTGGGCTGAAGGGGAAGATCTGCCGGCATTGGGCGCTGAACCCACACCCGGCGCTGATCCCCGCCATCGAGGCCGGCTTCGTCGAGAGCGTCCATTCCTTCGGCTCGGAGCTGGGGATGGAGGCCTATATCCAGGCGCGGCCCGACGTGTTCTTCACCGGGGCCGACGGCAGCATGCGGTCCAACCGCGCGCTGTGTCAGGCGGCCGGCCATTACGCCTGCGACCTGTTTATCGGATCGACGTTGCAGATCGACCTCGCCGGCAACAGCTCCACCGCCACGCTGGGGCGGATCGCCGGCTTCGGCGGCGCGCCCAACATGGGGGCCGACGCCCGGGGGCGCCGCCATGCCAGCCCGGCCTGGCTGAAGGCGGGGCGGGAGGCGCGGGAGGGCAGCGGGCAGATGCCGCGCGGCCAGAAGCTGGTCGTCCAGATGGTGGAGACCTTCCGCGAGCATATGCAGCCGGCCTTCGTCGACCGGCTCGACGCCTGGGAACTGGCGGAAAGCGCCGGCATGGAGCTGCCGCCGGTGATGATCTACGGCGACGACGTGACCCACATCCTGACGGAGGAGGGCATCGCCAACCTGCTGCTCTGCCGCAATGCCGAGGAACGGGAACAGGCGATCCGCGGCGTTGCCGGCTACACGCCCGTGGGGCGCGGGCGCGACCGCCGAATGGTTGAGAATTTGCGCGACCGCGGCGTCATCCGCCGGCCGGAGGATCTGGGCATCGACAAGCGGATGGCGACCCGCGACCTGCTGGCCGCACGCTCGGTCAAGGACCTCGTGCGTGCATCGGGCGGCCTGTACGACCCGCCCAAGCGCTTCCGCAACTGGTGAGCCGAAACCCATGGAAACCCTGACCTTTGACTATCGCGGCGGCCATCCTCTGGCCTCCCCGCCGCCGTCCGTCCTGGTGGGCGTCGTCGGCTCCGGCAATCTGGAGGTGCTGGTGGAGCCGGCGCCGCTCGGCGGCCTCTGCCGCGTCGAGGTGCAGACCGCCGCGGTCGGCTTCGGCGCGACGTGGCAGGCGGTGCTGGACGACGTCTTCGCCCGCCATCCGCTGGCCGACGTCCGCATCTCCATCAACGATGTCGGCGCCACGCCGGCCGTGGTCGGCCTGCGGCTGGACCAGGCGCTGGACGCCTTCGCCGGAGGAGCGCAGCCCGGAGGATCGCAGCCATGAGCAGCTATTATGAGGACAGCGCCCGCGGCCGGCTGGACAGCCTGCTCGATCCCGGCAGCTTCCGCGAGATCCTGCCGCCGACCGTACGCATGGTCAGCCCGCACCTGCGCCAGCTCGACACCCCCGCCGCCTTCGACGACGGCATCGTGGTGGGCGAGGGGCGGCTGGCCGGCCGCCGCGTGCTGGTCGCGGCGCAGGAGGGCGGCTTCATGGGCGGTGCGGTGGGCGAGGTGCATGGCGCCAAGCTGACCGGTCTCCTGGAACGTGCCCTGGACACCCGCCCCGACGGTGTCCTGTTGCTGGTCGAATCCGGCGGTGTGCGGCTGCATGAGGCCAATGCCGGGCTGATCGCGGTGTCGGAGGTGATGCGCGCGGTGCTGGCCGTGCGGGCATCCGGCATCCCGGTGATCGTGCTGGACGGCGGCACCTTCGGCTGCTTCGGCGGCATGGGCATCGTCTCGCGCCTGTGCGACGCGGTGGTGATGAGCGAGGAGGGGCGGCTCGGCCTGTCGGGCCCCGAGGTGATCGAGACCACCATGGGGGTGGAGGAGTTCGACAGCCGCGACCGCGCACTGGTCTGGCGCACCGTCGGCGGCAAGCACCGCTATCTGCTGGGCGAGGCGGCCGGTCTGGTCGAGGACGATGTTGCGGCCTTCCGCGCCGCCGCCTTGGCACTGCTGGACGGCAAGCCGGACCTGTCGCTGGCGGCGCTGGAAGCCGAGCATGCGGCGCTGGGCAGCCGGCTGGAGCGGTTCGGCGACTGCCGCGACGCGCTCGACATCTGGGAAAAGCTGGGGGTGGAGGAACCGGAAAAGCTGCCGATCCTCGACACCGCCGACTTCCTCGCCACCGTCCGCGACCGGAGGGCCTGAGCCATGGATTTGACCATACTTCTGGACCGGCTGTTCCCGGACGGGCACGAGGTCGCCGCAGATGGCGTCTATTTCGACGGCAGCGGCCGGGTCTATGGCGCCGAGGTCGCGGTGATCGGCACCATCGACAACACGCCGATCGGCATCGAGCTGGCCTTCCGCATGGCCGGCGCGGTGCTGGAGGTGGTGCGCCGCCATCCCGGCCGGCCGATCCTGCTGCTGGTCGACACCCAGGGCCAGCGGTTGAGCCATCGCGACGAACTGCTGGGCATCAACGGCTACATGGCGCATCTGGCCAAATGCATCGACCTTGCCCGGCGCAACGGCCATCGGGTGATCGGGCTGGTCTATGGGCAGGCGGTCAGCGGCGGCTTCCTCGCCACCAGCCTGCTGGCCGACCGCTGCTATGCCCTGCCGGATGCCGAGATCCGGGTGATGAACCTGCCGGCGATGGCGCGCGTCACCAAGATCCCGCTGGAGCGGCTGACGGAACTGAGCGCCTCCTCCCCGGTGTTCGCGCCGGGCGTGGAGAATTACCGCCGCATGGGCGCCATTGCCGGCCTGTGGGACGGCGACCTCGCGAGTTGCCTTGCCGAAGCGCTGGCCGCGCCGGTGGACGGAGACTCGCGCCGGGAGTTGGGCGAGGAACGTGGCGGCCGGCAGCTTGCCCGCAAGGTGGCCGACCGGGTGCGGCGCGATGCCGCCTGAGATGGTCGGCTGGTCGCGCCACGGCTGGGTCCGGCTGGGGGAGGGCTGGGCGGGCTGCCTGCGCTCCCCTTTGGCCGAGGCGGAGCGGGAGGAGGTGGCGGATTGGTGCCGGGCCGGCCGGCCGCTGGTGATCGCGCGCGGCCGGACGGGGGATGGGGCGGGGGAACTTCGGCTGGGTCTCGCCACGCCTGACAAGCGGCGGATCGGCCTGCACGTGGCGGCGGATGCCGTGGCCGAGCATTGGAGGCCGCTGCCGCTGGCCGAGGCGGTGGAGACGGCGCCGGAGGCGTGGCGGGCGATGCTGGCGGAGCTGGTGCTGCGGGCGCTGGCGCTGGGGGTGAGGCCGGCGGTATACGGCTCGCTGGCTTGGCAGCATCGGACGGAGCTGGGCTATGTCCGGCCGGATTCCGACATCGACCTGCTGTTCGCCCCGCGCGAGCGGTGGCAATTGGACGGGCTGCTGGACCTGCTGACGGCGGCCTGTGACGGGACTCCGCGGCTGGACGGGGAGATCCTGCTGCCGGACGGCGCGGCGGTCGCGTGGCGGGAACTGGCCGGACGGCCCGCCCGCCTGCTGGTGAAGGGACCGGCGGAGGTCAGCCTGCGCGACCTGCCGTCCGTGCTGACGCTGTTCGACCGGGAGGATGCCGCATGACCCGCAGCAGCGCCGCGGTTTCGTTCTTTCCGGCCGATCTTGCCGGCCCGCTCGCGGCAGTGGTCGGGCGGACGGCGGTTCGCGCCCTTTATGCCGAACTGGCGCTTCACCCGAAGCCGGGGTTGGTCAGCCCGCTCGACAGCGGCAGCCATGACGACATGGACATGGGCACCTTCCTGCGCAGCCTGTTCGCCCTGCGCGGCTATTTCCGCGCCATCGCCGCTGCCGGTGCGGAGGGGGTCGGGTTCGCCACGTTGCGCGACCTCGGCATCGCCGCCGAGCGCCGGATGCTGGCGGCGACCGGCGGGATCAACACCCACCGAGGGGCCGTGTTCGGCATCGGCTTCCTCGCCGCTGCGGCCGGCTGGCGAATGCGGCGGGGGCGGTCGCTGGGTGGGGCGGCGCTGGGCGAGACCGTCGCGGATCTGTGGGGCGGCGGGATTCTGGGCGCCGCACCGCAGGCGCCGGACAGCCACGGCGCGCGGGCGGTGCAGCGCTATGGCGCCCGTGGTGCCCGGCAGGAGGCGGCGGAGGGATTCCCGACGCTGTTCACGCTGGCCCTGCCGGCGCTTGAGCGCGCGCTGGCCGACGGCGCCGATGCGGAACGGGCGCTGGTGCAGACCCTGTTCACGCTGATGGCGGAACTGGAGGACACCAACCTGCTGCATCGCGGCGGCCCTGCCGGTCTGGCTTTCGTCCAGGGCGAGGCGCGCCGTTTCCTCGATCGCGGCGGGGTGTTCCGGGAGGGTTGGCGGGGCGACGCACTGGCCCTGCACCGCGCCTGCGTCGCCCGCCGGCTGTCGCCCGGCGGCAGCGCCGACATGCTGGCGGCGGCCCACTTCGTCCACGCCCTGCGGGAGGGCTGGGCATGAGCCTGGGGATTCTCTGTTCCGGCCAGGGCGGGCAGGGGCCGGGCATGCTCGACCTGCTGCGGCGGGATCCGGCGGCGCAGGCGGTGCTGGACCGGGCCGCCACCGTCATTGGGCAGGACCCGCGCACGCTGGTCGCCGGGCCGGAGGCAGAGATGCAGCGCAACGCGGTCGCCCAGCCACTGCTCTGCGCGGTCCAGGCAGCGACCTGGGCGGCGCTGCGGCCGCATCTGCCGCCGGTTCGGGCGGTCGCCGGCTACAGCCTGGGGGAGTTGTCTGCCTACCATGTCGCGGGGGCGCTCGATGCGGACGAGCTGTTGCGGCTGGCGATGCGGCGGGCCGAGGCGATGGACCGCGCCGACCCGGAGCCGGGTGGGCTGTTGGCCGTGCGGGGATTGGACCGGGCGCGATTGGAGGCGATCTGCAGCGACTGCGGTGCCGACATCGCCATCGAGAATGGCGCCGACCGGTTCGTGGTCGGTGGGCATCGGCCGACACTGGCTGCGGTGGAGCAGGGAGTTCTGGCGCTGGGCGCCGCGGTCACGCCGCTGTCGGTCACCATCGCCTCGCACACCCGCCTGATGGCGCCCGCCGCGGCGGAGTTTTCACCGATTTTGGCGGCGAGCGGCCTGCAGGCTCCGCCGCTGCCGGTGCTGGCCGGCATCGACGGCACCCCGGTCTACACGCGCGAGCGGGCGGTGGCGGCACTGACCCGGCAGATGACCGAGACGGTCACCTGGGCGGCCTGCCTGGACGGGCTGATCGAGATGGGCTGCACCGTCCTGCTGGAAACCGGCCCCTGCAACGCGCTGGCACGCATGGCCGCCGAGCGGCGTCCCGGTCTGGCCGTCCGTGCCGTGGCGGATTTCCGCAGTCTGTCCGGTGCCGCCACCTGGGTGGAGCGGCAACTCGGGTGAACGGGCTGTAGGTCGCAAGAGGAATCCCCTCTCCCCCCGGGGAGAGGGTTAGGGTGAGGGGGGCGCGTGGCGAGGATTCTCAAGGAAGTCCGGCATGTGCATCCCCCTCACCCCGACCCTCTCCCCGGGGGGGAGAGGGGGGAGGCTCCAAGGGAAAGTGTCACCGACGCCCAGCCGGTTTCGGTCCCAGCACGCAGGCGACGGCGGCCAGGATCAGCACCAGCGCCGCCGCCAGCCGCGCCGTCACCGGGTCGCCCAGCAGCAGCACCGCGCCGCTCACCCCGACGACCGGGATCAGCAGGGTGCTGACCGCCGCCTCACCCACCGTCAGGCGGCGGACGGTGACGTACCACAGAGCCTGCGCCGCGCAGAGCGAACAGACGATGTGCCAGGCGAAGCCGACCCAAACCTCGGGGTGGATTTCGGACAGCGCCGGCCTCGTCTCCGTCGCCGCCAGAAGGATCATCGGCGGGGCGCACAGCACATACTGCCAGCCGGTGATGACCATCGGGTGGGTGCGCCAGACCCGCCGCTTCATCACGATGGTGCCCAGCGCCCAGGCCAGCGCCGACACCAGCATCACCGCCGGGCCGGCCAATTCCGACGGGGGCGCCGACAGCGCTGCCGGCCCCAGCAGGACCAGCAGCCCGGCCAGCCCGCTGGCGAGCCCGACGATCTGGCGCGGTCCCGGCCGTTCGCCCAGCAGCGGGATCGCCAGCAGCGTCGCCCACACCGGCATGGTGAAGGCGATGATTGCCGCCTGCGAGGTCGCCATCAGGCTTTGTCCAAGTGCCGTGCACAGGTTGAAGACCAGCACGTTGCACAGTCCCGCCGCCGCCAGCGCCGGCCATTCCGCCCGCTCCACCCGCAGCCGGTGGCCGGCCAGACGCGCCGCCCCCAGCAGCAGCACCGCCCCGGCGGTGAAGCCGATGGCGCGCAGGCTGAAGATGGGCACCTGCGTCAGGATCGTCTTCACCGCCGGCCAGTTGAGGCCCCAGAACAGGCTGATGGTGGCGATCAGCAGGTATTTGACCGGGTCGCGGCCGGCTCCGGTGGCGGCGATGGCGGTCATGCTGTCGTCTTGCCCTCAAACCCGTCAAGGAAGCTGGACAGGTTGGCGGACAGGTCGTCGATGGCGTAGCCACCCTCCTGCACCAGCACGGTGGGCATGTTTGCGGCGGCGATCAGCGCGCCCATGCGGGCGAAGCCCGGCGTGGTGACGCCGAAGGCGGCCAGCGGGTCGCCGATGAAGGTGTCGAAGCCCAGCGAGACGAACAGAATCTCCGGCGCGAACCGGCGGATCTCGTCCAGCCCGCGGCCGATGGTCGCCAGAACCGTCGCCTCGTCGCTGCCGATCGGCAGCGGCAGGTTCAGGTTGTAGCCCTCGCCGCGGCCAATGCCGCGTTCCTGCGCATAGCCGGCCATGTGCGGATAGAACTCCGCCGGGTCGCCATGGACCGAGACGAAGAACACGTCGTCGCGCTCGTAGAAGATGTCCTGCGTGCCGTTGCCGTGATGGACATCCACGTCGATGATGGCGACGCGGGCCGGCCGGCCCTGGGCGCGCAGCATCGGCAGCACCGATTCCGCGGCGACGGCGACATGGTTCAGGTAACAGAAGCCGCCGGCCATATCGCGGGTGGCATGGTGCCCCGGCGGCCGGCACAGGGCGTAGGCCGCGCTGTCCGCCCCGGTGGCGACCAGCTTCGCCGCATGGATGGCGGCGTTGGTCGCGGCGCAGGTGGCGGCCCAGGTGCCCTCGCCGATCGGGCAGGCGGTGTCGAACATGTGCCAGCCGGCCTGCCCGACGATGCTGGTGGGGTAGTTGGGGGCCGCCTGCATCCGGTGGACGTTGGGCAGCACCACGTCGCCCATGTCGCCTTCCGCCACCCAGCGCGCGTGCGCCGTCTCCAGGAAGGCGAGATATGCCGGCGTGTGCACCGCGGCGCGCGGGGCGGAGCCGTAATCGTCGGGCCGGATCAGCGTCTCGCCCCGCTTCTCGATCAGCGAGGCCAGCGCGCCGAGCCGCTCCGGCTTCTCCGGCAGGGCGCGCAGCAGGCCCTTGTTGAAGTAGGTGGCAGGGCGGTGCAGGGCGGCGTCGGGGTGATGGACGAACTTCATGGGGGGACTCTCCAGAGAGCGAACGTGCTCAGGGCCGTCCGGCCGTGGCGACCAGTGTTTCGAACAGCACGGCGGCGCCGCGGGCGCCGTCGGCGGGGGAGATGTTCTCGACCTCGTTGTGGCTGATGCCGTCCTCGCAGGGGATGAAGATCATCGCCGTCGGCACCTTGCCCGCCACATAGACCGCGTCATGGCCGGCGCCCGACACGATGTCGCGGTGACTGAAGCCGAAGCCGGCGGCGGCGTCGCGCACGCTGTCGACCAGCGGCTTGGCGAAGGGCGTCGGCGGGAAGTGCCAGAAATCGGCGATCTCGGCGCTTACCCCATGCTCTTCGGAAATCGCAGCGACGGCGGCGCGGAAGCGGCGGTCCATGTCGGCCAGCGTGTCGGCATTGGGATGGCGCAGGTCGACGGTGAAGAAGACGCGGCCGGGGATGACGTTGCGCGAATGCGGGTGGACGTCGAGGATGCCGACGGTGGCGCAGGGATCGCCCGCGGTCTCCAGCCCGACGCGCTGCACCGCCTGCACCATGGCCGAGGCGGCAACCAGCGCGTCGCGGCGCAGGCGCATCGGCGTCGGGCCGGCATGCGCCTCAACACCCGTCACCGTCACCTCGTACCAGCGCTGGCCCTGGGCGCCGGTGACGACGCCGATCTCCTTGCCCTCGACCTCCAGCACCGGGCCCTGTTCGATGTGGGCCTCCAGATAGGCGTGCATCGGGTGCTCTACCGGCGCCTCGCCGGCATAGCCGGTGCGGACCAGCTCGTCGCCCAGCCGCGCGCCGTCCTGCGCCACCTTGTCGAGGATCTCCTCCAGCGTGAAGACGCCGGTGACGACGCCCGATCCCATCATCGGCGGCGAGAAGCGCGAGCCTTCCTCGTTGGTCCAGACCGCGACCTCGACCGGGTGCAGGGTTTCCACGCCGCGGTCGTTCAGCGAGCGCACCACCTCCAGCGCCGCCAGCACGCCGAACACGCCGTCGAAGCGTCCGCCGGTCGGCTGGGTGTCGAGATGGCTGCCCATCACCACCGGAGGCAGGCTGTCGTCACCGCCCTTGCGGCGGGCGAAGATGTTGCCGATGCGGTCGACGCTGACGGTGCAGCCGGCGGCCTCGCACCAGGAGACGAACAGGTCGCGGCCGGCCCTGTCCTCGTCCGACAAAGCGAGGCGGCAGCTGCCGCCCTTTGCGGTGGCGCCGATCTTCGCCATCTCGGCGAGGCTGTCCCACAGGCGGTTGGCGTCGATCGGCAGGTTGGAGGGGAGGGACATGGTGGCTCCGGGTGGGTGTTTGTTGGTTTCTTGGGGGAGTGGGGAGGTGTCGGCTGGCGATGCCCCCACCTAACCTCCCCCGCTTCGCAGGGGAGGGACTGCCGCCGCTTCTCGAACAAGCGCTTGGTCCCCTCCCCCGCCCAGCGGGGGAGGGTTAGGGTGGGGGCAAGAGTCAGACGGTTGAGGCACTTATGCCGCCACCTCCCGCCGCTCCCGTGCCCGCAGATCGACCATCGCCAGCACGGCGCGCAGCATCGGCACATGCACGCCGGTGCGCTCCGCCAGCTCGATCACCGAGCCGAGGATCGCCTCCAGCTCCAGCCGGCGGCCGGCCTCGTAGTCCTGCAGCATCGAGGTCTTGAAGTCGCCGACGCCGGCGGCCATGGCGATGCGCTCGTCGACGCTGGTGGTGAAGACCACGCCCAGCCGCTCCGCCACCGCCTTGGCCTCCAGCATCATGGCGCGGCCGGTCTCCCGGGTGCCGGGATCGTTGCACAGCCGGCCGAGCGTCGATCCGGTCAGCACGCTCAGCGGGTTGAAGGCGAGGTTGCCCCACAGCTTCACCCAGATCGCCTGCCGGATGTCGGCGGTCTTCGCCGGCTGGAACCCGGCCTGCCCGAACAGCGTCACGATGCGGTCCACCGCCGGGTTGTCGCGGCCGGCCACATCGCCCCCGATATCACCGAACACGAAGCGCTGGTCGCTGACATGGCGCAGCCGGCAGGGACCGTCGCCCTCCACCGCGACGAAGGTCGTCGCGCCGACCACCCGGTCGGGGTCGATGGAGCGCCACAGCAGCCCGTCGGGATCGATGCTGGCGAGCGGCCGGTCGGCCAAGGGCTCCGGCTGGCGGTGCGGATACCACCAGGGGATGCCATTGACCATCGGCACGATGGCGGTCTCCGGCCCCAGCAGCGGGGTCAGCGTGTCGATGGTGCCGCGCAGCGCATGCGACTTGACGCAGAGGAACACCAAATCCTGCGGCCCAAGCGACAGGCTGTCGTCGGTGACGCGCGGGTTCAGGCGGGCGACGCGGTTCAGCGGCGTCACCATGGTCAGGCCGTTGCGGCGGATGGCGGCGGCGGAGTTCGGCCGGGCGACCAACGTAACCTCCGCCTCCGTCGCACCCAGCCGGGCGGTCAGCAGACCGCCGACAGCACCAGCCCCGATGATGGCAACCTTCATTCAGTGCGCTCCCGCTGGGGATTGCTGCAGGTCGTCCGGGATGTGCCAACCCTTGCCGGGAATGGCTTCGAGCAGGCTGCGGGTGTAGGCGTCGCGCGGATGGGTGAACACCTCACGCGCCGTGCCCAACTCGACGATCTTGCCGCGGCGCATCACTGCGATGGTGTCGCAGACCTGGGCGGCCACCCGCAGATCGTGGGTGATGAACAGCATGGCGAGGTTCAGCCGCTTGCGGATGTCGTCCAGCAACTCAAGAACCTGCCCCTGGACCGAGACGTCGAGGGCCGAGACCGGCTCGTCGGCGACCAGCAGCTTCGGCTCCATGGCGAGCGCGCGGGCGATGCCGATGCGCTGGCGCTGGCCGCCGGAAAACTCGTGCGGGAAGCGGTCGGCGGCGGAGCCGTCGAGGCCGACCATCGCCAGCAGTTCCCGCGCGCGGGTCAGTGCCTTGCTCCTATCCTCGCCGAAGGCCACCGGCCCCTGGGCCACGATGTCGCCGACGCGGTGACGCGGGTTCAGCGAGGCGTAAGGGTCCTGGAACACCATCTGCACCGCCCGGCGATAGGGCCGGAAGCCCCTGCGGTCGAGCGACAGCAGATCGGTGCCCTCGAACAGGATGCGGCCCGAGTCCGGCTTGATGAGGCCGACGATGGAGCGGCCGAGCGTCGATTTGCCGGACCCGGATTCGCCGACCAGACCGACGGTTTCGCCGGGATGGATGGTCAGCGACAGGTCGTCGCCGGCCACGACTTCCTTGGACTTCTTGAACAGGCCGCCGCCGACATGGAAGACCTTGCGCACCTTGTCGGCGACCAGCAGCGGGGCGCCCGCCTTGGCATGGTCGTCGCGGTGTTCGATGTAATGCGGGACGGAGGCGATCAGCTGCCGGGTGTAGGGATGCTGCGGCCGGTTCAGCACCTCGGAGGCCGGGCCGTATTCCACCAGCTTGCCGTGGCGCATCACCGCCACCCGGTGGGCGATCTCCGCCACCACGCCGAAGTCGTGGGTGATGAACATCATGCCCATGTGGCGTTCGGCCTGGATCGCGCGGATCAGGTCGAGGATCTGCTTCTGGGTGGTGACGTCCAGCGCCGTGGTCGGCTCGTCGGCGATCAGGATGTCGGGCTGGCAGGCCAATGCCATGGCGATCATCACGCGCTGACGCTGGCCGCCCGACAGGCGGAAGGGATAGGCCTCGGCCAGTTCGGCCGGGTTGGGCAGGCCGACCTGGGCCAGCAGCTCCACCACGCGGGCGCGGCGCGCCGGGGCGGGCAGGTCGGTGTGCTCGCGCAAGCTCTCACCGATCTGGCGGCCGACCCGCATCAGCGGGTTCAACGCGGTCATCGGCTCCTGGAACACCATGGCGATGCGGCCGCCGCGAAGGCTGCGCTGCTCCGCCTCCGGCATGGTCAGCACGTCCTTGCCCTTGAACAGCAGGCTGCCGCCGGCGACGCGCACATGGGGGGCGGGCAGCAGACCCATCATCGCATGCGCGGTCATCGATTTGCCGGAGCCGGACTCGCCGACCACGCAGAGGATCTCGTCGGGGTTCAGGGTGAAGGTCAGATTGTCCACCGCCAGCGGGCGGTCGGCGCCCGGCGGCAGCGCGATGCTGAGGCCGCGCACATCCAGCAGGGGGGTGTTCATGGCGGCGGTCTCCACGGAGGTGCGCAACAGTTCGAACTGGCTCATCGGATCACCCCCGCGACCGGGCGAGCTTCGGGTTCAGGGCGTCGTTCAGCCCCTCGCCGACGAGGTTCAGCGCCAGCACGGTCAGCACGATGGCGAGGCCGGGGAAGACGCTCATCCACCAGGCCTGCCGGATCACCGTGCGGGCGGCGCCGATCATGTAGCCCCAGCTCATGGCGTTCGGGTCGCCGAGGCCGAGGAAGCTGAGCGAGCTTTCCAGCAGGATGGCGGTCGCCACCATCAGCGAGGCCGAAACGATGATCGGCGACAGGCTGTTGGGCAGGATCTGGCGCAGGATGATGGTGGTGTTGCTCTGGCCGGTGGTGATGGCGGCCTGGACGAACTCGCGGGTGCGCAGGCTGAGGAACTCGGCGCGGGCCAAGCGGGCCAGCGGCGGCCAGCTGACGATGGCGATGGCGAGCACGATGGTGGTCAGACTGGGGGTGAAGATGGCGACCAGCACCACGGCCAGCACGAAGTTGGGGATGGTCTGGAACAGCTCGGTGAAGCGCATGATGGCGTCGTCCACCTTGCCGCCGTGGAAGCCGGCCAGCGCCCCCAGCGTGACGCCGATGGCGAGAGCGGCGGCGGTCGAGGTCAGGCCGATCAGCAGCGACACCCGCGCCCCGTGGGCGATGCCCGACGCGATGTCGCGGCCCAGCATGTCGGAACCGAGCAGTGCGTCGTCGGACAGCGGCGGCTGGAAGGGGGCGGTCGCCATGTCCCACGGATCGCCGGGGAACAGGACGGAGGCGAAGACGGCCAGCACGACGATGGCGAGCAGGATCACCAGCCCCAGGACCGCGCCCTTGTTGCGGGCGAAAGCCCGCCAGAAATCGGATTTCATCATTGCGACACCTGGATACGCGGATCGACGAGGCCGTAGAGGATGTCGGTCAGGATGTTGAACAGGATCACCATGATCGACGTGACCAGGAAGATGCCCAGCAGCACCTGATAGTCGCGCTGCAGCACCGCCTCGAAGGCCAGCCGGCCGATGCCGGGCCAGGCGAACACCGTCTCGATCAGGATCGACCCGCCGACAAGCTGCCCGGCCTGGATGCCGGCCACGGTGATGACCGGCAGGATGGCGTTGCGCAGGACGTGGCGGGTGACGATGCGGCTCTGCGTCAGCCCCTTGGCCTTGGCGGTCTTGACGAAGTCGAGGCTGCGCACCTCCAGCATCGAGGCGCGGGTCAGGCGGGCGTAGCTCGCCATGTAGAACAGCGCCAGCGTGATGACCGGCAGGATCAGGTGGACCGCCACGTCCGCGACATGGGCGAGGCCGGTATAGCCGGCGCCGATGGTCTCGTAGCCGAAGGCCGGCAGCCATCCCAGCTGGATGGAGAAGAACAGGCTCAGCATCAGCCCGATCCAGTAGATCGGCGTGGCGTAGGCCAGGAGTGCCACGATTGTGATTGCACTGTCGGCCCAGGTGCCGACGGTGATCGCCGCCAGCGTGCCGAGCGCCACGCCCAGCGCCAGCGCCAGCAGGAAGGCGGTCAGCGTCAGCACCAGCGTGGCCGGCAGCCGTTCCGCCAGAATGTCCCAGACGGGCCGCTGCTGCCGGTAGGAGAAGCCGAGATCGCCCTGCACGATCTTGCCGACATAGGTGCCGAGCTGTTCGTAGAGCGGCCGGTCGAGCCCGAACTGCTCGCGCAGCTGCGTCACGAACTTTTCGTCGGCGGCCCCCGCCTCGCCCGCCATCACCATGGCCGGGTCGCCGGGGGCGGCGTGGACGAGGAAGAAGTTCATCACCACGATGGCGATCAGGATCGCGGCGGCCTTGACCAGGCGGCTCGCGAAGAGATGGGCGAATCCCAGCATGGGCGTGGTCCTATTTCAATTGCCGCGCTGTCGCATAAGCGAAGATTCCCCCTCTCCCCCCGGGGAGAGGGTCGGGGTGAGGGGGAGGCACAGCGTGGATTCTCGGGGAGGGGCCGCCGCGCGTCCCCCTCACCCTAACCCTCTCCCCGGGGGGGAGAGGGGATCCTTGAGGAAATCGGGCGACTACTTCGCCAGCCAGACGCTCTCATAGGTGTCGTTGACACCGATGGCCGTCGTGTTGGCGTTCTTCACCCGCTTGTCGAGGAAGGTCGGGAATTCCATTTCCAGCAGCCACACGACCGGCAGCTCGTCGGACAGGATGCGCTGGACCTCGCTGTACTGCTCCTGGCGCTTGGCCGGGTCGATCTCCTGCGAGGCCTTCGCGAACAGTTCGTCCACCTTCGGGTTGGAATAGCCCATGGTGTTGGAGAACATCACGCCCTTGCGAATGTTCGACGAGATGTAGGTGCGGGCCACGCCCAGCGCCGGATCGCCGTACTGGTAGACGAAGTTGGTGGTGATCTCGTAGTCCCAGTTGGCGACGCGCTGGTTCCAGCCGGCGGCGTCGGTGCTTTCCAGCACCACGGCGATGCCGACCTTGCCGAGCGCCTGTTTCAGATACTCGCCCAGCCGGGTCCAGGTCTCGCCATAGGGCATCGGCATGATCTTGACGGTGGCGCGCACGCCCTTGCCGTCGGGCTTCAGGCCCATCTCGTCCAGCAGGGCCTTGGCCTTGGCAAGATCGGGCTCGTAGGTGGTGACCTTCGGGTCGTAGAACTTGACGACCGAATTGATCGGACCGGTCGGCACGCGGCCCAGACCGAACCAGATCTTGTCGCGGATGAACTTGCGGTCGATGGCGTAGGCGATGGCCTTGCGGAAGCGCTTGTCATCCAGCGGCTTGACGCGGTGGTTGATCTCCAGCCACGACAGCGGCGCCACGAACTCGTAGCCGGCGGTGGTCATGGTCAGGTTGGGCAGCGCCTTCATGCGCGGAACCTCGAAGGGTTCCAGGTCGCTGTACTGGGTCTGCTGCACCTGACCGCTTTCCAGCGCCAGCGAGCGGCTGGCGGCGTCCGGGATCACGCGGAAGGTGATGCCGTCGAGATAGGGCAGGCCTTCCTTGTAGTAATCCTCGTTGCGCACGAGCTGGATATAGCTGCCCTTCACCCATTCCTTCAGCTTGAACGGGCCGGTGCCGATGGGGGTGTTGTTGGCCGGGTTGGCGCGGTAATCGCTGCCCTCATAGAGGTGGGCCGGCACGATCGGGGCCGACGACACTTCGAAGGCCTGGATGAAGGCCGGGAAGGGTTCCTTCAGCTTGAATTCGACGGTGTGATCGTCCAGCGCCGTGATCGATTCGCAGCGGCTGAAGACGGCGCGGGCGCGCGGGTGGACCTCCATCAGGAACTTGGAGGTGGTGAAGACCACGTCATTGGCGGTGAAGGGCTTGCCGTCGTGCCACTTGACGTTCTCGAACAGCTTGAAGGTGTAGGTCAGCCCGTCCGGCGAAATCGTCCAGCTCTTGGCCAGCGACGGCATCGGGTTCAGCTTCTGATCGTAGGTCAGCAGGCCCTGATAGATCTTGCCGGCGACGGTCTGGGTCGGACCCTGCTGGTTCAGGCCCAGCATCAGGGTCGGCGGTTCCGGCTGCACGATGGAATTGAGGACACCGCCGCGGACCGGCGTCTCCTGGGCCATGGCCGGGGCGGCGACGAGCGCCGCCGTGCCGGGAATGGCGAGTGCCGCGGCCAGCAGGCCGGCGGCGGCGGCGCGGTGGAACCCGCGGGTGAAACCGCGTTGGAAGCTGGCGGGGATACCGGTAAGGCGTCTGGTCATCGGGTGTCCTCGTCTCCAGAAGTGTGTCGGTGTGGTTTGCGACCCTGTCGTGTCGGTGTTTTTTGTTGGGAAGGTGTCGGCTTCGAGTGCCCCCTCCCTAACCCTCCCCCGCCTTTGGCGGTGGAGGGGACTGCCGCCGCTTCGGGTAAGGCACCCTCTCCCGCGAAGCGGGGGAGGGTCGGGGAGGGGGCAATCGCCTGTGCTTCACCGCGGCCCCACCGGCCCGGACGTGCTGTCCAGCCAGCGCAGCAGCGCGTCCCATTCCAGGACGCCGGCGCGGGGATAGGCGCGTTCATATTGCTGCGCCGTATGCTCGCAGACCTCCGGCGACGGATAGATCAGCGGACGGCCGCCGGCCATCGCCATGATCTGCTGCTTGCAGGCCTGCTCCAGGTAGTACATCAGCACCGCCGCCTCGGCGACGTCCTGGCCGGCGGTCAGCAGGCCGTGGTTGCGCAGGATCATGCTGTGGTGGCTGCCGAGATCGGCGACCAGCCGCTCCCGCTCGGCCAGATCCAAAGCGATGCCTTCGTAGGTGTGGTAGGCGATGCGGTTGTACCAGCGCAGCGAATGCTGGGTGATCGGCAGCAGCCCGTCGGCCTGGGCGCTGACCGCCATGCCGGCATCGGTGTGCAAGTGGATGACCGCGCCGACGTCCGGGCGGGCGTGGTGCACCGCGCTGTGGATGGTGAAGCCGGCGGGGTTGATGGCGTCGCCGTCGCGCCCATCCACCAGATTGCCGTCGATGTCGACCTTCACGAGGTTGTCGGGCGTGACCTCGTGGAACATCAGGCCATAGGGGTTGATCAGGAAATGGTCGGGCGTGTCGGGGATCCGCGCCGACATGTGGGTGTAGATCAGGTCGGTCATGCCCAGCCGGTCGAACAGCCGGTAGGCGGCGGCCAGATCGGTGCGCACCTTCCACTCCACGTCGGAATAGGTATGGCTGGTACGGGGGGCGTGGGCGGCGGTGGCGGTCAGCGTCTCGGCGATCATCGGGCGGGTCTCGTCGGGATTGGAGGTCAAACGGGTTCCAGGCCGCACCAGCCGGCGATGAACAGCGCCAGCACGCGGGTCACGTCGCGCAGGCTGTCCAGCGACACCGACTCGTCGATGCCGTGGATGCGCGTCGCCTCCGGCCCGTAGCAGGTGGCGGGCGTGTCGCCATAGAGCTGGAAGAAGCGGGCGTCGGTGGTGCAGGTCAGCGCCACCAGTTCCGGATCGCCGCCGCGCACGGCGCGATGGCTGTCGGCCAGCATGGTGACCAGCGGATGGGCCGGGTCGATCTCGCAGCCGGCGGCCTGGAAGCCGTTCCACTGCAGTTCGATGCCGACGCCGGAAAGGGCCGGGTCGTTGGAGCGCGCCAGCTCCACCGCCCGGGTGACCTCGGCGCGGACCGCCTCCGGCTCCTGCCCGGGGAAGAAGCCGAGCCGGAGGTCGAGCGCGCAGCGCGTCGGGACTGACGACGGCCACTCACCGCCCTCGATCCGGCCGAGATTGACGTTGACGGGATGGGCATGGCCACAGAAGGCGGGGTGGCGGCAGGACGGCTCGTTCCACCGCACCTCCAGCGCCTTCAGATGGGCGGCCAGGGCATAGGCCGCCTCGATGGCGTTCACACCCGCCGAGGTGTCCAGCACATGGGCCGGCGTGCCGGTCAGCACCAGCCGCAGCCACATCACCCCGACCTGGGCGATGGAGATGGAGTGGTTGAACGGCTCCGGGATCACGGCGGCGTCGGCGCGGTAGCCGCGATGCAGGCAGGCGAGAGCGCCGTTGCCGGTGCACTCCTCCTCGATCACCGACTGCAGATAGACCGGGGCGGCCGGCTGGTAGCCCAGCGTGCGCAGGGCGGCGAAGGCGGCGGTGTAGGCGGCGATGCCGGCCTTCATGTCGCCGGCGCCGCGGCCGTAGAGGCGACCGTCGGCGATGCGCGGCTCGAAGGGCGGGGTGGTCCACAGCTCCGCCGGGCCGGCCGGCACGACGTCGATGTGGCCGTTCAGGATCAGCGAGCGGCCCTTCGCCTCACGCGGCTTGTGCACGCCGACGACATTCTCGCGCCCGGCATAGGCGCCGGGGAGAACCGGCGGCGAGAAGCCGGGCATGCGGGAGATCGCCTGCTCGTCGATGTCGAAGCGGTCGACCTCCAGCCCCAGCGCGGCGAAGCGGTCGGCCATCAGCGCCTGCGCCCCGGCCTCCTCCCCCAGCAGCGAGGGCTGGCGGACGAGGTCGGTCAGATGCGACACGCACCCGCCCTGCGCCGCGTCGGCGGCTTCCAGGATCGCGGCGCGCAGGCCGGTGTCCGGCAACGCATGGTCGAGACGGTCGGCCGTATCTCGTGTCATTCAGAATCCTCTTCGCCATTGCAGCAGGACTGCGCAGGCTGGTGGAAAAAGACGAGGCAGTGGCGTCGCAGCCTATCCCCAATGGATATGGCCGCCATATCGGCGCGTTATGCAGTGTCCGGTTTGGCGATGTTTGAGGGTCGCCATGTGTCGATTAGGCGACGAACAAATCGATCAGGCAAATAAGCATTTTTCATTTTGCCCATGAATCTGATTTATGCCGCAGTTGCTCACAGCACGATCATGTGCGTAGAATTTGGGCGGCGGCAGGGATGCACCGGAATCGGGCACCGATGAAGAAGGCAGGGCGTTGATGGAAAGCGAGGCGGAACGGCAGGCATTGGCCCGTCTGGGCCAGCAGATGGACTGGAACCTGCTGCGCACATTCATGGTGATCGTGCAGGAAGGGAGCTTCACCAAGGCTGCGGTCCGCCTGTTTTTGACGCAGCCGGCGGTCAGCCTCGCGCTGAAACGGCTGGAGGAACAGCTTGGCCGCACCCTGATCGACCGCGGCCCCGGACGTTTCGCCGTCACCGCCGCCGGCGAGCAGGTCTATGACGAGGCGGTGTCGATCCATGCCACCGTGTCCCGGCTGGGCGCCCTGGTGCGCGACGCCAAGGACGAGATCAGCGGCCATGTCCATATCCTGATGACCAGCCGGATCCAGACCCCGCTGCTCGACCGCTCGCTGCGGGAGTTCCACCGGATGTACCCGCAGGTGACCTTCCGCATCGACGTGATGGCGTCGGCCGACGCGCACATCGCGTTGCAGCAGCGGGTCGGCGCGATGGCGATCTGTCTGCTCCGCGAACCGATCCCCGGCCTGTCCAGCCAGATCTTCCTGCGCCAGACCTACCGGCTCTATTGCGGCCCCGGATTCCGCCTGTTCGGCCAGCACGACATCGACATCGCCGAACTGCGGCACGAGAATTTCGTCTCCTTCACCTCCGACCAGATCGACGGCGCCCTGTCGCCGCTGACCCTGTTCCGCGCGCGGGAGGGGTTCGCCGGCCGTGTCGTCGCGTCGTCCGCCAATCTGGAGGAGGTGCGGCGCATGATTCTCTGCGGCCTCGGCATCGGCCCGCTGCCGGAACACATCGCCGCCCGCGACGTCGATGACGGGCTGCTGTGGGAACTGCCGCCCTACGAAGGCATCGCGCCGGTCAACGTCCACCTGATCTGGAACGACCAAGCCAAACCGAACCGCGCCGAGCGGGCGTTCCTGGAGTATCTGCAAACGGCGTTGGCGACGGCGCCGGCCAGGGAATTGGCCGGAGAGGCGGCGGAATCGCCGCCGCTGGCGACGTCACAGCCGCTCTGACCGTAACGATACCTCCGCTCGGCGGTTGTTGTGACGACGGCCGGCTTCATCCCCGGCCGCCCCCCGAAATCAGGAGGACGTCATGGATAAGAATCGCACTGAAGGCGCCATGGACAAGGCCAAGGGCAGCATCAAGAAGGGCGTCGGCGAGGTCACCGGCGACGAGAAGATGAAGGCCGAAGGCGCGGCCGACAAGACGAAGGGCAAGGCCGAGAGTGCCGTCGGCGGCGTCAAGGACGCCCTGAAGGGCAAGAGCTGAGGCGACGAGGCCCCGCGGCACGGTCGCTGCGGGGCCTCCCCCCACCAGGGAAAGCCCGCCATGCTCAGTGGGGTCTCGCCCGGACGCTTCCTCCGGGACCTCTATCGCGCGACGACCGAGGACAATGTCTTCAACGGAGCCGCCGCACTCGGTTTCTACCTGACGCTCGCCCTGTTCCCGGCGCTGATCGCGACGATGAGCATCATCCCCTATCTGCCCATCGACAATGTGGATCGGGCGATCATGGATCTGCTGGGGCAGGCGCTGCCCGATCAGGCGTCCGGCATGGTCCGCGACGTGGTGGGGCAGGTGACGGGGGAGCGGCGCGGCGGGTTGCTGTCCTTCGGCCTGCTGGGAACGGTGTGGGCGACCACCACCGGCATGTATGCCGTGATGCAGCAGCTCAACATCACCTATGACGTGAAGGAGGCGCGGAGTTTCCTGCACGCCCGGCTGGTGGCGCTGGGATTGAGCCTTCTGTTCGAAGTGCTGGTGATCGGCGCCTTCTCGCTGATCGTGCTGGGCGGCATCCTGCAGGACTGGATCGGCGACCGGTACGGCTTTTCCGGCCTGTTGCTGACGTTTTTCGCGACCTTCCGCTGGGTCGTCATCGTCCTGGCCCTGCTGCTGGGCTTGGCGGTGATCTACCGCTATGGCCCGAACGTCAGGGAGCGCTTCGTCTTCATCACCCCCGGCAGCGTGGTCGGCGCCGCCCTGCTGATCGCCGCCTCGCTGGGCTTCTCGCTCTATGCCGGCCATTTCGCCGATTACGACGCCACCTACGGCAGCATCGGCGCGGTCATCACGCTGATGCTCTGGCTCTACATCGCCGGGCTGGTGATCCTCCTCGGTTCGGAAATCAACGTTCTGTGGAGGCGATACGGCGGCAGCCGACACCAACGACCACTCACCGCAAAGGAGTAACGGCCATGGGTATCATCGCTTGGATCATCCTGGGCCTGATCGCGGGCTTCATCGCCTCCAAGATCGTGAACAATTCGGGCCAGGGTGTCATGATGGACATCGTGCTGGGAATCGTCGGCGCGCTGGTCGGCGGCTTCCTCGTGAGCATCATCGGCGGCGCCGGGATCACCGGCTTCAACATCTGGAGCATTCTGGTCGCCATCTTCGGCGCCATCGTCGTCCTGTGGATTTACCACGCGGTCGCGGGCCGGCGGACGGTGGGCTGACGATTGGACAGCTATCACAATGCTCCGTCGGCATGGGATAAGCTGTCCATTCGACTCCGATCACCCGACCGTATTGATGAACGTCCAAGGTTATCCGCTTCCTGCCGGCGCCGGACGGCGCCGGTGAGGCCTCTACCGGCCGGGGATTCTCCGCCCGTCTTTCCGACCGGGGCGGGAGAGATGGGTTCGCTCATGCACGGCCATGACTGGGCGGCCACGCCGCTCGGCGCGATGGAGGGCTGGCCGCAGGACCTGCGCGCCACGGTCCGTCTGATGCTGCGGTCGCGGCAGGCGATGTTCATCGGCTGGGGAGCGGACGTCACCTTCCTCTACAACGACGCCTATCTGAACATTCTCGGACCCCGTCACCCGCAGGCGCTGGGCCGGCCGATGAGCGAGGTCTGGCCCGACGCCTGGCCGCAGGTCCGTGACCTCGTCCGCCGCGTCTATGACGGCGAGCCGTTGCTGCAAGAGGATTTGCGCATCCCGCTGGTGCGGCACGGAGCGGCCGAGGATTGCTATTTCACCTTCTCCTACACGCCGATCGCCGATGAGGCCGGGCGGACCGGCGGCTTCCTCTGCATCGTCGCCGAGACGACGTCGGCGGTGGAGCGCGTGCGGACGGAAGAGGAGGTGCGGCGCGCCAACGAACGGCTGCGGGCGGAGGGCGAGCGGCTGCGGGCGCTGTTCCGGCAGGCGCCGGGCTTCATGTATGTCTGGCGCGGGCCCGACCATGTCTTCGAGATGGCGAACGACGCCTATTTCGACCTGATCGGCCGCCGCGACATCATCGGCAAACCGGCGCGGGAAGCGCTGCCGGAGATCGTCGGCCAGGGCTTCTTCGAACTGGCCGATCAGGTTTATGCGGCGGGGGAGCCCTTCGTCGGCGAGGGGATGCCGGCGCGGATCGCCCGGCGGCCCGGCGCGCCGCTGGAGGAGCGTTTCGTCACCTTCGTCCTCCAGCCGATCCGCGACGACCAGGGTCAGGTCATGGGCCTGTTCGTCCAGGGCAGCGACGTGACGGGCATGAAGCGGACGGAGGAGGCGCTGCGCGAGAGCCAGCAGCGGCTGCACATCGCCCAGGATGCCGGCGGGATCGGCACCTTCGAACTGCGCGCCGACGGCATGCTGGCGGTGTCGCCCGAATTCTGCCGGCTGTGGGGCATCGGGGAACGCCCGCTGGTGCGGCTGGAGGAATTGGTCGCCCTGATCCACCCGGATGATCGGCCCAATCTGAACACGCTGCGGCCCGGACAGGTGCCGACGGATGGGCTGGGCTATGTCGAATACCGCATCAATCGGCCGGACAGTGGGGCGGAGCGCTGGATCGCCCGGCGGGCGCAGGCGGTCATGGGAGGCCGGGACGGCGAGGAGACGCGGATTCTCGGCGCCTGCTACGACATCACCGACCGCAAATGCGCCGAAGACGCACTGCGCGCGCTGAATGCGACGCTGGAGCAGCGCGTAGCGGAGCGGACCGCCGACCGCGACCGCATGTGGCGGCTGTCCACCGACGTCATGCTGGTGGCCCGGTTCGACGGCACGATGACCGCGGTCAACCCGGCCTGGACAACCCTGCTCGGCTGGGACGAGGCGGAGCTGCAGAACGCGGATTTCCTCAAATTCATCCATCCCGCCGACCGCGCGGCGACCGTGGCGGAGGTCGGCCGGCTGAAATCGGGCCTGACCACCCTGCGGTTCGAGAACCGCTATCGCCACAAGGACGGATCCTATCGCTGGATCTCCTGGACCGCGGTGCCGGACGACCGCTTCATCCACGCGGTGGGACGCGACGTGACGGCGCGCAAGGACTCCGAGGCGGCGCTGCGCCGGGCCGAGGATCAGCTGCGTCAGGCGCAGAAGATGGAGGCGATCGGCCAGCTGACCGGCGGCGTGGCGCATGACTTCAACAACCTGCTCCAGGCGCTCAGCAGCTGCCTGACCATGATCGGCCGCCGCAGCGCCGAGCCGAAGCTGGCGCCGCTGCTGGAGGCGGGCATGCAGGCGGTCGACCGTGGCGCCAAGCTGGTGCAGCAGTTGATGGGCTTCGCCCGCCGAAACAGCCTGCGCCAGGAGCCGATCGACGTGCGCGACCGCGTGCTCGGCATGGCCGGATTGCTGGAACGCGCCATGCGCGCCGACATCCGGCTGGAAACCCGCTTCGCCCCCGGCCTCCGCCCGATCGAGGCGGACCCGACGCAGTTCGAACTCGCCCTCATCAACATGGCGGTGAACGCGCGCGACGCGATGCCGGAGGGGGGTACGCTGTCCATCGAGGCGGAGAACCTGACGCTCGGTCCCGGCGATGCGTCAGGATTGAATGGGGAGGGATTGGAGGGGCGGTTCCTGCGTCTGACGGTCGCCGACACCGGGACGGGAATGGCGCCGGAGGTGGCGGCGAAGGCGTTCGACCCCTTCTTCACCACCAAGGAGGTCGGCAAGGGCTCCGGCCTCGGTCTGGCGCAGGTCTATGGGCTGGCTCGGCAGGCGGGCGGCACCGTCTGGATCGAAAGCCGGCCGGGGGAGGGAACCCGCATCGTCCTGCTGCTGCGCGCCACGGCGCGGGTGCCGCGGGCGCCGGCCGTTTCCGCCGACGTTTCCGCCGACGTGGCCGGGCCGTTCATCACGGGTGCGCGGGTGCTGATGGTGGAGGACGATCCGGTCGTCGCCTCCTCCGTCGCGGCGGCGCTGGAGGAAAGCGGCTGGACCGTTCTGCGCGCCGGCTCCGCCGACGAGGCGCTGCCGTTGCTGGCCGGCGACGAGCGGATCGACCTGCTCTTTTCCGACGTGGTGATGCCGGGCCGGCTGAGCGGCATCGACCTCAGCCGCGATGCGGCGATCCTGCGCCCCGGCCTGCCGGTGGTGCTGACCACCGGCTACAGCGAGGATGTGGCGCGCACCGAAGGCATCGCCGTGCTGTCGAAGCCCTACCGGATCGACACGCTGCTGCAGGCGCTGCACAAGGCGGTGGGGAAGGTCCCCTCTCCCCCCCGGGGAGAGGGTTAGGGTGAGGGGGGCGCGCGGCGGCACTCTTCCAAAAATCCAGTATGTGCATCCCCCTCACCCCGACCCTCTCCCCGGGGGGGAGAGGGAGTATTCGCCATCGCCCGTCCCAAAGCCTCGAAGACGCGCGGGTCACCCATCTGGGCGACGTTGAAGCGCAGAAACCCGGATGCCGATCGCGAGACGCTGAACACGTTGCCGGGGGCGAGCACGACGTTGTCACGGAGGGCGGCGCGGGCGACGTCGGCGGCGTCAAGCCCGTCCGGCAGGCCGCACCAGAGATAGAAGCCGCCGCGCGGCATCAGCCATGGCCGCAGGCCGAGCGCTTCCAGCCGGTTGGCCGTCTCGCGCCGAAGCCGCGCCAGTCGGCGGCGGAGACCGTCGAGATGCTTGCGATAGCTGCCGTCGTTCAAGGTCGCAAGGACGAGTTCGGCCGCGGCCGGGCTGGGGCCGCCGAAATTCGTCGCCACCTGCAGATCGACCAGCGCCTCCACCCACTCCGGCCGCGCCGCGATGTAGCCGCAGCGGATCGAGGCGGACAGCGTCTTGGAGAAGCTGCCGATCCGGATGACGCGGGCCAGCCCGTCGAGGGCGGCGAGGCGGGGTGACGGCTCCGGCTCGAAGCCGGCGAAGATGTCGTCCTCGACGATGGTGAGGGTATCGGCGGCAGGATCATGGGCTGCGGCGGCGCAGAGCAGCCGGTGGGCGGTCTGCGGCGTCATCGTCGCGCCGGTCGGGTTGTGGAGCGCCGAGTTGGTGATGTAGAGGCGTGGCCGGTGCGTCGCCAGCGCCTGGGCGAACAGGTCGGTGTCCGGACCGGTTCGGGTATAGGGCACGCCGACCACCCGCGCCTGATGGGCGCGCAACAGGGCCTGGAAATTGAAATAGCACGGGTCGTCGACCAGCACCGTGTCGCCCGGCCGCAGCAGGAAGCGGCAGATCAGGTCGATGGCCTGGGTTCCCGAGGCGGTCAGCAGGATCTGGTCGGCGCCCGCCGCCATCCCTTCGTCGGCGAACTGGCGCGCCAGCAGCCGGCGCAGCGGCAGCGATCCGCGCGTGCCGCCATAATCCGCCAGCAGCCCGTCGTCGGCGCGCGCGAGCTGGCGGATCGCCCGGCGGATCGCCGCGTTCGGCATCCAGTCGGCCGGCAGCCAGCCGCATCCCGGCTTCAGCATGTCGGCCCCGGCATCCAGCGACTGCCGCGACACCCAGAAGGGATCGATGGCGCGGTCGAGCCGTGGCTCCGCCTCGGCCAAGGCCAGCGGCGGCGTGGCGCCGGCCACATAGAAGCCGGACCCCGGCCGCGACCGGATCACGCCTTCCGCCGCCAGCCGGTCGTAGGCCTCCACCACGGTCGAGGCCGACACGCCCATGGTGGCGGCGAAGCTGCGGATCGAGGGCAGCTTTTCCCCCGGCGACAGGGTGCGGCTCGCCATCCTGCGGCGGATCGCGTCCATCACCTCGCCGGTTCGCGTGCCCGTTCTGCCCGTCATGGCTCCACCACAGGAAGGTGTACTGCTCTGTAAACCAGTACAGTTCGGCGGAATTGTATTGGACTGTCGCTGTCGCCGCCAGCATCCATCGCGCTAGCATCGCGGTGCGAAGTCGGAGGCAGAAAAGGAAGACGGGATGCGACGGTCGACAGAGGGACAAGGGGCGGCGGGATGGGGCAGCGGGCTGCTCGGCGTGCTCATCTTCAGCGGGTCGCTGCCGGCGACGCGGGTTGCGGTCGGCAGCTTCACGCCGCTGTTCCTGACGGCGGCGCGGGCGGTGATCGCGGCGGCCCTGGCGGCGGCGCTGCTGGCGCTGCTGCGGCAGGTACGGCCGGCGCGCCGCGACCTGCCCTCGCTCGCCATCGTGGCGCTGGGCGTCGTCGCCGGCTTTCCGCTGCTGACCGCATTGGCGCTCCAGCACATCACGTCGGCGCAGTCGATCGTCTTCATCGGCCTGCTGCCGCTCGCCACCGCCCTGTTCGGGGTGCTGCGGGCCAGGGAGCGGCCACGCCCCGCCTTCTGGCTGTTCGCAACGGCGGGAAGCCTGACCGTCGCCGGTTTCGCCCTGTGGCAGGGCGGCGGCGCGTCGCTGGCCGGCGACCTGCTGATGGTTCTGGCGATCCTGCTCTGTGGACTGGGCTATGCCGAGGGGGCGGCCTTGTCGCGCCGGCTGGGCGGCTGGCAGGTGATCTCGTGGGCCTTGCTGCTGGCGCTGCCGGCGATGGCTGTGGCGGCGCTGGCGACCATGCCGGACGACTGGACCGGCATCGCGGCGCCGGCCTGGATCGGGCTCGGCTATGTTTCGGTGTTCAGCATGCTGGTGGGCTTCGTCTTCTGGTATCGCGGGCTGGCGCTGGGCGGCATCGCCGGTGTCGGGCAGCTGCAGCTGCTCCAGCCCGCCTTCGGCCTGATCCTGGCCGGGCTGCTGCTGGGCGAGCCGGTGGCCTGGACCATGATCGCCGCCGCCGGGCTGGTCGTGCTGTGCGTTGCCGGGGCGAAGCGGTTCGCCTGAGCGGGGTGGTTAAACCAGGCCCTGAGCCTTGACGCCGGCCATCACAACGATGACGGCGAGCAGGGCGAGAACGGTCGCCAGCCCGATCGGCAGGGCGCGGCGGTAGATCGCTCCCTCCGACCGCTCCAGCCCGACAAGACCGGCGGCCAGCACGATGCGGCCGGGGGTGAGCATGGTGCAGATGCTTCCCGACACGGTCTGGATCGCCGCGATCAGCATCGACGGCAGGCCGCTTTCGGCGGCGAGGCTCAACTGGATGTGCATCATCAGGGCGTTGGATGCGGTGTTGGAGCCGGTCAGCATCCCGGCGGCGGCGCCGAAAATCGGGCTGGCCAACACGGCGAAGCGTCCAGCCGCCTCGCGCCAGGCCTCGCCGAACATCGCCGCCCCGCCGGACGCGGCCATGAAGGTGGCGAACTCGACGAAGACCAGCGTGGCCGCCATCGGCACCAGGGCGGCGCGCAGGGAAGTCCGAACCACCTTCCCGGCCTCGGTCGACGAGAGGCCGGACAGCAGGATGCCGGCGATCAGCACCAGCCATGTCGCCGGATGGCGCAGCAGCGCCAGCGGAGCGAGGCCGTTGAACGGGTCGAGCACCAGCCACCGCCCGGTCCAGTCCGACAGCGGCGGCAGCAGGCGGGTCGCCATCAGCGCAGCGATCAGCAGCCCGTAAGGCCAGAGCCGCCCGACCAGATCGCGGACGCGGATGCCGCTGCGCAGCAGGCGCGGCCCCTCCACCACCAGCAACAGCAGACCGGTCGCCAGCCCGCCGCCCAGTTCCGGCGCGACTAACAGGTTGGTGAGCCAGATCAGCCCGGCCAAACAAAGAAGGAGCGCAACGTCCGACACCCGGTCGGCAAAGCTGGAGCGCAGCCCGGAGGAATGGATCAGCCCCCAGAACACCGGCAGAAGACAGGGCAGAACCACCGCCATCAGCAGGGCACTGGCCGTTCCGAGTTCGGTGAAGGACACGCCGATCAACTCGGCCCCGACCCGGGTGCCGACGCCCATCGCGCCCCAGGCGGCCAGCACCTGACTGAACAGGCCGAGTGCCGCGGACTGCACCGGCGGCAGCCCGATGGTGCGCAGCATGGCGAGGGCGACCACCAGCCCGACGCCGAAGCCGGTCACCGACTCCGCGAAGGGGCCGACCAGGAAGCAGGCGACGAAGACGGCGCGCCGGCGGTTCTCCTGCGCGACCGCGGCGGACCGGGCGCCGCGCGCCTCGAAGGCGCGGTGGAACAGCAGTCCGGCGGCGATGATCGACATCGCGTGCCATGCCAGCCACGCGCCTTCCCCCGCCTTGGTTGCCGCCCCCATGAGCACCATCCCCAGCACCGGGCCGGCCGACGGCTGGGCCGCGGCCATGGTGACGACCATCGTGACGAGCGCCAGCGCCATGCCGACGATCCCGGCGAACAGCAGGCTGACACGGCGGGAGGCGAGCAGCAGGATCGTGCCGACGAGCGGCATCATATGGAAGGCAAGGGGCATGGTGGGGCAGGCGCGTTCCGGTATGAGAGTGCCGGCGCGGGACCTTGGCCGGGGTTAATGCATACTAATATATCTGCGGTGGCGCAACAATCTGCGTCGGCTGTGGTGACCGCGTGCCGGGACATCGGTTTCTTGACGCGCAAACAGCGGGGATATACGATGGGGATATACAATGGAGGTGCGCCATGACGGTCCGGACGTCCCTGTTCCAGTCCAACCGCACTCAGGCCGTTCGTCTGCCCAAGGACGTGTCGTTTCCTGCGCATGTCCGCGAGGTGGTCATCCTGCGTGATGGCGCGCGGCGGCTGATCGTGCCGGCCGATAGCGTGTGGGACGATTTCTTCCAGTCTCCCGGCATCGCTTTCCCCGACCGCGACCAGCCGGAGATGCAGGAACGCGAGGCGTGGTGATGCTGCGCTACATGCTGGACACCAATGTCTGTATCCGCGTCCTGCGCGACCGTCCACAGAGTGCCCGCGTCAGGTTCAATGCGGAGGCGGACGGCCTGTGCATCTCGACGGTGACGCTGGCGGAACTTCTGCACGGTGCGGCCAAATCCGACCACCCGGCCGAGAAACGCCGGGAGGTCGAACGGCTGACCGCCCGACTGGAGGTGCTGCCCTTCGACGACGAGGCGGCCGGACATTACGGGGACATCCGGGCCGATCTGGAGCGCCGGGGCTGCGTGATCGGCCCGTATGATCTGATGATCGCCGGCCATGCGCGCAGCCGCGGACTCGTCGTGATCACGGGTAATCTTGGCGAGTTCGACCGTGTGGCGGGCCTGCGGTGCGAGGACTGGCTGGACGAACCGCGTGGGTCCTGACCGGATCGCCCGCCGCCGTCCGGTCCTGCGGGCCCGGCCTCAGGCCGGCGTGTCGCGGTGGATCTTGAACGGCGCCCAGGACTGGCTCACCGGCATGATCTCGACGCTGTTGATGTTGACGTGCGGCGGCAGGGAGACCACCCAGCGCACCGTCTCGGCGATGTCCTCCGGCTGCAGCGGGTTGGCGCCGGCATAGAGCGCGTCGTAGGCGTCCTTGTTGCCGCCGGTGCGCACCAGGGTGAATTCGCTTTCCGCCAGACCGGGCTCGATGGAGGTCACGCGCACGCCCTGGGCCGACAGGTCGCTGCGCAGGCCGAGCGAGAATTGCCGGACGAAGGCCTTGGTGCCGCCATAGACGTTGCCGCCGGGATAGGGCCAGTTGGAGGCGACGGAGGCGAGATTGACGATCAGCCCGCGCTGGGCGATCAGCCGGGCCAGCAGCAGCCGGGTGATCGTCACCAGCCCGGTGACGTTGGTGTCGATCATCGTCCGCCACTGCTCCAGGTCGCAGTCCTGCGCCGCCGCGGTACCGAGCGCCAGACCGGCATTGTTGACCAGGACGGAGATGTCGGCGAACTCCTGCGGCAGCGACTCCAGCGCGGCGCGGGTCGCCTCCTCGTCGCGGATGTCGAAGCACAGCGGGTGGACCACCGCCGGCCCGCCCAGCGCCTCGACCAGGGCATCAAGCCGATCCTGGCGCCGGCCGGTGGCGACGATCCGCCAACCTTCCGCGACCAGCCGCCGGGCGATGGCATCGCCGAAGCCGGAGGTGGCGCCGGTGACGATTGCCGTTTTCGGGGCGATGTTCGACATTGTGTAATCTTTCCTCATGACGGTTGGACGCTCAGGCCCGGCGAAGGGGTCGATAGCCCCGACCATAGCACGGCCGGCGCGGTTAGAACGTCGGCCGCGCTCCGGGTCCGGTGCCGCCGCATCGGGGCACGTCGGCTTTGACAGGATCGGGACGGTGGTGCAACGATTCGCATGCAGTATCGCATCGCTGCCGCCTTCGACCCTCCAATCTCCTACGGATCGGGAAGCACCCTTCATGATGTTCCGTCTGTTGTCCGCTGCCGGCCTTCTCCTGTCGTCCGTGGCGATGCCCGCGGTGGCGGCGACCGATACGTCTTCGACTCCATCGCCCACCCAGCCGATGGCGGTGAGCTGCACGGTCCTGCTGCCGCCGGCCCCGGTTCCGGGCCTGCCGGGAACCTTGCGCATGGTGGAAAAGCTGACGGTCCCGCCCGGGTCCGACGCCCACCGGCACAAGCACGACATCGACGAGATGATGGAGGTGGTGAGCGGAAGCGGGCGTCTGTCCATCGACGGCAAGCCGGACGTGGAGTTGAAACCCGGCGTCGTGGTGGAAATTCAGCCCGGCACGCTTCACCAGCAGCACAACGGCAGCGAAACCGAGCCGCTCGTCTACACCGCCACCTTCATCGGCAAGGCGGGCGCGCACATGCTGACCCGTTACACCGGCGAGAAGGACCGCACCGCCGGCTGTCCGCACACCCTGCCGAAGAAATAGGGAGCTGCGTCACTCCGGCCACATCAGTCCGACCGGGGTTCTGCCAGGAACAGCCGATAGGCCGGGTTGCCGCTCTCGTCCCAGTAGGGGTATCCGAGATCGTCTAGGCAGCGCCGGAACCGCGTGCGGTCCTTTTCCGGCACCTGGATCCCGGCCAGAACCCGCCCGTAATCGGCGCCATGGTTGCGGTAGTGGAAGAGCGAGATGTTCCAGTCCTGCGCCAAGCCATTCAGGAACTTCAGCAGGGCGCCCGGCCGTTCCGGGAACTGGAAGCGGTAGAGCAACTCGTCCTTCAGCCCGCGCACCCGGCCGCCGACCATGTAGCGGACATGGAGCTTCGCCATCTCGTTGTCGCTCATGTCCAGCACCGGGCAGTCCAGGCCACGCAGCAACTCGATGATCTGGCGCTTTTCCGCGTCGCCCTCGGTCAGCTGGACGCCGACGAAGATCTGCGCCTCGCGGTCGTCGGCATAGCGATAGTTGAACTCGGTGATCGACCGCTTGCCCAGCGCCTGGATGAACTGCCGGTAGGCGCCGGGGCGTTCCGGGATGGTGACCGCCAGCAGCGCCTCGCGCCGTTCGCCGATCTCCGCCCGTTCGGCGATGTGGCGCAGCCGGTCGAAGTTCATGTTGGCGCCGCTGCCGATCGCCACCAGACCCTTGCCCTGCAGCCCTTCGCGCTCCGCGTATTTCTTGAGGCCGGCCAGACCGACCGCGCCCGACGGTTCGGTGATGGCGCGGGTGTCTTCGAAGATGTCCTTGACGGCGGCGCAGATCTCGTCGGTGTTGACGGTGATGACCTCGTCCAGCAGCTCGCTGCACAGCCGGAAGGTCTCGGATCCGACCTGACGAACCGCAACGCCGTCGGCGAACAGCCCGACCTGATCGAGCTGCACGCGCTTTCCCGCCGCGATGGCCGCGCCCATGCTGGCCGCGTCGTCGGGCTCCACGCCGATCACCTTCACGTCGGGACGCAGGAACTTGACGTAGGCGGCCACGCCGGCGGCCAGCCCGCCGCCGCCGATCTGCACGAAGATGGCGTCCAGCGGGTGCGGGTGCTGGCGCAGGATCTCCATGCCGACGGTGCCCTGGCCGGCGATCACGTCGGGGTCGTCATAGGGGTGGATGAAGGTCAGACCCTTCTCCGCCTCGATCTGCCGGGCATGGAGATAGGCGTCGTCGAAGACGTCGCCATGCAGCACGACCTTGCCGCCGCGGCTCTTGACCGCCTGGACCTTGATGGCCGGCGTCGTCCGCGGCATGACGATCACCGCCTTGATCCCCAGCTTCTGCGCCGACAGCGCAACGCCCTGCGCATGGTTGCCGGCCGACGCGCAGACCACCCCGCGCTCCCGCGCCTCCGGCGACAGGCCGACCATCTTGTTGTAGGCGCCGCGCAGCTTGAAGGAGAAGACGGGCTGCAAATCCTCGCGCTTCAGCAGCGCGATGTTGTTCAGGCGCTGCGACAGCCGCGGCATCGGATCGAGCGGGCTTTCGATGGCGACGTCGTAGACGCGCGCGGTGAGGATCTTGCGGACATACTCGTGCATGAACATCGGCCTTCCTGAACAGGTCGCGGCGACCATAGCAAATCCGGCGCGGTCTTGCGCTAGGGAGCCTGGACCGCGCGGAAGGCGAGAGGCACGGCGATGCGCATCACCTCGATGAAACGGCGCAGGCGGGCCGGCTGGTGGCGGGACGGCGGATAGACCAGACTGACGGGCAGGGTTGCCGCCCGCCAGTCCGGCGCCAGTTGCACCAGCCGCCGCGCCGCCAGATCGTCCACCAGCGCCCATTGCGAGCCGATGGCGGCGCCCAGCCCGAGAATCGCCGCGTTGCGGATCGCCTGCAACCCGTCGGTGGACAGGCGCGGTCGGATGGGGAAGCGGGCCGTCTCGCCGGTTCCGGCATGGGTCAGCTCCACCTCGTCCCGGTAGAAGGTGCGCAGAGCCAGCCAAGGCAGCTCCGCCAGCTCGTCCGGATGCCGCGGCAACGGCCGGTCGCCGAGCAGGTCGGGGGAGGCGACGACGATCCGCGGCACCTCCGCCAGCCGCAGGGCGACGACCGACGGGTCGGCCACCTCGCCGACGCGGATGGCGCAGTCGATGCCCTCGCCGATGAAGTCCGGCATGCGGTCGTGCAGGAACCACTCCACCGTCATCCGCGGGTAACGGCGCAGGTAATCGGCCACCGGCCCGATCAACTGCTGCTGCCCGAAGGCGTGCGGCGCAACGATCCGCAGATGGCCTGTGGGCTGGTCGTCGGCGCCGCGCACGTCGCTTTCCAGCATCTGCCAGCCCGCCAGCAGATCCTTGGCCCGCTCGTAGCAGCGGGTTCCGTCTTCGGTCAGGTTCATGCGGTGGGTGGAGCGTTGCAGCAGCCGGATGCCCAGCAGCCGCTCCAGCTGTTGCAGCCGTCGGCTGACCGTCGGCTGGGTGCTGCCCATCTGCGCCGCGGCGGCCGACAGGCTGCCGGACTCGACGATGCGGACGAAGGTCTCAAGCAGGGCGATGCGGTCGCTGCCGACCGCGGAAAGATCAGCGCTCATACGTACAACGTATAGCAAATCTACACGTGCTTCGACTACCGTCCGATCGGACCGGCCGCCATACTCCCCCTCAATCACGCACTCGCACCTCCTTGAGGGGATAAACCGATGTCAACCATTCAATCCGCGCATGCGACGCCGATGGCAAATCCGATGCCCCTGGTGTCCGCGCGCGACAGCGGAATGAGCCGGCCGCTGGTGTTCCTGCTGGCGGCGGGCGCCGGTCTGGCGGCGGCGTCGCTCTATTACAGCCAGCCCATGCTGGGCGTTCTCGGCGCCGACATCGGCGCGGCGGACCGGACGGTCGGCTGGGTGCCGACGCTGACGCAGCTGGGATACGCCTTCGGCATCCTGCTGCTGGCGCCGCTGGGCGACCGCTTCGACCGCCGCCGCATCATCCTGGCGAAGGTGGCGGTCCTGGTCGCGGCGCTGCTGGCGGCGGGCTTCGCGCCGTCCATCGGCGGGCTGCTGGCGGCCAGCCTGGTGATGGGCCTGTCGGCGACGCTGGCGCAGGACATCGTGCCCGCCGCCGCGACGCTGGCGCCGGCCGAACATCGCGGACGGGTGGTCGGCACGGTGATGACCGGGCTGCTGCTGGGCATCCTGCTGTCGCGGGTGGTCAGCGGCGTCATCGCCGAGCAGTTCGGCTGGCGCGCCGTGTTCGTCGCCGCCGCCGGCAGCATCGCCCTGCTGGGGGCCGCCCTGTGGCGCGGGCTGCCGCGCTTCACGCCGACGACCGATCTGGGATATGGCGAACTGCTGGGGTCGCTGGTCACCCTGTGGGGCAATCATCCGGGCCTGCGCCGGGCGGCCATCGCGCAGGGCCTGCTGTCGCTGGGCTTCAGCGCCTTCTGGTCGACGCTGGCGGTGATGCTGCATGGCGCGCCGTTCCATCTGGGTGCCGCCGCCGCGGGTGCCTTCGGTCTGGCCGGCGCGGCGGGTGCGCTGGTGGCGCCGGTCGCCGGCCGCATCGCCGACCGCCGCGGCCCGGCCATGATGACCCGGCTGGGCGCCGGTCTGGCCGTGGTTTCCTTTGCCGCCATGACCCTGTCGCCGCTGCTGCCCGAGGGTGCCCGCCTGTGGCTGCTGGTGGCGAGCGCCATCGGCTTCGACCTGGGCGTCCAGGCTTCACTGATCGCCCACCAGACCATCGTCTACGGCATCGACCCGGCCGCCCGCAGCCGCCTGAACGCGGTGCTGATGGTCGGCATGTTCATCGGCATGGCCGCTGGCGCCACCTTGGGCAGTCAGGCGCTGGCCGCCTGGGGCTGGAACGGCGTGGTCGCCGTCGCCACCGCCGCCTCGGCCGCCGCGCTGGCCCTGCGGCTCTTCACCAAATCGGACCGCTGATCGCTGCTTTCTTGGTGAAGACTTCAAGCCTCCCGGAGTTGTGCGACACCGCACAAGTCCGGGAGGCTTCGCCGTCGCGAATTCGTCGAACGGCGGACCCAAGGGGAATGCTCCCGCCCTCCAAAGGGCTGTCGTAAGCGCCATCGCCGGGGAATAAGCTTTTCAATCCCACATGCGGAAATGGGGGGTGTCATGGCCGAGATCGACAAGGCATTCGCGGGGGCGATCCCGGCGCTCTATGACCGCTATCTCGGCCCCCTCATCTTCGAGCCCTATGCGCGCGATCTGGCCGCCCGGCTTGCGGGAATGGAGGGTCGGATTCTGGAAACCGCGGCCGGAACCGGGATCGTGACGCGCGCCCTGGTCCAGACCCTTCCGTCCGGCATCGACATCGTCGCCACCGACCTCAACCAGCCGATGCTCGACCACGCGGCGCAAAAGCTCGACGCGCCGCAGGTGACGTGGCGGCAGGCCAACGCGCTGAGCCTGCCGTTCGAGAATGCCGGCTTCGATGCGGTCGTCTGCCAGTTCGGCGCGATGTTCTTCCCGGACAAGCCGGCGGGTTTCGCCGAAGCGCGCCGGGTGCTGAAGCCGGGCGGCCGCTTCCTGTTCAGCGTGTGGGACCGCATCGAGGAAAACGAGATCACGGCGGTCGTGGATGCCGCCGTCGCGGCTGCCTTCCCGGACGACCCGCCCCGCTTCGTCGCGCGCACGCCCCACGGCTATTACGACAAGGAGCAGATCCGCGAGGAGCTTCGCGGGGTGGGATTCGCCGATATCCGGATCGAGACCGTCACCCTCCGCGGCCGGGCTGCCTCGCCCGCCGATCCCGCCATCGGATTCTGCAAGGGAACGCCCCTGCGCCTTGAGATCGAGGCGCGGGATGCCGGCCGTCTCGACGAAGTGACGGACCTCGCCGCCGAGGCCGTCGCCCGGCATTTCGGCGACGGCCCGATCGACGGCAAGATCCAGGCGCATGTGATAACGGCTATTGCCTGACCCCTCGGCGCGGGTCGGCCGCCACCACCTTGCCCGGATTCATCAGTCCTTGCGGGTCGAACAGGCGCTTGATGCCCTGCATCAGCGCCATCTCCGCCGGTCCCTTGAAGGCGGCGAGCGCGTCACGCATGCTCTGGCCGATGCCATGCTCGGCGCTAATGGTGCCGCCGAGTTCGATGGCTTCGCGGTGGACCGCGGCGCTGATCGCGTGGGCGATGCGGTCCAGCGGTTCGGCCGATGCCCGGAGGCTTTCCGGCAGGATGGCGACCAGATGGATGTTGCCGTCGCCGATATGACCCACCGCCACGACGCGGGCGTCCGGCCGTACCGCCGCGATGGCCGCGGTGGCGCGGGTGACGAAGTCGGGGATGCGGGCGACCGGCACCGCGGTGTCGTGGCCGATGACGATGCCGCTCTTGCGATTGGCCTCCGACACGCTGTGGCGCAGCTTCCACATCGCCTCGGCCTGGGCATGGCTGCGGGCCACGGCGGCGTCGGCGATGCAGCCGTCCTCCAGCCCGGTCGCCAGCAGCTCTTCGAGCCTTTCAACAAGCTCCAGGCCGGACAACGGGTCGGTGATCTCGACCAGCAGATACCACGGCATGATTGTGGTGAGCGGCCGGACCGTGCCGGGCACATGGGCAAGCACCGCGGCCAGTTGTGGTTCCGACAGGACTTCCGCCGTGGTTACCCGATCGCCCAGCGTGCCGCGCAGCCGGGCGAAGACCTGCAAGGCCGACTCCAGAGACGGCAGGGCGATGAAGCCGGTGGCGACGCTCTGCGGGCGCGGAAACAGCTTCAGCGTTGCCGCGGTGACGATGCCCAGCGTGCCCTCCGCCCCGATGAACAGGTGTTTCAGGGCATAGCCGGTGTTGTCCTTGCGCAGGGCGCGCAGCCCGTTCCACAGCGTGCCGTCGGGCAGAACCACCTCCAGCCCCAGCACGAGGTCGCGCATCGGGCCATAGCGCAGGACGGCGGTGCCGCCGGCGTTGGTCGCGATGGTGCCGCCGATCTGGCAGCTGCCCTCGCTGCCCAGGCTCATCGGGAACAGCCGGCCGGCCTCCTCGGCGGCGGCCTGGACGGCGGCCAGGGTGCAGCCGGCCTCCACCGTCAGGCTGTCGCCGATCGGATCGACCCCGCGGATGCGGTTGAGGCGCGACAGGCACAACACGAGGCTGCGGCCGGTGTTATCGGGAATGGCGCCGCCGACCACGCCGGTGTTGCCACCCTGCGGCACCAGCGGCGTGCCCGTCTCGCCGCACAGCCGGACGATGGCCGCCACCTGTGCCGCATCGGCCGGGCGGAGCACCGCCAGCGCGGCGCCACGGTAGCGTCCGCGCCAGTCCGCCAGGAAGGGCGCCGTGTCCGCCGGATCGACCAGCACATGCGCCGACCCGAGGATCGTCCGCGCCCGCTCCACCACCTCCATGCCTGACATGGCCGTCACAGCCCGAGATAGGCGGTCTTGATGCGCGGATCGGCCAGCAGGGTCTTGGCCGAATCCTCCATCACCACCCGCCCGGTCTCCAGCACATAGGCGCGGTCGGCCAGTCGCAGCGCCAGATCCACCCGCTGTTCGACCAGCAGGATGGTGATGCCGGCGCCGTGCAGGTTCTTGATGGTGTCGGCCAGCGTGTCGACGATGATCGGCGCCAGCCCCAGCGTCGGCTCGTCCAGCATCAGGCATTTCGGATTGGCCATCAGGCCGCGGCCGAAGGCGACAAGCTGCTGCTGCCCGCCGCTCATCGTGCCGGCCTTCTGGGTGCGGCGTTCGGCCAGGATGGGGAACAGCTCGTAGACCCAGCGCAGCCGCTCGGCGAAGCCCATGCTGCCCGGCCGGCCGCGCAGAGCGCCCAGCTCCAGATGCTCCAGCACCGTCATTTCGGGGAAAAGCTGGCGGCCTTCCGGCACATGGACCAGCCCGCGTTCGATCACCTGATGCGGCGCCAGCCGGTCGATGCGCTCGCCGTCGAAGGTGATCGTTCCACCGCTCGGCCGCAGCAGGGCGGAGATCGCCTTCAGCGTCGTCGTCTTGCCGGCGCCGTTGGAACCGACCAGGGTGACCAGTTCCCCTTCCTCGACGGTCAGGGAGACGTTGTGGACCGCCTCGCGGTGGCCATAGCGGACCTTCAGACCTTCGACCTTAAGCATCGACCGGCTCCCGTCCCAGATACACGCGGATCACTTCGGGGTCGTTCAGCACCTGTGCCGGCGCCCCTTCGGCGATCTTCACCCCATGGTCCAGCACCACCAGCCGGTCGCAGACGCTGGCGACCACCCGCATGTGATGCTCGACCAGAAGCACGGTGACGCCGCGGGCGCGGATGCGGCGGATCATCTCCACCAGCCGCTGGCCCTCCTCCGGGTTCATGCCGGCGGCCGGCTCGTCCAGCAGCAGCAGGCGCGGCTCGGCGGCGAGCGCGATGGCGATCTCCAGCCGGCGCTGCTCGCCGTAGGACATGGCGTCGGCCAGCGTGTCGGCCCGGTGGTCGAGATCGCAGAAGGCCAGGATCTCCATGGCCTTGCGCCGAAGCTCCGCCTCTTCCCGGCGATAAGCGGCGTTGCGCAGGATGGCGGCGCCCCAGCCGGTCCGCGTCGTGCGGTAGGCGGCGCTGCGCACATTGTCGAGCGCCGTCAGGCTGGGGAACAGGCTGGTGATCTGGAAGGTCCGCGAGACGCCGCGCTGGCCCATGACGTGCGACGGTGCGCCGGTGCAGTCGGTGCCGTCGAAGCGGATGCTGCCCGACGACGGCGGCAGCGAGCCGCCCAGCATGTTGAATAGCGTCGTCTTGCCGGCGCCGTTCGGCCCGATCAGCCCAACCACCTCGCCGGCCTTGACCGTCATGGTGACGTCGCGGACCGCGGTCAGGCCGCCGAAGATGCGGGTCAGGTTGCTGACCGCCAGGATTTCGCCTGCGTTGGCGGCGGGGTTCATTTCGCACCTCCCTCGGTGCTGGGCAGGCCGGTGGGCGCCGCCGGCTGGGTGTTCTCCGACTTATGGGCGTTGCGCCAGCGCTGCCACAGGCTGACCAAGCCGCCCGGCAGGAAGACGACGGTGCCGGTCAGCAGGGCCGCGAAGATGACCATTCGCAGCGGACCGGCGACGCGCAGCGATTCCAGCAGGCCGATATAGACCAGCGCCCCCAGGATCGGCCCCAGGATGGTGCCGCGCCCGCCGATGATGACGACGATGATGAGGGCGGCGACATTGTGGACGCCCATGATGTCGGGGGTGATGACGCGGATGTAGTGGGCGTAGATGGCGCCGCCGATGCCGGCGATGGCGGTGGCGGCGACGAAGCCCAGCAGCTTCGTATGGAAGACGTTGATGCCGAGCGAGGCGGCGAGCGGCGCATTCTCGCGCACCGCCAGGAAGGCGCGGCCGGTGCGGCTGCCGACCAGCGCGTGGCAGAGCCAGGCGGTCGCCAGCACCAGCGCCAGCACCAGATAATAGGTCGGGCGGGCGCTGTCGAAGGCCAGCGGACCGATCGCCATCGGCGGGATGTCGGTGATGCCCATGGGCCCGCGCGTCAGGTCCACCCAATGGTTGGTGATGGTGAACAGGATGGCGCCGAAGCCCAGAGTCAGGATGGCGAACTGCGGACCGACCACCCGCAGGGCGGCATAGCCGATCACCAGACCGAACGCCGCCGCCACCAGCCCGGCCAGCGGCAGCCCAAGCAGCGGCGGCAGGCCGAGCTGCGTTGAGAGGATGGCGGAGGTGTAGGCGCCGACACCGACGAAGGCGGCATGGCCGAAGGTGAGTTCGCCGAGATAGCCGATGACGATGTTGAGGCTGAGCGCCAGCAGCGCATACAGCATCCACAGCACCAGCAGATGTTCCAGATAGGCGTTGCCGGCCAGGAAGGGCAGGACGGCCAATGCGGCCACGCCGCCGGCGATGGCCAGGGTTTGGCCGTGGGAGTTGGTGTTCATCGCAGACCCCGCGCCGTGCTGAACAGGCCGTTGGGGCGCCACAGCAGGACCGCGATGATCATCGCGTAGCCGATCGCCTCCATGAAGCCGAGGGAGATGTAGCCGCCGCCCAGCGATTCGATGACGCCCAGCAGCAGGCCGGCGAACAGGGCGCCGGTGACGCTGCCCAGACCGCCCATGATGACGACGATGAAGCCCTTCAGCACCGCCCAGTTGCCGATGGTCGGGAAGATCATCACGGTGGGACCGACCAGCGCGCCCGACAGCGCCGCCAGCCCGCAGGCCAGCGCGAAGGTGTAGGTGTGGACCAGCCCGATGTTGATGCCGGTCAGCGCCGCGCCGTCCGGATTCTGCGCCGTCGCCCGCATCATCTTGCCGAAGCGCGAATAGCGGATGAACAGATAGACCGCGATCAGCGCCACCACCGCGGCGGCGAAGACCAGCACGCGCTGCTGGGTCAGCGTCACCGTGCCGATGTCCAGCACCTCGTCGGCGAAGGGGCTCTCGACATATTTCGGATCGGCGCCGAACAGCAGCTCGCCGCCGTTGGCGATCAGCAGGGCGAGGCCGAGGCTGGACAGCAGGATGGTGAATTCATGGTCGCGGCGCAGCGGCCAGAAGATCAGCTTGTTGGCGACGACGCCGAGCCCCGCCACCACCACGGCCGAGATCGCCGCCGCAGCGATATAGTCGAGCCCGAGCAGGGTACCGACGAAATAGGTGATGTAGGCGCCGAGCATATAGAACTCGCCATGGGCGAAATTCACGATGCGCAGCACCCCGAAGACCAGCGTCAGCCCGGTGGCGATGAGCACATAGGCCATCCCGTTGACCAGGCCGTTCGCGATCTGCTGGGCGAAGACGGTGAAATCCATGTCGATTCTTCCTGTCGGGAGTCCCCCTCTCCCGCCCCGGGAGAGGGAAGGGGCCCGCCGCGCAGCGGTGGGAAGGGTGAGGGGTGATCCAAGGAACCATGCGGTTCGGGATTCTTGGACTCCCCCTCACCCTCCCCACTTCGTGGGTCCCCTCCCTCTCCCGGGACGGGAGAGGGCTTTTTGCTGCCGGCCCCTCAGTCCCGGACGCTGACGATCTGCTTCTTCTGGACCTGCACCAGATGGATCGCCTGGCTCGCCTGCCCCTTGTCGGAGAAGCGCAGGTCGCCCATCACGGTCGGGACCGTCTGCGACTTCAGGGCTGCGGCGATCTTGTCGTAGGCGCGCGGGTCGCCGCCGGCGGCGTCGATGCCGAAGGCCAGAACCTGAACCGCCTGGGCGCCGAGCGCGGCGATGAAGGACGGATCGTTCTTGTAGTCCTTGCTGTATTCCGTCAGCCACGGCTTCAGCGACGGGGCGCTGCCGTCCGCGGTGAAGGGAGAGGCCGAATAGACCTGTTCCAGCGAATTCCCGGACAGCTCGACCAGCTTCGGGTTCATGTTGCCGGCCGACGCGATGACCTTGCCGCGATAGCCGGTCTGCTTGATCTGCCGGTAGATCGTCGCACCCTGCGAGGTGTTGATCGCCGCGACATAGATCGCGTCGGCGTTCAGCGACTTCAGCTTGGTCAGGGCGGTGGTGAAGTCGGTGTCGGTGCGGTTATAGAACTCGTGCCCCTTCACCTCGATCCCGCATGCGGTCAGCAGCTTGGTGTAGTTCTCCAGCTCCAGCCGGCCCCAGTCGTCGTTGACGTTCATGAAGGCGATGGATTTGGGCTTGATGCGGTCGCAGATCGCCTTCGAATAGAACTCCGACATCATCGCCGAGGTGGCGTTCAGGCGGAACAGGTACTTGTGCCCCTCCTCCGTCACCTTCGGGTGCTGGGAGCTGGTCATGACGGTGATGATCTTGTCGCGCGTCACTTCCTTCATCGACAGGGCGACGGCGCTGAACCAGCCGCCGATGATCATGTCGACGTTGTCCTGCTCCATCGCCCGCTTGGCGGCGCTGACGCCGTCCTCGGGGGACCCCTTGTCGTCGTAGGTCAGCAGCTCGATCTTGCGGCCGCCGGCGACGCCGCCCTTGGCGTTGATGACCGCCGCCATCGCCTGCGCGCCTTCCAGGCCGAGCTGGCCTTCGAAGGCGCCGGTGCCGCTCATCGGGCCGATGAGGGCAATGCGGACCGGGGGCTGCTGCGCCTGAGCGCCGGTGGTGCCGGCGACGGGAATGGCGAGGGCCAGGGCCGCCGCGGCGGCAAGGAGAGTGCGCCTACCGAACATGGGGTTCCTCCGTGGGTTGGTCGTCTTTTGGTTGGCCGTCTTTTGCCCGGCCGGCTTTTGATTTCCCCTTAGTCCCGGCGGGTGGTGCGCGCCGGCAAAGGATCGTCAGGCGGTTTTCAGGTAGCGCTTCTGCAGTTCCTCGATCTGCGGGAAGCCGATGAAGTCGATGAAGCTGTTGTGGTCGGTCACCGGCCGCGGCAAATCGCGGGTGGAGCGGCGTTCGGCCAGCGCCGCCAGATTCTCCTTCAGCGCCGAGGCGACGGTCATCAGCGGCACCAGCGCGTAGGTCGCCATGCCCGCAACCTCCTCCACTTCGTCGGCCGACAGCTTTTCCAGCCAGCCGAGAAGCTGCAGCGACAGCGGCACGCCGACGGCCTCGCGCATGGCGCGCAAGCCCTCGATGTCCTTGAAGCACTTGCTGATCGGCTGGATCATGTCGGCGCCGGCGGCGACATAGGCGCGCCCGCGCTCCATCGCGGCGGCCGGATCGACGACGTCGGTGCGGGCGATGATCAGCATGTTGGGATCGCGCCGGGCCTCGACCGCCGCCTGGATCTTGGCGACGCCCTCGTCCATCGGGATCACCTCGACCCCGCCGACGCAGATCGGGCAGCGCTTGGGCGCCACCTGGTCCTCCATGATGACGGCGGAGACGCCCGATGCCTCGAACTCGCGGATCGTGCGCATCACGTTGATGGCGTTGCCGTATCCGGTGTCGATGTCGGCGATGACCGGGACATTGACCGCCGACACCACGTTGCGGACCACCGTCAGGTTTTCCGACATGGTGTACAGCTCGGCATCCGGCTGGCCGAGGAAAGAGGCCGATACGCCGAAGCCCGAGGTCATCAGCGCGTCGAAGCCGGCCGCCTCGATGAAGCGGGCGGACAGGGCGTCATAGGCGCCGGCCGACCAGACGGTCTTCTGCGCCAGCACGCGGTTGCGGAATTCAGAGCCCCGAGACATTGGCATGGTCCTTCTGTTCGCGTTGCTGGGCCGCCTGCCGCTTCAGGAAGGGGACGAGACCGCCGGCCTCGATCATCTCGGCATCCGCCTGCGGCAGCGGCTCATAGGGAATTTCGGTGCCTTGGGTGTGGTTGCGGACCACGCCCGCCGCCCAGTCCACCTCGATCTCGTCCCAGCGTTGGACGAAGCCGAGGATCCCGGGGCAGCTGACCTGCGGGAAGCCCATGCTGACCTCGCCGCGCCAATAGCCGGGGGAGAAGGACTCCGCGATGACCCCGGCGATGCCGAGGTGGCGCATCGCCTTCATCGGCGGGTAGTGCGGGTGGCCGTAGCCGAAATTGTCGGCGCCGACCAGCAGGTCGCCCGGCCGCACCGACTTGGCGAAATCCGGGTCGTAGGCCTGCATGGCGAGCTGCGCCAGCTCGGCCACGTCGGTGATCTTGATGTTCTTGACGCCGACGATCTGGTCGACGTCGAAATTCACCTCGTCGAAGATGAAGGCGACGCGGCCCTTCATCACCGGCATTTGAAGTGTGGCTTCGCTCATCGCCGGCCTCACAGATAGGGGCGCGGATCGGCGATCCGGCCTTCGATGGCGGAGGCGGCGACCACCGCCGCATTGCAGAGGTAAATCTCCGAATCCGGGCTGCCCATCCGGCCGCGGACGTTCAGCGTGCCGGTGGACACTGCGCGCTGGCCCGCCGTCATCGTCGCGATGCGGCCGAAGCAATAGTCGCAGCTGGGGGAGGAGACGAAGGCGCCGGCCTCCACCAGCGTGGATACCAGCCCCTCGCGCGCCGCCGCAGCCATCAACTCCTGGCTGGTCGGCACGATGTGGAGCGACACGCCGGTCTTGACCCGTCGTCCTTCCAGCACCTTGGCCGCCGCCCGCAGATCCTCCAGGCGGCCCGAGGCGCAGGAGCCGAGATAACCGGCATTGATCTCCAGCCCGAGGAACTCGGTCAGGTTGCGGGTGTCCGCCGGGGTCGGCGGGGCGACGACGATCGGTTCCAGGTCCGACAGATCGATGTCGTGAACGGCGGAATAATGGGCATCCGAATCGCTCGACACCGGCTCCAGTTTCTTCCGCGCGCGGGGCAGGGCATAGTCGAGCCGCACCGGGTCGGGATTGACGATGGCGGTCAGCGCGCCGGTGAACATGGCGAGCCCGGTGATGGTCTGCAGCCCCTCCGTCGACATCGCCGCCACCGACGGCCCGCCCAGCTCCAGAACCTGGAAGCGGCAGGAGCTCGGCCCCAGCCGGCGCACCAGATGGTGGAAGACATCGCGCGCCATCACGCCGGGCCGCAAGGATCCGCGCAGGTTCACCCGCACGGTGTCCGGCACGCGGATCGACACGGTGTCGCTGACGAAGGCTTCCATCACGTTGCGGCGCAGGCCGATGGCGAGCGTGCCGAAGGTGCCGAGCTGGCTGACATGCCCGTCGAAATGGACGACGAAGGCGCCCGGCGTCGCATAGCCGACCTCCGCCGCCACCTGATGGCCGATGCCGTGCCGTTCGAACAGCGGCACATTGTTCTCCGCGCACCAGGTGCGCGTGTTGATGTGAAGCTCTTCCTCCTTGGCGGTGGCGGTCGGCACCATGTGGTCGATGAAGATGCCGAAGCGTTCCGGCTCGGCCACCCGCTCGATGCCGAAATCCTCCTTCATCGTCTTGAAATAGACGTCGGTGTAGCCGGGGAAGTCGTAGGCCAGCACGAAGTCCGGCTTCGCCTTGATGTCCTGTCCGGCGCGGACGGCGGGCAGCCCCGCCGCGCGTGCCAGGATCTTCTCGGTGATGGTGTAGCCCATGGCGTGGATGTCTCCGCTCCCGGTCCTCAGCGGCCGAGGCCGAGGGAGCCGGGATTCATCAGTCCCTGCGGATCGACGGCGCGCTTGACGCCCTCCAGCAGCGACCAGGTTTCGGGGGTCATGATCTCGCGGAACGGATAGTCGCGGGCGACCTGCCAGCTGACGCCGCCCAGGCTGCAATACAGCTCCTGCGTCGCGCGGCGCAGTTCGGCCACCGCGTTGCGCGCCGCCGGGTTGGCCGGACGGTCGCGCCAGGGCTTGACCACCTCGTCGCCCAGGCTGGCGGCGTGCAGCGGCGTGATCTCGTCGGTCCAGTAGAAGGCCGGCTCCAGGAAGAAGTCGTTGCCGACCGTCATGGTCATCACCGAATAGATGATGCCGTGCTGTTCCATGAAGCTGCGCTTCTCCGCGAAGAAGGCGTCGTTGGCGGCGACCACCTTGTCGGCGTCGCCCAGCGGGAAGATGGCGTGGATCGGGACCCAGCGCTGGCCCTCGCGTCCCAGCATGCCGCGCACCGGCCCGAAGGGCTTGGAGCGCATGACCTTCGGCACGCTGTTCTCGATCTCCTTGCCGTGGCGGGCGCCGATCTCGCGCACCGTCTGCATCGCCTCGCGCAGCTGGGTCTCGCTGCGTCCCTCAATCACCAGATGGAGGGTGAAGTTGTGGTCCTTGAGGAAGGCGGTGCCGGCGGTGGCGACGCTCAGCGCTTCCTTGGCGCCCTGGAACAGCGACTTGCCGGCCTTCGCCACGTTGCCCAGGGTCTTCAGCCCGTCCGACAGCTTGTTGACGCTGGCCGAATGCTCGACCTTGGTGCGGTCGATGCCGAAGCCTTCCGACACGCAGCGCGCCCGCGCCATCTCCACCTGCGCGGCGGCCATCGCCTGCATGGTGGTGAAGCCGAAGGACAGGAAATCGGTGTGCTCCGGCCGGCGGTGGAGCCGCAGAGTCGCCGCCACCTTGAAGCCCATGGCGCCGTTGTCGCCGAGGAACAGGCCGGTCAGGTCGGGACCTCCGGAGCGCGTGAAGGGCTTGGTGCCGACGCGCCCGCCCGACCCGGTGGTGACGACGCGCCCGTCGGCCAGCACCACGGTGACGCCCAGCACGCTCTCGGCCACGGTGCCGTGCAGGGCGGAGCCGAAGAAGGCGCTGTTCTGCGACAGGGCGCCGCCGATGGTGGCGTTGATGCCGGACAGCGGTCCCCAATAGCCGGTGCGCAGGCCGGTTCCCTCCAGCGCCTCGTTCAGCGCGGCCCAGGTGCAGCCGGTCTCCACCGTCACATAGAGACTGTCGGTGTTCAGGTCGAGGATGCGGTTCAGCCGGCGGCTGTCGATGACGACCGAGTTCGGGCCTTCGGGCAGATAGCCCTTGGTGTAGGACATGCCGCCGCCGCGCGGCACCACCGCCACACCGGCCTCATGGGCGGCGCGCACGGTGGCGGCGACCGCGTCGCGGTCGCGCGGCAGGGCGATGGCGAGCGGCGGGATGCCCGGCTGCCAGAACACGTCGTTGGCGTAGAAGTTGCGGCTCTTCTCGTCATCCAGCAGGCCGTCGGGCCCAAGCGCCGTGCGCAGGGTGTCGATCAGTGTGGCCGGGCCGTCGAGGGCGGCAATGCTCATGGGATGTCCCTCTGAATGTGATCAGGCCGCGAGCGGCTCGAACCGGAAATTCTCGGCCGTCCGGCGCACATAGCCGGTGTGGGGAGCGCCGAAATGGGCGGGGAAGACCAGGGCGCCGCGGTCGGCGGCATGGTCCAGCAGCCGGCGGCGGGTCGCCACCGCCTGCGCCTGATCCTCGCAGAAACGGCTGTTCCAGTCGGGGCGCGCAACCTGCATCGGCTGGTGCAGACAGTCGCCGGTGAAGTAGGCGGCGTGGCGGTCCGACTCCAGCCGGACGAACATCTGGCCGGCGGTGTGGCCGGGCGCCAGTTCCACCGACAGGCCGTCAAGAATGCTGTCGCCGTCCTCGATCAACTCCACCTGTCCGGCTTCCCAGACCGGCAGCACGCTGTCCTCCATCACCGGGCCGTTGCCCGGCATGCCGACCAGCCCGCCCTCTGGGCTGCGCCAGTGCTTGAACTCCTGCGCGCCGTAGATATAGCGGGCATTGGGGAAGGTCGGGACCCAGCGCCCGTCGACCAGCTGGGTGTTCCAGCCGACATGGTCGATGTGCAGATGGGTGTTGATGACCAGAGTCACGTCCTCCGGCTGAACGCCCGCTGCCGCAAGGTTGCGCAGATAGGGCTTGTCCAGCATGTGGAAGCGCTCGAAGCCCGGCGTGTGGCGCTCCTTGTGGTTGCCGCAGCCGGTATCGACCAGGATCACATGACGGTCGGTGCGGATCAGCCAGCTGTGCATGCTCGACATCAGGCGCTTTGATGCCGGATCGAGGAAATTCGGTTCAGCCAGTTCGGGGTTCCGGGTCAGGATCGCCTCGTCATAGGCCGGAAACAGGAAGCCTGGGTCGAAACCCGGCGTCAGCATTTCCTCGATCCGCGTGACCGTGAACGCCCCCAGGGCGATGGTGTGCATTGTCCTCCCCTCGTGCAGGAAGCCGGCGGCCGGTCCGGAAAAGCGAGGGACGACGGCGGGCCGGAGCATGGGGCGCCTGCCATTCGCGACGGCGATGGGGCGCGCTTGTTCTGTTTGTTTGGCAAGGAAACCATTTGCACCTGATCGTGTCAACAGGCAAAAATGGTGTCACTGTTTGACACGGACGGCGGACTGCGTCAGGGATGGTGGAAAGGGGTTGCGCAAGTCGGCGCAGGCCTTCAATGCTAGCCAGCGCGCTGCTACCGCGACGGGATGAGAGCGGTTCCACCACCCTCCGTCGGCTGTGCCGGGCAGCAGGGCTTCCGCCTGGACTCGAGATGCGGGACATCCATAAGGGGCTTGAGCGTATGGACACCGAACAGGACGACAACCAGGGCACGGAAAAGAACGGATTGAGCGTCCGCGCGGTGTCGCGGGCCTTGGCCGTGCTGCGCAGCTTCTATCAGGAAGGGCCGACCCTGACCCTGACGGAGGTCGCGACCGCCGCGAAGCTCGACAAGGGAACGGCGCGGCGCATCCTTCTGACGCTGGTGCAGGACGGCTTCGCCGCCTTCGACCCGCAGAGCCAGAAATACAGCCTGGGTCTGGAGATCCTGAAGCTGGCGGGGGCGGTGCCGGAACGCCGCGACCTGCGTCAGATCGCCTCCACGATCCTGTCACGGCTGGCGAAATCCACCGGCAGCACAGTGTTCCTGTCGGTCTATCATGACGGATCGGCGGTCTGCCTCGACCAGTTCCACAGCGACCGCTCGGTGGAGGTGCGCTGGTGGATCGTCGGCGGGCAACTGCCGATGAATTGCGGGGCGGCGCCGCGCGTGCTGCTGGCCTATCTGCCGGAGGCGGAGGTCGCCCGCGTGCTGGCGCGCGGAACCACGCGCCTCACCCCCCACACCACCACCGATCCGCGCCAGCTGGCGAAGGAGTTGGAGGAGGTGCGCGAGCGCGGCTGGTCGGTGGCGGTCGACGACGTGATCGAGGGGCTGGCCGCCATCGCCATGCCGCTGTTCGATCCCGACGGCCGGCTGGTGGCAGCGGTCAGCCTGACCGGCCTGACCCCCCACATCATCCGCAACGGCCAGCCCAATTTCCTGGACGAGACGCGCGAGGCCGTGCGGGAGATCTCGGCCAACCTCTATTCCCTGTCGGCCCCGCCGCTGCACCGCGCCGCCCGCGCCCAGTCCGCCATCGGCGGCTGAGGCGGGGGCGGCGTGGTGTCACGCTACGCCACCGGGTGCGGATTCGTCATGTCCGACCCTGCAGTCAGGAAGGCGGCGTAGCAGCCGATGGTCTCCCGCACCGCCTCGCCACCTTGGCCGGGATACCAGACGGTGGCGGGGGTCGGCATGACCTCCGTGCCGGCCGGGGCGAGTGTCCGCGCCTCCGCCAGCCCCTCGACCAGCATGTCGGCCGGACCGGCGCAGATCAGGGCCGGCCGGGTCAGGCGCACCAGGGCCGCCCGCGTGTCGTAGCGGAAGGCGGCGCGGTAGGAGCGGTCGTAATGGCCGCCGCTCGCCAGCAGGCCCATGGTCCAGTCATGCAGCACCGCCGCGGCAGGGACGCCGATGGCGCGGGCGGCGGCGCGCTCCTGCCGGTACCACGGCCAGAACAGGAACATGTCGCGCCGCATGTTCCAGGCCTGGAGCAGATGCAGCCCCCAGCGGTCGGCGGCCAGCGGCGGGAAATAATGGTCGAGGATGTCGGCGCTGAAGTCGGCGGGGATCAGCACCGGCGCTTCCAGCACGGCATGGCCGACCCGGTCGGGATGGCGCACGGTCAGGTCCAGCGCCACCAAGGCACCGGTGTGGGTTCCCCACAGGTCGAAGCTCTCCAGACCAAGCGCGTCGGCCAGCGCCAGCATGTCGTCGGCCAGCACGCCGATGTTCACTGTGCGCTCCGGCTTGTCGGAGTCGCCATTGCCGAGATAGTCGGGGGCGATGACCTCGCGTTCCGGCGCCAGCCCATGCAGCAGCGGCAGCAGCGGCGCCGACGACCCCGGCGCCGACTGGAAGGCCAGCAGCGGCCGGCCGCGCCCGGCGCGGCGCAGATGGACCCGGCCGGCGGGCGTGTTGGCGTAGTCGTGCCAGACCCGCAGCGGGTCGGCGAAAGGTCGCGTCGGCGGCGGCGGCCCGGCGGGCTTTCGGCTGGCGGCCATCGGCGCGAGATGAGCGGCGACCTCTTCCAGACCGTCGACCCGAACCGCCCCGCCGGCGGAGTCGGACTTGCTCCGCATGGCGTCCAGGCAGATGGACCACAGCGCCTCATAGCGCGCCGGTGCTCCTGCGGCGCTGCGCAGCATCGTGTCCAGTTCGGCGGGGGTGGGCAGGGGGGAGCCGGCTTTGGCCGGATGGCTGGCGTCGCGCGGTTCCAGCACATGGGCGTCACGCAGATGCGCCCAAAGCACCGCCAGATGGGTTCCATCGGCGCGGGGCGCCAGCGGGGCGGGACGCAGCCCGCGCTCGCTCCATCCCTCCGCCGTGGCGGCATTGACCAGAAGCAGCCCGTCCTGCCGCCACCCGGCCTCGGGCAACGCACGCGCCAGCGGCGCCGCAAGGTCGAAGGCGAGCAGCGGACAGGCGGGCAGACCGAGCCGGCCGGCGGCCTCGGCGATCAGGCGGGCCAGCCCGGCGATGTCCTCCGCCCAGCAGGTGACGGACCCGCCGGTTCCCGGAAGATCGAGCGCGGTGATTGTCCAACCGGGCAGGGCGCTTGCCAGCCTGTCGGCGCACACGGACGCCGCTTCGATCAGGCCGGGCAGGACCAGCAGATCCGGTCCCGAGCCGCTGCGCCAGACGCGCATCTGTCCATCGGCAAGGGTCACATAATGGGGTGTCGACATCGGCTTCCTCCCGATCGGCCGGCGTCTTGCGCCTGCTCTTTGGTGAAATGCGGAATTGGGGTTGGGTGCGCAAAGCGTCTGTCCCGCGCGTGGCGGGCACAATGTTCGCTGCGCTGATGGTGCCACTGTTTGACACTCAGTTCATAGAATGACATAGTTCCTGCGACACCGACAAGGGCGGTGCCCGCGGACATGCGACGAACCGCAACCGCGACACCTGAACCCGCCATACATTCCAATAAGATCGTCAGGGAGGAAGGGCATGGCCTGGCCGGACGGAATCGGCGTTCCCAAACGGCGCGAACTGCTTTTCGGCACGCGCCTCGTACCATGCTACAGCGAGCGTCCAGCCACCATCGACGCCATGCTCCGCGCCGCCGTCGCCCGCCGGCCGGATGGCGAGGCACTGGTGGATGGGGAGCGGCGCTACAGCTACGGGCAACTGGATGCGCTGGTGACGCGCGCCGCCGCGGCCCTGCTGGCGCAAGGCGCCCGGCCGGGCGACCGCATGGCGCTGGTGCTCAGCAACCGCGCGGAGTTCCTGATCGCCCTGCTGGCGGGGGCGCGCGCCGGCATCGTCGCGGTGCCGGTCAGCGCGCGGGAACAGCGGCCGGGCATCGCCGGCATCCTGAACGACTGCGGCGCCTCGATTCTGATCCATGACGCGACGCTCGCCGACCGCATGCCCGACGCCGCAGAGGTGCCGTCGCTCGTCTCGCGCTTCTCGGCCGGCGGGGCGGCGGACGGCTGCCGCCTCTTCGAAGAGTTGCTGGAAACGGACGCCCCGCTTCCGGACTCTGCGGCCTCACAGCGGGAGGAGGACACCGCCGTCATCCTCTACACCTCCGGCACCACCGGCAAGCCGAAGGGCGCGCTGCTGGCCCATGTGAACATCATCCACTCCGCCATGCATTTCGAGGAATGCTGGGGCTATCGCGAGGGCGAGCGGGCGGTGCTGGCGGTTCCGGCCTCGCATGTCACCGGGCTGGTCGCCGTCATCATGGCGATGATCCGGGTCGCCGGCTGCACCGTGATGATGCCGGCCTTCGACGTCGCCGGTTTCCTGGATCTGGCGAGCCGGGAGCGCATGACCACCACCGTGCTGGTGCCGGCCATGTACAATCTCTGCCTGCTTCGCGCCGATTTCAGCCGGTACGACCTGTCATCCTGGCGGATCGGCGGTTTCGGCGGCGCGCCGATGCCGGAAGCGACGGTGGAGGCGATGGCGGAACGTCTGCCCGACCTGCATCTGCTGAACGCCTACGGCTCCACCGAATGCGCCACCATCATCAGCGTGGTCCCCATCGGCCACACCCGCGCCTGCCTGGATTCGGTCGGCATGTGCGTGCCCTGCGGCGACCTGCGCATCATCGACGAACAGGGCCGCGAATGCCCGCCGGGGGTGAGCGGGGAGGTCTGGATCCGTGGCCCGATGACGATCCGCGGCTATTGGAACCGCGAGGATGCCACCCGCGACAGCTTCGTCGACGGCTATTGGCGCTCCGGCGACATCGGCGCGCTGGACGAGCGGGGCTATCTGCGGCTCTACGACCGCAAGAACGACGTCATCAACCGCGGCGGCCATAAGATCTACAGCGTGGAGGTCGAAAACCTGCTGGTCCGCCATGCCGACGTGGTCGAGGCGGCGGTGGTCGCCCATCCCGACCCGGTGCTGGGCGAGAAGATCCATGTCTTCGTGATTTCCAAGTCCGGCAGCCTGACCGCCGACGACGTGCGCGACTTCTGCCGCGCCAATCTCGCCGAATACAAGGTGCCCGATTACGTTACCCTGCTGGGCGACGCGCTGCCGCGCAACGCCAACGGCAAGGTGACCAAGCGGGTGCTGCGCGATCAGGTGACGACCGCTTAAGTCCGCCTCAGCCCCACCGCCGCCTCGACGAAGGCGATCAACTGCTCGGCATAGAGGTCGGGCGTGATGCCGCGGCGGCGGTGCTTGGCGCGTTTGACGTACCAATCCTGCAGCATCGGCTTGATGAGCGCGGCGGCCATCGTCACCTCCGGCACCGCGAACAGGCCGCGGGTGACGCCGTCGGCCAGCGCGTCGGCGATCATGCCCTCCGTCATCATCTCGCTGGTGACGGCAAGGTCGCGGCCCTCCTTGGGGAAGGACTTCGCCTCCATATAGGCGAAGACGAACCAGGGATGCATGGTCTCGGTCAGGAACAGGTGGGTCCGCAGCAGCCAGCGCAGCCGGCCGGCCGGGTCGTTCGCCAGCCCGTCGGGCGGGCGGCCCAGCACCTCCTCCACCACGCCGACGACCTGGCCCAGGATCATCATCAGCAGCGTGTCCTTGCTGTCGAAATAGGCGTAGAGCGCGCCCATGCTCAGCCCCGACTGTTCGGTCAGGTCGCGCAGGCTGGTGGAGTGGAAGCCCTTGCGGTTCGCCAGGGTCAGGGTGGTTTCGACGATGCGCGCGAGGTTTGCGATGGCGACCGCCGGCTTCTTCACCCGGATGGTCGCGGCATGCCGTTCCAGGATGCGCGCACACAGCGCCTCCATCGACAGATCGTGCCGTGCCTGGAAATCCCGCAAGCTGCTCATACCGGCTGTCCTATCATTTGCGACGCTGATCGTTCTTGCACAAGATCGGCGGCAGGGATATAAAGCGAGCGCTCGCTCGATTTTTCAAGAGTGCTGATCGGGGCCGTGCCTCGCCGCCTCGCCAAACGATCCCGACCAAGGGAGGATGCATGAGCGTCACCATCGATTTGACCGGCAAGACTGTGCTGGTCACCGGCGCCTCCAGCGGCCTCGGCCGCCATTTCGCCGGTGTTCTGGCCAAGGCGGGCGCCCGCGTGGCGCTGGCCGCGCGGCGGACCGACGCGCTGGCCGAAACCCGCGCCGCCATCGAAGCCGCCGGGGGCAGCGCCGTCGTCGTTGCCATGGACGTGACCGACCCGGCCTCCGTCACCGCCGCGGTGGGGGAGGCATGGGGGGCGCTGGGCCGCATCGACATCCTCGTCAACAATGCCGGCGTCACCGCCACGCGCCCCTTCCTCGACATGAGCGAGGAGGAGTGGGACCGGGTGGTCGACACCAACCTGACCGGCTGCGCCCGCGTGGCGCGCGCGGTGGCGCAGCGCATGCGTGACGACAAGCAGGGCGGGGCCATCGTCAACATCGCTTCCATCCTCGGCATGCGGGTGGCGGGGCAGGTCTCGTCCTACATCGCCGCCAAGGGCGGGCTGGTGCATCTGACCAAGGCGATGGCGCTGGAACTGGCGCGCTACAACATCCGCGTCAATGCGCTCTGCCCCGGCTATGTCGAAACCGAACTGAACGCCGACTTCTTCGCCAGCGATGCCGGCAAGGCGCTGGTCAAGCGCATCCCGCAGCGCCGGCTCGGCCGGCTGGCCGATCTGGACGGGCCGCTGCTTCTGCTGGCGTCCGATGCCGGCGCCTACATGACCGGATCGGTGCTGGCCGTCGACGGCGGCCATCTGGTCTCCTCGCTTTAAACGATAAGGAGCGGTTCCATGGATTTCACCCTTCCGCCGGAGTTGGAAGACTATCGCCGCCGCGTCCGCGCCTTCGTAGAGCAGGAGATCCTTCCCGTCGAGGCCGACCGCGCCAATTGGGACGAGCACGAGAACATCGCCGACGCTCCATTGGCGGCCCTGCGCGCCAAGGTGAAGTCGGCCGGGCTGTGGACCCTGCAACTGCCGAAGGAGGTCGGCGGCCACGGATTGCCGATGGTCGGCGTCGCCGCCTGCTACGAGGAGATGAACCGCTCCATCTTCGGGCCGGTCTGCTTCAACGCCGCCGCCCCCGACGACGGCAACATGCGGCTCTTGAGCATGGTCGGCACCCCGGCCCAGAAGGAGCGCTGGCTCGCCCCCATCGTCGAGGGGCGGGTGCGCAGCGCCTTCGCCATGACCGAACCGCATCCGGGCGGCGGCTCCGACCCGTCGATGATGAAGACGCGGGCGGAGCGCAAGGGCGACCGCTGGGTGGTGACGGGGCGCAAATGGTTCATCACCGGGGCCGACGCGGCGCAGCACTTCATCCTGATGGCGCGCACGTCCGACGACCCGCGCAAGGGGCTGACCGCCTTCCTGTTCGACAAGGACCAGCCCGGCTGGCGCATCGAGCGCCGCATCCCGATCATGGGACCGGAGGAACATGGCGGCCACTGCGAACTGATCTTCGACGGGCTGGAGATTCCGGACGAAAACGTGCTGATGAAGGTCGGCGACGGGCTGAAGGCCACGCAGATCCGGCTTGGGCCGGCGCGGCTGACCCATTGCATGCGCTGGACCGGCCTCGCCAAGCGCTGCCTGGAGATCGCCGGCGCCTACGTGAAGGAGCGCGAAAGCTTCGGGATTCCGCTGGCCGAGCATGAAGGCGTGCAGTGGATGCTGGGCGAGACCGCGATGCAGATCGAGATCGGCCGGCTGCTGACCATGAAGGCGGCGCACGCGCTGGACAGCGGCAGCTTCGCCCGCAAGGAGGTGTCGATGGCCAAGGTCCAGGTCGCCGACACGCTGTTCAAGGCGGCGGACACGGCGATCCAGCTTTGCGGGGCACGCGGATATTCCAAGGACACGGTGCTGGAGTGGATCTACCGCTACGCCCGGCAGGCCAAGCTGGTCGACGGCGCGTCGGAGGTCCACAAGATGGTGCTGAGCCGCAGCTACCTCGCCGAGGGCGACGATTTCTGGGGCTGGCGGTGAGCGGCGCTCCAGAGTCCACCGGCGGATTGGAGCCCGCCCGGAAAGCGGCGCTGGAGTCCTGGCTGGCGGGTCAGGCGGAAGCGCGGGCGGTCTCCGTCATCGACGAGGGGCGGCTCAGCGGTGGCGCCATCTCGCTCAACCTCGCGGTCACGCTGGAAATCGACGGCGGGCCGTTGTCCGGCCGCCACCCTTGCGTGCTGCGCACCGGGTCTGCCTCCGGTGTTTCGGCCAGCCTGGGCAAGGCGGAGGAGGCCGCGGTCCTGCGCGCCGTCTTCGCCGCCGGCGCCACGGTGCCGGAACCGCTGTTCGTCGGCGCAGATCCGGCGATGCTGGGGGCGCCCTTCTACATCATGCGGCGCGCGGCCGGCATCGCCGCCGGCTTCCGCATGGTCAAGAGCGAGGAGCCGCGGCGCGAGCTGGCCCGTGAACTGGGCCGACAGCTCGGCCTGATCCACCGGGTGCGGCCGGGAACGGAAGGGCTGGAGTTCCTGGCGCTGCCCGAACCGACGGCTGGCCTGCAGGCGGCGGGCGATTTCCGCCGCTGGGCCGGGCGCTATGCCGCCAGCGATCCGGTTCTGGCCTATGGTCTGCGCTGGCTGGAACGGAACGCACCGCCGGCCGGCGATCTGGTGCTGTGCCATCGCGACTACCGCACCGGCAACTACATGGTCGATGGGGACAGGCTGACCGCGATCATCGATTGGGAGTTCGCCGGCTGGTCCGACCCGATGGAGGATCTGGGCTGGTTCTGCGCCGCCTGCTGGCGCTTCGGCCGCAACGATCGCGAGGCCGGCGGCATCGCCGACCGTGCCGATTTCTATGCCGGCTACGAGGAGACCGCCGGGCGGCGGGTGGATGCGGACGCCGTCGCCTATTGGGAAGCCGCGGCCTGCATGCGCTGGGCGGTCATCGCCATCCAACAGGCGCAGCGCCACATCTCCGGTACCGAACCGTCGCTGGAACTGGCGCTGACCGGCCGGATGTTGCCGGAGATCGAAATGGATCTGCTGCGCCACCTCGACCGTGTCGGCGGCTTCCCCATGAACGGAGGTGGAGCATGATCAACGACGATCCCGACGCCCGCGATCTGGTCGCCATCGCGCTCCGCAGCTTCCGCGAGGCGATCCTGCCGGTGGTGCCGGCCGACCAGCGCTTCACCGCGCTGATGATCGCAAACGCGCTGGGGGTGGCGGAGCGGGAATTGGCGGCCGGCACCGCGGCCGAACCGGCCCTGGCCGCCGCCGTCGGCGGTCTGCTGGGCGAGAACGGCGACCTTCCGGATTTGCTGCCGAGGCTCTGCGCCGCCATCGACGCCGGACGCTTCGACGCGCCCGACCGGCAGACGGCCTTGCGGGCGGTGCTGAAGGACATCACGCGGGCAAGGCTGGCGCTGAGCAATCCGAAGCGTTTGGCCGCCGAAGGACGGGACGCCGGCCGATGAGCCTGTTTCAACCGCTGTCCGGCACGGTCGCGCGCCGCCGCCTCTACCTGCTTCGCCACGGCCATGTCGCCTACTATGACGCCGCCGGCAAGCCGCTGAACCCGAAGCTGGCCGCCCTGACCGACCGGGGGCGGGCGGAGGCGCAGGCGGCCGGCGCCCTGCTGGCCGGGGTGCCGCTCGACCGCGTGCTGTGTTCCGGGCTTGCCCGCACGCGGCAGACGGCCGAACCGGTCGCCGCGCCGCATGGTCTGCCGGTGGAGGATCATCCCGATTTCCTGGAAATCCGCGCCGGCCGGCTGTCGGGTGTGCCGAAGGAGCAGCGTGAGGCGGCTTACGTCTATGGCTTCGAGGCGGCGACCGAGGACGGGCGCTTCGCCGGTGGCGACGGCTTCGCCGCCGTGCGCGACCGGGTGGTGTCGGCCGTCGAGGCGCTGGTGCGGCAACCGGGCTGGACCCATCTGGCGCTGGTCGCCCATGACGGCGTCAACCGCATGCTGCTGTCCTGGGCCTGCGGCGCCGGCCTGTCGGCCCTGTCGGCGTTCGAGCAGGATTATGGCTGCATCAACATCATCGACGTCGACGTGACGGCCGGCCGGGTGGTCCGCCGCCTGATCCGCGCGGTGAACGTGACGCCCGGCAACCCGGCGAAGATCGGCCTGCACCGCAGCAGCCTGGAGGAGGCGTTCGGGCCGCTGCTGAATCTGGATTGATGGGCTATTTTCCGGCGCCGTCGATGCGCCGCCGCCAGACCGGTTCCGACAATCGCTCGATCAGGAAATCGGCAAGCACGCCGACTTTGGCCGGTCGTGTTCGGGCCGACGGCGTGATGAAGTAGAGGCCGCCCTTCGGCAGCGACCAGTCGGTCAGGATGGCGGTCAGCCGTCCCGTCGCCAGATGCTCGGCCGCCATGAATTCCGGCAGTTCGGCGATGGCCAACCCCTCCAGCAGCATCGGCACCAGCGCGTCGGCGTTGGTGACTCGCAGCGGGCCGGATGGGGTGACGCTTTCCTCCTCGCCGGCGCTGTTGGTGAAGTGCCAGATGTCCTGCCGCCGGCGGTAGGCATAGCCCAGGCAATGGTGGCCGTTCAGCTCGCGGGGATGCCGCGGCTCGCCATGGCGGGCGAGATAGCCGGGGGCGGCGAGCACCACCGGCGACACCCCGCACAGCCGCCGCGCCACCAGCGAACTGTCCGGCAGCACCGCGATGCGCAGCGCGGCGTCGAAGCCGTCGCCCACCAGATCGACGGTGGCGTCGCTCAGGTGCAGGTCGATGGAGATCTCCGGATAGAGGCGGAAGAAGTCCGGCAGCAGCGGCGCCACCCAGCGCAGCCCGAACGACATCGGGACCGCGAAACGGATCAGGCCGCGCGGGCGGCTGGACATCTCGCGCACCGCATTCTCCGCCGCTTCCGCCTCGTCATAGAGGCGGGTCGCGCGCTCGGCCAGGGAATGGCCGAAATCGGTCAGGGCCAGCCGGCGCGAGGTGCGGTTGAACAGCCGGGCTCCCAACCGTTCCTCCAGCCGGCTGACCGCGCGCGACACGGTGGCGACCGACACCCCCATCGCGCGGGCGGCACCGGCGAAGGAGCGCTCCTCCACCACCTTGGCGAACATCGCCAGCCCTTCGAAATCCGGCAGCTTCGACATCGCCAATCCCGCCCAATTCTGCAACGATGGTTTTCAACCGTTTCTATTTCGATATGGGTCTGCCGTCGATAGCTTTGTCTCCAGAAGATGACCCATTCCCAAGGAGACTTCAGATGTCACGCAAGCTTGACGGCAAGATCGCCCTCGTCACCGGCGCCAACAGCGGCATCGGCCTCGCCGCGGCCAAGCGCTTTGCCGCCGAAGGCGCCACCGTCTATCTCACCGGCCGCCGCAAGGGCGAACTGGAGGCCGCGGTCGCGGCGATCGTTGCGGCCGGCGGCAAAGCGACGGGGGTGCAGGCGGACTCCTCCAACCTCGCCGATCTTGACCGGCTCTATGCGCAAATCAAGAGCGAGGCGGGCCGGCTCGACGTGCTGTACGCCAATGCCGGCGGCGGCGGCATGCTGCCGCTGGGCGACATCACGGAGGAACAGTTTGACGACACCTTCAACCGCAATGTGAAGGGCGTGCTGTTCACCGTGCAGAAGGCGCTGCCGCTGCTCGGCCGCGGCGCGTCGGTGATCCTTGCCGGCTCCACCGCCGGCAGCATGGGCACGCCGGCCTTCAGCGTCTACAGCGCCAGCAAGGCGGCGGTGCGCAACTTCGCCCGCAGCTGGATCCTCGACCTGAAGGACCGTGGCATCCGCATCAACACGCTCAGCCCCGGTCCGGTCCGCACGCCGGGTCTGGTCGAACTGGCCGGTCCGGATGCGGCGCAGCAGCAGGGGCTGGTGGACTATCTGGCCGCCCAGGTGCCGCTCGGCCGTGTCGGCGACCCGGACGAAATCGCCAAGGCCGCCGTCTTCCTGGCGTCGGACGACAGCAGCTTCATCAACGGCGTCGAGCTGTTCGCCGACGGCGGCATGGCCCAGGTCTGACGGGCTTTTCCGGCCGGCAGCCTCTGCATCCGAGTATCGGTTGGCCCCCTTTGCGGCGGCGTTGTGAAACGCCGCTGCAAGGGGGGCCGCGTCATGTCTGGCGGTCATTCATATAGTTCTATATAGAACTAGTTGACCAGCGCATCCATATGCGACAGGATGGCTGTGGGAGGATCTCGATGCCACAGCATAATTCCGCGTCAATGACCGACCGGCGCCTGCCGGCCTATCTGCAGCTGCGCGACGCGCTGGCCACCCGGGTGGCGCGCGGCGAATGGGGGCCCGATACTGCGCTGCCGTCGGAAAACCAGCTGACGGCCGAGACCGGGCTGTCGGTCGGCACGGTACGTAAGGCGATCCAGACTCTGGTCGACGAGGGGCTGCTCGAACGGCGCCAGGGGTCCGGCACCTATCTGCGCAAGCGCGCCTTCAACGCGTCGCTGTTCCGCTTCTTCGCGGTCCAGTCCGCCGATGGCGAAGCGACGATCCCGTCAAGCCGCATCATCGCGCGCACGGCCGCCACTGCCCCGGCCGCCGTCGCCAAAATTCTCGGCACGGCAGACTGCATCCGCCTCGACCGCCTGCGCGGCCAGTCCGACGCCCTGCTGCTGTCGGAGGAGATCTGGCTGCCGCGCGCCCGCTTCGACGGCATCGTGGAACTGGACGAGTCCCAGTTCGGGCCGCTGCTCTATCCGCTCTATCACGAGCGCTTCAACGTCTTCATCGCCAGCGCCGTCGATGACGTGAGTTTTGCGGTGGCCAACGCCAAGGTCGCGGCGCGGCTGGGTCTTGCCGAGGGGGCGCCCACCGCGGTGATCGAACGCACCGCCTACACCGTGGACGGCACCGCGGTCGAATGGCGCATCGCCCAGGGCCCCGCCGAACGCTTCCGCTACCGCAGCCGCCTGAGCTGACCCGCAGCGCCGGACCCGGTTTCCGGCGCGCTTCCTCATTTCGGCCTCTTCCGGACCCTCCCCTCGCGGCGGAGGCCGCCCCCCTATTGCCTGTACGGATCGACCGATGACCGCACTCCCCCCGATCAGGGGCATCGACACGCATGCCCATATTTTCCGCCCCGACCTGCCGATGGCCTCCGGCCGGCGCTACAGCCCGGACTATGCGGCGGAGCTTTCGGACTGGTTCGCGCTGCAGGATCGGGCCGGGTTCAGCCATGGCGTGCTGATCCAGCCCAGCTTCCTCGGCACCGACAACAGCCTGATCGAATCCGCCCTGCGCGCCCATCCCGAACGGCTGCGCGCGGTCGCCGTCGTCGATCCCGGCGTGACGGAGGAGGAACTGGACCGGCTCGGCGCCCTCGGCTTCGTCGGTGCGCGCCTGAATCTCGTCGGGCGCGAGCTGGAGGATTACGGGGCATCACCCTGGCAGGACTTCTTCCGCCGCCTGGCATCCCGCCGCTGGCAAATCGAGATCCAGCGCCGTTTCGACGATCTCGCGGAGGTGGTGCCGGCCATCGCCGATTCCGGCGTCACCGTGGTGATCGACCATTTCGGCCTGCCGCAGGGCGGCGTCGATCCGGCGAACCGCAGCCATGCCGAATTCCTCGATGTGCTGCGCCGGACGCAGGCCGTCTGGGTCAAGTTCTCCGCCCCCTACCGCGCCGGGCTGACGCCCGACCTCGCGGCACGCAGCCTCGATCTGCTGCGCGAGGCCTGCGGCGGCTCCGACCGCTTCGTCTGGGGCAGCGACTGGCCCCACACCCAGCATGAGGCCGAGACCGGCTATGCCGCGGAGGTGACCCGGCTGCATGCGCTGATCCCCAATCCGGCGGAACGGGCGCAAATCCTCGTCCGGAATCCGGCAATGCTTTTCCAATTCGCCTGAAATACAGAAACTTGGGAGGAAACCGATGACCCTCGTCATCGTGCTGGCCATCGCCCTGGCCGTCGTTCTGGGCTATGTCACCAAGATCAACATCGGCCTGTTCGCCATCGCCTTCGCCTATATCCTGGGATGCTTCGGTCTCGGGCTGAAGCCGGGCGCGGTCATCGACATGTGGCCGCTGAAGATCTTCTTCGTCATCTTCTCGGTCTGCCTGTTCTACAGCTTCGCCCTGGTCAACGGCACGCTGGAAAAGCTGGCCGAGCATATGCTGTACCGCTGCCGCAACGTGCCGTGGGTGCTGCCCTACGCCATCCTGGTGACGGCGACGCTGATCGCGGCGATGGGCGCCGGCTATTACACCGTGCTGGCCTTCATGGCGCCGATCACGCTGCTGATGTGCCGGCGGACCGGGCTGGACATGGTGCTGGGGGCGATGGGCGCCAATTACGGCGCGCTGGCCGGCGCCAATTTCATGTCGAGCCAGAGCGGCATCATCTTCCGCGGCCTGATGACGGCGAACGGCACCAGCGACGCCGATGCCTTCCTCTACAGCGGGGTCATCTTCGCGGCGACGCTGATCATCCCGTTCTTCGTCATCACGGCGATGCTGTTCCTGTTCGGCAACCACCGCAGCCTGAACGCCTCGCTCGCCGACACCGGCCGGCCGGAGCCGCTCGACGGGCGCCAGCGCGTGACGCTGACCTTGACGCTGACGATGATGGCGCTGGTCCTGCTCGGCCCGGTGCTGCATCTGGCGATGCCCGGCAACGCCACGGTGGCCTATCTCAATTCGAAGATCGACATCGGCCTGATCGCCGGCGTCTTCTCCGTCATTGCCCTGCTGCTGAAGCTCGGCGACGAGCGCAAAGCCATCGCGTCGGTGCCGTGGTCGACGCTGATCATGATTTCCGGCATGGGGATGCTGATCTCGGTCGCGATCAAGGCCGGGACCATCGCGGTGCTGGCGGCTTGGCTCGGCAGCAGCATCCCGGCCCTGCTCCTGCCGGTGGTGTTCGGCATCGTCGCCGCCGTGATGTCGCTGTTCTCCAGCACGCTGGGCGTGGTGACGCCGACGCTGTTCCCGCTGGTGCCGGCGCTGGCCACCAGCCTGTCGGTCAGCCCTGTGCTGCTGTTCACCGCAATCGTCGTCGGCTCGCAGGCGACCTCGATCTCGCCCTTCTCGTCGGGCGGCAGCCTGATCCTCGGCTCGGCGCTGGAGGAAAAGTCGCGCAACACGCTGTTCACCCGGCTGCTGTTCCGCGCCGCGCCCTTCGGCGTCGTCGCGGCGGTGCTGGCGAACATCGTGCTGACCTTCGCGCTTTGACCGGCAGTTCCGCTGCTCAGAAGTCGGCCTGCTCCGCCTCCAGATAGGCGAGGCTGATGTATTTGCCGATGTTGCTGTCCCAGCCCTTGGTCTCAGCCGCGCGGGAGGCGACGCGGGGATCGGCCAGCACGGCGGCCTTCGCCTGCTCGACCGACTGGCCGGCCTTCACGGCGGCGACGCAGGTCTCGAAGATGCCTTCGAACAGGCTGCGCTGCCACTCCGGCACGCCGGGGCCGGGCACGCCGTGGGCGGGCAGCCAGATGCGGGTGTCGCTGTCGGCCCGCAGCCTGTCCATCGTCTCGAAGGTACCGAGGTACGAGCCGTCGTCCATGTTGGCGATGCGGCGGTCCATCATCACGTCGCCGACGCACATGACGCCGTCCTCCACCACCGAAACCGACAGGTCGGAGGGCGTGTGGGCGGTGCCGTAATGGTGCAGACGCAGCCGGACGTCGCCCAGCGACAGCTCGTCGCCATGGGCGGCGTCGCGGTTGGGGGCGACGATCCGCGTCCCGGCGGAGGCCTGCGCCGTCCATTTGACCATCGAGCTTTGCCAGAAGCTGCCCTGCACGCCCAGGATCGCTTCACGCGTGCGGGGCAGGGCGTAGCGGGGCAGATCCTCGCCGAACGCCTCGGCGAAGGCATGGTTACCCAGCCAGTGGTCGCCGTGATAATGGGTGTTGATAATCCCGACGACCGGCTTGGGCGTCAGCGTCCGCAGCATGCGGATCGCCATCTCGCCGATCTGCAGCGAGGCGCCGCTGTCGACGACGATCACCCCGTCGCGGCCGATGACGAAGGTGATGTTCGCCATCATCCCCTGGTTCTGCGGCGTCGGGAAGCCGTCGGGGGCCTGGATGATCCAGACATGCGGGCTGATTTGCACCGGCGGCATGTCGGGCACCGGCGGTCCCTTGACGAAGGACTCCACCCCGGCGGCGAAGGCACGGACGGCGGCCAGTCCCGGCAAAGCGGCCAGGAGTGCCGCACCGGCGGTCAGCAGGCGGCGGCGGGGCAGGCGGGGCATGCGGGATCTCCTGTGAACGTCACTGTGCGGCGACCGGAGGAATTGCGGCGATGGCGGCACCGCGCGCCCGTGCCGGGCGGTCGATGGCGAGATCGGTCAGAACGGCGCCGATCCACATCGACCACAGCACCAGCCACGCCGTCGCCGTGAAGATGGAGGCGCCCGACACGCCGGCCCCGACCGCGCAGCCGCCGGCCAGCACGCTGCCGAAGCCCATCATGCAGCCGCCGATGATGTAGCGCCGCATGGAGGAGCCGTCGTTGAACCCCTCCAGCTTCAGGTCGCGCCCGGCCAGACCGGCGACGAAGGCGCCCAGCGCCACGCCGGGGATCAGCCCGGTGTCGAAGCTCCAGCGGGTGCCCGGCGGCGACAGTACCAGCATCAGGAAATCGGCCGACGGCGCGGTGAAGCTGAGGGAATGGACGGTCACCGGATCGAAGGCGGCGCTGGCGGCGCGCCAGGTGAACCACCAGGCGGCGGCGACCGTCGCGCCGACGCCGGCGGCGCCCAGCCAGGACCAGCCCGACAGGGCGTTGCGCCGCGCAATCACCACGCCCGCCGCGAACCAGCCCATGCCGAACAGCAGCGCCCCGCCATGCCCGATGCCGGCCAGCGCCAGCAGGTCGCGCTGCTGGCCGCTGATGACCCACCAGCCGTTGACCGCCTCGCGCAGCGGCGACAGGACGCCGCGCATCGCCGCCTGGGCGACCACCGCGAACACCAGCCCGGACAGCAGCGCCCGCAGGTTGCCGGTCGCCGACAGCACCAGCATGCGGCTGGCGCAGGCTCGGGTCAGCGTCATGCCGCAGCCGAACATCAGCCCGCCGATCACCGCGCCCGACAGGCTGCCGGGGTTGTTGAGCTGGCGGACGCTGCCGGTGTCGAACAGCCCCAGCAGGATCAGCCCCTGCGTCGCCATCAGAGCGGTGGAGAAGGCGAGCAGCCAGACCGCCAGCCGTCCACCCAACCGGCCATGCGCCACCTCCAGCGTCGAGGCGCGCAGGCAGAAGCGGGACCGCTGCGCCACCACGCCGAACAGCGTGCCGATCAGCAGCCCGCCCAGCGCCATGAAGCTGTCCTCGCCCAGGCTTTCCATCAGGGCGTCGACGGTGAAACCCATGGCCGTTGCCTTCTCAGGGCTTGATGTAGGCGTAATGGTCGCGCGCCTGCAGTTCGGTGATTCGGACGACGCCGGACGGCGTGAACTCCGCCTCCATCACGAACTGGTCCTTGGTCAGGTTACGCCGCTTCATGGTGATCTCGCACACCTCGAAATGGACGCCGCGGCTCTTAAGATCGGAGATCAGCGGGCCATAGTCGATGTTGTTCTTCTGGTCCCTGCCACCCTCCATCAGCAGATCGACGCCTTCGGCATGGGTGACCACGCGGATCTCGGTCTTCGGTGCCACGTCCAGATGGTTGCGGATGTTGCGCAGCGCCTTGGTGCCCTGCTCGGCGGCATTGTCGATGTGGTAGACGACCTTGTCCTGGGCCAGCGCCGGGGCGGCGCCGGCCAGGGCGAACAGCATCAGCAGGGGGGCCAGGAAACGACGAACGCTCATGGTCTGAGCCTTTCCGGTTTGGAGCTTGCCCCGGTTGGTGGGCAGAATATTGGGTCAGGCCTCGAGGCCGGGGTTGCCGTTCACGCCCTTCAGGGTCGGCAGGTTCAGCTGCGGCGGCGCCACCGTCTTGCGGGCGCGCAGGTTGCGGGCGACAAGCTCCCAGATCGGCTCGCCGCCGGCCGACTTCGCCTCTTCCGCCACCGGAGCCCAGCCGGCGACCTTGTAGGTCTTCGACGCCTCCAGCGGCTTGCCGTTCAGCGTCATGTCCTGGATGCGCCGGCCGGCCGGGGCGGCGGGATCGCAGGCGTAGGACAGGCCGCCCACACGCACCATGTCGCCGCCCTGCTGGTAATAGGGATCGGGATTGAACAGGTTGTCGCAGACATCCTCCAGCACCGTCTTGATCTGCTCGCCGCTCATCTGCGTCAGCGTGACGTAGGGATAGGTGATGGCGGTCTGGTCCAGCAGGTTTTCCATGGTGATGGGCTGGCCCGGCAGCAGCGTGGTGCCCCAGCGGAAACCGGGGGAGAAGGCGATCTCCGCATCCTTTTCGGCCATCAGCGCGTCGAGGATCAGCTGGTCGAAGCTGCCGTTGAAGTTGCCGCGCCGGTACAGCGTGCCCTCCGTCACCGCCAGCGTTTCGCCCAGCTTGGCCTCGTAGGGCGCGCGGACGCGGGTGATCAGCGCCTCCATCTCCGGATCGGCGGGCAGCAGGTTGGCGAAGACCGGCATCAGCCGGTAGCGGAAGTCGGCGACCCGTCCGCCGGTCACCTGGAAGTCGAGCACTCCCAGGAACTTGCCGTTCGACCCGGCGTTGGTGACCAGCGTCCGGCCGCCGGGGTTGGCGACGATGGTCGGCGCCGGCATGCCGTCATGGGTGTGGCCGCCGAGGATGGCGTCGATGCCGCGGACGCGCGACGCCATCTTCAGATCGACGTCCATGCCGTTGTGCGACAGCACGACGACCACCGCGGCACCGGCGGCGCGGGCGGCATCGACCGTCGCCTGCATCTCCTCCTCGCGGATGCCGAAGGTCCAATCGGCCACCATGTAGCGCGGGTTGGCGATCGGCGTGTAGGGGAAGGCCTGCCCGATCACCGCGACCTTGACGCCGTTGACGTCGCGCAGGCTGTAGGGCTTGAACACGTCGTCGCCGAAATCGGCGGTCTTGATGTTCTGGGCGACGATCTCGATGTGGCCGACGAAGTCCTTCTCGGCGATCTCCTGCACGCGCTCCTGGCCGTAGGTGCATTCCCAATGCAGCGTCATGATGTCGACGCCCAGCAGCTTGGCGGCCTCCACCATGTCCTGGCCCTGGGTCCACAGCGCGGTGCCCGACCCTTGCCAGGTGTCGCCTCCGTCGAGCAGCAGAGCGCCCGGCCGGTTGGCCCGCACCCGCTTGACCAGCGTCGCCAGATGGGCGAAGCCGCCGACCTTGCCGTAGAGCCCGGCCAGCCGTTCGAAGTCGAGGCAGGTGAAGGCATGCGCCTCGCGGCTGCCGGCTTTGAGGTTGAAATGCTCCAGCAGCCGGCTTCCCACCAGATGCGGCGCCCGGCCGGCCATCTCGCCGATGCCGAGGTTGACGCTCGGCTCGCGGAAATGGATCGGCTTCAGCTGGGCGTGGCAGTCGGTGATGTGCAGGAGCGAGACGTTGCCGAAGGCAGGCGCGTCATAGACCGCGTCGGCCGCCGCTTCGGCGCGGGCCAGACCGGCGCCGGGCAGCAGCAGGCCGGCGGCGTTGGCGGCGGCCAGGACGGTGAGGAACTCGCGGCGGTTCATTGGGCGGACCCCGATTTGGAATTCACGGGAGAGTTCGGGTCGAACAGCAGCGCCATCAGATGCTTGATCTGCGTCTCCCCCAGGATGCCCATATGGCCGGCGCGCGGCATGTTGGAGCAGGCGTTGGCCGATTTGGCGTTGTAGATCTTGGCCCAGGCCGCCTTCATCGTCTCCTCGTCCCGGCCGCGCAGCGCGCCGTATTGCAGCAGGCTGGGGCCGATGGTGCCGTAGGAGATCTCGGTCGGGCTGAGCTGGTGGCAATTGTAGCAATTGCCACCGTTCGGCTCGCCCGGCTTGTCGGTCCAGGTGTTGCCCCGGCCGCTCTGGGCGATCTTCTCGCCCTCCTTCCAGTCGCCCAGCCATTTGCCGTCGGACGGCCATTTGACCGTCGCCATGTTGACGGCCTCGATCTGCCGGCGCCGTTCGGCGGCGGCCGGGCTGGCGGCGGCCTCGGGGTCGGAGCAGAAGGCCTGCGTCTCGTCCTGGGTCAGGCGATCGACCTTGGCGATGCCCTTGTCCTTGAAGCTGGCGGCCAGCATGCGGGTGAAGGCGGCATCGTCGGCCCCCGGTCCCCAGGACGGCGCGACCTTGGTCTCGGAAAGGGTGGGGCCGGCCAGCAGCAGGACGGCAAGGAAGGCGGCATGTTTCATGGCGTGTTTCATGGCGGCCTCCCTCAGCGCTTGATTCCGGGTGTCTTCATGGTTTCCCCGCTGGCGTTGGCGGCCATGAACATCGACAGCGCGATGGTCGCGTCGGAGGTGTAGACCGGTTCGGGGAAACGCTGCTGGCGGAAGCAGTCGTTCAATCGCCACTGCATCGACCACATCTGGCCGGAGCTGACGCGGTAGGCCGGCCAGCTTCCCCAGCCGGCAGCCGCACCCTTCTGCCCCGGAATGTAGGGCAGATCCTGCAGCCGGATGCGCGTGCCCTCCTGGCCGTGGCAGGTGGCGCAGGCGAAGTCGTAGGGGCCGCCCTGATAGTAGAACATCCGCTTGCCCAGGTCGTACATCGCCTGTTCCTTGGGATGCTTGGGCTTTACGGTGATGGGATCGTCCTTGGACTGGCCGGAGATGTAGGCGGCGAGCGCGATCATCTCCTCCTTCGGGGGGGCGGTGAAGGAGGCCTCGACATAGGGTTTCGGGTCCTTGCCCTGCAGCGTTTCCATGCAGGTCAGCAGGCGCGATTCCAGGTCCTGGACGCGGTCGGTGTCGGCGAAGTAGCGCGGAAGCTGGGCATAGGCGCCCTTGACCACGCCGGGGCCGAGGCCGAGGTCGCATTTCTCCAGCGAGGCCTTCTTCGGGCCGGCCGGCGTCTTCCACAGCTCCTCGCCGCTCAGCTCGAACAGTTCGGCGGGGTTGCCGTCCTGCAGGGCCTCGCGGTAGGCCTCGATGCCCTCCTGCGCCGCATCCTTCTGCTGGGCGTAGGCCGCCGTGGCGACCGCCGCCGACACCGCAAGGAACGCCGCAATCCCAACGCTTACGCGGTCCATCTCTCCCCCCTCCCATCCTTATTTTTGTCGACGCGGACGTGCAGCCTCAGGTGACGGTGGCCTCGTCGGTGCGGGTGTCGCCCTTGCTGTCGACCCAGGTGACGGAGACCTTGTCGCCCGCCTTGCCGCCCTTGACCTTGAAGGCGAGGTAGGGGTTCTTGGAAATCGACGGTCCCCATTGCGCCTGCATCACCGTCTTGCCGTCGAGCTTGGCGGTGACCTCGTTGATGAACCAGGCGGGGATGACCGTGCCGCTGGCGTCCTTGCGCTGGCCGGTCTCCATCTCGTGGCTCATCAGCACCTTGATCTCGGTGACGCCGTCCTTGGCGGAGGCGCGGATCTTCATCGGATTGCCCATGGTCTTCTCTCCCGTCTTATCCGTTCAGCCGCCGCAGCCGCCGAGCGTCACCTTGATTTCCTTGGAGGCCGCGTAGAATTTGCCGTCCGCCTTGACCAGCACCATGACGTTGGAGGTCTGGCCCATCTTGATGCGGGCGGTGACCTCGGGAATGGTGTCCGGCCCCAGGTCGAAGGCGGCGGCCAGCATGTTGGGGTTCTTTTCCACCAGGATGGCGATCCGTTCGGTCTTGGGCAGCTTGCTGACCGCCTGAACCGGAACCACCGCCCCGTTCTCCGCGATGTCGGAGGCGATGATCTGCACGTCGCCGCTGTCGGCCGGTGCGCCGGCGCCGAGCGCCTTCAGCGCGTCGTCCATCGTCTTGGCGTCGAAGGCGGTCTTGTCCCAGTTGGCAAGCGCCACCCGCGGCACCACGAATCCGGCCGCCGCCAGCGCCCCCAGGAAGGTCAGTACCTGACGCCGTTCCATCGCTGCCTGTGTCATGAGAGATGCTCCTCCTCGGTCTCGTTACTTCTGCGGCGCGCCGGACAGGATCCAGGCGACCAGGGTCTTGGCGTCGTCGATGCTGAGGTCGTCCTGCGGCGGCATCGGCACGGCGCCCCAGGACCCCTCGCCGCCGGCCTTGACCTTGGACACCAGGGCGTCGGCGTTGTTCTTGCCGCGATAGCGGGCGGCGATCTCGCTGTAGCTCGGGCCGACGATCCGGGTATCGACCGCGTGGCAGGACAGGCAGCCGGACTTCTCCGCCAGCGCCAGGGCGGGGGAGGGGGCCTCCGCCGCCGCCGTGTCGGGACCGGTGCGCTGGCCGCGGACCGGCCCGATGACGCGGTTCTGCTCGGCGATGTTGCCGTGAGCGCCGCGGGCATGTTCGGGCAGCTGCGAGGCCAGCTCGGCCTTCGGCTTGCAATTGGTCATGCAGACGGCGTTGGCGGTGTCGGGCTTGGCCGCCATACCGGGAATGTCGGGGCCGGGCCAGAGGGCGTGGGCGGTGGTCATGCCGTTGCGGTTCGGCATCCTCTGCTGCACGTCGCGGATCGTCGCGTCGGTCAGGGTGAAGTCGTCCGGGACGATCTCCGCGAGGTTCAGCAGATAAGCCAGCACGGCATAGACGTCGTCGTCGCTCAGCGACTTCGGCGCGTTCCACGGCATGGCGCGGCGGATGTAGTCGTAGAGGGTGGACACGCTGGCGACCTTCATGAAGGTCGTCCGCGCCGGGAAATCGGTGCGTTTCAGCGCCGCGACATGGCCGGTCTTGATGTCTTCGGCGGTGGTGCCGCCGACCAGCGGGTTGAAGACGCTGTTGCTCTCACCGAAGGTGCCGTGGCAGCTGGCGCATTTCTCCTCCCAGATCTCCATGCCGCGCGACACGGTGCCGGAGCCCTTGGGCAGGCCGCTGAAGTCGGGGCCGACGTCGATGTCCCAGGCCTTGACCTCGGCCGGGGTGGCCGGACGGCCGACGGTGGAGGGACCGTCCGCCAGCACCGGCGCCGTCCATGCGAGCATCGCGCCGAACGCGGACGCCAGGAGGGCCGCTTTACAGGATCTGGACATTGTTCACGTCCCCGCTTTCGGCGACCTGCCAGGTCTGGATCGCGTTGTTGTGGTAGATCGACCGCGTGCCGCGCACCGCGCGCAGCTGGCCGTAGGCGGGCTGGACGAAGCCGGTCTCGTCCATGGCGCGCGACTGCAGCAGCGCCGGCCGGCCGTCCCAGTTCCAGGGCAGGGTGAAGCGGGTCAGGCATTTGGACAGGACCGGCGTCTGCAAGGTCGTCTCGGTCCAGTTGATGCCGCCGTCGACCGACACATCCACCCGCTTGATGGCGCCCCGGCCCGACCATGCGAGCCCGCTGATGGTGAAAAATCCCTTGTCCAGCAACTGCTGGCCGCCCGACGGGCTGGTGATGACCGACTTGCATTCCTGGATGGAGGTGTATTGCCGGTGCTGGCCGTCGGGCATCAGGTCGATGTAGTGCACCGCCTCGTCCTTGGCGGCATAGGGACGGTCGCCGACCTCGATCCGGCGCAGCCACTTCACCCACGAGACGCCCTGCACCCCCGGCACGACGAGCCGCAGCGGATAGCCGTTCTCCGGCCGCAGCATCTCGCCGTTCTGGCCGTAGGCGACCATCACCTCGCCGGACATCACCAGCTCGATCGGGATGGTGCGGGTCATCGACGACCCGTCGCCGCCCTCCGCCAGGATGAATTTGGCGGCCTTCAGGTCGGCGCCGCAGTACTCCAGCAGCGTGCGCAGCGGGACGCCGGTGAACTCGCTGCAGGACAGCATGCCGTGGGTGTACTGCACGGTGGGGACCGCCACGTTGCCCCACTCCATGCCGGTGTTGGCGCCGCATTCGATGAAGTGCATGCGCGACACCGGCGGCAGCCGCATGATGTCGTCCATCGTGTAGACCCGGGGCGTCTTCACGAATTCCGGCCGGGAGCCGTTGATCATCAGCCGGTGCCGTGTCGGGTCGATGTCCTGCCAGCCCTGGTGGTGCCGCTCGAAATGCAGGCCGGAGGGCGTGATGATGCCGAACAGCCCCTGCAGCGGCGCGAAGGACACGCTGGCAGCGGCGACCTGGGTCAGGCCGGGGCTTTGCCGGCGCACCAGTCCGCGCTCGTGCTTCGACGGCAGGCCGTAGGGGTTGGCCGCCACCGGCTGGCCCAGGCTGCTGCCCCAGGGGGTGGGTTTCAGGATGTCGGGATCGCCGGCCGTATCGGCGGCGAGGGCACCACGGCCGCCCAGCGTCGCCGCGGCGGTGGCGCCGGCCGCCGCCAGAAAGCTGGCGCGCAGGAAATCGCGCCTTCCCTTGCCGACCTGCCCGATCTCCTCGGGGGTCAGGAAGTTCTCGGGCGCCCGCCGCAACCGGCCGGACAGTGCATCCGCGCCGGGGACGAGCGGATCGGTTCGGGGAGTCGCCTCTCCCGTTGGCCGCAACTTGCTCATTTCCGTCCCATTTCCTTCCGGTTCGCTGCCGGTATCTTTGTCACGCAGATGGTACGTGCAGCGAACAGTTGCCGCCATCGGGTCGATTCCGGTGGCGACCAAGGGTAAACCCTTGCTTTCAGAGCGGAGGCGCGGCCGGAGCCTTGATTCGCTTGATTGTTGCCTGATTAAACCCGGTCGCCGGGGGTCAGCGCCAATCGTGCGAGTTCGGCGACGGAGCGGGCGCCCATCTTCTCCATCACCATCTGGCGATGGCCCTCGACCGTCTTGACCGAGATCGACAGCGCCGTCGCGATCTCCTTGTTCTGGCGGCCGTCGAGTACCAGGGCCAGCACCTCGCGCTCGCGGCGGCTCAGCTGGGCCATCCGCGCTTCGACCGCCTCGCGCCCGGCGCTGCGCACCAGCACCTCGCGGCATTTTCGGATGGCGGCGTTGACGGTGTCGAGCAGCGCCTGGTCCTTCCAGGGCTTTTCGATGAAGTCCTCGGCCCCGCCCTTCAGCGCGGCGACGGCCAGCGGCACGTCGCCATGGCCGGTGACCATGATGACCGGACGCTTGCACCCCTGTTCCTTGAGGTGGCGCAGCAGCTCGATCCCGCTCATGCCCGGCATGCGGACGTCCAGCAGGACGCAGCCCGGCCGCAGCGGCGGGCGCAGGTGCGGCGAGGCGAGGAAGGCCTCGGCCGACGCGAAGCACTCGCAGGCGATGCCGACCGAGGCCAGCAGATACTGGACCGAACTGCGCATCGCCTCGTCATCGTCCACCACCAGAACCAGGGGGGCGTCGGTCATGTGTTTGTCTCCTGGACGGACGATGATGATGCGGTTTCGCCGGCGGCCGGCGGCAGGGTGAAGCGGACGGCCAGCCCGCGCGGCACGCCGGGCACCGCCCAGATGCGGCCGCCATGCCGTTCGACGATGGTGCGGCAGATCGACAGGCCGAGCCCCAGCCCGCCGGGCTTGGTGGTGAAGAATGGCTCGAACATCCGCCGCCGCGCGTCCTCCGGCGCACCCGGACCGGAATCTCGCACTTCGATCAACACCATGCCGCCGGACAGCGCGGTCCGCAGCACGATCTCGCCGGCGCCACCATTATTGCCGCTCCGCGTCGCCTCCACCGCATTCTGCAGCAGGTTCAGCAACACCTGTTGAAGCTCCACCTTGTCGGCCCTGACCTCGGGAAGCCCGTCGGCCGGCTCGGTGACGATGGACAGTGCCGGGTCCGGGGGCGCGCCGAACAGCGACAGGGTTTCCTCCACCACGGCGTTGACCGACAGGGCGGAGCGCTGGGCGTCGCGGCGGCTGACGAAGCCGCGGGTGCGCTGGATGATCGCCGCAGCCCGCTCCGCCTGCTCGGCGACCGATCGCGCCCCGGCGCGCAGCATCCCGAGGTCGGGCGTTGGTGCGTCGAGGATGCGGGTCATGCCGCCGGCGAAATTGCCGATGGCCGCCAGCGGCTGGTTCAGCTCATGGGCGATGTTGCTCGCCATCTCTCCGACGATGCCGAGGCGGGAGAGCTGGTCGCGCTCCTCGCGCAGGCGCAGAGCGGTCGCTTCCGCGCGCTCCCGCTCGGCGATCTCGCGTTCCAGTTCGGCGGTGCGGCGGCGGACGAGAACCTCGACACGGGCGGAATGGACCACCCACCACAGCACCGCCGCGGCGGCGATCACCAGCCAGTGCCAGTTCTCGCTGAGAACCTCCTCCAGCGTCGGCGGCGTCTTCGGATAGGGTCCGATGTGCAGGGTGCGGAACAGCTCATGCACCGACGTGTAGTCGAGCGAGGCGGTCCAGGTCGGCCCCTGGGTTTCAGGCATGGTCAGCAGCGCCGCGGCGACGCGCCGGGCCAGATCGCGCGGCGTGTGCGCCAGCCGGGCGAAGGGCCAGTCGGGATACAGCCGCGACGACACCCGGCAGGGCAGCTCGCCGGGCGGCTTTTCGCCGACCACCACGAATTCGTCCGGGGCGATGCGGCCCTGCGCCGTCATCTCCTCCAGCAGGCAGGCGCGCAGCACGCCGGCATCGGCACTGCCGCGGCGCACCGCATCCACCACCCCTTCCATCGGAAAGCCGACCGTCGTCAGATCCGCCAGATCGGTGAAGGGGCGGACGCCGGCCTCCTCCATCTCGCGCCATGCGATCTGGAAGCCCCCGAAGGCGTCGGTCGACACCACCGCCAGCCGCTTGCCCTTCAGGTCGGCCAGCTTGCCGATCCCGGCCCGGTCGGCGCGGCGGATGATGGTCGACCCCACCGCGGCGATGGGAACATCCGGTGTCCCGGACTCCAGCGTCGCGATGCGCGTCACCGCGAAGCGCGCTTCCAGCGTGACATAGCTGCCGGGATTGGTGATGACGAAATCGACCTGACGGTCGGCGACGGCCAGCACCATGCCGGCGAGGTCGAGCGGCAGCATGACGAAGCGGCGGTCGGGAATCGCGCGCTCCAGATAGGCCAGCGTCGGTTCCCAGTCGCGGGCCGCCCGCTCCGACCCGCGGTAGGCGAGCACGCCGACGCGTACGGTTTCCGCCTCCGGCTCCGCCCTGGCGGTGGCCGCGGACATCAGCACGACACATGAAACTATCAGCGGCTTCCACATAATCGCCAGCATAGCCCGAAGGATTGCGGGCGGGCTACGGCATCGTGAACCACTTGCAGCGGCATCCCGGCCCTGTATATTAGTTACACCTAAATTAATGGTCTGGAAACCCTGTCGGGCGCGCCGGCAGGTCCTCCGACCGCCCCTCCGACCGCCCCTCGCGCCGGCGGTGCCATGGTTGCGGGTCCGCAAATCCTACCGGAATGCTTGTAATGTCAGAGATTCTCACGGTTCTGTCCGGCTCCCTGGTCGGCTTCACGCTGGGCCTGATCGGGGGAGGGGGCTCGGTCCTCGCCGTGCCGCTGCTGCTTTATGTGGTGGGCGTGCCCAATCCCCATGTCGCCATCGGCACCGGTGCGCTGGCGGTTGCCGCGAATGCCTTTCTCAATCTGGCGCAGCATGCCCGGGCCGGAACGGTGAAGTGGCCGTGCGCGGCAACCTTCGCCGCCGCCGGCGTCATCGGTGCGCTGGCGGGCTCGACGGCCGGCAAGGCGGTCGACGGCGGGGGTCTGCTGTTCCTGTTCGCCCTGGTGATGGTGGTGGTCGGGGTGTCCATGCTGCGCGGCCGGGGCGGCGACGGCGATCCGGAGGTGCGCATCAACAAGACGATCGCGGCGCGCCTGATCGGCATCGGATTTCTCACCGGTGCGATTTCCGGCTTTTTCGGCATCGGCGGCGGCTTTCTGATCGTGCCCGGTCTGCTGCTCGGCAGCGGCATGGCGGTCATCAACGCCATCGGGTCGTCGCTGTTCTCGGTGGGTGCCTTCGGTCTGGCGACGGCGGTCAATTACGCGATGTCCGGTCTGGTGGATTGGACGGTCGCCGGTCTGTTCATCGCCGGCGGCGTGGCCGGCGGGTTCCTCGGCATGAAGGCCGCGGTGAGGCTGTCCGCCCGCAAGGGAACGCTGACCCGGGTCTTCGCCGGGGTGCTGTTCGCCGTGGCCGCCTACATGCTGTACCGGAACGCGGGCGTGCTGGGCCTGCTTTGAGACATCGGCATCCGGGGGGACGACCAGCCCCTTATATTGCTCCGCTTGAAGCCCCATTCTGTAAATGGTCATCCGGATTGGGGACGGCGTTCGCCGCGTGACGCTCCGACGCCAGGATCATCCAGGGGAGACGGGTCATGGCACATCTGGCAGACGCGGGCCGAAGCCCCCCTTCGGCGGCCGACGTCCCGTGGCACGCGCTGGACGCGTCCGCCGTCGCCGGGCAGCTCGACAGTCCGGCTGACGGGCTCAGCAGCATGGAGGCGGCGGCGCGGCTGAGGCGTTTCGGCCCCAATCGCCTGACCCCGCCGAAGCGGCGTCCGGCCTGGCTCCGCTTCCTGGCGCAGTTCCACAATCTGCTGATCTATGTGCTGCTGGCTTCGGGCACGGTGGCGCTGCTGCTGCGCCATTGGACGGATGCCGGCGTGATCTTCGGCGTCGTGCTGGTCAACGCGCTGATCGGCTACATCCAGGAGGACAAGGCCGAGCAGGCGCTGGAGGCGATCCGCAACCTGCTGTCGCCCCAGGCGGTGGTGCTGCGCGACGGCCATGCCGTGACCCTGGCGGCCGAGGCGCTGGTGCCGGGCGACCGCGTGTTCCTGGTTTCCGGCGACCGCGTGCCGGCCGACCTGCGGCTCGACCGCACCAAGGGCCTGCTGGTGCAGGAAGCGGCGCTGACCGGGGAGTCGGTTCCCACTGTCAAGTCCGCCGCCGCCGTCGCCGCCGATGCGGCGCTGGGCGACCGCAGCGGCATGGCCTATGCCGGCACGATGGTGGTCCAGGGCCAGGGAACCGGCACCGTGGTGGCGACCGGCGACGCGACGGAGGTCGGACGCATCGGCCATCTGCTGGCCTCCGTGTCGTCGGTGGCGACGCCGCTGCTGGTGTCGATGGCGCGGTTCGGGCGCTGGCTGACCGGCGGCATCCTTCTGCTGGCGGCGGTCACCGTCGCCTGCGGGCGGCTGGTCTGGGATGAACCATGGCAGGACATGATCCTGACCGCGGTCGGGCTGGCGGTCGCCGCGATTCCGGAAGGGCTGCCGGCGGTGATGACCATCACCATGGCGGTGGGCGTGACCCGCATGGCCCGCCGCAACGCCATCATCCGCCATCTGCCGGCGGTGGAGATGCTGGGCTCCGTCCGCACCATCTGCACCGACAAGACCGGCACCCTGACGCGCAACGAGCTGCTGGTGACCGACGTCGTCACCGCCGACGCGACCTATCGGGTCGGCGGCAGCGGCTATGCCCCGGAGGGGGAGATCGGCCGCGACGGCCGGGTGGCCGACCCGTCCGGGGAGCCGCTGCTGCTCGATCTGGCGCGCGCGGCGCTGCTGTGCAATGACGCTGCCCTGCACCGCGATCCGGGCGGCGAGTGGCAGCTGGCCGGCGACCCGACCGACGGCGCGCTGCTGGCGCTGGCGATGAAGGTTGGGCTGGACCCGGCGAGTGAAGCCCGGCGCACCCCGCGTCGCGACGCTCTGCCCTTCGAATCCGAACGGCAGTACATGGCGACCCTGCATCACGACCATGCCGGCCATGGCATCCTGGTGGTGAAGGGCGCGCCGGAACGGGTGCTGGCGCTTTGCGAACGCGAGAGGCACAGGGAGGGCACCGCACCGCTCGACCGGCGGCGCTGGATCGCCCTGACCGCCGAACTGGCCGGGCAGGGGCAGCGGGTGCTGGCGCTGGCGATGCGCCGCACCTCCATCGACCTGTCCGAACTGAACGCCGAGGATTTGCGGGAGGAGGGGCTGGAGCTGCTTGGCCTGTGCGGCCTGATCGATCCGCCGCGGGAGGAGGCGCTGGTGGCGGTCGCCGACTGCCGGCAGGCCGGGATCACGGTGAAGATGATCACCGGCGACCATGCCGCCACCGCCGCCGCCATCGGCCGGCGGTTCGGCCTTCCCGATGGCGTCATCAGCGGCCCGGAACTGGACCGGCTGGACGAGGCCGGATTCGCCGCCGCGGCGGAGGCCAACAGCGTCTTCGCCCGCACCACGCCGGAACACAAGCTGCGGCTGATCGCGGCGCTCCAGGCGGCGGGCGACACCGTCGCCATGACCGGCGACGGCGTCAACGACGCCCCGGCGCTGAAGCGGGCCGACATCGGCGTCGCCATGGGCCGCAACGGCACCGAGGCGGCGAAGGAGGTGGCGGCGATGGTGCTGGCCGACGACAATTTCGCCTCCATCGTCCATGCGGTGGAGGAGGGGCGGACCGTCTACGACAATCTGCGCAAGACGATCCTGTTCATGCTGCCGACCAACGGCGCGCAGGCGGTGGTGATCCTGCTGGCGGTGCTGTCGGGCAGCATCCTGCCGATCACACCGGTGCAGATCCTGTGGGTCAACATGGTGACCGCCGTGACGCTGGGTCTGGCGCTGGCCTTCGAGGCGCCGGAGTCCGGCGTCATGGCCCGTCCGCCGCGCCCGCGCGACGAACCGATCCTGGTCGGCCGGCTGGTGTGGCGGATGGTGGTGGTGCTGATGCTGCTGGTGGCCGCCAGCTTTGGCTTCTTCCATTACCACCGGATGCAGGGCGACGGGGTGGAGATGGCGCGGACGATCGCCGTCAACGCCCTGGTGGTGGGGGAGATCTTCTTCCTGCTCAGCGCCCGCGGGCTGCGTGGCGATGCGGGGGGCCGGCTGGGGCTGCTGTCCGGGCTGGCCGGCAGCCGGCCGGTCTGGCTGTCCATCGCCCTGATGACCGTGCTGCAGCTGGCCTTCACCTATGCGCCGCCCCTGCAGGCCCTGTTCGGCACCGCCGCCGTCGGCGTCACCGCCTGGGTGGCGATGATCGCCGTCGGCGCCGGGCTGTTCGTGCTGATGGAGCTGGAGAAGCGGCTGCCGGCCGGGTGAACCCGCCTCACCGTTCCAGGACATACTGTCCCGGCGCCGGGCAGAGCGGCCCGAGGCCACGCTTCGCCGACCCGATCGCGCGCGCCGCCACCGGCTCCGCGTCCGATTGCCGGTCCAGCCAGTCGGCCCAGGGGCGCCACCACGATCCGGTGGCGGCAGGGGTCGATTCCAGCCACAGGTCGGGGTCGACATAGCGGTCGTCGGGTCCGCGCTCGCTCATGCGGTACTGGCGGTCGGAACGGTCGGGGCCGGCGACGATGCCGGCATTGTGGCCGCCGTCGGTCAGCAGGAAGGTGATGGTCGTGTCGCTCTGCAGGTTGATCTTGTAGACCGACCGCCAGGGTGCCACATGGTCGCGCCGCGTCCCGACGGCGAAGATCGGCGCCCGGATGTCGGACAGGGCGACCGGGCGGCCCTCCACCTTGTAGCGCCCTTCCGACAGGTCGTTGCCCAGCAGCAGCTGGTGCATGTATTCCGAATGCATCCGGTAGGGCAGCCGCGTTCCATCGGCATTCCAGGCCATCAGGTCGGTCACCTCGGGCCGCCGGCCGCGCAGATATTGCTGGACCATTTGCGACCAGATCAGGTCGTTCGAGCGCAGCATCTGGAAGGCGCCGGACATCTGCGTGGTGTCGAGATATCCCGACTCCCACATGATGTCCTCCAGATAGGCGACCTGGCTTTCATTGATGAAGAGCATCAGTTCGCCGGCCTCGGTGAAGTCGGTCTGGGCCGCCAGCAGGGTGATCGACTTCAGCCGCCGGTCCCCGTCGCGGGCCATCGCCGCCGCCGCGATCGTCAGCAGCGTGCCGCCCAGGCAATAGCCGCAGGCATGCACGGGCGGCGGCGGGCCGTCTTCGGTGCCGCAGATCGCGCCGATGGCGTCGAGCGCCGCCATCACCCCCAGCCGGCGGTATTCGTCGAGGCCGCAGTCGCGCATCTCCGGCCCCGGATTGCGCCAGGAGATGGCGAACACCGTGAACCCGCGGCCGACCAGATACCGGATCAGAGAGTTTTCGGGCGACAGATCGAGGATATAGTATTTCATGATCCAGGCCGGCACGATCAGCACCGGTTCGGCATGGACCGATGCGGTCGATGGCGCGTACTGGATCAGTTCGATCAGTTCGTTCCGGAAGACGACGCTGCCCGGCGTCACCGCCACGTCCCGGCCGACCTGGAACGCATCGAAGCCCTTCGCCTGCTGTCCGGTCATCAGGCGCAGGGCGTCTTCCATCCAGTTCGCCATGCCGAAGGCGAAGTTCATTCCGCCGGTTGTGACGACCGTGCGCAGGGTTTCGGGATTGGTGAAGGGGTTGTTGGACGGCGCGGCGACGTCGAGAAGCTGACGGGCGACGAACGGCACGATGCGGGCGTTGGCCTGCGACAGGCCGGGAACGCCGGTGGTCGCGTTGTGCAGCCACTGCTGCGCCAGAAGGAAGGACTGGGCATAGAGCGAGTAGGGAAACTGCCGCCAGTCGGGATGGGCGAAGCGGCGGTCGCCCGGCAGCGGTTCGATGCAGGGCGGGGTGTCGCGGTCGATCGCCGCAGCCCCGGCATAGACCATCAGCCGCACCAGCTTGCGCACGGCCTTGTCGGCCAGGACGGCCTGCTTGCCCGGCGCATTGCCCAGATGCATCGCCCAGTCGGCAAAGGCCAGCGTTACCGCCGATGGCGAGATCGACAGGGTGAACCGCCCCTGCCACGCATGCACCAGCCGGTCGATGATCTCGCCGCTGAAGGGCAGATAGGGAAATCCATAGGCCGGGCTGCGCATCGATGGTCCGGGCATCGCCGTTCCGGGCATTGTCGTTCCGGATTGGAGGGCCGGAAGTTCCGTCGGAACGGCCGCGGCGTCGGACGGGCTGGGGGCGGAGGGGCCGGGGGCGACAAATCGTCCGGCTTTCAGCTGGGCCATCGGCATGGCTCTTCTCCTTCTTGGCAACCGTCTTGGCTACCGTCTTTGCAACGGTCTCACCCATCCCAGCAGCACAGGCAGAGCCCGGCCTTAACGTCGGTTAAGGCCGGCATCGGAAAGCCATGGCTGAATGGCGCCATACTCCCGATACGGTTGTACGGATGCCGTTCGGGGAGGCCGGCAATGGAGTGCAAACCGCCATTGACGAACTTCAAAACCGATAAAATGGGGAGACGGGCCATGGTCATCACCTTCGAAGACTGTGTCGGCATGAGCGGACTGACGAAGGAGGAGATCGACGCGATCGCCACGCACGAGCATCTGCCGGAGATCGTCGCCTCCGAACTGGGCAGCTATCTCGTCGCGACCGAAGCGGGGCAGGGCGAAATCCGCCGCATGATCGAGGACGACATCGCCGAGGCGAAGGCGCACGGCCAGCATGAACGGGCCGTGCTGCTGAAACTCGTCCTATGTCATTTCCTGCAGGAACATGTGGCGGCCCGCACCGTCAATCCCTGACGGACCGGGCCGCGCGGGGGAATCCGGGCGGGCACGGCCACTCCTGTCGGGTCGGCAGCGAGGAATTGCAGCGCCGACAGCCGGCTTTGTCCGGATCAAGGCCGGGTGACGTTTCGCCGGAGAAGACGGTCGACGCTGCGGTTCGCCCGGCTGATCGGGATGGCGAAGCCGATGCCGCTGTTGCCGACGGCCGATCCGATCAGACTGTCGTTGACCCCGACCAGCTCGCCCCGGAGAGTCACCAGGGCGCCGCCCGAATTGCCGGGATTGATCGAGGCGTCGGTCTGGATGAAGGAACCGTCGGGCTCGGTCGGATTGCGCGCGCCCAGCCCGCTGACGATCCCCAGCGTCGCGGTTTGGGCGAGACCGAACGGGTTCCCGATCGCCACCACGAAATCGCCCACGCGCAGATCGTCGGAATTTCCCAGAGGCACCGCCACGAGGTCGCGCGCCTCGACCTGGATCACCGCGATGTCGCCGGCCGCGTCGGTGCCGACGATGCGGCCGGGGAGGCTCCGCGCGTCCTTCAGCGTGACCGCGATCTCGTCAGCGCCATCGACGAGGTGGTGGGTGGTGAGGATGGTGCCCGTGGGCGCGTCGATGACGATTCCGGACCCTTGGACGAGGAACCGGCCCTCCTCCGGCCGCATGCGCTTCGGCAGGCCGAGCATGGCGCGGAATTCCGGGTCGCGGATCAGGGCCATTTCCTCGGCGGAGAACTGGCCGCTCGCCGCGATGCTGACCACCCCCGGCAGAACCCGCTCCAGCATGGGGGCGAGCGTGGGCATGGCGCTCTGCGGGATGGCATTCGGCGATTCGACGGCCCCGTTCAGGGCGCAGGCGCCGACGCTCGCCAGCACCGCCGATCCGATCGCCGTGCGTCGCACCAGATCGACGATCCGTTTTCCGGCCTGTCGAGACATGCGCTGCGCCCCCGCCTGATATCGCCGCACCTTCCGGCCGGCGCGGGACCCGCGCCGACAAGGCGAATCCGTCATTTGTCCTGTATGGTTTGGATGTAATAGACCAGCTCCAGGATCTTTCCGCGAACGACCTGTTCCGACCCCCAGGGCCAGAAGTCCTGCACCGATTCGGCCCTGAACGCCGACCCCCAGACCGGCATCTCCCGCGGGCCATGCGCCCCGATCCCCTCGCGCCCGTCGATCATCCCGTAGAGATATTCGAGCGGGAAGACGCCCTTGTTGCGCTCGCGGATGGTGGTCAGGTTCGCCGGCTTTCTGGTGAGGTAATCGGCATAGGGACCGTCGCCATGACCGGAGCGGCCATGGCATACCGCGCAGTTGGCGAAGTAGGAGGATTGGCCGATCGGTTCGTCGGCCTTTTCCATGGTCTTTTCGGAGCGCGATTGCGCCAAGGCCGGCGAGCACAGCGCAGCAATGCCCGCGGCCGCGACGATCCGGGCGAAGAGCTGCCCGCCGGACAGGGTAGGGTGCATGGTGCCCTCCATCATTGGTGTCCGGACACAATGGCAGGTGGCGGCGCGTGGGACCTTAACCGGGATTAATGCCGGGCCGATGAGAAGGTCCGATCCTGGCCTTGGGACCGTCTGGAACGCCACGGTCCCGTCAGCCGGAGGGATGGACCATGTACCGCAAGATCCTTGTTCCGCTGTCCAACGCGGCCGGCAGCATGGATGCCGCGCTCGACGCCGCCACCTTCATCGGCCGCATCTTCGGTTCCCGTGTCGAGGTGCTTTACGCGCGCCCCAGCCCGGAAAACCTGATCCTGGCGCTTGGAAGGGGCTTTGCCGGCACGGTGCTGGAGAACGCGCTGCGGGAGGTCCAGGCGAAGATCGCGCGGGATTGCGAGGCGGCACATGAGCGGATGCAAGGGCATCTCCGCCAAGCCGGCCACTCCCGGGATGAAGCCGCGGCGGCCGGCCGGGATCCGGAGATGGTCTGGCGCGAGGTCGAAGGACCGGCCGATAAGACGATCGCGATGGAAGGCCGCTTCGCGGACCTCATCCTGTTCGCCAAGCCAAAGCATGATGGCGTGACCGACAGCGTCTGGCGGTCGATGTTCGACGCCGCCCTGTTCGGAACGGCCCGCCCGGTGATCCTGACTCCCTTCTCGGCCGTGCGGCCCATCGGGTCGAGAATCATGATCGCGTGGAACGGGAGCCCCCAGGCAACCAGGGCCATGGTGGCGGCGCTTCCCCTGCTGCGCCATGCGCAGGAGGTTCTCATCGGAACGTTCGGGTTGGGGAACGACATTCAGGCCGATACGGAGCGGTTGCAGGACTATCTGCTGATGCAGGGGGTCGAGGCCAAGGCCGAACATCTGCCGGCGAGCCTGCGGGAGACCGGCAGCGTCCTGCTCGCCATGGCGGCCCAATTCGGTGCCGACCTGCTCGTCATGGGCGGGCACGGCCGCACCCGCTTGCGGCAGTGGACGTTGGGAAGCACCACGTCGCATGTGGTGGGGCTCGCCACCATACCGGTGCTGATGGTGCATTGAGGCTTGGTCGCGCCCGTCCGATGGATGATGGCCGTCGGATCGGGTGTCATTGAATCTGGGTGGAGGCGTTGCGCCAGACGCCCTCGCGCCAGCGGTCCGGCTGCAGTGTCGGAGACGGGAGGACTGCGGAGGAGGGCGCCGGCGTCTCGGTCATCTCCGCCAGATCGGCCAACCGCGGCCAATCCATGACGCGCAGGCGCCCCTTGGTGAACGACAGCAGTCCGGCGGCCCGCATCTCCTTCAAGGTCCGGCAGACATGAACCGAGGTCAGGCCGGTCGCGTCGGCGATCACCGTCTGGCTGATCGGGAGCGCGAACTCATCCACACTGTCGTCATCCACACAGGCGCCGGACTCCCGGCGCTGGCGTTGGCACAGCGCGACGAGGAGGCGGGCGACCCGCTCGGTCGCGGTGCAGGTGCCGAGCCCGCCCAGCAGACGCCAGTCCGAAATCGTCTCCGCCGCCAGAAGCGACCACATCCGCAACGTCAGTTCCGGTGCGGTCTGGCAGAACCGCATCAGCGACTGGCGCGGGATCGGACAGGCGGTGAGGTCGGTCAGCGCCTCCACCGTGCAGGGCATGCAGCCGTCGGCGGTCGTCTCGAACCCGACCATGCTTCCGGGCATGGCGAAGCGAAGCACCTGGCGACGCCCGTTCTCGTGGAAGACGGACACCGCTGCCCAGCCGCGGCGAATGATGAACACCATCTCGCTGCCGTCCCCTTCGGCGAAGACACAGCCGCCCGCAGGCACATGCCAGAGCGGGTGCTTGATGGTGCCGAGCGCCTGGAGTTGCGCGTCGGAGGCGCTTGCGCATAGCCCGTCGCGTCGAACCGGGCAGGATTGGCATTCGGGCCGCATGGGACGCCTTTCTCGCATGTGCCTAATGTCTCGGCTCGCTCGGGTTTGCCGGGCGCAGCTGGGGGAGCAGTTCGGCCTGCGCCAGCGAGTCGATCAGGGCTGAAACGATGATGTGGCTGCCGATGGGACCTTCCGCCGCTTCCTGGGCCGCATCCAGGTGTCCGTCGAGGCGACAGGCCACGGTCAGCTTGACGGCGACGCCAAGGGGCGTTTGGGCGGGGGTGCTGATCAGCGAGCGCAGCAGCCACTTCCGCCGGGCGGTTTCCCCGTCCTCGGATTCCCGGTAGCGTTCGTGCAGCAGCAGGAGAGCGTGATCGCTGTGCGAACCGGTTGCAAGTGCTGCGACAGCAAACTTCAAGAGCTCCGCGTAGAGCGCGTCGTTGTTCGAAAAGCCATGCGATGACGACATGGTCGTCTCCACAGAACTGTCACGGAGTGGCTTCACAGAGTGACGGGGGCGATAAGGCAATCCACTTGGAAACCGAAATCTGCACCCCTGCAAATGTGGACGATTTGACATGGATCAAGCTTGCGGAAACCCATACCAAAGAGCCGGCGGCCTACTCAAAACGACAAGGTTTTGAAAAACCGGCGTGGAATTTCGGGGTTCCGGAGCAACCGTCCGGCCGTCGCCGTCAGGTCGTCGCCGTCAGGTCGTCAGTTGTGTACGGACGGACGGGCGCGGGCATCCTTCGGGGCACACCGACTGCCGTGCTTGTCCGGGAGAAAAGGTGGCGTAGGATCCGCTCCCGGTCTCCTGAACAGGGCGCCAAAGGGCGCAGGGCAGGGCAGGGAGGGCATCATGGCGCAAGCGGATCTGGCGTGGCTGCGGACCCTTTACGAGCGTTATAGCTCCGGCGAGGTCCAGGCGGTGTTCGATTACCTCTCGCCCGATGTTGAATGGGTTTCCAACCGGGTGTCGCCCGTCTTCGCTCCCATTTCCGGGACCTTCCGGGGAGAGGCGGGCGTTCGCCGCTATTTCGACGGGCTGACCCGGGATTGGAGCATCGATCGTCACGACATGTTGGACTTCACGGTCGAAGGCGACGATGTCCGGGTGAGGAATCTGGTCGGCGCCACCTACCGCAAGACCGGCAAGCGGATCGAGACGGTGACCCACCACCATTTGCATGTGAAGGACGGCCGCATCGAACGCTTCGAAGAAAAGTTCGACGATGCCGTCGTCGCCTTGGGATGCGAAGCCGAGTGCGGCGGGGACGCGGGAGCCGCCGCCAAGCTTCCGGGCTGAGGCCGGAGGGCTCAGGCGAGGTCGACGAGCGTCGGTTCGTATCCGAGCCGGGCGAGGAAAGCCGACAGGTCGTTGGGATGCATCGACAGCGTCGCGCGGTTCGTCATCGGGTGGAAATTGACGGTGTCGCCGGCGAGAACGCGGCGCTCCAGCACCAGACGGACGCGGCGCTCCTTGTCCGCCACCAGGGCCAGCGGGCTGACGCCGCCCGGCTCGATCGACAGCACCTGCTCCAGCGTGACCGGGGAGGCGAAGGACAGCTTGGCCGAGCCGATGACCGGGGCCAGTTCCTTCATGTTCACCGACTGATCGTGCGGCAGCACGACCAGCCACAGAACGCCCTTGGCATCCTTCAAAAGCAGGTTCTTGGTGTGCACGCCGGGGACGCTGCGCCAGTGTTCCTCGGCGTCGGCGACGGTCCGCACCGGCGGATGGGCGTGCAGGCGCATCGGCGTCGACGCGAGGGCGAGTTCCCGGCACAGCTCTTCGGGAATGCCGGCTTCACGCCAGTGCAGTTGCATGGTGTCGCTGTCGTCAAGCATTTGGCCCATCCTTGTCTGTCCGGCAAACCCGGAACGCGGTTCTTGCCGCAGTGAGCGTCGGGGTCGTGGCGGATGTTCTGCGCTCACGGGCGTTGCGTCGATCCCAGCATGGCAAAGGGATCCACCCGCCGATTGTACGGATGCGTCACCGGCATTGCATGAAACGGCCGAGTGGCTTGGCCTGAGGGGAGAGCCTCAGCCCTTGCGGAAGACGGACGGGGTCATACCGCGGCGTTCCTTGAAGGCGCGGACGAAGTGCGAGGAATCGCAGAATCCGACGGCGGCGGCGATCTCCGTCACCGACTGTTCGGTGTTGCGCAGCAGGAACTCCGCATGCTCCAGCCGCATGATCCGGTAGGCCTCGGTCGGAGTCATGCCCAGCGCATTCTGGAAATGCCGTTCCATCTGGCGCCGGGCCGCACCCAGCCGGCGCGCCATCTCCGCCACCGACAAGGGCACGTCGATGTTCTGCTGCATCAGCAGCAGCGCCTTTCGCACCACCTCGTCATTGGTGGAGAAGTCGAGCGGGATGCCGGGCTGCGGCTTTTCCCCGCGCAGCGCGTCGTCGATGATCATGATGTGCAGGCTTTTGCGCGCCTGGGCGCGGCCGACATGCTTTTCGACCAGATATGCTGCGAGATGAGCCGAGCTGGTCCCGCCAGAGCAGGTCAGCCGGTCGCGGTCGACGATGAAGATCTGGTCGGACACCGGCGTGATGCCGTCGAACTGCTCCAGGAAATCGGCGTGATGGAACCAGCTGATGCAGCAGCGGTATCCATCCATCAGCCGGGCCCGCTGCAAAATGAAGGCGCCGGTGCAGACGCCGACCAGCGGGATCTTCGCTGCCGCCGCCTGGCGCAGATAGCGGATGTAGTCGGGGCTGAGGTTGGAAATCTCGTCGATCAGTCCGCCGACCACGACGATGTAGTCGAACTTGGCCGGGTCGCCCAGCCGTTCGGTCGGCTGAACCAGCATGCCGCAACTGGACGCCACCGGCCGCATCTGGTCCGACAGCACGGCCCACTCGCACAGGATCGGCCGGCTGCGGTCGCCCTCGTCGGCGGCGAGCCTCAGCACGTCGACGAAATTCGCGAAGGCGCACAGCGTGAAGCGGTGGGCGAGGATGAAACCGACGGACAGGCGCGGTGCCGCCGGGCGGTCCGGGAACCGGCCGGCCCTGGAGGCATTCGTCCTGATGCCGCCTGCCGCGATGGTGTTCGTCATGTGACCTCCGGCGGACACAGCGTCGCACGGGTGACATTAAACTGACGCATCCGTTCTGTCCAACAAAGGGTCGCTTCCCGATACTGTCAGCACGTTGAACTTCGCGGTGCTGCCATGACCCGCTTCTCATTCTCCTCGCTGTTGACGAACGCGCTGACCGGCAACAAGAACTGGCAGCCTCAATGGCCCGACGCGGAGCCGAAATCCGAATATGACGTCGTGATCGTCGGCGCGGGCGGGCATGGTCTGGGTGCGGCCTATTACCTCGCCAAGGAACACGGCATCACCAATGTCGCGGTGGTGGAGAAGGGCTGGCTCGGCGGCGGCAACACCGGCCGCAACACCACCATCATCCGCTCCAACTACCTGTACGACGAAAGCGCCCGGCTCTACGAGCATGCGATGAAGCTGTGGGAAGGGCTGAGCCAGGAGCTGAACTACAACGTCATGTTCTCGCAGCGCGGCGTGATGATGCTGGCGCACACGGTGCACGACATCCAGAGCTTCAAGCGCCACATCCATTCCAACCGCCTGAACGGCATCGACAACGAGTGGCTGACGCCGGAGCAGGCCAAGGAATACTGCCCGCCGCTGAACATCACGGCGAACGCCCGCTATCCGGTGATGGGCGCGGCGCTGCAGCGGCGCGGCGGCACCGCCCGCCATGACGCGGTCGCCTGGGGCTATGCGCGGGGAGCGTCGGCGCGCGGGGTCGACATCATCCAGAACTGCCCGGTGACGGCGATCCGCCGCGACGCTTCCGGCCGAGTCACCGGCGTGGAGACGGCGCGCGGCTTCATCAAGGCCAAGAAGGTCGCGGTGTCGGCCGCCGGCAACACCTCTGTGGTGATGGACACCGCCGGCGTCCGGCTGCCGCTGGAAAGCTATCCGCTCCAGGCGTTGGTGTCGGAGCCGGTGAAGCCGGCCTTCCCCTGCGTGGTGATGTCCAACACCGTGCACGCCTATATCAGCCAGTCCGACAAGGGCGAGCTGGTGATCGGGTCGGGCACCGACCAGTACACCTCCTACAGCCAGCGCGGCGGTCTGCCGCTGATCGAGCACACGGTCGCCGCGATCTGCGAGGTGTTCCCGATCTTCAACCGCATGCGCATGCTGCGCAAATGGGGCGGCATCGTCGACGTCACGCCCGACCGCTCGCCGATCATCGGCAAGACGCCGGTGCCGGGGCTGTACGTCAATTGCGGCTGGGGGACCGGCGGCTTCAAGGCGACGCCGGGGTCGGCGAACGTCTTCGCCCACACCATCGCCCGTGACGAGCCGCACCCGATCAACGCGCCCTTCACGCTGGAACGCTTCAAGACCGGCCGGCTGATCGACGAGGCCGCCGCCGCCGCCGTCGCGCATTGAGGAAACGACCATGCTGCTCATCCGCTGCCCATATTGCGAAGCCGAGCGCCCGGAGCTGGAGTTCACCTATGCCGGCGAGGCGCACATCGCGCGACCGGCGGACCCGTCCGCCCTGTCCGACGACGAATGGCGCGACTTCCTGTTCATCCGCACCAACCCGCGCGGCCGGCATTTCGAACGCTGGCGCCACATGCATGGCTGCGGCCGCTTCTTCAACGCGGTGCGCGACACCGTGACCGACAAATTCGCCATGACCTACAAGGCGGGGGCTCCGCGTCCGAGCGACGAGGAGATCGCGCTTGCCGCCTCCAGCGTCAAGGAAGCACGTCCATGAGCAATTTCCGCATTGCAGGCAAGGGCAGGGTCAACCGCAGCCGTCAGGTCCGCTTCACCTTCGACGGCGTCGACTATCCCGGCTGCGAGGGCGACACCCTGGCGTCCGCGCTCCTGGCGAACGGCGTCCATCTCGTCGGCCGGTCCTTCAAGTACCACCGGCCGCGCGGCTTCCTGACCGCCGGGTCGGAGGAGCCGAACGCGCTGGTCGGGACCGACCGCGGCAACGGCCGGTTCGAGCCGAACACGCGGGCGACCGTGCTGGAGGTCTTCGAAGGGCTGAAGGCCGAAAGCCAGAACCGCTGGCCATCGCTGACCCGCGACATCGGCGCGGTGAACGACGGGCTCTACATGCTGTTCTCGGCCGGCTTCTACTACAAGACCTTCATGTGGCCGAAGAGCTTCTGGGACAAGGTCTACGAGCCGTTCATCCGCAGCGCCGCCGGCCTGGGCAAGGCGCCGACCGCCCCCGATCCCGACACCTACGCCAGCCGCTTCGCCCATTGCGACGTGCTGGTCGTCGGTGGCGGCGCCGCCGGTCTGGCCGCCGCGCTGGAAGCCGGGCGCAGCGGCGCCTCGGTCATCCTGTGCGACGAGCAGTCGGAGCTTGGCGGTTCGCTGCTGTCGGAGCCGGCTGCCGAGATCAACGGTCAACTGGCCTGGGACTGGCTGGAGGACGCCAACGCGGCGCTGGCGGCAATGCCGAACGTCACCGTGCTGCCGCGCACCACGGCCATCGGCTATTACCACCAGAACTTCGTCGGCCTTTGCCAGCGTCTGACCGACCATCTGCGCATCGTGCCGGACGGCGCGCCGCGCGAACGGATGTGGAAGGTACGGGCCAAGCAGGTCGTGCTGGCCCAGGGCGCCATCGAAAAGCCGCTGGTGTTCGCCGGCAACGACCGGCCGGGCGTGATGCTGGCCGGGGCCGCGCGCACCTACCTGAACCGCTACGGCGTCAAGGTCGGCAACCGGGTCGTCGTCGTCACCAGCCATGACAGCGCCTGGCATGCCGCCTTCGATCTGGCCAAGGCGGGGGTCGAAGTCGCGGCCATCGTCGATGTGCGTGGGACCGTCCCGACCCAGCTCGCCGCCGCCGCCGATGCGCTGCGCATCAAGACGCTGATCGGCTGGACCGTCACTGGCACCAAGGGCCGGCTGCGCGTCTCGTCGGTGCGGGTCAATCCCGTCACCGGCGACGGCAAGGTCGGCGGTGCGGAGACCATCGCCTGCGACGCCCTGCTGATGTCGGGCGGCTGGACCCCCAGCGTCCATCTGTTCTCGCACACCCAGGGGTCGCTGACCTGGAACGAGGACGGCCAGATGTTCCTGCCCGGCCGTGGCAAGGAGGAGTGCCGTCTGGCCGGTGCCGGCAAGGGCCGCTTCGGGCTGAAGGCCGCCTTCGAGGATGGCGCCGCCGCCGGTGCCGCTGCCGCCGTGGATGCCGGGTTCGGCACCGAACCGGCCGCCTACCATGTCGAGGGCGAACTGTCCTTCACCGGGGTGACCGGCCGCGAGCTGCCGACCGACCGCGATCCGGGCCATGCCAAGGCGTTCGTCGATTTCCAGAACGACGTGATGGCCAAGGACATCCGGCTGGCCGTGCGCGAAGGCTTCAAGTCGATCGAGCACATCAAGCGCTACACCACCACCGGCATGGCGACGGATCAGGGCAAGACGTCCAACATCAACGGTCTGGCGGTCGCGTCGGATGCGCTGAAGCGGCCGATCCCGGCCGTGGGCCTCACCACCTTCCGTCCGCCCTACACGCCGACCAGCTTCGGCACCTTCGCCGGCTACAACAAGGGCGCGCTGTTCGAGGTGACGCGCAAGACACCGATCGACGGCTGGGCCGAGGAGAACGGCGCGGTGTTCGAGCCGGTCTCGCTCTGGCGCCGCGCCTGGTACTTCCCGCAGGTCGGCGAGGACATGCATGCGGCGGTGGCGCGCGAATGCAAGGCGGTGCGCTCGTCGCTGGGCATCTTCGACGCCTCCACCCTCGGCAAGATCGAGATCGTCGGTCCCGATGCGGCCGAGTTCATGAACCGCATGTACACCAACGCCTGGACCAAGCTGGCCCCCGGACGCTGCCGCTACGGCCTGCTGCTCGGCGAGGACGGCTTCATCCGCGACGACGGCGTGATCGGGCGTCTGGCCCATGACCGCTTCCACGTCACCACCACCACCGGCGGTGCGGCGCGCGTGCTGAACATGATGGAGGATTACCTGCAGACCGAGTGGCCGGACCTGAAGGTCTGGCTGACCTCGACCACCGAGCAATGGTCGGTGATCGCGCTGCAAGGTCCGAACGCCCGCAAGCTGATCGAACCGTTCGTCGAGGGCATCGACCTGTCGGACGGCGCCTTCCCCCACATGGCGGTGGCGACCGGCAGGATCTGCGGCGTGCCGACCCGGCTGTTCCGCGTCTCCTTCACCGGCGAACTCGGCTTCGAGATCAATGTGCCGGCCCGCTATGGCCGCGCGGTGTGGGAGAGGCTGTTCGAGGCCGGGCAGCGCTTCGGCATCACCCCCTACGGCACCGAGACGATGCACGTCCTGCGCGCCGAGAAGGGCTATATCATCGTCGGGCAGGACACGGACGGCACGCTGACGCCGGACGATGCCGGCCTGTCCTGGGCCGTCGGCAAGACCAAGCCGGACTTCGTCGGCAAGCGGTCGCTGTCGCGGCCGGACATGCTGGCGAAAGACCGCAAGCAGCTTGTCGGTCTGCTGACCGCCGATCCGAAGACCGTGCTGGAGGAGGGGGCGCAGATCGTCCTCGACCCCAACCAGCCGGTGCCGATGGAGATGGTCGGCCATGTGACCTCGTCCTACTGGAGCGCCGAGCTGGGGCGGTCCATCGCCCTGGCGGTGATCCAGGGCGGCCGGTCCCTGCAGGGCCAGACCGTGCATGTGCCGATGCCGGACAAGGTCCATTCCGCGACCATCACCGGCATGGTGTTCGTCGATCCCGAGAACAAGCGTCTCAGCGCATAGGAGGCCTACCTTGCTTCTGGCCAATCACCCGTTGCTGGGCAAGACGATCGCCGGCGACAGAACCAGCAGGCTGACCATCCGCGCGGCCGAGGACGTCGCCCGCTTCAGCCTGCGCATCGATCCGGCATCCGCGCAGTCGGCCGGGGCCGCCTTCGGCACGCCGCTTCCCACCCGCATCGGCGGGAGGGTGGAGAATGGCGGACGGAGCGCGCTCCAACTCGGCCCCGACGAGTGGGTGCTGCTGGCGCCGGTCGCCGAAAGCGACGCCATCGCCGAGGCCTTCGCCGCCCTGCAGGAGCCGCACAGCCTGGTCGACATCGGCCATCGCGAGGTCGGCATCCTGGTGGAAGGGGAGGCGGCGGCGCTCGCACTGCGCTCGGCCATCGCCTTCGACATCGAGGCGATGCCGGTCGGCAGCGGCTGCCGCACCATCTTCGACAAGGCGCAGATCGTCCTGATCCGCGAGGACAAGAACCGCTTCCGGATCGAGGTCTGGCGTTCCTTCGCCGACCATGTCTGGGGCCTGCTGCAAGCCGTCAGCCGCGAAATCGCGCTCGGCATCTGATCGGGAGAAACGCACATGAACCGTCACCAGTCACTGCCGAAGCCCGATCTTGCCGATACGGCGATTGCGGCGGCCATCGATCGCGAACTGAACCGCCAGAAGTACGAGATCGAGCTGATCGCCTCGGAAAACATCGTCTCGGCGGACGTGCTGGCCGCGCAGGGGTCGATCCTCACCAACAAGTACGCCGAAGGCTATCCGGGCCGCCGCTATTACGGTGGCTGCCAGTTCGTGGACGAGGTGGAGACGATCGCCATCGACCGCGCCAAGACGCTGTTCGGCGCCGGATTCGTCAATGTCCAGCCGCATTCGGGCGCCCAGGCCAACCAGGCCGTGTTCCTGGCCCTGCTGCAGCCGGGCGACCGGGTGATGGGCATGTCGCTGGCCCATGGCGGCCATCTGACCCATGGTTCGCCGGTGACGATGTCGGGCAAATGGTTCGACATCGTCAGCTATGAGGTGCGCGAGACCGACCAGCGGATCGATTACGAAGCGCTGCGGGCCAAGGCGCTGGAGACCAAGCCGAAGCTGATCGTCGCCGGCGCCTCGGCTTATCCGCGGGTGATCGACTTCGCCGAGTTCCGCCGCATCGCCGACGAGATCGGCGCCTATCTGATGGTGGACATGGCCCATTATGCCGGTTTGGTCGCCACCGGCCATTATCCGGACCCGCTGCCCCATGCCCATGTGGTGACCACCACCACGCACAAGACCCTGAGGGGCCCTCGCGGCGGCATGATCCTGACCAATGACGAAGCGCTGGCTAAGAAGTTCAATTCGGCGGTGTTCCCGGGCAACCAGGGCGGTCCGCTGATGCATGTCATCGCCGCCAAGGCGGTCGCCTTCGGCGAGGCGCTGACGCCGGAGTTCAAGGCTTATGCCGGGCAGGTGGTGGCCAATGCCAGGGTGCTGTCCGACACGCTGGTGAAGGGCGGGCTGGACATCGTCTCCGGCGGCACCGACTGCCACATGGTGCTGGTCGACCTGCGGCCGAAGGGCGTCAAGGGCCGCGACGCCGAGCGCGCGCTGGAGCGTGCCGGGCTGACCTGCAACAAGAACGCCATCCCCTTCGACCCGGAAAAGCCGGCGGTCACCTCCGGCATCCGGCTGGGCACCGCGGCGGGCACCACCCGCGGCTTCGGCGAGGCGGAGTTCGCCCGCATCGGCGAACTGATCCTGACCGTCGTCGACGCCCTGGCCGAAGCCGGCCCGGACGGCAACGCCGAGGTCGAGAAGCGGGTGCATGGCGTGGTCCGGGAACTGTGCGAGCGCTTCCCGATTTACGGCTGATGCCGCCGTTGCACCGGAGGCGGCCGCTCGCCGGCCGCCTTTCCCATAGACGCCCTGACTGACAGGCCGGGCCATGTTCCTCAGCGTATTCGATGTGTTCAAGATCGGCATCGGCCCATCCTCGTCGCACACGATGGGGCCGATGACCGCCGCGGTGCGGTTCCTCGACATGCTGCGGGAGTGGAGCGGGGCGGCGCCGTCCGCCGTCCGGGTCCGGCTGCACGGCTCGCTCGCCTTCACCGGCAAGGGCCACGCGACCGACCGGGCGGTGGTGCTCGGCCTGCTCGGCTACCGGCCGGACAGTCTGGACGTCGACGAGGCCGACCGCCGCATCGCCGAGCTTCGGAACGGGCGCACGCTGACTCCTCCCGGCCTGCCGGCCCTGGCGTTCGATCCCGAGGCCGACGTGGTGTTCGACTTCGGGCCGGCGCTGCCGGGCCACGCCAACGGGCTGGTCTTCGAGGCGCTGGACGGGCAGGGGACGGTTCTGCTGTCCGAAACCTTCTATTCCATCGGCGGCGGCTTCGTCGTCACGGCGGCCGAGCGGGAAGCGGCCCCGACCGCGTCCCGCGGGGGGAGCACCGACTGGCCCTATCCCTTCGAGCGTGCCTCAACCATGCTGCGCATGGCCAGGGAAAGCGGCCTGTCGATTGCCGCCATGAAGCGCGCCAACGAGCTGGTGCATCACTCCGGGCCGGCGCTGGACGACGGCCTGAACCGCATCTGGGTGGTGATGAACGGCTGCATCGAACGCGGATTGAGCCTGGACGGCCAACTGCCCGGTAGCCTGAAGGTGAAACGGCGGGCCAAGGCCATCCACCAGCAGTTGCTGCGGGAGCGCGGCGTCAATTCCACCCAGCCGCATGTCGCCTACGACTGGCTGAGCGTCTATGCGATGGCGGTCAACGAGGAGAATGCGGCCGGCGGCAAGGTGGTGACGGCGCCGACCAACGGGGCGGCCGGCGTCGTGCCGGCGGTGATCCGCTATTACCTCGACCATTGCGCCGGCGCCGAACCGGCCAAGGTCGCCGATTTCCTGCTGACCGCCGCGGCGATCGGCGGCCTGATCAAGCACAACGCTTCGATCTCCGGAGCCGAGGCCGGTTGCCAGGGCGAGGTCGGGTCCGCCGCCGCCATGGCCGCCGCCGGTCTTTGCGCCGTTCTGGGCGGAACGCCGGAGCAGGTGGAAAATGCGGCGGAGATCGCGCTGGAGCATCACCTCGGCATGACCTGCGACCCGGTTGCCGGGCTGGTGCAGGTGCCGTGCATCGAACGCAACGCCATCGGCGCCACCAAGGCGGTTGCCGCGGCATCCCTGGCGCTGCGTGGCGACGGCCAGCATTTCATGCCGCTGGACAACTGCATCCAGGCGATGCGGCAGACCGGCGAGGAAATGAGCAGCAAATTCAAGGAAACCAGCCTGGGCGGACTGGCGGTCAATCTGCCGGAGTGCTGATCGCCGGAGCCACCCGTCATGCGATGTCGCATAAGGGATAGATTTCCATAATAACAGTTATGCGTTTTTAGTGTGTAGGCGGGGTAGGTTCTATTCTGAAGTGCAACTTGCCCCAACCGACCGCGATACGCTTCCCCGCCGCGTGAGCTGAGCTATTCTGATGGCGTCGCCCGCCACGGATCGCGAAGCCACGCCATGCATACAGTTTTGCTTATTACGAGCGCCCCCCGCTTCCGGCTCAGGATCGGCGCGCTGCTTTTGCTGATGGTGCTCCTGCCGGCGGCCGGGGCTTCGGCCCAGGCGATCTCGACGGTGGCCCCCTCTCCCGCGCCGGCCGCCACCGCCGCGCCGGGCGGGACCGACGACATGATGATGAAGATGCTGAGCGAGGGACAGGACCGTATGGCCGGGTTCCGCGGCAAGCTCGCCCAGCGGCTCCGCGCCACGCCGGACATTCCGTCGGCCATCGTGGCGACCCTGACGGCCCAGAGCCCGACCGGTCATCCCGGCCACTTCCTGCGGGTCATCGGCCTGATCATCGCCCTGCTGGCCGTGGGTCATACGGTGCAGCATGTCTTCTATGAGCGGCCGGTCGCCCGCCGCCTGCTGCCGCACCGCGACGGGCCGAAATCGGGTGGTTCGGACTTGGCGGCGCGCTTTCCTGGGCTGGTCGCCCGCGCGCTGATGACGGCGGTCGGCATGATCCTCGCCAGCCTGATCGCATTCGGGCTCGCCACCGCGCTGATCCCGGATCCGACGCCGATGACCGAGAAGACCGTCATCCTCGTCGGAGTTGGATATCTGCTGGTCTGGGCCATCAGCCTGTTCTGGCGGCTGGTGCTGCCTCCCGGCGTTGATCGGCTGCGGCGCGACCTGACCGCCAGCGGTGCCGTCGGCGTCGCCCTGATGACCGGCACCATCTGGCTGGAGGCGCTGGGGATGCCCGCCGATCCCCATGCGGTGCTGGTTGCGCTATTCGGGCTGCTGACCGTGCTGGCGACGGTCGGCGCACTCTATGTCCACCGGCGGACGGTTGACAGCGTCCTCCTTGCCGGGCGCGGCGCCGAAACGCTCGCGCCGCTCGAACGGCTGGGCCTGCGCCTGTGGTTTCCCGTGGTGGTTTCCTATTTGGGCTGCGCGTGGGCAGCGCTGGTCAACCGCCTGATCCTGGGCTGGCCGACCGAACTGCCGCTGCTGCTCGGCGCCTATGCGGTCGCCGGGGCTATTTTCGCTGTCTATGCCACCGTCACCTACGCCACCCATCGGCTGTTCCACCCGCGGCGCGCCCTGCCCTCCTCTCCCCCGCCGGTCGCCGCGCTCGACAGCTACGAGGCGCTGGCCCGGCGGGTCGCGGGTATCCTGGCCGCCGCCGCCGGGGTGACCGTGACCCTGTCGGTGTGGAACATCCCGCGCATGCGGGGCGATGCGGCCGAGCACCTCATCAGCATCATGGCGATCTCCCTGATCGGCTACGTCGTCCACCAGAGCATCCGCATCTGGATCGACCGCCGGATCGCCGAGGAGGGGCCGGTGGCCGGCACCGTTCCGGGCGACGAGGGGGGCGGCCACGGCTCGGCCAGCCGGCTGGCGACGCTGCTGCCGCTGGTGCGCAACTTCGTCCTGCTTTCGATCGTCGGCGCGGTGCTGGTCACCGTGCTGATGGATCTCGGGGTCAACATCGCGCCGCTGTTCGCCGGGGCGGGCATCGCCGGCATCGCCATCGGCTTCGGCGCGCAGACGCTGATCCGCGACATCTTCTCCGGCGCCTTCTTCCTGATCGACGACGCCTTCCGCAAGGGCGAGTACATCGAGATCGGGGCCATCCGCGGCACGGTGGAGAAGATCTCGGTGCGGTCGATGCAGCTTCGCCACCATCGCGGCCCGCTGCACACCGTGCCCTTCGGCGAAATCCACCAGTTGACCAACTATTCGCGCGACTGGGTGATCATGAAGCTGCCGCTGCGCATCACCTACGACACCGATGTCGAAAAGGTGCGCAAACACATCAAGCAGCTCGGGCAGGCCCTGCTGGAGGATCCGGAACTGGGGCCGAAGTTTCTGCAGCCGCTGAAATCGCAGGGCGTCATCCAGATGGAGGATTCGGCGATGATCCTCCGCGTCAAGTTCATGACCCGCCCCGGCGACCAGTGGGACGTCCGCAAGCGGGTGTTCCAGGAACTCCACGCCCTGTTCCGCCGCGAGGGCATCCGCTTCGCCCATCGCGAGGTGACGGTCCGCTTCGCCGGCGAGGCGACGGTGAACGGCCCCGCCGGATCACCGCCCGGGGACGATGCCCGGACCCTGGCCGCCGGCGCCGTCCTGCACAGTCTGGACGAGGACGCGCCGGACGCCGGGGCCGCGGCCGGCCGGCACAAGAGTGCGCTGTAGACGGCGCTGTTCCCGGTTCACGACCACGGATCGGCCGGTTCCGGCGGAATGACCGGCAACAGGACGCGTATCGTGGTCCCCTGCCCCACGCCGCTGTCTGCATGGATGTGACCGCCCCAGCCGGCGACGATGCCATGCACCACGGGGAGACCCAACCCTGTGCCATGTCCCACGGTCTTGGTGGTGAAGAAGGGATCGAAAATCCGGGCCAGCGTCGCCGCATCCATTCCGCACCCGGTGTCGCGGACGGTCAGGGCGGCATAGCGGCCGGCCGGGTGCGGCCATGCCCCGTCCGTCGCCCCATCGAGCTGGACCGCGTCTGCCGCGATCTCGATCGTTCCCCCCGATGGCCCGATCGCATCGGCCGCGTTACGGATCAGGTTTATCAGCAACTGCGCCATCTGCGTCTCGTCGGCGCGGACCATCAGAGGGGTGGTCGCGATCCGCCAGACGAGTTCGACGTTCCGGGGGACCAGCACGTCGACCATGTCGGCCACATTGCGCAAGGCGGATCCCAGTTGCAGCGGACCGGTCGCAGCCGGATCGGAATGGCTGAAGGTCAGCACCTGCTGGGTGATCCGCTGGGCGCGCTGCGCGGCTTCGATCACCCTGCCGAGATTCTTCTGTGCCTGGCAATCCGGCGGCACATCCTCCATGACCAATTCGGTCAAGCCGATGATCGGTTGCAGCATGTTGTTGATCTCATGCGCCAGACCGCCCGCCAGACAGCCCAAAGCCTCCAGCTTCTGGGCCTCCCGCAGTTGTCCCTCCAGCTCCGCGCGGGTTTCGGCCGTGCGGCGGCGCTCTTCGGCGAAGCGCAGTTCCGCCTCCCGCAGGCTCAGCACTTCGGCCACCGCTTCCCGCTCCTCCGTCGCCTGCCGGACGGCATCCAGCAGATCGTCGACCGCGGAACCCAGCGGATCGGCGGCTTGGGTGGCGATCTGCTCGGTATAGGCGCCGATCTGCTTGACGCGTCCATAGAGCGTGCCGGGGGCGTCGCCGCGACCGACCAGATCGCGGATCAGGCTCTGCCGCAGCCGGTTCAGCATGCGCAACCGGGTATTGCGGGCGCGATGGAAATAATTCTGGAAGTGCCCGTAATGGATCGGAAAGCGGGCAACGTAATCGTCACGGAAGCCGCCATGTCCCGCCGGATCTCCCTCGCCGTCGTCGGCGAAGAAGAAAAGCGCGGAAAGCGTCTGGTTGACGTTGATGCCCAGGATTTCGCCGAAGGTTGAAAAGCCTGCCACCGGAAGATCGTCGAAAACCGTCATCCCCGTCAGGTTCGGACCGTTGTTGATCCGCCGCAGGACACAGTCGTTGAGAATGCCTCCGACCGGTCCGGGCTTGTCGCGGAGAAAAGCCGCGAAATCGCTTTTCGTCTGCCCGATGAAATCGGTGGCCTCGACCAGAAACAGCTCGTCACCGGCGTTGACGTCGCAGAAAAAGGAGACCCGTCCCTTCGCGCGGTTGATTCCCGCCACCGAGCGCACGAAAAGCCCGCTGTCCAGCTCGACGGCGAAGGTGTGGGAGACCAGCAGGCGCTCAAGCTCGTCGGGCTGGCACTGGAGGCTCCGGCACAGGGCATCGATGAAGCCGGTGACCTCCAGGTTTTCGGGATCGATGACGCTCGTCACCGTGCGCCGGATCGGATCACAGTCCAGGATGGTGAAGGACAGCCCGGTCTTGCGGAAATTCTGCGATTTGAAGACCCCGTAGCGCTTGCCTGGAGCCATCCGCAGGAAGGCGATGACCGCGTGATTGTCCAACACCCGTCGGCCGTCATAAACCCATGTGTTCAGGAAATCCAAGGTGCCGCCGGCGGAACCGCCGACGAACAGCACGGGAAAACGGCCGGAGGCATAGATCGCCTCCATCAGGCAGCTCTCGCTGGCGGACAGCCCGTCGATGAACAGCAGCGCCACCGTGTCGTGACAGTCGAGCGGGAATGCTGGCTCGATGGCCTCCAACTCCCGGCGGATCGCGTCGACGCGCTGTTCATGGGAGAGGCGTATGCTGCCGGTGCGGATGTCCTCGCTGTGCAGGGGAACGCTGTGGATGCTGACATCGGCGAACAGGTCGCTGCTGAAGGCCTGAAGAACGATGCCGTCCCGCCGTTCGCCGGGATGGTAGAGGCCGCCGGGCACTCCCGAACACAGCTCCCCCGCCGTCGACACCAGCACCAGCCTGCTTTCCTGGGGAAGAACCGAGCGCAGGTCCTCCGCGACATTCGCAAATGGCAGCGCCGGCGAGACGAAGCCGAGGACGAAAGCCGGCGGATCGTCATCGAAGGCAAGCCGCCCCGGAACGTCGCAGAGATCGGCGGCATCGGTGGCAAGGGTTCTGATGAACCTGTTCGAACGTCCGATGGCACCTGGCATGGTGGAACCTCCTGTCCTGAGAGATCACCACGGAATGATTGCGGCCGGGCCGGCGGTCAGCGCGGCCGGCCGCCTGTCAGCGCACGGCCTCCCGCAGGAACAGGTCCTGCCAGCCGAAGCGCAGCATATGCTGGGGGATTTCCCCGGCGCGGCCGATCCGGTCGCCGGCGATCAGCGTGGTCCCGGCCGCCCGTGCCGCGACCGCGAGGCTGGTCGAGGTGATGCCGACGATGCAGGTCTTCAAATTCGCCCGCTCCGCCGCCGCGACGAAGCTGTTCATGTCCTCCATGATCCTGGCCTCGGTGCCGCGGTCGGACGAGATCATGGTGGTGAGGCCGGTCAGGCCGGTTCCCGACAGGCTTGCAAAGCTCTGCTGCCGGCATTCCACGCGCAGGAAGGTCCAGCGGCAGAACGGCCGCACCTCGTTGACCAGCTCGCTCATCCGGCCGCTGGGCACGCCGGCGGGAAAGCGCAGGAATTCGAAGATCAGAAAGGGGCGCAGATAATCCGGCACCGATTGGCAGATCGCCAGATAATCCTGCCGGGTCCGGCGCGCCGCCAGCGTCTCGAAACAGACGGGAACCGACACCATCAGCCGGAACTTGTTGCGGAACAGCTCGTCCAGGATTTCCACCGTGTCGGCCAGCGTGTCGATGTCGACCTTGGCCAACTGCTGCGGTTCGCTGACCCCGGACAGCGCCAGCATCCCTTCGACCGAGGTCCCGTCGGGAAAGCGGCGGACCGGCGTGCACATGTAGGTGGAGATCACCTGCCGGCCGACATCCCACAGCGGGCGGTACATGGTGCCAATCTGCGCCATCTCCAATTGTGACAGCTTCAGCTTGCGCGGCTCCGCCGCACCGGCCGCGGCGGTCGGCGGGGGCGGTGCCGTCGAAGCGGCGGCCTGCTCCTCCGGACCGTTCGCCTCCACCGTCTGCTCGACGGCCGACAGGAGGTCCGCGACGGAGGCGTGTTCGAACAGCAGCTTTCCATCCACCGCGCCGACGGCCGTGGAAACGGTGATCTCGGCCAGTTTGGGATCGCCCAGGAAAAGCCGGTACAGTTCTTCGGCGATCTTGGCGCAGACGAGCGACGCGGCCTGCCTGCTCAGCGTCGCGAAGACGATGATGTATTCGCCGTCACCGCTGCGGAACTGGACGTCCTTGCCGTCGATGTGGCGGTTGATGATGCGGTCGGCAGAGTTGTGAACGCGGTCGCGCAATTCATCCCAGGCGGGGCCGAGGCTCGCACGCAAGGTGTCGAGGTTCAGCATATGGATGCGGCCGGCGGAAAGCAGTTGCGGCTGGGCCAGCAGGACCTTCAGCCGCCGCTCCAGCGCTCTCATCCGCTCGACATCCGTGTCGTTCGCCATTTCGCTCCGCGACGAGGGGGCGGTTGCGGCGGGCTCCTCCTCGACGAACCAATTGCGGAGCTTCTCCCCCAACGACAGTCCAAGCATGACCATATCCTCTCAGAGCCGCCGTCACCTGGGACGTGCGGAACGGGCGATGGGGTGTCCGGGCAGGCAGGCGGAGACCACGGTCAGCAGTTGATCCCGGGTGAAGGGTTTGCTGAGGACATGGTCGGCCCCCATCTGCTCGGCGACCTTCAGCAGTTCCATGGCGTGACTGCGTCCACCACCGGAAATGGCGATGATCTTCATGGCCGGCATCGAGCGGCGGATGTTCAGGATCGTGCCGATGCCGTCCGCCCGCGGCATGATCAGGTCGCAGATGACCAGATCGACCGCATTGGCACGCAACAGGCGCAAGCCCTCTTCGCCGTCCTCCGCCTCGATGACCGTCATCGATTGGCGCTCCAGAAACTGGCGGAGAACCGAGCGGACCATATCCTCGTCGTCGATCACGAGTACCGTTGGCATCATCGCCTCCCTAGCCAGGTGGGCGTGCAGTCGTGCTCGACAGAAGAATGCAGGTCGGGCCGTTACCAGAGCATTAACGTCTAAACTAGGGTACTGCCGGTGGTTGCGATCTGCCGGAGCGGTTGCGCCTGCCGGCCGGCGCGGAGCGGAACCGGTGGAGGCGAAGCCCGGCGTCGCGGCGCCTGCCGGGCTCGCCACCCTCCTCCGGCCATGTGAAGATTTCCCGGACGCCGGCCGGCCCGATCAGTTGGATGCGGCGCAGAGCTTCTCGCGGGAGGTCTGCTTCGCGGCTTCGGCGGAGAAGCCGTAGGGTTCGATGATCTTGGCGAACTCGCCCGACGCCTTCATCTCGGCCAGCACCTTGTCGAAGGCATCGCGCAGCGCGGTGTCCTGCTTGCGGAAGGCAGCGCCGTCGCAATAGACCGGGGCGCCCTTGACCGGGGCGACCACCTCGATGTTCGGGTCGTTGGCCTTGCCGACCAGATCATGGATCGACAGCACCGGCAGCGAATAGACGTCGATGCGGCCGTCCTGCAGCATCTTCAGGCCGCTCTGCGGGTCGGGGACCACGATCACGCGGTCGCGCGGCACGCCGGCTTGCAGCGCCAGCTTCTCCTCGGTGCCGCCGCCGGGGGCGCCGATCTTGGCATTCGGGTTCTTGGCGATGTCCTCGTAGGAGGTCAGCTTCAGCGGGTTGCCCTTCTTCAGGGCGAAGGATTCGGCATCGCAGAGGATCGGTTCGGAATAGGCGACGGCCTTGCAGCGCTCCGGCTTCATGAACAGGCCGGCGGTGACGACGTCGAAGCGGCGGGCCTGCAGGCCGGGAATCATCGCGCCATATTCGGAGATCGAGGCGACGACGTCGTTGACTCCCAGCTTCTTCATCACCGCGCGAGCGACGTCGGGGGCGGCGCCCGACACGGTGCCGTCCGGCTTGACGGCGGTATAGGGCGGTTCGTTGGCGATGCCGATGCGGGCGAAGCCCTGTTCGCGCAGGGTTTCCAGCGTGTCGGCGGCGAAGGCCGGCGCGGCGAGCGTGAGGAGCGTAGCGGCGATGCCGAGGCTTTTGGCGATCTTGAGGTGTTTCATGTCGGCCGTCCCTCTTTCGTGATTTGGTGATTGCCCGGCCGGCGTTCCCTTTGGGGCGCCGGCCCCTGTTTCGTCGGTGTCGTTACCGTTCTTGCAGCATGCCCGCCTTCTGCCGAGGCGGGTTCCAACAGGCGGCGGTCAGTCCTCGACCGTTCCGACCACCGCGATGCAGTCGCCGGCCTTGACGAGGCCGGGGAAATGGCGGGCCGCCAGGATGCCGTCCAGCGCCGCCCGGTACTCGGAGGGCGCCAGCCCGGTGCGGCCGATGGGGTGGATGCGGGCGAGCAGATCGCCCTTGCGCACCGGCTGGCCCAGATCGACGCAGGCCTCGATCAGCCCGCTGTCCTCGGCGAAACGGAAACAGTCGGCCGACGGCATGTCGAGCCAGCGGCCGGCCTCCGCCGGTCGGCCGTCTGCCGGCGGCGCGCCCGTCAGGATTCCGGCGTGGCGCAGGACGTTGCGGACGCCGCGCTTGGCGATGGCGATGGTCTCCGCCCGGCCGGTGCCGCCGCCGCCGAGTTCGGTGGTGACGAAGGTCTTGCCCAGTTCCTCCGCCGCGGTGTCGTACATGCCGACCGCGTCGATCTCCAGCATGCGCATGGAATAGGGCGCGGCGAAGGCGGCCACGGCGGCGAAGCAGCGCGCCTCCTGGTCCTTGTCGGGCAGGATGTGGGCGGCGGCGAAGGGGACGAAGTCCAGCGTCCGGCCGCCGGAATGGATGTCCATCACCAGATCGGCCAGCGGCAGCAGTTCGCGGGCGAAGTAATCGGCGATCTTCTGCGTCACCGTGCCGTCCGGGCGGCCGGGAAAGCTGCGGTTCAGGTTGCCCTTGTCGATGGGCGATGTGCGGGTGCCCGCCTGGAAGGCCGGGTAGTTCATCGCCGGGACGATGATGACGCGGCCGGCGACCCGGTCGGCGGTCAGCGTCTGGGCGAGGTCGAACAGGGCGACCGCGCCCTCATACTCGTCGCCATGGTTGGCGCCGGTCAGCAGGGCGGTCGGCCCGCTGCCGTTGCGCACCACGGTGACCGGGATCATCACCGAACCCCAGGCAGAATCGTCCCGGCTGTAGGGCAGGCGCAGAAAGCCGTGCTGCACGCCGTCGCGGTCGAAATCGACCGTCGGGGTAATGGGGGACGGGGCAAGTGTGACGGGCGCCATGGTCAGGACTTCACGAACAGCTTGCGCGGCACATTGGCCAGGCATTCGACGCCGGTGTCGGTGATGGCGATGCTCTCGGTGATCTCCAGCCCCATATCCTCCAGCCACAGGCCGGTCATGAAGTGGAAGGTCATTCCGGGCTTCAGTTCGGTGCGGTCGCCGGGGCGCAGGCTCATGGTGCGCTCGCCCCAGTCCGGCGGGTAGCTGAGGCCGATGGGGTAGCCGGTGCGGTTGTCCTTGGTGATGCCGTAGCGCTTCAGCACGGCGAAGAAGGCGTTGGCGATGTCCTCGCAGCTGTTGCCCGGCTTGGCGGCGGCAAGCCCGGCCTCCATCCCCTCCAGCGTCGCCTTCTCGGCGTCCAGGAAGGCCTGGGTCGGCGTGCCGAGGAAGACGGTGCGCGACAGCGGGCAGTGGTAGCGCTTGTAGCAGCCGGCGATCTCGAAGAAGGTGCCCTCCCCCAGCTTCATCGGCCGGTCGTCCCAGGTCAGGTGCGGCGCCGAGGCGTCGGCCCCCGACGGCAGAAGCGGGACGATGGCGGGATAGTCGCCGCCGAAGCCGTCCGCTCCGCCGATGCCGCGGATGCCGGCATCGTAGATCTCGGCCACGAGGTCGCATTTGCGCATGCCCGGCTCGACCCGCTCGACGATGCGGGCGTGCATCGCCTCGACGATGCGGGCGGCCTTGCGCATGTAGTCGAGTTCCTGCGGGCTCTTCACCGCGCGCTGCCAGTTGACCAGCGCCGTCGCGTTCCTGAAGCGGGCGTTGGGCAGATGGGTGGTCAGCGACTGGTAGGCGGCGGCGGTGAACCAGTAATTGTCCATCTCGACGCCGATGGACAGCCCGCCCCAGCCGCGATCCGCCAGGATCGTCGACAGCAGGTCCATCGGATGGCGCTCGGTCGACTGCACGTAATGGTCGGGATAGCCGATGATGCTGTCATGAGCGAGATAGGCGGTGCGCTTGGCGCCGTTGGCGTCCTGGCCGCGGCCGTACCAGATCGGCTCGCCATGCGGTGGCACGATCACGCATTGGTGGACATAGAAGGACCAGCCGTCATAGCCGGTCAGCCAGGCCATGTTCGACGGATCGGTGACGATCAGCAGCTCGATGCCGGCCTTGTCCATGGCGGCACGGGTCTTGTCGAGCCGTGCGGCATATTCGGCCCGGCTGAAGTTCAGCGTCGGTTCCAGCATGTCGGGGTCTCTCTTATGAGAAGAGGGGCATGGGAAGAGGGAATCAGGCGTCGAAGACGGTGCCGGCGCCGGCCGCCAGGGCCCGGCCGCGCGCCAGCGTGGCGATGGCGGTGTCCTGCACCCCGGTTCCGGTGAGGTCGCAGACGGTGATGGCGTCGGTGGTCGGCCGGCCGGCGGCCTTCCCGGCGATGACGGCGCCCAGTTCGGGGAAGTCGCGGTCGGCGGCGACCGTGCCGGCGGCAATTGCGTGGTGCAGTTCGCCCAGCCGGCGGGTCTGCGTCAGGCGGTCGGCGACATAGAGGTCGGCACGGGACAGGATGGCGGGATCGAGTTCGTTCTTGTGCTCGGCGTCCGACCCCATGGCGGTGACGTGCTGGCCGGGTTCCAGCCAGTCCGCCATCAGGATCGGCCGGTCGGCCGGGGTGGTGGTGACGACGATGTCGGCGCCGGCGACCGCCGCCCTGCCCTCCTCCGCGGCACGGACGGGGAAGCCCAACCGCTCCGACAGGCGGGCGGCGGTGGCGGCGGCGCGCTCGGGCTGGCGCGCCCAGATGCGGGCCTCGCGGATCGGGCGGACCAGGGTCAGCGCCTCCAGCTGCAACGCCGCCTGGACCCCGGCGCCGAAGATCGCGGCAACGGCGCTGTCGGGACGCGACAGATGCTTGGCCGCGACTGCCCCTGCGGCGGCGGTGCGCACGTCGGTCAGATAGCCGTTGTCGAGCAGCAGGGCCTCGACCAGACCGGTCCGGCTGCTCAGCAGCACCATCAGCCCATTGACGCTGGGCAGGCCGAGCGCCGGGTTGCCGAAGAAGCCGGGGCTGATCTTGATGGCGAAGCCGTCAAGGCCGGGGACATAGGCGGTCTTGACGTCGACTTCCCCACGATATTCGGGAATGTCGAGCCGCAGGATCGGCGGCATCGCCACCGGGCGGGTGGCCAGCGCCAGGAAGGCGTCCTCGACACAGGCGACGGCATCGCGGTCGAGCGGAACGATCCGCCGCAGCTCCGCCTCGGTCAGGATGGTCATGCGGGGCATGGATGGGCTCCGGTGATGATGCGGCGGTGCAGGTCCATGGCGATGTTGCGGCCGGACAGCAGCGCGATTGTGGGGCCGCGCGGCGTCACCTTGCCGGCGAGCAGCGCGGCGATGCCGACGGCGCCGGCGCCCTCGACGATCTCCTGCTCGGCGGAATAGGCGTGCTCGATGCCGGCGGCGATCTCGTCCTCGGTCAGCAGGACCACGTCGTCGAGCAGGCTGGCGGCGATGCGGTGGGTGTAGCGGTTGTCGAGGCCGATGCCGCCGCCGAGCGAGTCCGCCAGCGTCTCCAACTCCTCGACCAGGACCGGGCGGCCGGCCTTCAGACTAGCATGCATGGCGGCGCCGCGTTCCATCGAGACGCCGATCACCCGCAGGCCGGGCCGCAGAGCCTTGGCCGCCAATGCCACGCCGGCGATCAGGCCGCCGCCCGACAGCGGCACCAGCAGCAGCTCGGCGTCGGGAACCGCCTCGATGATCTCCAGCCCCAGCGTGCCCTGCCCGGCGATGACGTCGGCATGGTCGAAGGGCGGGACGGTGGCGAAGCCCTCCTCGCGGACCAGCCGGTCGACCTCGACCTGGGCATCGTCCTGGGAGCGGCCGACGATGCGGATTTCGGCGCCGAGCGCGCGGATGCCCTCGACTTTGTTGGACGGCACCAGCGCCGACATGCAGACGACGCAGCGGACGCCGGCTTGGGCTGCGGCATGGGCGAGCGCCCGGCCATGGTTGCCGGTGGAGGCTGCAGCGACCCCCGTTGCCAGAGCTTCGCGCGGCAGGGCCGACAGCGCGTTGGTCGCGCCGCGCAGCTTGAAGCTGCCGGTGGTCTGGCGGGTTTCCAGCTTCAGGAAGACCGGGGCGCCGCAGCGGGCGGTCAGGCTGGGCGAGGTGACGGTCGGCGTCGCCGCGATCCGCCCGGCCAGCCGCGCGCGGGCGCGGAAGACGTCCTCCAGGCCGATGCCGTGCCCGGTCATGGTTGAGCCTCTGCCGGCAAGGGAAGGGTCATCAGCCGTCCGCCTTCCGGCCGGGGCCGGTCGTCGCCGCACAGGCGGAGTGTGGCCCAGGCGGTGGCCTGGTTGCTGGTGACCACCGGGCGGCCGATCGCGGCCTCGATTTCCGCGGCGACGCCTGCCGAGCGCAGGGCGGTGCAGGAGATGAACAGCGCGTCGGCGTCGGGCGCCATCGCGTCGATGGCGGCGCGCACCAGGCTGGCCGGCGCGATGCGCGCCATCTCGCGGTCGTCGTCCAGCCCGAAGCAAGTGAAGCGCGCGATGTCGAAGCCGTGCTCGGCGAAATAGGCGGCCATCGGCCGGCTGGTCTGTTCGGTGTAGGGCGTCAGCACGGCGATGCGCCGGGCGCCGAACGCCTTCAGGGCGCGGCGGGCGGCGGCGGGCGGGGTGATGACGGGAACGCCCGGCTTGGCCGAGGCGATGGCCTCCTCGATGGCGTCGTCGCCCATCACGACGCTGGCCGAGGTGCAGGAATAGCAGATGGCGTCGAGCGGTTCGTCGGGCAGGATCAGCGCCGCCCCTTCGGCGAGGCGCGGCTGCATGCGGCGCAGATTCTCCGGCGTCGTCGGGTTGGCGTAGGCGATGCGCGCGGTGTAGACGCCGATGCGCTCGCTGGCGACCATGCGGCGGAAATCGGGCTCGGTCGTGTGGTCGGTGGCCAGCACGACGAGGCCGACGCGCTTTTCGACCGGGCGGTCGTCGAAGGCCAGTGTGGTGGCCGAGCGCAGGATGGGGATGGAGGACATGGCTCGGGAACTCCAGAGTCAGCGTATCAGCGCGTCGGCGATCAGCGGGTGGGCCGGAACCGGCGTTCCAGCATGTGCAGGGCGGGCACGGCGATCAGGCTGATGCACAGGAACAGGATGCCGACCAGCGTCATCGGTTCCAGATAGCGGTAGTTGCTGTTGGCGACGCTGCGGGCTTCGCTCATCAGCTCGATCACCGTGATGGCGGAGAGCAGCGGCGTTTCCTTGAACATCGCGACGAAGTAGTTCGCCAGCGCCGGGATCATCGGCGGGATCGCCTGCGGCAGGATGACATGGCGCCAGGTCTGGTAGGGCGTGAGGTTGCAGGCCTTCGCCGCCTCCCACTGGCCGCGCGGCGTGTTGTCGATGCCGGCGCGGAAGACCTCCGACGTGTAGGTGGCGTAATGGAGCCCCAACCCGACCACCCCGGCGGTCAGCGGCGACAGCAGCAGACCCAGTTCCGGCAGCACGTAGAACAGGAAATACAGCTGCACCAGCAGCGGCGTGCCGCGGATGAACTCCACCACGAAGCCGGTGATGCGCGCCACCGCCCGGCTCTTCGAGCGGCGCAGCAGGGCGAAGCCCAGCCCGGCGGCGGCGGCGAGGACGGACCCGAGCAGCGTGGCCAGCAGCGTGATGCGCAGGCCGTCCAGCAGCGTCGGCATGATCTCGCGAACGAACTCCCAATCCCATTCCATGGCGGGTATCCTCAGGTGCGCAGCCCGTCGAGGCCGCGGGTCATGCGGCGCTCCAGGGCCTTCATGCCGAACGAGATCAGGCTGGCATAGGCGAAGTAGATGACCAGGACGGTCAGGAAGGGCATGGCGGTGCTGCCGGTCTGCGAGCGCACCACCTGCGCCTGGAAGGTCAGGTCGCTGAGCGAGATGAGCGACACCACCGAGGTCGCCTTCAGCAGTTCGATGGCGTTGTTGCAGAAGGTCGGCACCATCACCACCGCCGCCTGCGGCAACAGCACGTAACGCAGGCTTTGCCAGCGCGTCAGGTTCAGCGCGACGCAGGCCTCGTGCTGTTCGCGGCCGATCGACTGCACCGCCGACCGCACCACCTCCGCGCCGTAGGCGCCGACATTCAGCCCCAGCGCCAGCACGCCGGCCTGCAGCGGCGTCAGCGTCACGCCCATCAGCGGCAGGACGAAATAGGCCCAGAACAGTTGGACGAAGATCGAGGTGCCGCGAAAGAACTCGATATAGGCGACCGACGCGGCGCGCACGGCAGAGAAGCGCGACAGCCGGCCCAGCCCGGCGAGGAAGGCGGCCGGCAGTGCCAGCGCGCAGCCGAGCACGGTCAGCTTCGCCGTCACCAGCGCGCCGTCCAGCATCAAGCCCATATAGCCGGCCCAATCAGCCATGAAGCCGAAATCTCCTGCGTTCGGGGAAAAAGCGGTGACGGACGCCTTGCGGTCGCGGGGGACCGTCAGATGCGCTGCCCGGCCGCGATGATCTTTTTCAAAAAGGCCTGGGTCCGCTCATGCGACGGGTTGGTGAAGAGAACGTCGGGCGGCCCCTCCTCCACGATGCGGCCGCGGTCGAAGAACAGCACGCGGTCGGCGAAATCGTGGGCGAAGCTCATCTCGTGGGTCACCAGCAACATGGTCATGTCGGTGGTGGACCCCAGCATCCGCATGACGCTCAGCACCTCTTCCACGAGTTCGGGGTCGAGCGCCGAGGTCACCTCGTCGAACAGCATGATCCTGGGCTGCAGCGCCAGGGCGCGGGCGATGGCCACCCGCTGCTTCTGGCCGCCGGACAGCTGGACCGGCATGGCGCGGGCCTTGTCGGCGAGGCCGACAAGGTCCAGCAGTTCCATCGCCCGGCGTTCGGCATCCGCCTTCCTGACGCCCTTGGTCAGCATCGGCGCCAGCGTGACGTTGTCCAGCACGCATTTGTGCGGGAACAGGTTGAACAGCTGGAACACCATGCCGATCTTGGTCCGCATCCGGTGCAGATGCGCCTCGTCGGCGGGGACCAGACGGCCGTTGCGCTCCATCTGGAACAGGTGCTCGCCATCGACGCGGATGGTGCCGCTTTCGATGGTCTCCAGCGTCATCAATGTCCGCAGGATCGTGGTCTTGCCGGAGCCGGACGGCCCGATCAGCGCCAGCTTCTCACCCGGACGGACTGAAAAGCACAAGTCTTTCAGCACGGTGTGCGAGCCGTAGCGCTTCGTGACGCAGTCGATGTCGATGATTGTGTCGGTCACACCGGTCTTCCCTTGCAATGGTTGGCGACCGTGGATGTGCACAAACGATGCGGGACCGCTTAAATCATGTCAATCCGGAAAATAAAATCATGACAATTCTAAAGAGTCTCACCTTCGGTCTCTTCAGATCGCCAGCAGCACCGGCTCCGGGTCGCTGTTCAGCAGATTGACGATCACGCGCAGGCCGGCGTGAAGCTCCGCCTCGGTGGTGGAGCCGATGGAGACGCGCAGCGCGTCGGGCCGCGTTCCCGGACCGATGGCGAAGGCCGATCCCGGCGCCAGCGCCACCCCCTGATGGCGGGCATGCGACACGAAGGTCGCCTCCGGCCGCCCTTCGCCCAGCGGCAGCCACAGATGCAGCCCTTCGGGATGGCTGCGGTGGGGGATGCCTTTCAGGATTTCCGCCGCCAGCGCGTGCCGGCGGTGCAGCGCCTTGCGCTGCCACTCCACCATCTCCATCGCGAAACCGCTCTCGACCCAGCGGGTGGCGATCTCGGCGACGATGGGCGTCGCGATCCAATTGGTCACCAGATGGCGGTTGGTGACGGCGGCGAGCAGCCGGTCGGGAACCACCAGATAGCCGGTGCGCAGGCCCGGCATCACCGTCTTGGTGAAGCTGGTGACGTAGAGCGTCCGTTCCGGCGCCAGGGCCGCCAGCGGCGGGCGCCTGTCGCTCAGCAGGGGGCCGAGCGGATCATTCTCGACGATCGACAGGTTGTGGCGCTGTGCCAGCCGCGCGATCTCGGCGCGCCGGGTCTCGCCCATATGGGTGGCGGTGGCGTTGATCGGATTCGGCATGACGAACAGCGCCTTGGCCGTGCCGTCGCGGCAGGCGGCGTCGAGGGCGTCGGGACGGATTCCCTCCTCGTCGATGGCGACGCCGCGCAGCTTGATGCCGAGATAGGAGGCGAGCGGCAGCAGCGTGTGGTGCCCGACCTCCTCCGTCACCACGGTCGATCCGGGAGGGGCGGCGGCCATCAGGGCGATGGTCATGCCGGCGGTGGCGCCGTTGGTCAGGGTGACGTTGGCCGCCGTGGTCTCCACCCCGCAATGGCGCAGCCAGGACACCGCCGTCGCCCGGTGGCGGGCGAACAGGGTGTTGGGGCGGAAGGACAGCACCACGGCCGGCGGCAGGCTGGCGGACAACTCCACCAGCGCTTGCCGCATCGCCTCCACATGCAGCGGCTCGCACACCGGCTTGAGGATCGACAGGTCGATCACCTCGTCGGTGCGCTGGGGGATGTAGGGCGGATCGACCTCGGTTTGCGCTGCCCGGATGAAGGTGCCGCGGCCGGTTTCCCCACTGATCAGGCCACGCCGGATCAACTCCTCATAGGCGCGGCTGACGGTCTGGACGGAAATGCCCAATTCGTCGGCAAGCTGCCGGTGGGTGGGCAGCTGGTCGCCGACCGCCAGTTGGCCTTGCGTGATCGCCCGCTGCACCTGATCGGCCAGCGAGAGATAGACGGGCCTGCTCAAAGCCGATGCATCGGGGTGCCACTTTGTCATGCAACATTTCTGCTGGAAATCATCACATTTGACAATGCCGGAAAGCATGGACATCGTCGGTTGTCACTTTTCCAAAGGCGGCCGGCCCCATGTCTGACCTGAAGCTCGATCCCATCGACCTGCGCATCCTGTCGGAAATCCAGCGTGACGGCCGCATCACCAAACTGGCGCTGGCCGACCGGGTGGGGCTGTCGCCGACGCCCTGCTGGGTGCGGCTGCGCCGGCTGGAGGAGGCCGGCATCGTCACCGGCTATCATGCCCGGCTGGCCCTGCGGCAGGTCACGCCCTTCGCCATGGCGCTGGTGGAGGTGACACTGGGCAGCCACCGGCAGGCCGATTTCGACCGGTTCGAGCGGGCGGTGCGGGCGGAGCCCGGCATCGTCTCCTGCTGGTCGGTCGGCGGCGGGCTCGACTATGTCCTGCGGGTGGTGGCGCGCGACGTCGACGCCTATCAGCGGATCATCGACCGGCTGCTGGAGGGCGACGCCGGGATCGACCGCTATTTCACCTACATCGTCACGCGGACGGTGAAGGACGACGCAGCGATGCCGCTTGAGGCGCTGATGGAGGAGCCGGGCGGGTCCGTCTCATCGTGATAGAGACTTTCTCTTCCTCCCCGCCCCATCAAAGAGACACTCTCCGCCACGCAGGCCCAGTTCGGACACAGTCTCCGCCGCATCACCGCTAGACTCCGGAACACGGGCGCTTCGGCGCTCAACCCAAAAATCCGGAGGTGCCCATGACCGCGCAGCTGTCCCGCCTGGACCGTCACGACGCCGTCAGCCGCCTGACCGACCGCCGCCTGCTGCGCGAACTCGCCTATGTCGGCGGACGCTGGACCGCGGCGCCCGACGGCGCCACCTTTCCGGTGACCGATCCGGCCAGCGGACGGACGATTGCCCATGTCGCGGCGCTGGACGCCGCACAGGCGACCGCCGCCGTCACCGCGGCATCGGCAGCCTTTCCGGCCTGGAGCGCCCGGCTGCCGCAGGACCGCGCCGCCCGCCTGCGCGACTGGTTCGACCGCATCACCGCCGCCAAGGAGGACCTCGCCCTGCTGATGACGCTGGAGCAGGGCAAGCCGCTCGCCGAATCGCGGGGGGAGATCGACTATGCCGCCTCCTTCGTCGAGTGGTACGCGGAGGAGTCCAAGCGGGTGGGCGTCGAGAGCATTACAAGCCACCTGCCCGGCGCCGAGATGCTTCTGCGGCGAGAGGCGCTGGGCGTGGTCGGCATGGCGACGCCGTGGAATTTCCCGTCGGCCATGCTGACGCGCAAGGCGGCGGCGGCGCTGGCGGCGGGCTGCACCGTGGTGGCGCATGCGTCGTCCGAGACGCCGCTGTCGGCGCTGGCGCTGGCGGAACTGGCGGAGCGGGCGGGCATCCCCGCCGGCGTGTTCAACGTCCTGACCGGCGAGCCTGAACCGCTGGTCGGCGCGCTGTGCGACGACGCCCGCGTCCGTGCCATGAGCTTCACCGGCTCAACTGGGATCGGCAGCCGCATCGCCGCGCGCTGCGCGCCCACCATGAAGCGGCTGGTGATGGAACTGGGCGGCCATGCGCCGCTGCTGATCTTCGCCGATGCCGACCTGCAGCGGGCGGTGGACATTTCCATCGACGCGAAGTTCGCCACCTCCGGCCAGGATTGCCTCGCCGCCAACCGCATCTATGTGCAGCGTCCGCTCTACGATTCCTTCTGCGCCGCCTTCACCGCCCGCAGTGCCGCGCTGCGCGTCGGTCCGGGGTTGGAGCCGGACGTGCAGATCGGGCCGCTGATGAACGAGCGGGCGGTCGACAAATGCGCACGCCACGTCCGCGACGCGGTGGACCGCGGCGCCCGCTGCCTGACCGGCGGCGAAATCCATCCCGCCGGCCCGCTGTTCTACCGTCCCACCGTTCTGGCCGACGTGGCGCCGGATTCGCTGATCCTGCGCGAGGAGACCTTCGGCCCGGTCGCCGCGATCCTGCCCTTCGATGACGAGGCGGAGGTGGTGGCCCGCGCCAACGACACCGAATACGGCCTCGTCGCCTATCTGGTGACCCGCGACGCCGGCCGGATCCTGCGCCTGTCGCGGGCGCTGCAGTACGGCATGGTGGCGGTCAACCGGGTGAAGATCACCGGCGCGCCGGTTCCCTTCGGCGGGGTCAAGCAATCCGGCCTCGGCCGCGAAGGCTCGCGCCACGGGATGGAGGCCTTCACCGAGCTGAAATACGTCTGCCTCGACGCCGCCTGAACCGAAATTCTTGTCTGGGAAAGAAACGTCATGACCGACCTGACCAACGAGCTGACCGCCTGGGACCGCGACCATTTCTTCCACCCGTCGACCCATATGGCGGCGCATGCCCGCGGCGACACTCCGACCCGCGTCGTCACCGGCGGCGAAGGCGTCTACATCACCGACCGTGACGGCAAGCGCAGCCTGGACGCCTTCGCCGGCCTCTATTGCGTCAATGTCGGCTATGGCCGCCGCGAGATCGCTGACGCCATCGCCGAGCAGGCCGGCAAGCTCGCCTATTATCACGCCTATGTCGGGCATGGCAGCGAGCCGTCGATCACGCTCGCCAAGATGATCATCGACCGCGCGCCCGCCGGGATGTCGCGCGTCTATTTCGGCCTGTCGGGATCGGACGCGAACGAGACCAACATCAAGCTGGTCTGGTATTACAACAACATCCTCGGCCGGCCGGAGAAGAAGAAGATCATCTCGCGCTGGCGCGGCTACCACGGGTCGGGGGTGATGACCGGCAGCCTGACCGGGCTGGAGCTGTTCCACAAGGCCTTTGACCTGCCGCGCCCGCCGGTTCTGCACACCGAAGCCCCCTATTACTTCCGCCGCGCCGACCGGAGCATGAGCGAGGAGCAGTTCTCCCAGCACTGCGCCGACCAGCTGGAGGCGATGATCCTGGCGGAGGGGCCGGAGACCGTCGCCGCCTTCATCGGCGAACCGGTGCTGGGCACCGGCGGCATCGTTCCGCCGCCCGCCGGCTATTGGGAGAAGATCCAGGCGGTGCTGAACAAATACGACATCCTGCTGATCGCCGACGAGGTGGTGACCGGGTTCGGCCGGCTCGGCAGCATGTTCGGCTCCGACCATTACGGCATCAAGCCCGACCTCATCACCATCGCCAAGGGCCTGACCTCCGCCTATGCGCCGCTGTCGGGCGTGATCGTCGGCGATCGGGTGTGGAAGGTGCTGGAACAGGGCTCCGACCAGCTTGGGCCGATCGGCCATGGCTGGACCTATTCGGCCCATCCGCTCTGCGCCGCCGCCGGCGTGGCCAACCTGGAGCTGATCGACACACTCGATCTGGTAACCAACGCGGGCGAGACCGGCGGCTATTTCCGCGCCGCGCTGGCCGACGCGCTGGGCGGGCATCCGATGGTCGGCGATGTGCGCGGCGAGGGCATGCTGGCGGCCGTGGAGTTCGTCGCCGACCGGGACGACCGCCGCTTCTTCCCCGCCGAGGCGAAGGTCGGGCCGCGCCTGTCCGCCGCACTGCTGGAACGGGGCGTCATCGCCCGCGCCATGCCGCAGGGCGACATCCTCGGCTTCGCCCCGCCGCTCTGCCTGACGCGGGAGGAGGCCGACATCGTGGTGTCCGCAACGGCCAAGGCGGTGAAGGCGGTCGCGGCCGAACTCTGAAGGAAAATACCGGGGGCTACTTCCGCCGGGCGAGCCCCTCCATCTCCTTGGCCCATCCGCTGTAGTTGCGGTGGTAATCGCGCAAGGCCGGATCGTCCTTCGTCCGCTCCGCCATCGCCCGGAACAGCGGGGCCTGGGCGGCGGCGATGTCCGCCGCATCCGGCCGGCGCGTGGCGGTGAGGAAGGAGGACAGGCTGGTGACCAGATTGCCGCCGGTCGGCTTGGCCGCCAGCTTCGCCAACTCGTCGACGATCCACGGCATGTATTTCAGCATATAGTCGGCGTAACGCTGGATCGCGGGCGCCTGGTCGAGCAGATCGCTCCGCTCGCGGTCGAAATCCGTGCGGTCGAGGATCGCGTGATCGGCATAGACGACCGGCGCCGTGGCCGAGGTGTCGCACTGCCAGCCCTTGCGCGGGATCAGCAGGTCGGCCTGATCCTTTTCCTCGCGGTAGGGGTAGAAGGGCATGGTGCGGCAGCGCGACGGCTTGGTCTCATGGATGCCGCACAGCCCGTCGTCCTGCAGTTCCGGACAGGGGAAGGAGGTCGGCAGATAGGCGGTCGGCACGATCAACACCGCCACCGTCTTGCGGTTGGGCAGCCGCACCGTCGCGCCCAGCCGGGTCGCCAGCTCGTAGGATCGGGCGTTCGACCGCACCGGCGTCCACACCATCGCCAGGGGGAAACGGCCGGCATGGGCGACCGCGTCCGCCAGCGTCAGCGGCAGCCAGCCGTGGCAGCATTTGCCGCAGGCGGTGCAGGAGAAACGCGGTTCCATGGCGGCGCCCCTCCGGTCACTTGCCGCAGCAGGCTTTGTATTTCTTGCTGGATCCGCAGGGACAGGGCTCGTTGCGCCCGACCTTGACCACGCGGCGCGGCTCGCCCTTCGGGTTGACCTCGCCGCTGACATAGAGCCACCGCCCGTCCTCCCGGCGGAAGCTCGCCCGCTCGTGGTGGCGCATGTCATTGCCGTCGCGACGGAAATGGATCTGGAACTCCACCACCCCGCTGTCGCCCTCCTCGCTGGCGCGCAGGATGTCGAGCCGCTGCCACTCCGACTCCTCCGCCACCCGTTCGGCCTCGCCGCGGTTGAAGTCGTCACGGATCTCCGGAGCGTGGGTGCGCTCGACATGGTCAAGGTCATGGCGGACGAAGGCGGTGTAGCGGGACCGCATCAGCGCTTCGGCGGTCGGCGCCGGCTCCCCGGCCAGGATGGGGCCGCAGCAGTCTTCGAAGGAACGGCCGGAGCCGCAGGGGCAAGACGACATCGTTGGTCCTCGGTTGAACGGTAAAGCTATCAGAAGGCGACCACCAGGGCCACGTAACGGGCCGCCTTGCCGATGGTCACCAGCAGAAGGAATATCCAGAAATTCTCCCGCAGGATGCCGGCGACCAGGGTCAGCGGGTCGCCGATGAAGGGCGCCCAGGCCAGCAGCAGCGACCACACCCCCCATTTCTGATACCAGGCGGTGGCGCGGTCGATCAGCGAGGCCTTGACCGGAAACCAGCGGCGGTCGCGGAAGTGGATCAGGTAGCGGCCGAGCAGCCAGTTCACGACCGAGCCCAATACGTTGCCGATGGTGGCCACCAGCACCAGCGTCGGCGTCGAGTGGGTCCCGGCCATATGCATGCCGGCCAGAATCACCTCCGACTGGGCCGGCAGGATCGTCGCCGCCAGCAGCGCGGCGCTGAACAGGCCGGCCAGACCGGCGAAATCATCCATAAGACCTCCGTCGGATCGCCGGGCGTCGGATCGTCGATCCTATCCAGGGGGATAGAGCAAGATCAGGGGCGCGGTCAACTCCGCCCGACATGCTGCGCCATCAAAGCACAAGCGGCGGATCGGCAGGCGTCGTCAACGGCCTTGCCATATCCTATCCGGGGGGATACGATTTTGGCATGAGCACTCACCACAGCCACCCCGACATCATCAAGCGCCTCAAGCGGGCGGATGGACATCTGCGCGGCATCATCGAAATGATCGAAGCCGGCCGGCCCTGCCTCGACCTCGCCCAGCAATTGCATGCGGTGGAAAGCGCCGTGCGCGAGGCCAAGAAGGTGCTCATCCACGATCATCTGGATCACTGCCTGGACGCGGCGGTTGACGCCACGCCCGCCGAAGCGCGGGCATCGATCGCGGAATTCAAGGCGATCACGAAATACCTGTAGAGACCAGCGATGCCCGAATTCTCCGCCCTTCTGCAGCAAGGCGCCGCCAACGCCTGGCTGTTCATCCCGAGCGCCATCCTGCTCGGCGCGCTGCACGGGTTGGAGCCGGGCCATTCCAAGACGATGATGGCGGCCTTCATCGTCGCCATCCGCGGCACGGTTGCCCAGGCGGTCCTGCTCGGTCTGGCCGCGACGCTGTCGCATACGGCGGTGGTGTGGGCCGTGGCCCTTGGAGGGATGTGGATCGGCCGAGGCTGGAACGCCGAGACGACCGAGCCCTATTTCCAGCTCGCTTCGGCAGCGTTGATCATTGCGGTGGCACTGTGGATGGCGGCGCGGACATGGCGGGACCAGCGGCACGAGACGGCCGGACATGCTCACCATCATCATGGGCATGACCACCACGGGCATGCGCATCACCATCATGGCCACAGCCATGGTGGGCACACCCATGCCCACGCCGGCGCACTGGATCTCGGACAGTCAGACTATCAGGATGCGCATGAGCGGGCGCATGCCCGCGACATCCAGCGCCGCTTTGCCGGTCGGCACGTCACCACCGGACAGATCCTGCTGTTCGGCCTGACCGGCGGGCTGATCCCCTGCCCGGCGGCCATCACCGTTCTGTTGTTGTGCCTCCAGCTCAAGGAGGTCACGCTCGGCGCCGCGCTGGTCGTCTGTTTCAGCATCGGCTTGGCCCTGACCCTGGTGGCCGCCGGGGCGGTCGCCGCGCTGGGCATGCGCCATGCCGAACGACGCTGGTCGGACGCCTTCGGCAAATTCGCGCGGCGAGCCCCCTACCTGTCCAGCGCCGTCATCATCCTCGTCGGGATCCTTGTCGGCGTCCACGCCCTGCAGGGGCTCGGGCTTACGCTGGCCTGGGTCGGGGGGCCGCACCTGTCGTGACGTCCCCTACATCGCCCAGCCGCCGTCGATGATGTGGATCTGGCCGGTGGTGTAGGTGGCGGTGGTAAGGTGGAGGGCCAATTCGGCGATCTCCTCGGGCTGGCCGATGCGACCGATCGGCTGGCGGGCGATGAAGGCGGCGCGGGCCGCCTGGTAATCGCCCTGGGCCGACAGCCGCTCCTGCAACGACGGCGATTCGACCGTTCCCGGACAGATGGCGTTGCAGCGGATGCCCTTCGTCACATAGTCGGCGGCGACCGACTTGGTCAGTCCGATGACCGCCGCCTTGGTGGTGGTGTAGGCGAAGCGGTTGGGCACCCCCTTCACGCTGGAAGCCACCGACGACATGTTGATGATGCAGCCGTCGCCGTGTTCCAGCATGGCCGGCAGCACCGCTCTCGTGGTGCGGACCAGAGCCTTCACGTTGAGGTCGAGGGCGAACTCCAGCTCATCGTCGGTCATCTCCAGGATCGTGCCGTTGTGGACCACGCCGGCGCAATTGAACAGGATGTCGACGCGGCCGATCTCGCCCAGGACCGACCGCACCGCCCGATCGTCGAGCACGTTCAGCACCCGCGTTTCGATCCCCTGCCCTGTCAGCTCGGCCAGCTTGGCGCCGTTGACGTCGGTGGCGACGACCCTTGCGCCTTCGCGGGCGAACAGTTCGGCGGTCGCGCGGCCGATCCCCTGGGCCGCACCCGTGATGACGGCGGTCTTGCCGGTCAGTTTTCCGGTCATGGTCCTACTCCTGAAAACGGTGCTTGATGCGTGTGGGTAACGATCCCGGCGGAAGAACGGTCGCGGCGTCAGTCCACCGGCGTCGCCCCGACCGGCATCAGCGAGGTGTCGGCACGGTTCGTCTCGGCCAATCCCTGGCCGAATCGCTTGTACCAGAGGCCGGTGATGATCGGGACGGCGACGGAGGTGACGATGATGCAGATCGCCACCAGCACGGTGGCATCCGCCGCCGCGGGGGCGAATTGCGGGGCGACGGCGGCGATCGCCACCGGGTTGGCGGCAGCCGCGCCGGCGGTGGAGGAAGCGGCGATGCCGGCGGTGCCGGTGCCGCGGCCGATGATCTTGTCGGCCAGGATCAGCGGAATGCCGGTCAGCACGATGACGCCGAGCGCCAGCAGCACGCCCAGCCCGAGCAGCGGCGAGAACAGCGTGCCGAGATTGATGGTGTTGCCGAGCGCAAAGGCGAAGAACGGGATCATCAGCTGGCCGCCCGGCGCGAACAGGGCGCGCAGCTTCGGATCCAGGTTGCCGAGCGCGAAGCCGACCAGGAAGGGCAGCACGGCGCCGATGAAGATCTGCGGTTCGAAATGCGCGGCGCCGGACGCGCCGAGGATGATCATGCTCATCAGCGGACCGGATTCGATGGAGGTCAGTACGAAGGCGCCGGCCTCCTCCTTGGTACCGTAGGTCTGCATCAGCGAGGCGTAGAGCCCGCCGTTGGTCATGTCCATGGCACAGACGACGGCCAGGATCGACAGCCCGGCGAAGAATCCGGTGTGAATGCCTTCGGGCGGAATGAACTGCGACATCACCAGCACGATGATCCAGGCGGCGATCAGCTTGGTCAGGACCAGCGTGCCGGACTTGCGCAGCACCGTTCCGGTGGCGCTCAGCTTGATCGACGCGCCCATGCAGAAGAACCACACCGCCAGGATCGGCACCACGCCGGTCATGATCCCCTGGGTGAAGCCTTTGAAATAGCCGGGCGCGTCCGGCACGAAGGTCTTGCACAGTGCACCGAGCAGCAGCGGCACCAGCATCAGGCCGCCGGGAATCCGATCCATTCTGTCTTTTATGTTCATGAGGCGCTTCCTCCACAAATCTCGGCCGCAAATTTCGGCCACAAATCTCGGATGGACGAGCGGGCGCACTCCCGCGCAACGGCGAGTTCCCGCTTTCTGCATTGACTGGAACGGGCGGCGATGGGACGCCGAAGATGGCCGGGACGGGCGGGGTGGCCGAACTGGAGGCCGAATCCGCGCGTCGCCGGAAAAGAGGGGCCGCGACGGATCGCGGCCCGGATGTCAGGTCAGGTGGCGGCGACGCGCTGGTTCTGCACGCCCAGCCCCTGGATTTCGACGCGGATGCTGTCACCCGGCTTCAGGTAGCGCGGCGGCTTCATGCCCATGCCGACGCCCGGCGGCGTCCCGGTGGTGATGACGTCGCCCGGCATCAGCGTCATGAACTGCGAGATGTGGGAAACCAGGAACGGCACCTGGAAGACCATCGTCCGGGTGGAGCCGTTCTGCATGGTTTGGCCGTTGACCGACAGCGTCATGGCGAGGTTGTGGACGTCCTCCACCTCGTCCTTCGTGACCAGCCAGGGGCCGAGCGGACCGAAGGTCGGGCAGCCCTTGCCCTTCGTCCACTGCCCGCCGCCGCGCTCCAGCTGATAGCCGCGCTCCGACACGTCGTTGCACACGCAATAGCCGGCCACGTAATTCAGCGCATCGGCCTCCGACACGTAGGAGGCGCGCTCGCCGATGACGATGGCGAGTTCGACCTCCCAGTCGGTCTTCTCCGACCCCGGCGGGATCAGCACGGTGTCGTCCGGGCCGACGATGCAGGACGGCGCCTTGTTGAACAGCACCGGCTCCGCCGGAACCGGCATGCCGCTTTCCGCCGCATGGTCGGCATAGTTCAGGCCGACGGCGATGAAGTTGCCGACACCGGTCACGCACGGTCCCAACCGCACCGCGCCCGAGACCAGCGGCAGATCATCGACCGCGATGGACCGGAGCCTCTCCAGGCTGCTTTTATTCAGAGAAGAACCGTCGATGTCCTTGACAACCGACGACAAGTCCCGGATGGAACCGTCCTTGTCGATCAGGCCCGGCTTCTCTTCTCCCGGAGCCCCGAAGCGAACGAGTTTCAAAACGTCGTCTCCTTGCGCCGACCAGCTTTGTGGTCATCTTTTCAGGATTGCTGCGTTAACATACAGTTTCCACGGATCATATATGCTGTCAATGGTTTTCGAATGAGGATAGGATTTTCGAAAATGCGGGTGTCGGTTTCGAGGGGGCAGTCATGAAGGACCGTGCCGAGGCACGCACGCTGGCGGGCGATGCCTATGCCGTCATTCACCGGGCCATCCGCTCCGGCGTGCTGAAGCCCGGCCAGCGCCTGCGGTTCGCCGATTTGCAGGCGCTGTGCGGCATGAGCGTTTCGCCGGTGCGCGAGGCGCTGGTCCGGCTGACAGCGGAGGGCTTCACCGTCTCGGACGATCACCGCGGCTTTTCGGTGGCACCGCTGTCGGTCGCCGAACTGCTGGACATCGTCGCCACCCGCAAACTGCTGGAGGGCGAGGCGCTGCGCCTGTCCATTGAAAACGGCGACTCGGAATGGGAAGGCCGGCTGCTGGCGGCGCACCACATGATGTCGCGCCTGCCCCGTGAACGCGACGACCTGCCGACCGCCATCCGCGAGGATTGGGACCTGCGGCATGCCGATTTCCACCGCATCCTGATCTCGGCCTGCGGGTCGCCGATCCTGATCGAACTGTGCGAGAAGCTGTTCGTCCGGGCCGACCGTTACCGCCGGCTGTCGGTCAGCGTGCCCAAACAGGACCGTGACGTGGTTCGCGAGCATGAACGGATCATGAGTTGCGCGATCGACCGCAATGCCGAAGAGGCGGTGGCGGCCCTGAGGGATCACTACCAGCGCACCGCCGACGCCGTTCAACGGCTGTTCGAGATGCAGGAGGCGCTCTGAGCCGTTTCTCGTTCATGTGAAAGGCAAGGGGACCATGGCCATCTACAGCCACCACATCCTGCCCCGGCTGATCAACTGGGTCATGGGGCAGGCGCTGCTCGCGGAGGCCCGCGCCAGGGTCGCCGGGCAGGCGCGCGGGCGTGTCCTGGAGATCGGCATCGGCTCCGGCCGCAACCTGCCATTCTATGGCGCGGCGGCCGAGGAGATCGTCGGTGTCGATCCCTCCGCCGAACTTCTCGCCATGGCCCGCCGTGCCGCGGCGCAGTCGCCCCGTCCGGTGAGTTTGGTGGAACAGACGGCGGAACGGTTGCCGTTCGAGGACGACAGCTTCGACACCGTGGTCGTCACATGGTCCCTGTGCAGCATCCCCGACCCGTCCGCCGCCCTGAGGGAGGCGCGCCGTGTGCTGAAGCCGGCCGGGGAGTTGCGCTTCGTCGAGCATGGCCTTGCCCCGGCTCCCGCCGTTCGGCGCTGGCAGCACCGCCTGACGCCGCTGTGGTCGCGCTGTTCGGGTGGCTGCCATCTGGACCGGAAGATGGACGACCTGATCCGCGCGGCCGGATTCGAGATCACGGACCTGACGGAAAGCCATCTGCCGGGCCCGAAGATCATGACCTTCATGTATGAGGGAACGGCGGTACCGTCAGGCGGCGCAGCGCCTCCACCGCCGCAGCGGGCGTGGTGAGCACCGGAACCGACAGCAGCGGCTGCAGCCTCGCCTGGGCACGCGCCATCGAAAACTGGCCGAGGATGACGACATCGCAGCCCGCCAGCTGCCCGGCGGTCCGGGCCACCCGGTCGTCATGGCCGTCGCCGTCACCGCTCTTCAGCGCGGCCAGCGCGCCGTCGGCGATGGCGACGGTGACCTCGATCCGGCGGCCGGCGGCTGCGGCCATCGCCAGCAGCTCGGTGCGCAGCGAGTCGGCGGAGGGGCCGAAGCTGACGACGATGCCGATCCGGCTGCCGATCGCCATCGCCGCCTCGAATGCCGACTCGTTCGGCCGCAGCACCGGGATCGGCAGGCGCGGCTTGACCGCGTCGATGGCCGGGGCGAAGGCGGAGCAGGTGAACAGAATTCCCGCCGTCCGTCCGCCCGCTCCCACCGTGCCGGCAGCATAGTCGGCCAGCGTCCGGAAACGCCCCATCATCGCCTCGTCGAGCCGGCCGGCCTCGGCCAGATCGACCGCGAGCGAGGTGTCGAGAAGGTCGAAGATCCGCGCTTCGGGCCAATGCGCCCGGAAGGCGGCCCGTGCCGGAACCACCGATTCCTCCAGCGCATGGATCAGCGCGATGCGTGGTCCCTGCAAGGTCGCCGTTTTGTCGGCGGTCGTCTCGGCATTCATGCGCTCTCTCCCTCTTGTGCCTTCCGTCGGGCGGATAGGGACATGACGTGCGACGGCACTTGACCTCCGCCCGCTCCCGCCGCAATATGATGCATCATACAGCAAAAGCGGGCGGCGGGTGAAGGACAGACGATGAGCGGGTTCGACCTCACCCTTCTTGAACACGACAATCTCGGCAGCACGATTTACCAGCGGCTGTGCGAGGCTCTGATGAAGGGCGTGTTCAAGCCGAACGACCGGCTGAAGATCCGCGATCTGGCCGAACGGCTGGGGACGAGCGTCACCCCGGTGCGCGACGCCATCCTGCGTCTGGTGCAGGACCAGGCTCTGGTGCTGCGTTCGCCGCGCGACATCCGCGTTCCGATGCTGACCCGCGCCGCCTACCTTGAGATCCGCGATATCCGCGTCAACCTCGAAGGGCTGGCCGCCGCGCGCGCCGCGGAAAAGGCCACGCCGGCCGAGATCGCGCTGCTGGAGGCCCTGCTGAAGCACAATGAGGACGCGATGGCCGCCGGCGACACCGCGCGGGCCACCGAACTCAACCAGATCTTCCATTTCAAGCTGTCGGAGATCGCCGACATGCCGGTGCTCGGCGACATTCTGCGGCGGCTTTGGCTCCAGATGGGACCGCTGATCGCCGACGTCTATGGCGGAGCCGGGCGCACGATGATCGACCACCATTACCCGCTGATGGAGGCCATCCGCCGTCACGATGGCTTGGCCGCCGCCCACGCCATCCAGGCCGACATCCTGCTGGCCAGCGGCCCGATCCTGGAGCGGATCGACGGCGCGACCGCCAACCCCGCCCCTGCCCCTGCGCCCAGGGCGCTGGTTTCCTGATGCCCTTCCCCCCACATCGGTTTGCAAGGCCGGTTCGTTCATGACGATGATGCATCAAACATTGAAAGCTTCGAGCAACGAGGAGAGTGCGGTCATGACGCAGCCTGATGTTCTGACCACCGCCGCACCGCCGATCTCCGCGATCGAGGCCGGCGCCATGATGCAGCGGTGCTTCGGGGTGACCGGCAGCATCCGCGAACTGAGCAGCGAGCGCGACCGCAACTTCCACATCACCACCCCGGATGGGAAAGGGTATGTGCTGAAGTTCACCAACCCGGCGGAACCGGCGCTCGTCACCAGCTTCCAGACCGGGGCGATGCAGCATGTGGCCGTCCGCGACCCGGACCTGCCGGTGCCGCGCGTCGTGCCGACGCTGGATGGAGAGGCCCAGGCGACGGTCCGGATCGACGGCCACGCCATGATCCTGCGGCTGCTGACCTATCTCGACGGCACGCCGCTCCATGCGGCGCCGGCATCAAAGGGGCAGATGCGGGCGCTGGGAACGACGCTGGCCCGGCTGGATCTGGCGCTGGCCGACTACGAGCATCCCGGTTCGGAGCGCGATCTGCTGTGGGACATCACGCGCACCGCCAGCGTCGCCGACCGGCTGCACTATCTGGCGGACGGCCCGCGCCGCGGGATGGTGGAGGGCTTCATCGCCCACTTCGCCGACCAAGTGGCGCCGCGGCTGCCCACCCTGCGGCATCAGGTGATCCACAACGACCTCAACCCGCACAACGCGGTGGTCGATCCGGTCGGGCACGAGACGGTCACCGGCATCATCGATTTCGGCGACGCGCTGAGGGCGCCGCTGGTCAACGATCTGGCGACCGCCCTCGCCTACCACGTCACCAGCGGCGAGACGCCCTTCGGCTCGCTGGTCGAGATGACTGGCGCCTTCACCGCTGTCCTGCCGCTGACTGATGACGAGGTGGAACTGCTGCCCGATCTGGTGGCGGCACGCCTCGCCCTGACCATCGCCATCACCGGCTGGCGGGCCGCCGAATATCCGGCCAACGCCGCCTACATCCTGCGGAATGCCGAACGCGCCTTCGCCGGCCTGGAAAAGCTGACCGGCGACGAGGCCGCCACCGCGCGCCGTCTGCTCCATCGCGCCTGCCAGAGAGTGTGACCCGTCATGACCATGATCAACGCCTATGCGCCCGACTCCGCCGGTTCCCTGCCGGAACGCGAGCGCGCCCTGATCGCCCGCCGCGAAAAGCTGCTCGGCCCGGCCTACCGGCTGTTCTACGCCGACCCCATCCATGTGGTGCGGGGAGAGGGTTCGTATCTGTTCGACGCCGACGGCAACCGCTATCTCGACGCCTACAACAACGTCGCCTCGGTCGGGCACTGCCGGCCGGAGGTGGTGGAGGCGATGGCGAAGCAGGCGGCGGTGCTGAACACCCACACGCGCTATCTGACCGACGGCATCCTCGACTTCGCCGAAGCCTTCCTGGCGGAGTTCCCGGCGCCGCTGTCGCACCTGATGCTGACCTGCACCGGCAGCGAGGCCAATGATCTGGCCCTGCGCGTTGCCCGCCATCACACCGGCGGCACCGGTGTCGTCATCGCGCACAACGCCTATCACGGCGTCACCTCGGCGCTGGCGGAGATGTCGCCGTCGCTGGGCGGCGCGGTGAAGCTGGGCGACCATGTCCGCGTCGTGCCGGCCCCGGACAGCTACCGCATTCCGGAGGCCGAGATCGGCGCCGCCTTCGCCCGCTCGGTCGAGGAGGCAATCGCCGATCTGCGCGAGAAGGGCATCGCCCCGGCGGCGCTGCTGGTCGACACCATCTTCTCCAGCAGCGGCGTCTTCACCGATCCGGCCGGCTTCCTCGCCCCGGCGGTGGAGGCGATGCGCAAGGCCGGCGGCATCTTCATCGCCGACGAGGTCCAGCCCGGCTTCGGCCGGCTCGGCACCCACATGTGGGGCTTCGCGCGCCACGGGCTGGTGCCCGACATCGTGACGGTCGGCAAGCCGATGGGCAACGGCCATCCGGTGGCGGGGGCGGTGTTCCGGCCGGAGGTGATCGAGGCGTTCGGCCGCAGCCAGCGCTATTTCAACACCTTCGGCGGCAACCCGGTGTCCTGTGCCGTGGCGCTCGCCGTGCTGCGCGTCATCAAGACGGAGCGGCTGCAGGAGAACGCCCTGACCGTCGGCACGCAGATGATCGAGGGCCTGCGCGCGCTGGCCGCCAAGCATGAGCTGATCGGCGACGTGCGCGGCAGCGGCCTGTTCATCGGCGTCGAGATGGTGCGCGACCGCAAGCTGAAGACCCCGGCACCGGAGGAAACCGCCCGCGTGGTGAACGACATGCGGCGGCGCCGGGTGCTCATCAGCGCGACCGGGCAGGAGGGGCACATCCTGAAGATCCGGCCGCCGCTGGTGTTCTCGGCCGACGACGCCCGGCTGTTCCTCGCCACGCTGGACGAGGTGCTGGCGGCGCTTTGAGCGACCCTACTCGCGGTTGCGGTATTCCACCGGCACCCAGCGATAGGCGTCGCCGTCGCGCCGCAGACGGCCGAGGCCGGGGAAGCTGAGATGGGCGGCGGCGGTCAATTGGCCGCTGTCCGCCTCCTGGGCGAAGCGCTTCAGGCGCTGGGCGCGTGCGGCGTCCTGGTCGATGTCGAAGGACACGGTGGCCTCCGGGCGCGGGAACTGCACCGGGCCGACATGGATGATGTCGCCCCAGAACTCGATGCTCTCGCCGCGGCTGGTCACCCGGTAGAAGGCATGGCCGGGGGTGTGGCCGGGGGTGGGGACCGCCGTGACGCCCGGCAGGATTTCGGACTGGCCGGTGAAGGGCTTGACCTTGCCGGCCTTGACGTAGAGGCCGACGGTGGCGACGGCCTCGTCATAGTGGCGGGGCTGCAAACCCTTGGCCGTATTGTCGCGGTTCAGGAAAAAATCCAGATCAGCCTGACCGACATGGACCGTGGCGTTCGGAAACACCATCCGCCCATCCAGCGCCAGCCCGCCGGAGTGATCGGTGTGGATGTGGGTGAGGAGGATGTCGGTCACCTGATCCGGTCGGTAGCCGGCCGCGGCCAGACTGACCGGAAGCTTGCCGCCATAGGGTCCGAACAGCTGGCCCGCCCCGGTGTCGACCAGCAGCAGGCGCGGCCCGGCCTCGATCAGGAAGGCGTTGATGGAGGTTTCCAGCGGATCGCGCTCGAACCGTTCGGCCAGCAGCGCGTCGATGCGCTCCGGCGGCAGCCCCTGGACCAGCGGCTTGATGCCGAGCGGCAGGGTGCCGTCGCTGAGCGCGGTGATGCGGAGATCGCCGACGGTGAAGCGGTAGACGCCGGCCGCGGAGGGTTGGGCGGCCGATTGGGTGACCGCCTGGGTGGCGTTTTGACCGCCGGCCTTTTCGGCGGCATGGCCGGCCGGGATGGCGGCGAACAGCAGGCCGGCGGCCAGCAAGAGCATCTTCGATTTCATCGTGCCTGTCCTTGGTGCGATGCGGGTGTCTGGTACTGCGGCGGCGTTCGTTCCGGCCGCCGTTCTGACCCATCACCTAGCATCAGGCGGACGGCTTGATTACCCGCCGGCTTTGGGCAACATTGTGCCGAAATCCTATCCAATCGGCGGGCGCGGATGCAGGACCTGGGCGACACCATCGCCTTCGTGAAGGTGGTGGAGGAAGGCAGCTTCACGAAGGCGGCCCAGCGGCTGCGGCTGCCCAAGACAACGCTGAGCCGCAAGGTGCGCGACCTCGAACGGCGGCTCGGCATCCAGCTTCTGCACCGGACCACGCGCCGCATCGGGCTGACCGAGGCGGGGACCGTCTATTTCGAGCGCTGCCGGCGCATCTCCGAGGAACTGGAACAGGCCGAGAGCGCCGTCGCCCAGCTTCGTGACGCGCCGCGCGGCTGGCTGCGGGTCACCACCCCGCCGTCCTTCGGGATGAAGGTCATCGCACCGCTTCTCCCCGCCTTCCGGACCCGGTATCCCGATGTCCGGATCGATCTGGTGCTCAGCCACCTGAATTTGGATCTGGTGGCGCGCGACATCGATCTGGCGATCCGGATGGGGGCGCTGCAGGACTCTGCCATGGCGGCCCGCAAGCTGGGCGTCCTGCCCCGCCACGTCTACGCCGCCTCGTCCTATTGTGCTGCCCATGGCACGCCGACCCATCCCGACGAACTGGCCCGGCATCTGACGCTGGCGAACATGAACGCCCGGCGCTCCGCCGGCTATGGCTGGCGCCTGTTCCGGACCGAAGGGGGCCGCAACGCCGAGGAGGTCGATGTGCCCATCGATCCGGTGATGGCGGCTGACGATCCGGAAATGCTGGTCCCGACGCTGCTGGCCGGTGGCGGACTGGTGCTCGCCACCGACTTCGCCATGCGGCCCTACCGGTCGGCCGGGCAGGTGGTGCGGGTGCTGGACGGCTGGAAGGGATCGGATGTCGACCTGCACGCGGTCTTTCCCGGCGGGCGGATCCAGCCGCCGAAGGTGCGGTCCTTCCTGGATTTCCTGGTCGACCGCATCGACCTGGAGGACGGCAGCGTTCAGGGATAGGCCACCGTCACTCCCTCACCACATAGGTGAAGTAGCGGATCACGCCCTTCGCGTCGGTCTCGCGGTACAGGCCCTGGATTTCGTTGTCGAAGCCGGGGAAGCGGTTGGCGCTTTCCTGGAAGACCTTCAGATAGTCGATCATCGGCTTCGCCCGCTCGTCCAGCCGTTCGCCGGGGACGATGGTGGCGATGCCCGGCGGATAGACGACCCACAGGGTGGTGGCGATGCGGCCGGCGATCTCGTCGATCGGCAGGTAATCGACGGTGTTGCGCACCAGATGGCGCGTCGCCTCGCGCGGCGGCATCGCCATGGTCGGCAGATGCTCCGGCCGGAAGATGGCGCGCTGCAGGGCACTGGTGTTCTTCTCCCGATAGAAGGCGTGCATCTCGGCGCAGAGGTCGCGCAGGCGACGGCCGAGATAATGGCCGCGCCGCTTGGCGACGAATTCGGGGATGACCTCCTCCAGCGGGGCGTTGTCGTCGTGCAGCCGCTTGAAGGCGACCAGACCGCTCAGCAGGGTGCCGGCCTTGCTCGATTCCACGCCCGGCGTCAGCAGGAACAGCAGCGAGTTCAGGTCGTTCTTTTCCGGAACGATGCGGTTCTCGCGCAGATACTGCGCCACCACCGGGGCCGGGATGCCATGGTCGCCATAGGCGCCGCTGTGACGGTCGAAGCCGGGCGTCAGCAGCGTCAGCTTGTTGGGGTCGGTCATGGCATAGCCCGGCCCGACATGCTGGAAGCCGTGCCAGTCGGCGCCGGGGGCGAATTCCCAATGGCGCACGTCGGTCGCCAGCTCGTCGGTCGGCACCTCCTCCCACGCGGTCGGGACGCCGTTGCGGGTGACGCGGTCGGGCACGAAGGGGTCGAAGAACCAGCGCTTCGCCGGGTCACTCTCGCGCTCCTCGAACTCGCGGCGGATGGCGCGGATCTTCTTGCGCAGCTCGATACCCAGCCGGATCGTGTCGTCCCACAACACCTCGCCCGACCGCCCCTTCATCATCTGCGCGCCGACATCCAGCGAGGCGAACAGCGGGTAGAAGGGCGAGGTCGAGGCGTGCAGCAGGAAGGTCTCGTTGAAGCGGCGATGCTCCACCCGGCGGCGCTGGCCCTTGATGTGGTTGTCCTTCACATGGATCTGCGAAGCCTGGGAGAAGCTGGCCAGCTGCTTGTGGGTGGACTGGGTGGCGATGATGCCGGGATGGCCGTCGTTCAGCCCCTCCAGCCCCATGGCGAAATGGCCCTTGAACAGCGGGTGGAATTTCAGGAACCCCGCCCAGGCCTCGTCGAACAGGATGTAGTCACAGAGCTTGCCGATCCGCTCCAGCATCATCTGGGCGTTGTAGATGGTGCCGTCGTAGCTGCATTGCTGGATCACCGCGGCGCGGAAGGGGCGTTCGCGCTTCCAGGCGTCGGGGTCCTTGACCAGCGGGTTGCGGCGGATGCGCTCGCGGATCACCTCCTCGTCCAGAGCCTGCGGATCGATGGGACCGATCAGGCCATGGGCGTTGCGCTCGGTCTCCAGGAAGATCGGGATGCCGCCGCCCAGGAACAGGCCGCCGTGATGGGCCGCCTTGTGGTTGTTGCGGTCGAACAGCACGAGGTCGTCCTCCGCGACCAGCGCCGACAGCACGATCTTGTTGGAGGCCGAGGTGCCGTTCAGCACGAAATAGGTGCGCTCCGCCCCGAAGATGCGGGCGGCCTCCTTCTGCGCCTGGAGCGCCGGCCCCTCATGGACCAGCAGGTCGCCCATCTCCAGCACCGAATTGTCGATGTCGTCGCGGAACACCGCCTCGCCCAGATGTTCGACGAAGATGCGGCCGATCGGGCTGCGGCTGTAGAAGATGCCGCCATTGTGGCCGGGGCAGGTCCAGAGCTGGTTGCCCTCCTCCGCATAATCGACCAGTGCGCCGAAGAAGGGGGTCTTCAGCGTGTCGGCATATTGCTTCAGCCGGCTGACCAGATTCTTGGCGATGAACTCCGGCGTTTCCTCCGCCAGGAAGATGTAGCCGTCGACCTGATTGAGCACGTCGACCGGGATGTTCTCCAGCCGCTGGCGGCGGACCAGCAGGATGATCGGCATCTCCAAGCCGCGCTGGCGGGCGAAGGCGATCAGCGAGGCCTGCTTGCCGTCGGCGCCGCGCTTGCCCCAATCGACGATCATGCAGCCGATGGCGGCATCGGTGCGGATCGCCAGCTCGGCATCCTCGACCCGGCGGGCGCGCACCACCTCGAAGCCCATCCGCTCCACTTCCGACAGGATCTGCTGAAGCCGCATGCCCTCCAGTTCGTCCACCTCGAAGGCGGGGGCACAGACCAGGAAGTTGAAGCGGCGGAAGAAATCCATGCGACGGGTCTCCGGAAGGACTTGGCGGATCGGCCCCGCCGGACGGCTGTTCGGCGTGGGCGGCCTCGCGCCGGCGCGTCACGCTACAGCAGCACCGTGACAGATGTATGACGCCCGGACCGGATGGACCGCTCAGGCAGCCCGGATGGAGGAGAGGAAAGCGGCGACCTGGGCATGCAGCGACGACGCTTCGCCGGACAGGGCGGCGGCTGCGGTCTTGACCTGATCGGCCGCCGCCTCGGTATCGCGGGCCGCCGCCTCCACGCCGCCGATGTGAGTGGACACCTGGCTGGTTCCCTGCGCCGCCTCCTGGGTGTTGCGCGCGATCTCCCGCGTCGCCGCGCTCTGCTGCTCGACGGCGGCGGCAATGGTGGCGGAGATCTGGCTGATGGAGCGGATCGTCGTCCCGACATTGCGGATCGCCGCGACCGTCTCGCCGCTCACCGCCTGGATCTCCTGGATCTGCGCGGTGATCTCCTCGGTGGCGCGCGCGGTGGAGGTGGCGAGGTTCTTCACCTCCTGGGCGACGACGGCGAAGCCCTTGCCCGCCTCTCCCGCCCGCGCCGCTTCGATGGTGGCGTTCAGCGCCAGCAGGTTGGTCTGGCTGGCGATTTCGGTGATCAGATGGGCGACCTCGCCGATCCGGGCGGCGGCGGACGACAGCCCCTCGACGGTCGTGTTGGTTTGCATCACCTGCTGCACGGCCTCGCCGGCGACGCCGTTGGCCTGCTCGATCTGGCGGCTGATCTCGGCGATCGACGCGGTCAGTTCATCGGCGGCGGCGGCGACCGTCTGCACGTTTCCGGACGCCACCTCGGAGGCGTTGGCCACCGCGGCGGTGCGCTCGTGCGTCGACTCCGCGGTGCGGTTCATCAGCTGGGCGGTCTGCTGCATCTGGTCGGCGGCATTGGTCAGCACCGTGAGCTGCCCGGTGATCCCGTTCTCGAAATTGGCGATCAGCCCGTCGACGGCCTGCCGGCGCCGGTCCTTCAGCGCCTCCTCCTCATGCTGCTGCGCCTCCAGACGGCGCATCTCGCGCGCGTTGTCGCGGAAGATGTGGAGCGCGTGCGCCAGCGTGCCGACCTCGTCGCCGCGCCCCTGGTCAAGGGCCTCCAGCTCGACCTCCAGATCGCCGCGCGACAGCCGCTCGGTCGCCGAGGTCAGGCGGGTCAGCGGGCGGGAGACGTGACGCTGGACGATCCAGACCAGCAGACCCAGCGACAGCGCAATGCCGAGCACCGACCCCAGCGATTGCCAGAACAGGGCGGCGTTATAGACCGCATCGCCGCTCCGTTGGGCTGCCTGCATCTCCTCCTTGGCGGCGGCGACCAGCTTGTCCGACTCGCCGTTGATCTTGAAGCGCACGTCGCGCATCTCGCCGAAGATCACCTGGAAGGCCTCGTCCTTCTTGCCTTCGGCCGACAGGGCGATGGCCCGCTGGGCCAGCCGGTCGTAATCGCCCGACAGGTCCTGGATGTCCTTTGCCGGCTTTGCGATGGCCGGCGCGGGGTTGGTCTCCAGGATCCGCTTCGAGTAATCCAGCACGGCGGCCAGACGCTGCTGGTAGCGCCCGCGGATGGTCTTCACATCCTCCGCCTTGGTGGCGAGCACGGCGTTCGATGTGGCGATCGCCGTGACGTTCAACTCGCTGTTCAGCCGCAGCGCCATCTCCAGACGTGCCGCATCGCGCTCGACCAGCTGGACGTTCCGTTCATGCAGGGTGGAGAGCGACGTCAGGCCATACACCGCAATCCCGACGGCGATGGCGGCCAGCAGCAGCGACGGCCCCATGATCTTGGTGACGAGGCGCGTGCGGGTGGGCGGCACGGAGGTTGGCGACACGGACATGGGGGTGCACCTTTTCGAACTCGATCGACCGGACGATTGCCGTGCGGGCTACGCACTCTGATGTCAGTGTCGAGGCCAATTATTGCGGCCCGGTTTACATATGGCGGTATTTCAGGAAATTTGGGTGCGGTGGCGGCGGATGGTCGACCGGACGGCGCTGCGGAAGGCCGGACAACGCCGTTCCTGCGCCAACACGCCGCACATCGGGCAGGAGCCGCGACGGGAGGGCGGCGCGACGTCGCATGGCCGCCCATCCCGAGTGATCGGCACCACGCGCGGATTCGGGCCGATTCGCTCAGCCCGATCCATTCAGCCCGAGTCCAAGGCCCGGCCTCGGCTCAGCGAGACGGGTTCAGCGTCGGCATGGTCAGCTCGGGCCCCTTCGCGGCATCGGCGATGGTGATGGCGGACGGCCCCTGGGGGCCCAGCGTCACCGTCACCGGTCGGCCGTTGTTGTAGTTCTTCCACATCTGGTACAGGGCCAGCGCCGCGTACATCTTGGCGTCGCGGCCGGTGTTGTAGGACCATTCCTGGGTCGGCACGACCCGAAGGGCGCCGTTGCCGGCCTGGTCCACCTTGTCGGCGAAGCGGTAGCCGAGACGCTCGCCGATGGTCGCCACCAGCCCGTCGAAACCGGGCGACAGCCGCTCGAACCCGGCCTGCGCCGGTGCCGCCTCCCCGCCGCCCAGCGTGCTGGCGGTCTGCCGCTTGACGAGGTCGGAGAACAGCCAGCCCTCCTCCCCCGTGCGCAGCACCCGGACGCCCAGCCAGTTGCCCTCCCGCCGCAACTCGACCACCTCGCCGCCGCGCGCGACGGTGGACCGCACCGCCGCATCGTCGGAGGGGCCGGCGCGCAGGTTCACCTTCTCTCCCACCACGGAATGGACATCGCCGGATGCGGCAAGCGCCGGCATTGCCGCCAGTCCGAGTGCCGCAACCAGGACAATGATCGTATTGCGTGACATGACCGCTCCTCCCGCTGTTGTGCCGGTGCGCACCGTTTCGCGAACAACACCCGGCAAGGCGCGGATGATCCATTGGCCGTTCGCCGGGGAGGTCCGCAAGGCGTCGAATTCGCGGCGGCATTCCGGCATTTTCGCTTGACCTGAAGTTGACTTGAGGTTTTATGCTGTTTGTGTTGGATATGGTATACCAAACGCCAGCACCCTTCCCCACCGACGAACTTTTCAGGCAGGTACGATGATGAACACCCTTCAGCCGGAGACACTGCAGCGCCCGCTTTCGAAGACACGGACGCTGCGCGTGCATCGTCTGGAGCGGGTGGCGCCGCAGGTCATGCTGGTGGAACTGCGCGACCCAGACGGGCAGGTCCTGCCGCCGGCGGAGCCGGGCGCGCACATCGACATCCATCTGCCGGACGGGGTGGTGCGGTCCTATTCGCTGTGCGGCAATCCGGCGGACTGGCAGGCCTACAGCATCGCCGTTCTGAACGTGCCCGGCGGGCGGGGATCGCGTTTCGTCCATGGCGAACTGGAGCCGGGCGCCGCCGTCGCCATCGGTTTGCCGCGCAACAATTTCCGCTACGACGAGGCGCCGCGCTATCTGTTCATCGCCGGCGGTATCGGCATCACGCCGTTGCTGCCGATGATCCGCGCGGCGGCCGACCGGGGCGCCGACTGGACCCTGCATTATTGCGTGCGCAGCGCCGCGGCGGCGCCGTTCCTCGGCGAACTCCGCGCCCTGCCCCATGGCCGTGTCGAGGTCCATGCCGCCGACGAGGGGCGGAAGCTGACGGTGGACGCGCTGCTCGCCGCGACGCCCGTCGATGTCCCGATCTACTGCTGCGGTCCGCAACGGCTGATGGAGGCGGTTGCCGCAGCGGCCCGGCCGGCGCAGGATGTCCGCTTCGAATGGTTCACGCCGCGGGTCGAGCCCGTCCGCGAGGATGCGGCCGCCGACAGCTTCAAGGACGACAGCTTCGAGGTGGTCTGCGCCCGGTCGGGCGTGACGGTCACGGTGCCGCCGGGGACCAGCGTGCTGGAGGCGCTTTATGCCGCCGGCGTCACGGTCGACTCGTCCTGCGAACAGGGCATCTGCGGCACCTGCGAGACTACGGTGCTGGAGGGCGAACCCGACCACCGCGACAGCGTGCTGTCCGACGCCGAACGCGCCGCCGGCAAGACGATGATGCTGTGCGTGTCGCGTGCCCGCAGCGCAAGATTGGTGTTGGACCTGTGAGTCCGGGACATTCAACGACGACATTTCAACGATGAAAGGGGGGAGCACGCATGACCGAGGACGACCTGCAACGGCTGGGGCTGGCGCTGCTGAACAGCCCGGCCGAGGCCATCGCCTATTCCGACCGCGAGGGCATCATCCGCTTCTGGAACGCCGGTGCCGAGCGGGTGTTCGGCTTCACCGCCGAACAGGCGTTGGGCCAGTCGCTCGACATCATCATCCCCGAACGGCAGCGCCAGCGCCATTGGGACGGCTATGACGAGGTGATGAAGTCGGGGGTCAGCCGCTATGGCAGCGGCGACCTGCTGTCGGTTCCGGCGACCCGCAAGGACGGCAGCCGCATCTCGGTGGAGTTCACCATCGTGCCGCTGAAGGATGCGGACGGCGCGATGATGGGAATGGCCGCCGTCATGCGCGACGTCTCCGCCCGCTTCGAGGAGCTGAAGGCCCTGCGCCGTCAGGCGGCCGGCCGCTGACCGGCCTTCCCCTGCCCTACGCGCCGCCGGCCAGACGCGCCCGCAACTCGCGCTTCACCACCTTGCCGTAGTTGTTTTTCGGCAGCGCTTCGACGAACAGGTAACGCTTGGGGCGCTTGAAGCGGGCGATGCTGGCGTTGCAATGGGCGTCGAGGCTGTCGGGGGAAATGTCGCGGCCGGCTTCGGCGACGATGAAGGCGACGACGATCTCGCCCCATTCGGGATCGGGCTGGCCGGTGACGCAGACCTCGGCGATGTCCGGGTGTCGCAGCAGCACCTCCTCCACCTCGCGCGGGTAGATGTTGGTGCCGCCGCTGATGATGACGTCCTTCGACCGGTCGCGAAGGGTCAGGTAGCCGCGCCGGTCGAACGACCCCATGTCGCCGGTGTAGAGCCAGCCGTCGCGCAGCGCCTCGGCCGTCGCCTTGGCGTTGTTCCAATAGCCCGCCATCACCACGTCGCCGCGGCAGACGATCTCGCCCACCTCGCCGGGCGGCAGTGGTCGGCCTTCGGCATCCACCACCGCCACCTCGACGCCGCTGCGGGCGAAGCCGACCGATCCCAGCACCGCATCGTCGTCCGCGGCATGGTCGCGGCGGCGCAAGGACGTGATGGTCATCGGCGCCTCGCCCTGGCCGTAGATCTGGACGAAGACCGGGCCGAAGACCGCCAGCGACCGGCGCAGCTCCTCCACATACATCGGCCCGCCGCCATAGACGATGGAGCGCAGGTTGACCGGCCGGCGCCCGCTGCGCTCCGCCTCCAGCCGCAGCCTCTGCACCATGGTCGGGGCCAGGAAGGCGCCGCAGCCGGGGTGGCGGTCACAGAGATCGAGGAACTCCGACGGTTCGAAGGCCGACGAGGCCGGAACCACCTGCCGGGCGCCGCGGGCGACATAGGCCGCCATGTAGAGGCCGGAGCCGTGCGACATCGGCGCCGCGTGCAACAGGCTGCACTCCTCGTCCACCGCCTCGACATCGGCGAGATGGGCGATGGTCATGGCCAGCAGGTTGCGGTGCGACAGCATCGCCCCCTTCGACCGGCCGGTGGTGCCGCTGGTGTAGAACAGCCAGCCCAGCGCCTGCGGATCGGGATCGACCGGCCCGGCCCACTCCTCCCCCGCCGCCAGGGCCGCGTAATCGCTCCCGCCGATGACGATCCGGCGGCAGGAGGCGGCCGGCGATCCGTCGAGCGCCTGTTCCAATCCAGGGGCCAGCTTGGGCGAGACGAAGACGGTGGTCGCGGCGGAATCCTCCAGGATCTGCACCAGCTCGCGCGGATGCAACTTGGCGTTCACCGGCGTCGCCGCCATGCCGGCCGCCCAGATGGCGAAGAACAGCTCGACATATTCCGGCACATTCTCCGTCGCGATGGCGATGCGGTTCCCCGGCTGCCCCGAGGCCCGCAGCCCGGCGGCGATGCGCAGCGCGCGCGAGCGCAACTCCGCGAAGCTGTGGACCGGCTCGGTGCCGCGGAACACCGCCCCATGGTCGGGGAACCGGGTTGCCGCCTGATCGAGAAGGGAGAAGAGATTCACCGGGGCTGTTCCTTTTACGGCTGATCCGCTTGAACAGCCGATTGTAGGATATGGGAACCGGTTCGGGCAGCCCCCCTTATCGACCGGCTCCCATGTGACATCCACGGTGCCGTCGGGGCTATTGGACCAAGCGATCCAACAGCTCCAGGGCATCGGCGGGCAAATCCAGCTCGGCCGCCGCCAAATTCTCGCGCAGGTGACCGACCGAAGAGGTGCCCGGAATCAGCAGCACATTGGGCGCCCGCTTCAGCAACCAGGCGAGCGCCACCTGCATCGGTGTCGCGCCGAGCCGACGGGCGACGTCCGACAACTGGTCCGACTGCAGTGGCGAGAAGCCGCCGAGCGGGAAGAACGGCACATAGGCGATCCCCTCGCCGGCAAGGTCATCGATCAGCGCGTCGTCCGCCCGGTGCACGAGGTTGTAGTGGTTCTGCACGCAGACGATCTCGCAGATGCGGCGGCCTTCCTCGACTTGGACCGCGGTGACGTTGCTGAGGCCGATGTGCCGGACCAGCCCCTGCCGCTGCAGGTCGGCCAGCACGCTCAGTTCCCGCTCGATCGACCCTTCGGCCGGTGCGTGGCCATGGTCGCCCCACAGCCGCAGATTGACGACGTCGAGCACGTCCAGGCTGAGATTGCGCAGATTGTCATGCACGGCCTGCCGCAGCTCGTCGGGCGAGGCCGCCGGCAGCCAGGACGCATCGTCGCCGCGCCGGGCGCCGATCTTGGTCACGATCAGCAGATCGTCCTGATAGGGCGCCAGCGCTTCGCGGATCAGGCGGTTGGTGACATGCGGGCCATAGAAGTCGCTGGTGTCGATGTGGTTCACGCCGGCTTCGACGGCGTGGCGAAGCACGGCGATCGCCGCGTCATGGTCCTTCGGCGGGCCGAACACGCCGGGACCGGCAAGCTGCATGGCGCCATAGCCGAGCCGCCTGACGGTCTTGCCGCCGAGGGTGAAACGGCCGGATTTGTCGAGCTTGGATTTGTCTAGGATGGACATGATGGCCTCCGTTTTGGTCTCGGCAAATCTAGTCGCCATCGCCCTGTTCGATTAGTCTGCACAGTCGGGACAGCCTGTGCGGATCAGCGAACAATGCAGCATGACCTGGGGGACCTGAACGCCTTCGTCGCGGTGGCCCGCGCCCGTGGCTTCCGCGAAGCCGCCCGCGCCAGCAACGCCAGCGCCTCGGCCCTCAGCGAGGCCGTGCGGCGGCTGGAGGCGCAACTGGGCGTGAGGCTGCTCAACCGGACCACGCGCAGCGTGGTGCTGACGGAGGCGGGGGAGCGTCTGCTGGCCCGGCTCGCCCCCGCATTGCGCGAGGTCGATGCCGCGCTCGATGTGGTGAACGGCTTCCGCGACCGGGTGGCGGGAACCCTCCGGCTGAATGTGCCGGTCAGCGTGGCAAGGCTGGTCCTGCCGGGGATCCTGCCGCGCTTCCTCGCCGCCTATCCCGAAATCCGGGTGGAGGTGATGGCGGAGGACAGCTTCGTCGACGTGCTGGCGGCCGGCTGCGACGCCGGCATCCGCTATGACGAGCGGCTGGAGCAGGACATGATCGCGGTTCCCATCGGCCCCCGCCGCCAGCGTTTCGCGACCGCGGCCTCGCCCGCCTATCTCCGCGCGAAGGGACGGCCGGAACATCCGCGCGACCTGATGGTCCATGCCTGCCTGCGCGGGCGCTTTGCCAGCGGCGCCTTTCCGCTGTGGGAGTTCGAGCGCGACGGGGAGGTGATCCGGCTCGATCCGCCCGGTCCGCTGGTGGTGGGTCCGGGAGGTGGCATGGAACTCGCGATCGACGCGGCGGTGTCCGGCGTCGGCGTGGTCCATCTGTTCGAGCAATGGCTGCGCCCGCATCTGGACAGCGGCGCGCTGGAGCCCGTTCTCGAACCCTGGTGGCAAAGCTTTTCCGGCCCCTTCCTCTATTATGCCGGGCGCCGTCTGGTGCCGGCTCCGCTCAGGGCCTTCCTCGATTTCATCAGGGCCGGGGACGGCGACCGCTGATGCGCCCCGTATGGACAGCTTTCTTGGAACCGTCAGGACATGCCAGGGTTAAGCTGGAAAGCAAATGCAGGGAGCGATTCACTCATGCCGAACGAAAGGACCCGTGCGCTGCGTCTCGCGGCGATGTTGGGCGGATGCCTGGCTCTGGCCGGCTGCGGCAGCGGGGCGACGGGGCTCGGCCTCAACCTCGTCTCGCAGGAACAGCTCGCCGATCTGGGCAAACAGGACTGGCAACGCCTGGTCTCCTCCACGCCGGCCACCACCAACCAATCCTACCAGCGCCGGGCGGAGGAGGTGTCGGCGCGCCTGCTGCGTGCCGCCGGCCTCGACGCCTCGAAATGGGAGGTTCGCGTCTTCCAAGGTGAGGAGGCCAATGCCTTCGCCCTCCCCGGCCAGAAGATCGGCGTCTATGAAGGGCTGTTCCGCTACGCCAGGAACGACGCGCAGCTGGCCGCGGTGGTCGGGCACGAGATCGCCCACAATCTGGATGCCCACGCCGCCGAGCGGGTCAGCACCCAGATGGCGTCGGAGGCGGGAGCCGGCATCGTCGGCGCGGCACTGGGCGCCGGCGGCGTTCCCGGCAGCCAGCAGATCGCCGCGGCGCTCGGCACCGGTGCGCAATACGGCCTGATCCTGCCCTACTCGCGCAACCAGGAGCTGGAGGCCGACCGCGACGGGCTGATGCTGATGGCGCGCGCCGGCTACGACCCGCGCGAGGCCGTGGCGCTGTGGGGCAACATGCGGCAGGCCGGATCGCAACCGCCGGTGTTCCTGTCCACCCACCCCGGCATCGACGACCGCATCGGCCAGATGAACCGCCTGATGCCGGAGGCGCTGAAGCTCTACGCGCCGACGTGACGGCCTCCCCGGCCTGTCACTCCGGCAGCATGGCCGCGAGGCAGTCGGCGATCTGGTGGGGGGTGAAGGGCTTGCGCAGCAGGCGCACCGCCTCCCCGAAGTCCGGCGTGTCGGCATAGCCGGTGACGATCAGCGCCGGTATTCCGGGGCGCAATTGCCGGGCGCCCCGCACCACGGCGGCACCGTTCATGCCGGGCATGGCGAAGTCGGTGACCAGGGCGTCGATCTCCGCCCCGTCGCTGAGAACCGCCAGGGCCTCCTCGCCGCTGTCCGCCTCGATGACCTGATGACCGAGATTCTCCAGCAGCGCCATCGTCCCCATTCGCACGATCGCATCATCCTCCACCAGCAGGATGGTGCGCCCGGCGCCGGGTTCGACCTCGGCAGCGGGCGCATCCGGCATGGCGGTGCCGGTGGAAGTGCTGGGCAGGTACAGGGTGATCGCGGTTCCGGCGCCCGGCGTACTGTCGATGTGGATGCCGCCGCCGGACTGCGTCGCCATGCCATGGACCATCGACAGGCCGATCCCCGATCCCTCGCCGACCGGCTTGGTGGTGAAGAACGGCTCGAAAACGTGCGGCATCACCGTCGGGTCGATCCCGCTGCCGCTATCCTCCACCCGGACCGCCACATAGGTCCCGGGAGCCAGTTCCACCGGCAAATCTCCCCCGCCGTCGCGGCCCACCGTGGCGACGAATGCCGTCATCGACAGCCGACCACCCGCCGGCATCGCGTCGCGGGCATTGATGACGAGGTTCAGGATGGCGGATTCGAATTGGGCCCGGTCGATCAGCACCGCGGGAAGTCCGGGCGGCACATCGATCGTGACGGCGATCTGGCCGCCCAGCGTGCGCTCCACCAACGGGCCCATGCCGGACAGCAGGTCGCCGAGGTCGGTGGCCTCCGGCATCAGCATCTGGCGCCGCGCGAAGGACAGCAGCGACTGCGTCAGTTTTGCGCCCCGCTCGATCGAACGGTTCGCCGCCTCGAACAGCTGGCGCGGGGTGCCGTCGGACACCGTGGGTTCCAGAACGGCGAGGCAGCTGACGATGCCCTGGAGCAGGTTGTTGAAGTCATGCGCCACGCCGCCGGTCAGCTGCCCGAGCGCCTCCATCTTCTGGGCCTGCAGCAGGGCCGTCTCGGCCCGCCGCCGATCCGCCATCTCGGCCTGCAAGGCCCGCGTCCGGTCGGCGACCCGCTCCTCCAGGCGGCTGGTGGCCTGGGTGATCTGGTCCAGATGGCTGCGGGTGCGGTATTGGCGCGTCCGGCTGCGCAGCGCCGCCTGCGCGGCGCTCTGCAGCGCCTCGCGGTGCAGCGGCCGGTCCAGCAGCGTGACGTTGCCGAGCGACTGGAAGAAGGCTTGACGACCGCGGCCGGCCAGCCGGCTGCCGCGCGAGGTCAGGATCACGATGGGCAGGTCCGACCAGGGAGGCTGGCCCTCCAGCCACGCCGCCAGAGGCCCGACATCGTCCAGTGCCCCTTCGGAGAGCACCAGCGCCGTGGTTTCGTCACCGAGGCTTCGGCACAGAGCCGCCATATCCAAGCAGGATTGCGTTTCCAGGCCGATCTCGCCGAGGACCGAGCCGATCACCTCGGCATCCCGCCCCTCCGGGGCCAGGACAAGGATGGACGTGCGCATCGGCGTCGTTCACCTGCCCTCTGCATGACCGCGCAGAAGCGGCTCCGCCGGACCGTCATAATGCGGCACTCCCGTCAACACGCCTTGGAATTCCATCAGTTGCGGGCCGACCTGCATGCCGTCCGGGAACAGCCGGAATTCGCGGATCGACACTTCATGGACGCCGGTGCGCTTCTTGACCACCGAAATCGCCTTGCGAACCTCGCCCCCGGCTTCGAAGAAGCGCAGCAGGACCACGGTGTCGCTCATGAAGGAAAGGTCGACGGGGTTCTGCACGTCGCCGATGATGCCCTGCTGCGCCAGGATCAGGATGGTGACCACGCCCTTGTTGTTCAGGTAGGTCAGCAGTTCGTGCATCTGCAGGACAAGCGCCTGCTCCTCCGGCATGGTGCTGAGGTAGGAGTTCAGGCTGTCGATCACCACGATGCGGGCATCGCGATCCTCGACCTCGCGGCGGACCTGCCAGACGAATTGGCCGGGCGACAGGCGGGACGGGTTGGCGCGGTGCCAGCCGACGCGGTTCCGGCGCACGGCCTCGACGATGTCGATCCCCAACGCCGAACTGCGCAGCTCCAACGTCTTGAAGTTCTCGTCGAACGAGAAATAGGTGGCATGCTCGCCACGTTTGACCGCCGCCGCGACATATTGCAGGGCGAGGGACGATTTTCCGGCGCCCGACGGACCGACGAGGATCGTCGTGGTCCCGTGCGTCAGGCCGCCGCCCATCAGTTCGTCCAGGGCCGTCAGTCCGCTTTCCATCTCCTCCGGCTCGAAGTCGCTGCGATGCTCCTCGGCGATCAGGCTGGGGAAGACCAGGACATTGCGTTCGGTGATGGCGAAATCGTGCCAGCCGCTCTGGTACTCGGCTCCGCGCATCTTGGCGATGCGCAGGCGGCGGCGTGCCGCGCCGTAGGATCGTTCGCTCTGTTCCAGCACGATCACGCTGTGCACCAGACTGTGCAGCTCCGTCGTGCTTTCCTGATGGGTCAGGTCGTCGAGGATCAGCGTGGTGCAGCGGCGGTTCTGCAGGAACTGCTTGAGCGCCAGGACCTGCCGCCGGTAGCTCAGGTGATCCTGGGTGAGCAGCCGCAGTTCCGAAACGGTGTCGATCACCACCACTTCGGGGTTTTCCTCCTCGATGCGGTCGATGATCAGGCGCACGGTCTCGCCCAGTTCCACCTCCGACGGGTAGAGCACGCTCTGCTGGCGATCCAGCCGCGCTTCGATCGGCACGATGTCGAACAGCGCGATGCCGTCCAGCGACCAGCCGTGGCTGGCGGCGGTCGCCTCCAGCTCCGGCGCACTTTCCGACAGCGTGATATAAAGCCCTTTCCTGCCGTCATCGCGCGTCTGCGCCAGAAGTTGCAGGGCGATGGTCGTCTTCCCGGTACCCGGTGCGCCTTCCAGCAGATGTATTCGGCCGCGCGGCAGTCCTCCACGCAAAATCAGGTCGAATTCCGGAATTCCGGTCTGCACTTTTTCAATCGGGATCGGCTTGGGCACCAATGGCTCCTTCACTTCCATGTCTGCAGACAAACACGGTGCAGGCGAAATGTTCCGTCGGTGCTGATGTGCTGCCCGAAAAAATTGACTGGGAGTGTCATTGCCCCCACCGATAACTCAGAGGTCCGCTGACGGTCGACCGGCGCCGTCGGCGACCGCTGTCCGATCTTCGCCATCGCTCCCCGCAAGATGCCGGCTGAGCGCGGCGGCCAGCGTGCGCGGGGTGACCGGCTTGTGCAGCAGGTGGAAGCCGTATCTGAGCGCATCGTTCTGCGGTTCGGTGCCGATCTCCCCGGTGACGATCAGGCCGGGAATGGCCGGATCGTGCATCGCACGGATGCGCAGGATGGCCTCCGTGCCGATGCGCTTGTCCCGCAGGCGATAGTCGACGATGAGGATGTCCGGCCGCCGCCCGTCCCGTTCCAGGCTCTCCACCGCGTGGTCGGTGGAATCGGCGGCGATCACGTCGAATTTCCAGGCGTGAAGGATGCTCTCCATCCCGGCCAGGACGATGGGATCGTCATCCACGACCACCGCCAGCCGCGTCTCCCCCCGCTCCGGCGGTGCCGGCGCCGCCTCGGCGGGCTGGGGCTCCGCGGCGCGGTCTTCGGTGGCGAGCGGCACGGCAATGCTGAACAGCGACCCCTGCCCGGACTGCGAATGCACGGTGACGGGATGATCCAGCAGGTCCGACAGGCGACGGACGATCGCCAGCCCCAGTCCCAGCCCCTGGTTGCGGTCCCGCTCTGGATTCTCGATCTGATACAGCTCTTCGAAGATGCGGTGGATCTGGTCGGCCGGGATGCCGCATCCGCTGTCGCGAACCCCGATCAGCAGATGATCGGCCTGCAGGGTGCATTCGACCGTGACCCCGCCCCGGTCGGTGTAGCGGATGGCGTTCTCCACCAGATTGCGCAGCATGCGGCCGAGCAGGACACGGTCGCTGCGGATCGTCGTTTGGCAGGGCACCACCCGCCAGTCCAGCCCCTTTTCCTGGGCGAGCGGCGCATAGGCGTCGTCCAGGCTCCTCAGCAGATCCGACGCCCGGAACTCCTCCAGCTGCGGCGCCACGATGCCGGCGTCCAGGCGGGAGATGTCGAGCAGCCCGTCCAGCAGCCCTTTGAGAATCTCCAGGCCGTGCTGGAGACGGCCGAGCGCGTCCAGGCCGGGGCCGTCGGTCAGGTGTGGCCGCAGCACCTCGGCGAACAGCAGGATCGACTGCATCGGCTGGCGCAGATCGTGGCTGGCGGCGGCGAGAAAGCGGCTCTTGCTGCGGCCGGCTTCCTCCGCCGCGTCACGGGCGCGGTGGATGTCGTGGATGTCGACCGCGCCGCCATACCAGGCGACGATCCGTCCGCCCTGGTGGATCGGGTGGGTGCGGCTCAGATGCCACCGGTAGGCTCCGTCGGCCCGGCGCAGGCGCAGTTCGTATTCGTGCGGCGCGCCGACGGCGATGGCGCGGGCGCGGATCGCCTGGACATGCCCGACATCGTCCGGATGGAGGTCTTCCATCCGGTTGGCCTCGGTCGTCATGCGGCCGGTGTAGGCGCGGAAGGCGGCGTTGACGAATTCCAGCGTGCCGTCCGGATGGTTCACCCACATCATGTGCGGCGCGTTCTCGACCAGGGCGCGGAGCCGTTCCTCGCTGGCGCGCAGCGCGGCGGACGCCGCCTCGTTGGCTTGCATCTGCCGGTCGAGGTCTTCGGCCAGCGCATCGAACGACAGCCCGAGCCGGCTCATTTCCGGGCCGTCCACCGCGCCGACGCGGGCGGAGCGGTCACCGGAACGCCAGCGTTCGGTCGCGGCGATCAACGCCGTCACCGGCAGATGGATATGGCGTTTGGCGATCAGGTACGCCGCCAGCAGGCCCAGCATCAGCGTGGCGGCGATCCAGATCAGCGACCGCCACAGCGCGTCGTCGATGCCGCGCATCGCCGCATCATGGTCGATGCCGATGGCCACGAAGATATGCCGGACCCCGGCCGACAGCGGAACATAGGCGAAAACCCGCTCGATGCCGTCGATCCCCAGCAATCGGGCGGTTCCCACGGCGTCGGCGTCCAGCAGGGGGCGGAACCGTTGCGGAAGCGTGCTGCCGACAAGTCCGGAGCTTGCCGGCACGTGGGCCAGCACGGTGCCGTTGCTGTCGGCCACCAGCAGCGACGCGTTGTCGGGAAGCGGGTGTTCGGAAAGATAGCGTTCGAGCCAGCCGAGATCGATCAGCGCCGTGACCACGCCGATCGGCGGACCGTCGGCGCTGTTGCGGCGGATCGGCAGGCCGAACGGCATGGCGGGCTTGCCGTTGTGACGCTGCCGGATGAACTCGCCGACGGTGAAGCCGCCGCTTTCCAGGGCTGCGCGCACATGCATCCGGTCGGCGATGGTCCGTCCGGCCAGGGCCGCGTTGGTGGAGCAGAGGATGACCCCGTCCGTGCCGGCGAGGTTGATCGACAGATAATCCGCGATCCGCGCGCCCGTGCGCGTCAGCAGCGCCTGGCAGGCCGACGCATCGAGAGCCTGCGCGGCCGACGTCTCGGCCAGCAGTTCCAGCATCTGGCGCACGCCTTCGACGAGGCGCTGCTGCTCGCCGCCGAGCAGGCTGAGAAGCTGCCGCGCATGCTCGTGGATTTCCTCCGAACGCTGGCGGCGCAGGTCGATCTGGTTCCACACCTCCAGGGCGCAGACCGGCACCAGGGCCAGGAACACGAGCAGCAGCAGGCGGGTCAGGAAGCTCATGGCGCCCCGAGTCCGGCCTTGGTGCTGAGGGTTGCGACCGTCATTGCTCCGTCTCCCGTCCGGCCCCGCTCAATCCTTAACCGCCGGGGATTGCCGAACGCTGCCACGCGATCGCCATTTGCGGCCCGGCAGGTTCGTTGGGAAATCGACGGAGCACAACAGATCAGAAGAGGGAGCGAACGGGTTGCCCCGCACACGCGCAGGCCGCCCCCGGCCGTCACCCCGCCGCGATGGCGCTGTTCAGCGAGGCGATCAGGATATGGGCGTCCACCGGCTTGCCCAGCACGTCGCGGGCGCCGCCGCCGATGGCCCGCGCCCGTGTGGCTTCGTCGGCATAGGAGGTCATGAACAGGATCGGCGGATGTCCGCCGCCGTCGGCGTTCAGCCGCTCCTGCATCTCCAGCCCGGACAGGCCGGGCATGCGCACGTCCAGGATGATGCAGTCGATATCGCCGCGGTCGGCGCTGGTCAGGAATTGCGCCAGGAAATCCTCGGCGGAGACGAAGGACCGGCAGCGGAAGCCGACGGACCGCAGCAGGTCGTCCAGCGCCTCGCGGATCGCCTCGTCGTCATCGACCACCGCTATCAGGGGTGCGTTGGACAATTCGTGATGCCTCGACCGGATGGAGGCGCCGTTCCCTGGCGCCACGCGCATCCTAGCCGGACGGGACCGCGGGGAGATACCACACCTAGGTCTATTCCTAGGGGGTCTATTCCTAAGGGGTCCATTCCTCGGGGGTCTACTCCTCCGGGTCCAGCACCTCCGCCTTGCGGACGAGGTCGGCGACCGAGCGCACCTGCATCTTCCGCATCACCTTGCCGCGGTGCAGCTTCACGGTCACCTCGCTGATGCCGAGATCGCCGGCGATCTGCTTGTTCAGCCGGCCCTTGACCACCTCGGCCATCACCTCGCGCTCCCGCGGGGTCAGGGTCGCGGCCAGAGATTCCACCGTCATCGCGGCGGCCCGATCGCGCCGCCTGGACCGGTCGCGGGCGATCGCGGCCTCCACCGCGTCCAGCATGTCCTGGTCGCGGAAGGGCTTGATGAGGAAATCCATCGCTCCCGCCTTCATCGCCCGAACCGACATCGGCACGTCGGCGAAACCGGTCATGAAGACGATGGGCAGCGCGATGCCCAGGCTGTCCAGCCTCGTCTGGAACTCCAGCCCGCCCAGGCCGGGAAGCCGCACGTCCAGGATCAGGCAGCCCGGCCGGTCGGGAACCGCCGCCGCCAGCAGTTCGGCCGTGCTGCCGAAGGCGAGGCTTTCGATGCCGACCGACCGCAGCAAATCGACCACCGCCTCCCGCATGCCGGCATCGTCATCCACGACGAGAACCAGCGGATCATCTGTGACGGGCGGCAGGGCGGGGCTTTGTGGCATGGCGGTCAGTCCTCTCGTGCCGGCGCCGGCGGAACGGCCGGCGATCCGGAAAACGCGGGCAGCGGCCCGGAAGATGCCGGGGGCTGGGGCAAGGCCGCGGGTATGGTGAACTCGAACACCGCCCCACCTTCCGCATGGTTGTGCGCGGTCAGCGTGCCGCCGCAGGATTCGACGGTGGACCGGCAGATCGACAGCCCCATGCCCATGCCGTCCGGCCGGGTGGTGAAGAAGGGATCGAACAGGCGGGCGCGGCTGGCCTCGTCGATGCCCCGGCCGCGGTCGCGGACAGCCACACTCACCTCGTTGCCGTCCCCCGCAAGCTCGACGGTGATGGTCAGTTCGCGGCGCGGGCTCCCCGCCTCCGCCATGGCGTGCAGGCCGTTGGTGACGAGGTTGATCAGCACCTGCTGCAAGCCGACCCGGCTGCCCCGCACCGGCGGCACATCGGGCGCGAAGCCGCTGACCAGCACCGTCGCGGCGGCCGACAGCTCGCGCTCCAGCAGCAGCGCCACCTCCTCCACCAGCTGGCGCAGGTCGATGGTCTCGTCGCAGCGGGTGTCCTTGACCAGCATGCCGCGGGTCCGCTGCACGATGTCGGCGGCACGCTTGCCGTCGCGGACCATGCGGTCCACCGCCTTGGCGGCGGTCTCGATGTCCGGCGGGTCGCGGCGCAGCCAGCGCAGGCAGGCCTGCGCGTTCAGCACGATTGCGCCCAGCGGCTGGTTCAGCTCGTGGGCGATGGAGGCGGACAGGGCGCCCAGCGTGGCGGCGCGCGCCGCGCGGGCGAGTTCCGCCTGGGCCGCCAGCAGCGCCTCCTGCGTGCGTTCGCGCTGTGTGATGTCGACGACGCCGACCACCACCCGGTCGAAGCCGACGCCGTCGTCCGGAAAGCTGATGCCCAGCAGCACAGTCAGCGTGCGCCCGTCGGCGGCGATCAGCTGCGCCCTCCCCTCGAAGCGGTCGCGCCGGTCCCAAAACGCCAGAAGTATCTGCGGCAGCGCCGAATCCTCGGCGGGAAGGAAGCGTTCGAGCGGCCCCAGCACCTCCGCCCGGCCGGCGGCGCCCAGCAGTTCCAGGGTGGCGTCGTTGACGTTGGTGGTGACGACCGACGCGCCCATCTCCCGCGCCCAGCCGGGATTGGCCTGCGCATGGGCGGCGATGTCCGTCACCCCGTCCGCCCGCAGCGCGTCGAGCGCCGCCGTCACGGCGGTGAAATCCTGTTCCCACAGCGAAATGCGCGCCTGCTCGAACATGCCGCGATAGCGCCGTTCGCTGCGCGCCAGCGCGTTGTTGGCCCGGACCAGCAATGCCCGCGAGTCATGGTCCCGCACCAGCAGCGCACCGGTGATGAGGATGGCCGCCAGCGAAACGCCGCAGCGCAGCACTGCCGACAGGTCCATGTCGTGCCAGTGCGACAGGAAGAAGGACAGCACCGCCAGCAGTGCGCAGCCCGCCGCCACCCGCAGGACGCCGCGCCGGGACAGCGCGGTGGCCGCCAGGAGAAGCACCAGCACATACAGGACCGCGATGGCGCTTTCGATGTCGGTGAAGGTGTCGATCACGAACACGGTCAGCGCCAGCGGAATCGCCAGCACGCCCAGCCGCCGCTCGGCCGCCCGGCCCGCCGCCTGCGAACCGCTCCACTCCGCGCCCGCCCAATCCGCACCCATGCGCCCGTCTCCAACCTCGGGATGTGCCGTTCCCATCCCCGCAGCTTGCCTGCCGATGCCTCCCGCTTCTTGAACGATCTGGACGTGCTGTCGCCAGTCATACCTTGGGTTGGTTGAGAAGGCCGCGGAACCGGCGCTACCATCCTTTCCCCACCCCTTCCCCCCAACGAATGCCTCAGGCCGCAGGAGCCCGCCATGGTCGACGCCATCATCATCGGAGCCGGCCAGGCCGGACCGCCGCTCGCCGAACGCCTCACCGCCGCCGGTATGAGCGTGGCCGTCATCGAACGCAAGCTGTTCGGCGGCACCTGCGTCAACACCGGCTGCACCCCGACCAAGACGCTGATCGCCAGCGCCCGCGTGGCGCGGATGGCCCAGCGCGCCGCCGAGTACGGCGTGATGCTGGACGGCCCGGTGCGCATCGACATGGTGCGGCTCAAGGCGCGCAAGGACGCCGTCTCCGGCCGATCGCGCCAGAATGTCGAACGCTGGCTGCGCGGCATGCCGAACTGCCGCGTGCTGCAGGGCCATGCCCGCTTCGAATCGGCCAACAGCGTGCGCGTCGGCGACGAACTGCTGACGGCGGAGCGCATCTTCCTCAATGTCGGCGCCCGCGCCGCGGTGCCGGACATGCCGGGCGTCCGCGACGTCAATATTCTCACCAGCGGCACCATCCTCGACCTCGACCATGTGCCGCGGCATCTGGTCGTGGTCGGCGGCAGCTACATCGGCCTGGAATTCGCCCAGATGTACCGCCGGTTCGGCGCCGAGGTGACGGTGGTGGAGAAGGGGGAACGGCTGATCGGCCGCGAGGACCCCGACGTCTCATACGCCATCCGGGAGCTGCTGGAGAAGGAGGGGGTGACCGTCCGCCTGTCGGCCGACTGCATCCGCTTCGCGCCCCATGCCGACGGCATTGAGGTTGGGGTGAACTGCGCCTCCGGCAGCCCGTCGGTGGTGGGAAGCCATGTGCTGCTGGCGGTCGGGCGCACGCCCAACACCGGCGACCTCGGGCTCGACCGCGCCGGGGTGGCGACGGATTCCCGCGGCTATGTCACGGTGGACGACCGGCTGCGCACCAACGTGCCGAGCATCTGGGCGATGGGCGATTGCAACGGGCGCGGCGCCTTCACCCACACCGCCTACAATGATTTCGAGATCGTCGCCGCCAACCTGCTGGACGACGACCCGCGGAGCGTCGACGACCGCATCCAGGCCTACGCGCTCTACACCGACCCGCCGCTCGCCCGCGTCGGCATGACCGACGAGGCGGTCCGCCGGTCCGGCCGTCGGGCGCTGGTCGGCCAGCGGCCGATGACCCGCGTCGGCCGCGCGGTGGAAAAGGGCGAGGCCGACGGCTTCATGCGGATCGTCGTCGATGCCGACAGCCGGGAGATTCTCGGCGCCGCGATTCTCGGCCCCGGCGGCGACGAGGCGATCCACGGCGTGCTCGACATGATGTACGCCAAGGCGCCCTACCCCACGCTGCAGCGCGCCGTCCACATCCACCCCACCGTCGCCGAACTGCTGCCGACCCTGCTGGGCGAACTGAAGCCGCTGGAGTGACGGGAAGGCTCAGGCCGGAAAGCCGGCGGCCGTCATCCGCTCCTGAAACACCTCGTGCAACAGGGCCAGGAAGGCGCGCACCGCCGGGTTGGTATGGCGGCTTTCCGGCCAGAGCGCCGTGATGTTGTTCCGCTCGACCGCGAAGTCCGGAAGGACCGGGACCAGCTCGCCGCGCGCCACAAGGGGGCCGGCGATGAAGGTCGCGGCCATGCCGATGCCGCCGCCGGCCGCCAGCGCGGCGACCAGCGCATCGCTGACGTCGACGACGATGCCGGCCGGCGGCACGACCTCCACCAGCCGGCCGCCGATGAGGAAGGGCCAGCGCAGCGCCTGCCCCGTGCTCTGATAGCGCAGAAGGACGGTGTCATGCCCGTCCAGTTCGTCGGGGTGCATCGGCATGCCGCGCGCCGCCAGATAGTCCGGCGAGGCGAAGCAGCAGAGCCGGTGCGGAGCCAGCCGGCGCGACAGCAGCCCGGAATCCGCCAATTCGCCGATGCGCACGGCGATGTCGATCCGCTCCTCGACAATGTCGACCATCCGGTCGTTCAGGCGCAGATCGACCGTCACCTTGGGGTGGAGCTTGCGGAAGGCCGGCAATGCCGGCGCGATCACATGGACGCCGATCGGCAGCGGGGCCGCGACCCGCAGGGTGCCGGACGGCTCCGATCGCGCCGCCATCGCCGCCTGCTCGATCTCCTCCGCATCGCGCAGCAGCCTCACCGCGCGTTCATGCAACTCACGCCCCTCCGGCGTCAGCGTCAGCGAGCGCGTGGTGCGGGTAAACAGCGAGACCCCCAGCCGCTGCTCCAGCCGCTGCACGCTCTTGCTGACGGCGGAGGGCGAGATCGACAGCGACCGCGCGGCGGCGGTGAAGCTGCCCAGCGATCCGGCGCGCGCGAATGCGATCAGCCCGGTCAGCCGTTCCAGGCCCATTTGTTCTTTCATGGCACAATTGAACAGCTATCGAGGCCGATTATCAATCCCTAACCGCCGATCATATGCTCGTCCAGGTCCGATCCTCTCCCAAGGAGACTGTGATGAGCGAAATGATGAAAGCGGTGCGGCTGCACGCCTTCGGCGGTCCGGAGGTCCTGGTCTATGAAGACGCGCCGAAACCTCGGCCGAAAGCGGGCGAGGTCCTCGTCCGCGTCCACGCGGTGGGCCTCAATCCCCCCGACTGGTATCTGCGCGACGGCTGCCGGACGCTTCCGCCCGAATGGCGACCCCAGGTGTCCTTCCCCATCATCCCCGGAACCGACATTTCCGGCATGGTCGAAGCCGTCGGCGACGATGTTGGGACAGTCGCCGTTGGCGACGAGGTCTATGCGATGGTCCGCTTTCCCGTCGGCCTCGCCGGTGACAGCCGGGCTTATGCCGAGTACGTCACGGTCCCGGCATCGGAACTCGGGATCAAACCGCCGGGCATCGACCATGTGCATGCCGCCGCGGCGCCGATGTCTCTGCTCACCGCATGGCAGTTCCTGGTCGATCTCGGCCACGACGAACCGAATCCGTTGCAGCCGGACCAGCACCGTCCGGTGCCGCTCGCCGGCAGGACCGTGCTGGTGAACGGCGCCGGCGGCGGCGTCGGGCATCTGGCTCTGCAGATCGCGAAATGGAAGGGTGCGCGCGTCATCGCCGTGGCTTCCGGCCGGCACGAGGCGTTGCTGCGCGATCTCGGTGCCGACGAGGTCATCGACTACACCAGGATCAGGCCCGAGGATGTCGTGCGCGGGGCCGATCTCGTCATCGACGCGGTCGGCGGCCCGGCCACCCGCCGCTTCCTGCCGACGCTGAAGCGCGGCGGCGCCCTGTTCCCGATCTTCCCGCTGGGCTTCGACGCCGGTACGGAAGCGGCGGAGTTGGGCGTCACCGTGTCGGCCACCCAGGTCCGGTCGAACGGCGCCCAACTGACAGAAATCGGAAAGCTCATCGACGCCGGCACCATCCGCGTGGTCATCGACAGCGTCTTCCCGCTGGCCGACGCACGGAAGGCGCACGAGCGCGCCGCCGCTGGTCATGTCCAGGGCAAGATCGTCCTCACCGTCGACTGACCGCGCAGCACGGCAGCCACGCCCAAGCCGGCCTTGCAACCTCCTCCCCATCCGGACCATCCTGCCGACGGCACCGGAACCAAGAGGAAGAATCGTGCAGCCGGAGATCAGCGAGATTACCGAAGGAAATACGGCGTCGGCGGTGCCGGCCCTGCAGGTGCTTTGGCCGAAATACGATGCGGCCGAGATGACCCACATCATCGACACCGTGCTGCGGCCGAACGGCTATCGCCTCGCCGGCATCATCCCCGAAGCGGGCGGGCCGGCCGCCTGCGTCATGGGATTCCGCCTGCAATATTCCCTCTGGCTGGGCAAGTCCTTCTACATCGTCGACATGGCGACCCTGCCGGAGCATCGCGGCCGGGGCTATGCCTCCCTCATCCTTGACTGGGCGAAGGCCGAGGCCGAACGGCTGGACTGCAAGGCGCTGCACCTCGATTCCGGCGTCGGTCCGGAGCGCAGCGACGCCCACCGTGTCTATATGGGCAAGCGCTACCGGATCGGCTGCCACCACTTCGTCCACAAACTGGACTAGCGGTTCTGCCCCGCCGCCGCGCGGTACGGGGCGAACCAGCCCAGCCCCTCCAGCGTGGCGGACCTCGGCCGGTACTCGCAGCCGACGAAGCCGCCATAGCCCAGCCGGTCCAGTTCCCCGAACAGGAAGGGCCAGTTCAGCTCCTCGCCGTCCGGCTCGTTGCGCGACGGGACCGAGGCGATCTGGACATGGCCGGTCAGCGGCATCAGCCGGCGCAGCGCCATGGTCACGTCGCCATGCAGGATCTGGCGGTGGTAAATGTCGAACTGCAGCCCGACATTGGGCAGCCCGGAGTCGGCGATCATCCGCTCGGCAAGACTGAAATCATTCAGGAAATATCCCGGCATGTCGCGGCCGTTGATCGGCTCCAGCAGCAGCCCGATCCCGCGCGCCGACAGCGCCTCGCCCGCGTAGTCCATGGCGCGCCGGTACGATCCGGCCGCCGCCGGATCGGCGGGATCGGCCAGCCCGGCCATCATGTGCAGCCGGCGGCAGCCCGTCGCCGCCGCATAGTCCAGCGCCTTGGCGACGCCGGCGCGGAACTCCTCGAACCGCTCCGGCAGGGCGGCCAGCCCGCGGTCTCCGGCGGCCCAGTCGCCGGGCGGCATGTTGAACAGCGCCTGGGTCAACCCGTTGCGCTCCAGCCGCCGGGCCACCTCGTCCGGCGCATGGTCGTAGGGGAACAGATACTCGACCGCCCGGAAACCGGCATCGGCGGCGGCGTCGAAGCGGTCCAGGAACGGCCACTCCGTGAACATCATCGTCAGGTTGGCGGCAAAGGCGGGCATGGCGCGGCGGGGCTCCCTCGTGGCACGGACGGCATGAAACTGATAAGGGAGGGCAGGCGAAACGATAAGACCAAAGAGATCGGCCAATGACGAAGACCACGACCCTGTCCGCCATTCTGACCGGCAAGGCGGTGCCGTTCGGACGGCCGGACACGCTCAGCGCCATCGGCAAGCATCCGACCGACGCCGCGGTCGCCATCGGTCCGGCCGGTCTGGAGGGCGACGAGCAGGCCGACCGCCGCAACCATGGCGGGCCGGACAAGGCGGTCCACCATTACCCCTTCGACCATTACGCGGCTTGGCGCACCGACCTGCCCGCCCCCGTCCCGCTGCTCGATAGCGTCGGCGCCTTCGGCGAGAACCTGTCCACCCGGGGCCTGACGGAGGAGACGGTCTGCGTCGGCGACGTCTTCCGCATCGGCACCGCGATCCTGCAGGTCAGCCAGGGGCGCCAGCCCTGCTGGAAGCTGAACCATCGCTTCGGCGTGAAGGACATGGCGCGGCGGGTGCAATCCACCGGCCGGACCGGCTGGTATTATCGCGTGCTGGAGCCCGGCATCGCCGCCGTCGGCGACGAGATCTCGCTGATCGAGCGCCCCCTGCCCGACTGGCCGCTGGCCCGCATCCTGCGCGCCTTCTACCACGACACCGGCGACCTCCCCACGCTGGCCGGCATCGCGGATTTGGAGCCTCTGGCGCCCGGCTGGCGCACCCTGGCTCAGCGCCGGGTCGAGAGCGGCCGGGTGGAGGATTGGACCAACCGCCTCGGCGAGTGATCCACCGCGTTCGGATTTCCGGACGCCCGATGGCGGGCGCATTCGGAAATCCGAACGACTGCGGCTCTCACCAGCAATCATACGCAGAAAGATCAATGGCTTAGGCCGCGACGTCCTGCCCGCCCGCGCTGGCATGGCGGTTGCTCCTTACCGGTTGCGCCCCGCGAAGACGGGGCGGTCTCAACCAAGGGAGCGAAACGTCAGATGTCTGCAGCAACAACGCGCACCGAACATGACCTGCTGGGCGACCGCGAGGTCCCGGCCGACGCCTATTACGGGGTCCACACCCTGCGCGCTGTCGAGAATTTCCCGATCACCGGCACGCCGATTTCCCATTACCCCGATCTGGTCCGCGCGCTGGCCGAGATCAAGATAGCAGCATCCCGCGCCAACCACGAGCTTGGGCTGCTGAACGGCGAGCGGGCCGACGCCATCGCCGCCGCCTGCCGCGAGATCCGCGCCGGCAAGCTGCACGACCAGTTCGTCGTCGACGTGATCCAGGGCGGCGCCGGCACCTCGACCAACATGAACGCCAACGAGGTGATCGCCAACCGGGCGCTGGAACTGCTGGGCCACCGCCGCGGCGACTACGCCCACCTCCATCCCAACGAACACGTCAACATGAGCCAGTCGACCAACGACGTCTACCCGACGGCGCTGAAGCTGGCGACCTACACCGGCATCTTCCGGCTGGTGGAGGCGATGGGCCATCTGCGTGCCGCCTTCCAGCGCAAGGCCGACGAGTTCCGCGACATCCTGAAGATGGGCCGCACCCAGCTGCAGGACGCCGTGCCGATGACGCTGGGCCAGGAATTCTCCACCTACGCCGTCATGCTGGCCGAGGACGAGGAGCGGCTGAAGGAAGCCGCCCTGCTGATCCGTGAGATCAATCTGGGCGCCACCGCCATCGGCACCGGCATCAACGCCCATCCCGACTATGCCGCCCTGGTCTGCCGCCGTCTGGCCGAGATCAGCGGCGTTCCCGTCGTCACCGCCCCCAATCTGGTCGAGGCGACGCAGGATTGCGGCAGCTTCGTCCAGCTGTCGGGCGTGCTGAAGCGGGTGGCGGTGAAGCTGTCCAAGACCTGCAACGACCTGCGCCTGCTGTCCAGCGGCCCGCGCGCCGGCTTCGGCGAGATCAACCTGCCGGCGCGGCAGGCCGGCTCCTCGATCATGCCGGGCAAGGTCAACCCGGTGATCCCCGAAGTGGTCAACCAGATCGCCTTCGAGGTGATCGGCAACGACATGACCGTCACCTTCGCCGCCGAGGCCGGACAGCTCCAGTTGAACGCCTTCGAACCGATCATCGCCCACAGCCTGTTCAAGAGCATCACCCACCTGCGCCAGGGCTGCCTGGTGCTGGCCGACCGCTGCGTCGATGGCATCACCGCCAACCGCGACCATCTGGAAGCCGCCGTGCGCAACTCCATCGGCATCGTCACCGCGCTCAACCCCTACATCGGCTACGCCAACGCCACCGAGGTGGCCGCCGAGGCCCACCGCACCGGCAAGGGTGTCGCCGAACTGGTGGAGGCGCGCGGCCTGATGACCGCCGCCGCGCTTGCCGAAGTGCTGCGTCCGGACGTGCTGACCCGGCCGCGGCTGCTGGCGACCGCCGGCTGACCCGATCCGCCACCCGGTCCCGACCCGCTCGGGGCCGGTTCCCATCGACCGCAACCCGGCCGGCGCATCGAGGCGGGCGGGATAGGTGAGGTAACAGGACCATGAACAAACAGACGACGCTGATCATCGTCGCCATGCTGCTGGGCATCGTCACCGGCTATGTCTGCAACAGCCTGTTCGACGCGGCTGCGGCCAAGGACATCGCAAGCTACTTCGCGATGGTGACGGACATCTTCCTGCGCCTGATCAAGATGATCATCGCACCGCTGATCTTCGCCACCCTGGTCGCCGGCATGGCCGGCATGGGCGACGCCCGCACCGTCGGCCGCATCGGCGGCAAGGCGGTCGGCTGGTTCCTGATGGCGTCCTTCGCGTCGCTGTTCATCGGGCTGGTCTTCGCCAACCTGCTGCAGCCGGGCGCCAATGTCGGCGTGCCGCTGCCCGATGCCGCCGCCAGCGCCGGTCTGAAGACCTCCGCCCTGAACCTGAAGGATTTCCTGACCCACCTGTTCCCGCGCAACTTCTTCGAAGCGATGGCGAACAACGAGATCCTGCAGATCCTGATCTTCTCGCTCTTCGTCGGCCTCGCCATCGGCCAGCTGCGCGACACCAAGGCCGGTCTGCTCGCCCGTTCGATCGAAGAGGTCGTGCCGGTGATGCTGAAGGTCACCGACTATGTCATGCGCTTCGCCCCGATCGGCGTCTTCGCCGCCGTCGCCAACGTGGTGACGACGCAGGGCCTCGGCGTGCTGGCCGTCTACGGCAAGTTCATGGGCAGCTTCTATCTGACGCTGGCGGTCCTGTGGGCGACGCTGGTCTTCGCCGGCTTCGTCGTGCTGAAGGGCGACGTCTTCCGCGTGGTCAAGGCGATGCGCCAGCCGATGCTGCTGGGCTTCTCCACCGCGTCGAGCGAATCCGCCTATCCCCGCGTGATGGAGGAGCTGAAGACGCTGGGCGTCAAGGAACGGGTGATCGGCTTCGTCCTGCCGCTCGGCTATTCCTTCAACCTCGACGGCTCGATGATCTACACGACCTTCGCGTCGCTGTTCATCGCCCAGGCCTATGGCATCCCGCTGACGCTGGAACAGCAGATCGTCATGCTGCTGGTGCTGATGGTGTCGAGCAAGGGCATCGCCGGCGTTCCGCGCTCCTCCCTCGTGGTGGTCGCCGCGGTGCTGCCGATGTTCCACCTGCCGGAGGCCGGCGTGCTGCTGATCATGGGCATCGACCATTTCCTCGACATGGGCCGCACCGCCACCAACGTGCTGGGCAACGCCATCGCCACCACCGTCGTCGCCAAGTGGGAGAACGCCATCGGCACCGAGGAGGATGACGAGGAGGCCGGCGCCGCGCTGCCCGCCCCGGCCGCTGCCGAGTGACGGGCTGATATCCTGACGGACCGGTCCGGAAGACGGGCGGGCCATGGGACGGGGGCTTCTGCTATGATGCGGCGGCCCCTTCCCCTGCCCGCCTTTTTCATGCCTGTAGCCAGACGTCTCCGCACCATCGGCCTTCTGCTGCCGGCGCTCGCCGGTCTGGCGCTGCTTGCCGGTGTGGTGGGCTTCCGGGTCAGCGAGGGGATGGGGCTCGCCGCCTTGCAGGAGACCGGGCACCACCGCCTCGACCTCTATGCCGAGAGCCTGGAGCGCGAGATCGACAAATACGCCTATTTCCCGGCAACGCTGGGGCTGGAGCGCGACGTCCTCGACCTCGTCACCGGCCGGGCGCCGCTCGCCTGGGGGCTGAACCGCTATCTGGAGCGGCTGAACGAGCGGGCCGGCACCCTGTCGATCTATGTACTGAACCGCCAGGGCCGGGTGCTGGCCGCCAGCAACTGGAACCGTCCCGACAGCTTCATCGGCGAGGACCTGTCCTACCGCCCCTATTTCGTCGAGGCCGCCGCCGGCCGCCAGGGCCGCTTCTTCGGCGTCGGCACCACGCGGGGGCAGGCCGGCTATTATCTGTCCTCGCCCCTGGCGGAGGATGGCGCCATCGTCGGCGTCGCGGTGGTGAAGGTCAGCCTGGAGCAGTTGGAACAAAGCTGGTCGACGGTGGAGGCGCCGGTGCTGGTCACCGACGAGAACGGCGTGGTGATCCTCGCCTCCGTCCCCTCCTGGAAATTCACCACCCTGCGGCCGATGGACGAGCCGACCCGCCGCCATTTCGACCAGACCCTGCAATACAACGCCCGCCCGCTGCCGCCGCTGGGCCTGACGCCGGTCAGCCGGATCGCCGACGATGCCGAACTGGTCCGCCTGCCCCGCCCGGCCGAGGGACAGCTGGAGGAGACGGTCTTCCCGGTCTCCGGCGGCTTCCTGGCCCAGACCGCGCCGCTGCACGGCACCGGCTGGACGATGACCGTGCTGTCGCCGGTGGCGCAGGTGACCGGCATGGCCTGGACCCGCGCCGCTCTTGCCGCGGTGGGCAGCGCCTTCCTCGGCATCCTGCTGCTGATGTGGGTGCAGCGCCGCCGCCACCTGCACGACCTGGAACGCAAGGTGGAGGAGCGCACCCGCAACCTGCGCGCCGCCCAGGACGAGCTTGTCCATGCCGGCAAGCTGGCGGTGATCGGCCAACTCTCCGCCGGTCTGGCGCATGAGCTGAACCAGCCGCTGGCGGCGCTACGCACCCTGTCCGGCAACAGCGTCAAGTTCCTCCAGCGCGGCAATCTGGACGCGGCGCAAGGCAATCTGGAGCGTATCGCCAGTCTGGTCGACACCATGGGCGCCCTGACCAGCCAGCTGAAATCCTTCGCCCGCAAATCCTCCGGCGCCCCCCGCCCGGTGGCGGTGCGCCGGCCGATCGACAACGCGCTGTTCCTGCTGGATCAGCGGCTGCGGCGGTCCGGCGTGACCGTTCGCCTCGATGTGCCGGAGGATGTCGCGGCCCTCTGCGACCCCAACCGGCTGGAGCAGGTGCTGGTCAATCTGGTCGCCAATGGCCTGGACGCGCTGGCCGGGCGCGAGAATGGCAGGTTGACGCTCACCGCCCGGACGGAGGACGGCCGGGTTCGCATCCAGGTGGCCGACAATGGCCCCGGCCTGCCCGCCGACGTCCTTCCCCGCCTGTTCGAGCCCTTCTTCACCACCAAGGAGGCGGCGAAGGACGGAGCGAAGGAGGGCGGCGGCGGGCTCGGCTTGGGGCTTGCCATCTCGGCCGGGATCGTGCGTGACTTCGGCGGCGCCCTGACCGGGGCGAACGGCGCGGATGGCGGAGCGGTCTTCACCGTCGACCTTCCCGCCGCCGCCCTGCCCACCGACCCGACCGCCATCCAGGCCGGAGAGTTTCCATGTCCGACGCTGCCGCCAACGCTCTGAAGGTCCTCATCGTCGAGGATGACCCGAATGTCAGCCTCGGCTGCCAGCAGGCTTTGGAGCTGGAGGACATCCCGACCCAGGCGGTGGACAGCGCGGAGAAGGCCCGCCGGCTGGTGGCCGAGGGCTTCCCCGGCATCGTCGTCACCGACATCCGCCTGCCGGGCATGGACGGGATGGCGCTGCTGGCCGAACTGCTGGCAAGCGACCCGGATCTGCCGGTGGTGCTGATGACCGGCCACGGCGACGTGGCGATGGCGGTGCAGGCGATGAAGCTGGGCGCCCACGACTTCATCGAGAAGCCCTTCTCCCCCGACTATCTGGTCGAGGTGGTGCGCCGCGCCCTGGAAAAGCGCCGCCTGACGCTGGAGGTGCGCGACCTGCGCGCCCGCCTGCAGAACCGCGACAGCATCGAGGCGCGGCTGGTCGGCGGATCGCCGCAGATGGAGCGGGTGCGCCGGCTGATCGGTGAACTCGCCAACTCCGCCGCCGACGTGCTGATCCATGGCGAGACCGGCTCTGGCAAGGAGCTGGCCGCCCGCTGCCTGCACGACGCCAGCCCGCGCCGCGGCGGCAACTTCGTCGCCATCAACTGCGGCGGCCTGCCGGAAAGCCTGATCGACAGCGAGATCTTCGGCCACGAGGCCGGCGCCTTCACCGGGGCCGGGAAGCGCCGCATCGGCAAGGTGGAGCACGCCAATGGCGGCACCCTGTTCCTCGACGAGATCGAGAGCATGCCGATGCCGGTGCAGATCAAGTTCCTGCGCGTGCTTCAGGAACGCACGCTGGAGCGGCTGGGCTCCAACACCCCCGTTCCTGTCGATTGCCGGGTGATCGCCGCGACCAAGGTGGATTTGCGCGAATTGGCCGACCGCGGGCAGTTCCGCGCCGACCTCTATTACCGCCTGAACGTCGCCAACCTGCCCTTGCCGCCGCTGCGCGACCGGCGCGAAGACATTCCGCTGCTGTTCGAGCAGTTCACCCTCCAGGCCGCCGCCCGCCACGGCCGCCCGGTCCCGCCGCCGGATGCCGAGCGCATGCGCCGCCTGATGGCCTACGACTGGCCGGGCAACGTGCGCGAACTGCACAACGTCGCCGACCGCTGCGTGCTCGGCATCGAACAGGGCTTCCCGCCCTTCGCCACCGTCCATCCCGCCGCCGGTCGCCCGCTGGCCGAGGCGGTGGAGGCCTTCGAGCGCGCGTTGATCGCCGACACCCTGCGCCGCACCAACCACAGCCTCGCCCGCGCCGCGGAAGAACTGCAGATCGCCAAGACCACGCTGCACGACAAGATCAGGAAATACGGGCTGTCGTGAAAAGGCTGCGCCCTCCCGTTGAATGGAAGGGCGCAGCGCGAGTCAGGCGGCGGTGCCGAGATGGGCGCCGTCGGTGCCATGGTCATGCATCTGTCCATGGCCGTGGTCGAGGTGCAGCGACTGGACGGTGTCGGCGAATTCGTCGACCGCCGCGACCACCCCGGCGTTGGTGGTGACCGCGCTGTCGCCGGAGGCATAGTGGTTCAGGAAATGCTGCCAGATGGCACTGCCGCTGTCGACCCCACCCTGACCGCCGGCGGCATCCGTCGAGCCCGTGGTGCCGGAGCCGTCATGCTGAGCGATCAGACGGTCGTGCCAATGCGGGGCATTGCCGGTCTTTGCGTCGTCCGCCGCCGTTGAGGTGTTTTCCGTGGCGGTGGAGGTGCCGGTGGAGGGCTTGGCGTCCGCCGTCGTGTCGGTCGTCCCGGCATGGCCGGAATTATGGCCGGAGGCGTCGGTCAGGTGCTCCTGGTGCAGCACGGCGCGAACCTGCTGCAGCACGCCTTGAACGGTGGCGGTGGTTTCGCCGGTGGCGTCGGCCAGAACCTTCACCAGCGGACCGGCCGGCGGCTGGTGCGTGGACGAGTCGGCGGTCTTATGGCTGGCCGCATCGGTGGGCGTCTTGTCGGTCGAGGCAGTATCCGTGGCTGCCGAATCCGTGGCCGCCTTGTCCGTACCCGTCGTGTCGGTCGTGCCGCCGGTCGTGCCGGTCTTGGCCTCGGCAATCGCGTGTTCGACCGCGACATAGGCGGCCTTCAGTTCGGCGATGGCGCTGTCGGACAGCGTCGGCGTGCCATGCTGGGCGGTGATGTCGGTGGTGCCGCCAGCGGAGGCGTCGCTCTGGGTGTCCTGGTGCAGAGGCTGGTGGGCTCGGAACTCGGCAACTGCGCTGTCGGAGGTCGCGACGGAAGAGGTCGGGCCGGTGGCAGCCTTGGACATCACGGACTTGAGCGAATCAGTGGCGAAGTTGTTAGCCATAAGTAGTCTCCAAACATTTCAGCTGATTGCCACCCGGATTTTCAGCGCCAATATTTCCGGCGCAACCGGATGGCTACCGGCCGTCATCATCGACGGCGTTCAGCTCTCGTCTGCAGTCCTCATCGGACCGCACGGAGACAATAGGCGGTGACTTTATGCGAAATGAACCGGATTCTGTCCTGTACCCACTCTTTGCCACCGCTTGTGACGATGAGTGGTCATTTGGGAGTCATGAAGCGGTTATTTATGAATTTTAGTTCATGCTCTTCAGCAACGACACACGTCCTCACCAGTGATACGTGCGGAACCGGGATTCCTGCGCGGAAAATTCCCGGCCCCACGTTGGTCACATCCTCACCCGGGGATCACCCCCGCAGCGCAGCTTCGATTCCGGCGGCGATGCCCAGCAGGCTGCGGTCGCTGCCGCGCCGCCCCATCGCCATCAGCCCGACCGGCAGGCCGTCGGTCGGCACCGGCAGGGAAATGGCCGGCAGGTCGACCAGGTTGGCGACGCGGGTGTTGCGCAGCAGCGCCAGATTGACGCGGTGGAAGGCCGCATCCTCCAGCACGTCGGCAATGGCGGGCGCGGTCATCGGCACGGTCGGCAGCAGCAGGACCGGATGGCGGGTCAGCCGCTCGTCCATCAGCCGGATCAGTTCGGCGCGCCGGCGCAGCATGCGGACATAATCGGCGGCGGGTGCCTTGCCACCGGCCTCGATCCGCGCGCGGGTCTTCGGATCGATGCCGTCGAGCGCCGTGATGCCGAGATCGGCCAGCGTCGCCGCCAGCTCGATGGCGGTGAAGACGCCGATGCGGTCCAACTCCGCGAGCGCCTCCAATTCCGCCTCGATGGAGCCGTCCGCGATGTGGGCGCCGGCCGCGCGCAGCCGGTCCAGCGCCGCCTCGAACGCAGCGGCGACCGCAGGCTCGACGCCGTCGAACAATCGCCCGCGCGGCACCAGGAAGGACTGTCCGGCAACCGGCAGCGCGGCCAGTGGCGCCATGTCGCCGTCGGAAAGCACGCTGTCCAGCAAGGCCGCATCGGCAACGGTCGCGGCGATCGGGCCGATGACGTCCAGTGTCGGCGACAGTGGGAACGCCCCTTCGGCCGGCAGGCGCCCGGCGGACGGCTTGAAGCCGACGGCGCCGGACAACGCTGCCGGAATGCGCAGCGAGCCGCCGGTGTCGCTGCCCAGCGCGATCTCCGCCATGCCGTCGGCCACCGAGATCACCGCCCCGGAGGACGAGCCGCCCGGCACCCGCGAGCGGTCATGCGGATTGCCGGGATTGCCGTAATGGGGGTTGATGCCGACGGCGGAAAAGGCGAATTCCGTCATGTGGGTCCGGCCGACGATGACCGCGCCCGCCGCCCGCAGCCGGGCCACCGCCCGGGCGTCGCGCGCCGCAGCCGGCCGGCCGCGCAGGATGGCGGACCCGGCCGCCGTGGTGTCGCCCGCCACGTCGAACAGCGTCTTGACCGAGACGATGCGCCCATCGAGCGGCCCCAGCGGCCGGCCCTGGGCGGCGCGGTGGTCACTGGCCATGGCGGCGGCGCGCGCCTCCTCCGCATAGACTTCGGTGAACACCAGGGAGCCCTGCCGCTCCGGATCGGCAATCCGGGAGAGGGCGGCCTCCAGCCGGTCGGAAGCGGAAGAGCGGGCGGTGGGCGACACGGACATGGCAGCCTCCTGACGGGACATGGGACGACGTGCGCATCGGCGGTGCGCGCCATCGCATGTGCCACATCGGCGCCGGATTGGCGACCTTGATGATGGCGGCGGGGCGGAGGCCGTGGCGAATGCCGCGGCCCGCGCCCCAAGCCATATCACGCCGCGGCGGCGTTCGCCTGGACGACCGAGCGGGAGAAGCTGCGGCGGCCGCCGACCGCCACGGGGGCCGCGCCGGCGACCGTCACGCGGCGGACGACGCGCGGCTGGTCGTCATAGTCGTCGACGGCGCGGTGCTGGGTGGTGCGGTTGTCCCACACGGCCACGTCGCCGGGGCTCCAGCGCCAGCGCACCACATTCTCCGGCCGGGTGGCGTGACCCTGGAACAGATCCAGCAGCAGGCGGGAATCGGTGCTGGTCAAGCCGGCGATCCTCTGAGCGAAATGGCCGAGAATGAGCGCCTTCACGCCGCTTTCCGAATGAACATGGACCAGCGGATGCTCCGTCTCATAGCGGGTGGAGGTGAAGACGGTCTGGTAGCGATGCAGCGCCTGCTCCGACCGGTTCTGGCGGTCGCCGACATAATCGTAGACGTTGGAGTGCACCACCCACAGCTTCTCCGCCAGTTCGCGCAGCGGCTCCGGCAGTTCGTTGTAGGCGGACACATTGTCGGCCCACATGGTGTCACCGCCGCGCCGGGGCGCCACGACGCTGCGCAGGATGGAAATGGACGGGTAATCCGGCACGAAGGTGACGTCGGCATGCCAGGAGCTGGCGCGCTCGCCCCGGCTGCCGTCGACGTCCAGCACATGCTCCGTCCCGGCCAGCGACGGCACGGTGGGGTGGGAAACCAGATCGCCGAACAGCCGGCCGAAGGCCTCCTGCTCGGCCTCGTCCAGATGGGTCTGGCCGCGGAAGAACAGGACCTTGTGCTCGGTCAGCGCCTGCCGGATGGCGTGGACGGTGGCGGGCTGCAGGTCGCCGGACAGGCGGAAGCCATGCACCTCCGCGCCGATGCGCCCGCCGATGGGACGGATGTCGAGGCCGAAGCCGGCCGGCGAGGTCTCGGAACGGGTGGCGACGTCGGCGGTCAGAGTCGTCATGATGAGATGATCCTTGGTTGGTTGTCGGACTTGTGATTGGGCGGGAATTACGCGGGTCAGGCGGCTCGCCGGACGGGCGTCTGTGCATGTCCGGCGCCGAGTTCGGCCAGCACGGCCTCGCGCAGGCGGACGAAGGTCGGATCGACGCGATCGTGCCCATGGCCATGGTGCGGGCTGCCGCTGCCATCTTCCGCCGCAGGCAGGCGGCCGGACGGGATGATGCTGGCGATCCGGCCGGGACGCGGGTGCATGACCACCACGCGGTCGCCCAGATACAGCGCCTCCTCCACGTCGTGGGTGACGAGGATGGCGGTGATGCCCTCCGCCCGGACGATGCGCAGAAGTTCGGCTTGCAAGTGGCTGCGGGTCAGCGCGTCGAGCGCGCCGAAGGGCTCGTCAAGCAGCAGGATGCGCGGGCGGTTGACCAGGGCGCGGGCGATGGCGACCCGCTGCGACATGCCGCCGGACAATTGCGATGGATAGGCCCCGGCAAAGGCGCCCAGCCCCACCAGCTCCAGATGCTCCCGCACCAGACGGCGCTTGTCCGCGGCGGGACGGTTCGATTTCAGCAGACCCAGCGCGACATTCTCCTCGGCCGTCAGCCAGGGGAACAGGCGGTGTTCCTGGAAGACGATGGCGCGGTCCAGACCCGGGCCGGCGATGGGACGGCCGTCCAGACGGATGTCGCCGTCGAACTGCCGCTCCAGCCCGACGATCAGGCGCAGCAGGGTCGACTTGCCGCAGCCGGACGCGCCGACGATGGAGACGAACTCACCCGGCGCCACCGACAGGTCGATGTCCTGCAAGGCGGTGAACGGAGTGCCGGACACGCGATAGCGCTTGGTCAGTCCGCGGATCTCCAGCGCGCCGCGTGCCGTGGCGTGGTGGATGGAGTGATGGCTTGGTCGAATGATGTCGGCCATGACGGGAACGCTCCTTATCAGGCTCAGGGACTTAAGCTCGGCGGCGCCAGCGCAGGGCGCGCGCTTCCAGCCGGGTGGCAAGGGTGTTGAGGGCGAGGCCGATCAGCCCCAGCAGCAGGACGCCGAGCAGGACGAGGTCCATGTGGAAATGCTCGCGCCCTTCGGTCATCAGCCCGCCGATGCCCGGACCGACGGTCATGAAATATTCGGCGCCGACGGTGGCGAGCCAGGCATTGATCAGGCCCAGATGAAGCCCGGCGAAGATGGCGGGCAGCGCCGCCGGCAGCGCGACCAGCCGCAAGGTCCGCCAGCGGCCGAACTCCAGCACGCGGGCGACCTCCGCCAGCTTTGGCGGCGCGGCGCGGGCACCTTCCCATGTGTTGACCACGACAGGCGTGAAGGCGGCGAGCGCGATGAAGGCGATCTTCGCGTCCTCCCCCACCCCGAACCACACCGAGATCAGCGGGATCCAGGCGAAGATCGCGATCTGCTTGACGGCGTTGAAGCTGGGCCCGATCAGCCGGTCGGCCAGCCGCGACAGGCCGAGCAGCAATCCGACCAGGATCCCGGCGAGGCTGCCGATGGTGAAGCCGGCGATGTCGCGGGCCAGGCTGGCCGCCACATCGACGGCAAGCCGCCCCTCGGCCAGCTCCTGCCCCGCACGCCCGGCGACGGTCAGCAGCGACGGCAGAAGCTTCGGATCGACAAGGCCGCTGCGGCTGGCGGCTTCCCACCCGGCCAGCAGGGCCAGCACGGGAATCAGACCATGGAGACGGCGCGAGACGCGGAATGCGGCGGGATGGTCGAGCGTGCTCATGATCCGGCCAGCTCCCAGCGTTGCAGGCGGCGCTCGACCCGGGAAAGGGTCCAGTCCAGTGCAAAGCCGATCAACCCGACCACCAGCATCGCGGCGATCACCATGTCCAGCTGGAACAGCTGGCGGCCCCACACCATCAGGTATCCCAGCCCCTCCGACGAGGCGAGCAGCTCCACCGCCACCAGCGCCAGCCACGCGCTGGTCAGGCCATAGCGTATGCCGGTGAAGATCGACGGCACCGCCGCCGGCAGGACGATCCGCGTCAGCGTCGCCCAGGGGCCGAAGGTCAGGACCGACCCGACCTCCCGCAGGCCGTCGGGAACATTGCGGATGCCCTTGTGGGTGTTCAGCGCCACGGGGATCAGGGCCGCCTTGGCGATGATGAGCAGCTTCAGCCCCTCGTCGATGCCGACCAGCAGCATCAGAACCGGGATCCAGCCCAATGGCGGCACCTGGGCCAGCGCGGTGAAGAGCGGCTCGACGGTCCAGCGCACCCGCTGCGACAAGCCCATGGCGATGCCCAGCAACAACCCCGCCGCTCCACCGAGCGCGAAGCCCTCCACCACGCGCAGCAGGCTGATGCGGGTGTGGAACCACAGGTCGCCGCTGTCGGCGAGATCGGCCAGCGTGGCGGCCACCTGATCCGGTGCCGGCAGGATCTGGGCCGGCAGCCAGCCGAAATGCGACGACAGCGTCCACATTCCCAACAGGGCCGCCGGGAAGACCAGGGCCGAAAGGGCGGTCAGCGTGGGCCGCAGGACGGCGGCGGCCGGCTTCGGGTTACCATCATCCACCCGCAGGTCGAGGCGTCCGTTGCCGGCGATCCGGGCGGCTTCATAGGCGCCACGGCTCAGTTCGAGGTTCGTCATGGGGCGAACTCCTCCGATCGGTGGGGCGTTACTTCGCCGCCGTCTGCTGATGCCCCTTGGCGTCGTAGCGCTTCCAGGTGCCGGCCAGCCCCAGCTCGGCCACGGCGCGGTCGACATAGGCGGGCTCGAACCAGCCGTCGATCTGCACGTCGCTGCGCACCAGCCGGTAGCCCTTGGCCCGTTCCGCCTGATCGCGGTAGGCGGCGACGAGGAAGTCGTCGATCAGCGGGCTGTTGCGGTAGCCCAGCGCCTGTCCTTCGAAATCGGCGCGGAAGGTCTCGGCCGGAACGCCGGACTTGGCCCATTCCCCGAACAGCGCCTCGCGGTTGGCCTCGTCCGACGCCCAGGCCGCCGCCTTCACCAGCGCCTTCACCACGCGGTAGGTGATATCGGGATGCGCCTTCTCGAACGCCTCCGTCACCAGCAGGTGGGAATGGCGGGTGAAGGTCGGGTCGTCGCCGCGGGTGCTGTAGACGACCTTGGCGACGCCCTGGCCGTCGAGCGCCAGATAATCGGCCTGCCCGAACGCCGCGTCGATGTCGCCGGTGGCGAGTGCGGCCGTGGCGGTGGCGAAGTCCATGTTGATGAATTTCACGTCGCGCTCGGTCAGGCCATGGGCGGCCAGCACCTTGTCGGTCGCCAGCTGCAGGTTGGTGCCGCGGAACTGCGCCACCTTGCGGCCTTTCAGATCGGCGATGGACCGGATGCCCGCCTTCGGCGTCACCGCCAGATAAAGGTTCGACCGCAGGCCGCTCGCCGCCAGAATTCTGGTCTTCAGCCCGTTCGATCGGCCGACCAGCGACGGCAGGTCGCCTTGCAGGGCGAAATCGAGCTGATCGTTGGCGATCGCCTCGTTCACCGCGGGACCGGCGCCCTTGAAGAAGGACCAGTCGAGTTTGACGTCGGGGTCGTTCCTGAACTCCTCCGCCAGGATTCCCCTGGAATGCAGGATTGCCGCGGTGTTGCCGCTGCCGAACTGGCGGTTGCCCACCCCGACCTGGGCGAAGCCGAAGCGGATGGTGACCGGTTCGGCCACGGCGCTTCCGGCGACGGTGACGGCCGTCAGCACGGCGGCAGCGGCCAGGACCGAGCGGGCGATCCGTTTTGTGAATTGTTTCATGGACTGACCACCTTTAAAATCGGTGCAGGTCTCCCGGTGCGGCGCAAAGGATCGCGCACGCCGTCACGGCAAAAGCCGGGGGTAAGCACAGCCACGGAATGCGGGGCTGCGTCCGGGAACCGGGAAGGATTGGATCGGCGGGGCGCCCGGCGTCAGGCGCTCACCATCAGGCCCGTCGCGTCAGGCGCGACAGGTACAGCGCGCCATCGGCGCGGCTGGAGCGACAGGCGGCATGATGGAAAACTGGAATGCGACCATGGACATATCCGGTCACTCCTTCGACGAATCCACGATCGGGATCGTGGCGCTTTAGCGTTTGGTGACGCGGCGCAAGCTGCGATTCAAATTGCCGCGGCGGCTCCGGAAGCGGGCTCGCCTCTATTCTCTACAGTTCTGGTGGACTATGAGTCAACGTGGAAAAACCAATCTGTGTGAAAATAAACTGAATCCTACTTTGGTAATGGTATTTGCCGTTCGGCCGATGGCGCGTGTCCGGACCCTGTGATATGCAGGAGAGAACGAAGCGGACCGAGCAGACACACGGCCGACGCGAAACCCCGCACCCGATCACGGATTGACGGACCTGGGGAGCAGCCGCCAACGGCCGGCCTTTTCCGGAATGACTCACGGAAGGACGGACTTCGATGCCTGCAACGCCTCACTTCCATCCGCCCGGCGGCAGCGCGCCGGACAGTTTCCACCAACCCCGCCAGATCGCTGTCGTCGGCGCCGGCTTCACCGGCAGCCTGCTGGCGGCCCATCTGCTGCGCGGTGCCCGGGCGCCGCTGGTGGTCCATCTGATCGAATACGGCCACCGGCCGGGGACCGGCGTCGCCTATTCGACCCCGAACGGCACGCATGTGCTGAACGTCCGCGCCTACAACATGAGCGCCTATCCCGACGACCCGCGCCATTTTCTGCGCTGGCTGTGGAGCCGGGCGGATGGGCCGGTGCCGGACCAGCCGCCCAGCGGCCATGCCTTCGTCTCCCGCGCGCTGTATGGCGCCTATATCCAGGATGTCCTGGCGGAGGCACAGGCAGAGGCTCCCGCCCATGCCCGCCTGAACCAGATCCGCGGCGAGGCGGTGGACGTTCGCACCGAGACCTCCTCCGGCAACCGGCCGGCGGTGCATGTCCGCCTCGGCGACGGACGGGTGGTCAGCGCCGACACGGCGGCCCTGTGCATCGGCAATTTCCCGCCCTCTCCACCCTGTCTGGCATCCCCGACGGCGGCGGAGGCCTTCGCGTCGGAGCGCTTCATCGGCGACCCGTGGGATGCCGCCGCCATCGCCAGGATCGACGGGCAAGCCGCCGTCGCGATCCTCGGCACCGGCCTGACCATGGTGGACACGGTTCTGACGCTGCTCGACCAGGGGCACCGCGGTCCGATCACCGCCGTGTCGCGCCGCGGCCTGCTGCCGCTGCGGCATGAGGAGACGCGGCCCTACACCTCGTTCCTCCATCCCGACGTGCTGCCCAGCACGGTTCTGGACGTGCTGATCGCCCTGAAGGCCGACGCGCGGCGGGCCGCGGCTGCCGGCTATGACTGGCGGTCGGCCTTCGATGCGCTGCGGCCTCACCACCACCGCATCTGGGCGCATCTGCCGATGGAGGAACGCCAGCGCTTCCTCCGCCACGCCCGCCCCTTCTGGGAGGTGCACCGCCACCGCATGGCGCCGCAGGTCGCCGACCGCATCGCCGCCGCCCGTGCCGGCGGACAATTGAGCATCCTGCCCGGTCGCTTGAAGGACGCGGCCCTCATCGCCGATGGGCTGGAGCTGACCGTCGTCGAGCGCGGCGGCGGGAGGGAGCGGCTGCTGACGGCGGGCGCGCTGATCAACGCCACCGGCACCAACTGCGACTACACCCGCATCCGCCATCCCCTGGTGCGCTCGCTGCTCGACCGTGGCATTGCGCGGCCGGATGCCTTGCGGCTGGGGCTGGACGTGACGGAAGGCGGTGCGGTGATCGCTGCCGACGGCACCCCCTCCCCGCGCCTGCTCGCCTTTGGTCCAGTCGCCAAGGCCCCCTTCTGGGAGATGACCGCCGTGCCGGAACTGCGCAGCCGATGCGCCGAAGCCGCCCGCCGGATTCTGGACGGGCTGGATGCCGGAACGATGGTCGGCCAAGCGGCTCTGCCCGGCATGACGGCGCCTGAGTTCCCGGAACCGCGACGGGTTTGAGCGGACGGAAGGGCCACCGGCCAGTTGCTCGGCACTGTCCGCCACGGATAAAGCCGGGCGATTGAGCACAGCATGAAAAAGCCCCGGCCTCATCGGAGGACCGGGGCTTTTCGTCAGACCGGCTTTCTTGGCCCGGCGCTCAGACCCGCAATCCCGCCGATGCGTTCAGCGAGTCCTGGATCTCGCCCGCCAACTGGTCGGCGATCGGGCCGACGATGACCTGTACCGAGTTGGCCGTCGGCTTCACCACGCCGCGCGCACCGATCCGCTTCAACGCCGCCTCGTCGATGCGGCCGGCATCGGCGACGCTCAGGCGCAGGCGGGTGGTGCAGGCCTCCACCGAGCGCAGGTTGCCGGCCCCGCCCAGTGCGGCGACATAGGCGCCGGCCCGGTCGCTGGTCACCGCGACCGGCGCGGCGGCGGGACGGACGCCCTCGGCGGCCGGCGCCTGACCGGCGGGAACGGCGACATCGTCGCGGCCCAGCGTCTTCAGATCGAAGCGCTGGATGACGAAGCGGAACAGCCCGTAATAGACGGCGAAGTACACCGCCCCCACCGGCAGAAGCAGGATCGGGTTGGTCGCCTTGCCGTAATTCAGCACATAGTCGAACAGCCCGGCCGAGAAACCGAAGCCGAGTTTCACGTTCAGCACGTCCATCAGCACCATCGACAGGCCGGTCAGCACGGCATGGACGGCGAACAGCACCGGCGCCAGGAACATGAAGGCGAATTCCACCGGCTCCGTCACCCCGGTCAGGAAGGCGGTCAGCGCCATCGACAGCAGCACGCCGCCGACCGCGGCGCGGTTCTCCGGCTTGGCGGTGTGGTACATGGCGAGGCAGGCGGCCGGCAGGCCGAACATCATCACCGGGAAAAAGCCCGCCATGAAGGCGCCGGCCGTCGGATCGCCCTTGAAGAAGCGGTTCAGGTCGCCGGTGACGCCCTGGTAATCGCCCAGCAGGAACCACGCGATGTTGTTGATGATGTGGTGCAGGCCGGTGATGATGAGGATGCGGTTCAGCACGCCGTACAGGAACAGGCCGAACTCGCCCAGCCCAAGCACGCCGGTGGTCAGCGCGCTCAAGCCCGAATCGACGATGGGCCAGCCATAGCCGAAGACCAGCGCAATCCCCAGCGCCGCCAGACCGGTGACGATGGGCACGAAGCGCCGCCCGCCGAAGAAGGCGAGATAGTCCGGCAGCTTGATGTCCTTGTATTTGTTATAGAGCTGGCCGGCGATGATGCCGATCAGGATGCCGACCGGAATGCTGATGCGGCTCGACATCTTCGCCACCAGCTCGGGCGCGACGCCGCTCAGCACCACGGCACCCTTCACCGCCACGAAATACCCCACCGCGCCGGCCAGACCTGCGGCCCCGTGGTTCTCCCGCGCGAAGCCGATGGCGATGCCTACGGCGAACAGGACGCCCAGGTTGGAGAAGACGGCGTCGCCCGCCGCGGCGATGAAGGCGATGTTCAGCAGGTCGGGCTGGCCGATGCGCAGCAGCAGCCCGGCGATGGGCAGCACGGCGATCGGCAGCATCAACGCCCGCCCAAGCCTCTGGACGCCCGAGAAGCGGTCGCCCGGCAAACGATCAGCAGACATTCGGACGTCTCCCAGTGAAGCGGGCTCCGGCCTCAGGGTGCCGGGCCTGTCGTGTTGGTCATTATCAAGTGGTTGATTTGGCACGCTCCATCGCCCGGCGCAGGTTGCCGCCGGTCTCGGTCAGCAGCCGGTCGATGTCGGCCCCATCCAGCCCGGCCAGCCCCAGCACGGCGCGGCGCACATCGCCATGCCGCTCCAGCGCCGCACCGGCAGCATCCTCGTCGACGCCGGCGATGCGGGCGACCATGACGGTGCAGCGGCGGCGGAGCTTGGCGTTCTCCGGCCGGACATTGATCATCAGGTTGTCGTAGACGTTGCCGAGCGCCGTCATGACGCCGGTCGAAAACAGGTTCAGCACCACCTTCTGTGCCGTCCCGGCGCCGAGCCGGGTGGAGCCGGCGATCACCTCCGCCCCCGTCGCGGTCAGCACCGGATGCTCCACCGCTTCCAGCAGGGGCGAGCCGGCGCTGCTGGCGATGCCCATGGTCAGCGCCCCCGCCTCCCGCGCGACGCGCAGGACGCCGACGGTGTAGGCGCTGGCCCCGCTGGCCGACAGCCCGACGACCACATCGGCGGCGGAAATCCCCGCCCGGCCGGCATCGGCGCGCCCGGCCCCCTCGTCATCCTCCGCCGCCCCGGCCAGCCCGCGCGACAGATCGAGCCCGCCGGCGATCAGCAGCACCAGACGATCCGCCGGCCAATCGAAGGTCGGCCCCAGGTCCAGCCCATCCAGCGCGGCGACCATCGCCGACGACCCGGCCCCGGCATAGATCAGCCGGCCCTGCCCGCCGGACAGACGCCCGGCCGCGGCCTCCACCGCGGCGGCGACCAAGGGCAATGCCGGAACGCAAGATGCCAGCGCCCGCGTCTGCCCTTCCCAAAGCGCCGTCATCAGTTCGGCGGCCGGCCACACGTCCAGCCGGCTGTACCGGTTCGCCGCATCCTCGGTGCCGCTTGCCATTCCCCGGCTCCGCTGTCGCTCCGGCACATGGACCGGAGGTTGGTGATGTCTGGTTGGTGGTATTAGATTGGACTGTATGCGCAGAATACCAAAATCCGGACATTCCGCAATCTGAAACTGGTCACAATCGTGCGCGGCACCGCGGGCTGCCGCCCGGGCCTGTTGCCCAAAGGCCTTTCAGTGGTATCATGCCGGTCCCGGAGCACTGGAGTGGTTGCCGATGTCCACCGCCGCCCCCGCGGCCCCGTTCGACCCCGCCGCCCTGTCGGATGCGCTGCCCCTGCCGCTGTATCTGCAGTTGGCGCGGCATCTGCGGACGCTGATCGTCGAAGGCCGGCTGACCGACCAGGACGCCCTGCCCGGTGAACGGGAGCTGGCGGAAACCTTCGGCGTGTCGCGCGTCACCGTGCGCAAGGCGCTCCGCGAACTGATCGCGGAGGGGCTGCTACACCAGCGCCAGGGCGCCGGCACCTTCATCAACCGCAGCCCCCATGTCGAACAGCGCCTGTCCGCCCTGACCAGCTTCACCGAGGACATCGGCGGGCGCGGCCTGAAGCCGGATTCACGCTGGCTCAGCCGCTCCGTCGCCACCGCGACGCCGGAGGAGGCGATGGCGCTGGGCCTGCGTCCAGGGGCGGAGGTGGTGCGGCTGCACCGGCTGCGGCTGGCCGACGGCACCCCGCTCGCCATCGAACTCAGCGCCCTGCCGACCAGCTTCCTGCCCGACCCGGATCTGGTGCAGGGGTCCCTGTACGAGACGTTGCGCGCACGGGGTTATCCGCCGTTCCGGGCGCTGCAACGCTTGTCTGCCATTCGCCTGCCGACGGATCAGGCGACGCTTCTGGGGGTTCCGGACGGCGCCCCAGCCCTCTACATTGAGCGCCGCACCTTCCTGGAGAACGGAACCCCGCTGGAGTTCGTCCGTTCCCACTACCGCGGCGACGCCTATGACTTCGTCGTGGAGCTGTCGCTGGTCTGATCCCCCCGGACCATTCCGTTCCCTGCAAGAAAATCCTGACGAGAGCGCGCGATGAAGCCTGCCCTTGATACCCCGTTCCGTGTCCGCGCCATCCTGTTCGACATGGACGGCACCCTGATCGACACCAAGGGTCCCGTGGAGCGCTCCTGGCGCAGTTGGGCCGCCCGGCACGACCTGGACCCCGACGCGATCCTGGCCGTCTGCCATGGCGTCCGCAGCATCGAAACCGTCCGCCGCTTCGCCCCCGCCGGCGCCGACATCGAGGAAGAGGTCCGGCTGGTGGAAGACTGCTACACCAACGACACCGAGGGGGTACGCGCCGTCCCCGGCGCGCTGGAGATTCTGCAGTCCTTGCCGCGCCACCGCTGGGCGGTGGTGACTTCGGCTCCGCAGGACATGGCGCGGAAGCGCATCGCCCAGGCCGGCCTGCCCCTACCCGACCTGCTGATCGGCGCCGACATGGTCGCCCACGGCAAGCCCCACCCCGAAGGCTACCGCACCGCCGCCGAAAAGCTGGGCTTCGACCCGCGCGAGACCGTGGTGTTCGAGGACGCCCCGGCGGGGCTGGAGGCCGGACGTGCCGCCGGCGCCCTGGTGATCGCGCTGACCACGACGCTGCCGGCGCATGAGCTGGACGGCAACCTGTGCCTGCCCGACCTGACGGCTCTGCGGGTGCGGGTGGAGGAGGACGGGCTGGAGATCGTGGCGGTGGGGGGCTGAGAAGGGCTCCCCCTACAAGGCAATCCGGGTGGAGATCGCGTCGTATGGCGCGGTCAGCCCGGTGCCGTCCTCCTCGCGATCGACAAGGCCGGCGGCGACCAGCGCCTCGACATCCTCATGCACACGGCGATAGTCCCGACCCACTGACTTGGCGAGCGCGTTGATGCTGGCGGCCGGCGTTTGGTGGAGATGCCGAAGCAACTCCAACCGCTTCGGAGTCAGTGCGCGGGCCAGCGTCTCGAAGCTGTCGAACGACAGATGTCGCTCGCTTACCGCTTCTCCCCGCTCGGCCCGGTGCCATGCGTCCGCGAAGCGGGTGGCGAAGTCATCGGCACTGTCGCCGACATGGATCTGTAGGTCGCTCATACCTCGCCTCCTGCTGCCCTGACATCGGCCAGAAAGTCCATGACGAGCTGTTCCGGCGAGGTGAAGGAATAGGGTTCCTCGCGTGGACCGTAATGCCGATGGTCGCCCTTGCCCCGCTCATTGTCGTAGCCGACCACCCGCTCGCCGTTCACAATGTAGACGAGCGAGTATTTCAGCGGATGCCGGGAGGGCGGAACTGGCGTCGGGACTTTCCAGATCTTCGCCTCCATGACGGCGCCTCCGGCCAGCTCACGGCGGTCCTTGTAAAGCAGTTCGGCCTTCGGCACGGATCGGCACGTCCCGTCATCGAGATATCAAACTATGGCATCGAACAGCATATGGCGTCAAATGTCATAATGCGAGAACTGTGATCGGCCTCACTTAGCCCCCCACCACTCCCCCTCCACCCAGGTCCCCTTCACCGTCAAATCCGGTTGCAGCAGCACCAGATCCGCCCGCCAACCCGGCGCGATCCGTCCGCGCTCCCCGTCCATCCCCAAAAACTCCGCCGGATAGAGCGACGCCATCCGCAGCGACTCCTCCAGCGGCAGGCCGATCAGCGTCCCGGCATTGCGCACCGCCGTCGCCATGTCGAGGTCCGCCCCCGCCAGCGTCCCGTCGGCCAGCACCAGCCGGCCGTCGCGCCGGTAGATCGTCCGCCCGTTCAGTTCAAAGCTGTCGGCATCGGTGCCGGTCGGCGGCATGGCGTCGGTCACCAGCATCATCCGCCCCCGCGGCCGGGCTGCCAGCGCCGCCCGCATCATCAGCGGATGGACGTGATGCCCGTCGGCGATCAGCCCGCACCAGGGCCGCCAGTCACCCAGCGCCGCCCCGGCCGGACCCGGCTGGCGGTTGGCGATGCCGGGCATCGCATTGTAAAGATGCGTCACCCCGCGCACGCCGAGATCGAAGGCCTCGACCACCCGCTCGGCGCTCGCCATCGTGTGGCCGACCGACAGGATCACCCCGGCCGCCATCAGCCGCGACAGCGCCGCATCCTCCACGCACTCCGGCGCCAGGGTCAGCAGCACCCGCCCGCCCGGCATCCGCGCCGGCAGCCCGCCGATGAAGTCGAGATCGCCCTCGTCCGGCGCGCGGACGAAGCGCGGGTCATGGGCGCCGACCCGCTGCGGGCTGATGAACGGCCCTTCGAAATGGATGCCCAACACGCCGCTGCCGGGCTGCGCCACCGCTTTCACCGCCGCCTCGGCGGCGGCGCGGTGGCAGTCAGGGGTGTCGGTGATGATGGTCGGCAGCAGCCCGGTGGTGCCGAAGCGCCGGTGCGCCGCGGCGATCGCGAGTGCGCCCTCCGCCGTCGGCTTCTCGTTGAACAGCACGCCGCCGCCGCCATTGACCTGGATGTCGAGGAAGCCGGGGGCCAGCAGGTCGCCCGCCTCCAGCGCCACCGTCCGGTCGACCTCCGGCGCGGTGCGGCCGGGCGCCACGATGTCGAGGATGCGGCCATCGCCGACCAGCAGGCTACGGCCGTCGAGGATGGTCTCGCCCGTGAAAATCCGGGCACCGGTCAGGAGCTGTCGCATCAGACGGTCTTCGTCACTTTGGCAAGGTTAGGCGGGCTGTCGGGATCGATGCCGCGGGCCAACGCCAGTTCATAGACCGCGCCGTAGAAGCTCTGCAACGCCGCCAGCGGTGCAGCCTCCGGTGCGATCCCCGGCAGGCTGGGCAGCAGGGTGGTTCCGGCAAGTCCCGCTTCGGTGGTGGCGACGGCGGCGCCCAGCCCGACGATGCGTTCCACCACCGCGCGGGTGTGGGGTTCCGCCGCGTCGGCCTGGGTCAGGGCCAGCACCGGGAATCCGGGACCGACCAGCGCCAGCGGGCCGTGCACGACCTCCGCCGCGCTGAAGGCCTCGGCATGCAGGCGGCAGGTCTCCTTGAACTTCAGCGCCATCTCCAGCGCCGCGCCGAAGCCGACTCCGCGCCCCAGCACATAGAGGTTCTGTGCGGTGGCGAGCGGCATCAGCGCCGGTTTCCAGTCCAGCGCCTGGGCTGCCGCCAGCGTGTCGGGCAGGGCCGCCAATGTCGCCTTCAGCACCGGATCATCCTGCCAATGCGCCACCAGTTGCAGGTAGGCGGCCAGCGAGGCGATGCAGGATTTCGTCGCGGCGACGCTGCGCTCCGGCCCGGCCGCCAGCGGCAGGAAATGGTCGCACATCTCCGCCAGCGGCGAGTCCTCCGCATTGACGAATCCAACCACCAGGGCACCGCCGACCTTGGCCGCCTCCACCAGCCGCAGCAGGTCCGGGCTGCGCCCCGACTGCGAGACGGCGACGAACAGCGCCCCTTCCAGACTCAGATGCCCGCCATAGACCGAAGCGATCGACGGCCCGATGGAGGCCACCGCCCGGCCAATCCGCGTTTCGATCAGGTATTTGCCGTAGGCCGAGGCATGGTCGGAACTGCCGCGGGCGCAGGTGACGACGAAGCGCGGCGGTTCGCGGCGCAGGCGCGCGCCCAACTCGGCGAAGCCGGCGCCGCAGCGCGCGATCTGCCGGGCCACCGCGGCGGGCGCCTCCGCCGCCTCCACCGCCATCAGGGGAGTGGTGCGGGACGGCTTGAAATCAGGAATGCCCGGATCGGTCATGGCGGCGCTCGCGATTGGCTGGTATAGATACCAATGTAAGACCTTCTTGCGCCGGAGGCCAGCGTCCATTGGTGGAATCGCTTCACGACGACAGCCGCAATGCGGAAAAGAAAAGCGGCACGACCCGGATAAGGTCGTGCCGCCCGATGAAACCAGTCGAATACCACGCAGAGAGTGACCTATTCCGCGGCGCGCCGTCCGCCCGGCAGCATGCCGGTCATCGCTCCGGCCAGCGCGTCGGCGTCATTGCCGACGATCAGGTCGATGCCATTGGCGCCCAGCCCCATCACCGCGCGCACGCCGGCCCGTTTCAGCGCCTCGGCATTCGTCTTGCCGGCATCGCCCAGTTCGACCCGCAGGCGGGTGGTGGCGAAGGCGGCCAGCGTCTTGATGTTGCCGGCCCCGCCCAGCGCCTCGGCGATGCGGGCGGCGCGGTCGGTCGGCACAGGCGCCGCAGTCGGAGCGGAAATGGTCTGCGCCGCGACCGGTGCCGCCACGCTGGCCGGCCCGTCCGCCTCCGAACCGGCGCTGTGCAGATACTCCTGCATTTCCGTCTTCAGATTCTCCGACAGGGTGCCGAACACGGCCTGCACGCTGTCGCGCACCCGCAACACGCCCGACGCGCCCATATTGCGCAGCTTGCCCTCGTCGACGCGCGCCGGATCCTTCACCACCACGCGCAGGCGGGTGATGCAGGCGTCCAGATTGCTGATGTTGCCCCGCCCGCCGAAGGCCAGAACGAGGTCGCGCGCCCGCTCGCTGCCGATGGCGGTGCTGATCCCCTCTTCCGTCGCGTCCTCACGGCCGGGGGTCTTCAGGTTCAGCGCCAGGATGGTGTAGCGGAACACGACATAGTAGATCGCCGCATAGACCGGCCCCAGGATCAGCACCAGCCACCATTTCTGCGAATAGGGGCTGAGCACGTTGAACAGCACGAAGTCGATGCCGCCCTGGGAGAAGGTGAAGCCCATATGGGCGCCCAGCGAGTTCATGATGAACTGCGAGGTCGCCGCCAGAACCGCATGGATCAGGTACAGAACCGGCGCCAGGAACAGGAAGCTGAACTCGATCGGCTCGGTGATGCCGGTCAGGAAGGAGGTCAGCGCGGCGGAGATCATGATGCCGCCGACGCGCACCCGGTTCTCCGGCTTGGCGGCATGCCACATGGCGATGGCGGCGGCCGGCAGGCCGAACATCTTGAACAGGAAGGCGCCGGACAGGATGCCGGCGGTGGGGTCGCCGGCGAAATAGCGGTTGATGTCGCCATGGACCACCTGCCCCGTTGCATCCTGGAAGGAACCGATCTCGAAGAAGAAGGGCACGTTCCAGATATGGTGCAGGCCGAAGGGGATCAGCAGCCGTTCGACGAAGCCGTAGATGGTCGCGGCCAGGCGAGGGTCGTTCACCGCCGCCCAGTGCGAGAAGCTGTTGATGCCGCCCTGGATCGGCGGCCAGACCACCGACAGCACGACACCCAGCACGATGGCGGCCAGCGCGGTGATGATCGGCACGAACCGCTTGCCGGCGAAGAATCCCAGATAGGCCGGCAGCGCGATCTTGTAGAAGCGGTTGAACATCGCCGCCGCCAGCCCGCCGGCCAGGATGCCGCCGAACACGCCGGTTTCCATCGACTTGATGCCCATGATGGTCTTCGGCTCCATGCCCCAGACCCCGGTCATCACGCCCAGCGTGGCGAGCATCACGATATAGCCGATGGTGGCGGCGATGGCCGACACGCCGTCATTCTCGGTGTATCCCAACGCCACGCCGATGGCGAAGATCAGCGGCAGGTTGCCGAAGATCACGTCGCCCGAATTCTTCATCAGCATCGACAGCAGCGGCGGCATCCATTCGAAATTCGCCGCACCGATGCCCAGCAGCAGACCGGCGACGGGAAGAACCGCCACCGGCAACATCAGCGACTTGCCGATTTTCTGTAGAAACGCAAAGGGGTTCAATGCCATGGCGGCTCTCCCGCAAATTGTCCGGCGGCGGCGACATCGTTTGCTCAGGACGGAATTACAACCTGACCCATGCTCTGGTTTCACGACATAGGCGACATAGTGAATCGGGCAAGCTTGCGGCTTATCCCCGATGCGTCGGCTGGGGCGCGGATTGGCCGCAGGCTTCCGCCTTTCCCGGACAGGATCTTTCGCTAACATATGATGAGAATTCCGCTTGGGCTATGCGGCGTCTGCGCACAGACGGCGTCCGACATGGTGACGCCCGCTCCGGTCCAAGCGATAAGAAAAGAGGATCGAACCATCATGACCGCGATCACGCTTGCAGCCCCGCTGGCCGGATGGGCCATGCCGCTGACCGAGGTGCCCGATCCCGCCTTCGCCCAGGGGCTGGTCGGAACCGGCATGGCCATCGACCCGACGGTGAACGAGCTGCGCAGCCCCTGCGACGGCGTCGTGCTGTCGGTCCACCGCGCCCGCCACGCCTGCACCGTCCGCACCGCCAGCGGCGCGGAGGTGCTGCTGCATCTGGGCGTCGACACCGTCGGCCTGAACGGCGAGGGCTTCACCGCCCATGTGCAGGACGGTCAGGCGGTGAAGACCGGCGACCGCCTGATCAGCTTCGACATGGATCTGGTGGGAAGCCGGGCGCAGAGCCTGGTCAGCATGATGGTCGTGGTGAATGACGGCTATACCGTCGACGGCCAGTCGGTGGACCGCGAGATCGCGGCCGGCGACGCCGCAATGACCGTCCATGGCGGCAGCGGCGCCGATGCCGCCCCCACCCCGGCTGCCGCTCCGGTCGAGTCGGGCGAGACGGCCGAGCGCACGGTCGCGCTGCGCATCGCCCACGGCCTGCACGCCCGACCCGCCGCAGCCCTGGTCGCCGCCGCCAAGGCGCATCCCGGCACCGTCACCATCCTCTGCCGCGACCGCAGCGCCAATGCCAAGAGCGTCGTCGCCCTGATGGGGCTCGGCACCGTGCTGGGCGACCGGCTGACCATCCGCGCGACCGGTCCCGGCGCACAGGGCGTGGTGGAGAGCATCGCCGGCCTGATCGACAGCGGCCTTGGCGACCCCGTCGTCGAAGGCGTCGCCGCTCCGGCTCCTGCTCCCGCCGCCACCCCGGCCCAGGCCCAACCGGCCGCCGAGGAAGACATCGGCCCGCCCTTCGCTCCCGGCGAGGAGGCGCTGTTGAAGGGCACCATCGCGGTGCCGGGACAGGCGGTCGGCAGCGTTGTCCGCCGCTTCCGCAGCGGCGTGCGCGTGACGGAACAGGGCGCCGGACCCGAGGTCGAGGAGCCGCGATTGCATCAGGCGCTGGAGCGCGTGATCTCCAGGCTGGCGGACTCGGCCAAGCGCATGCCGGACCACGCCGCCATCTTCCAGGCCCACCGCGAAATCCTGGACGATCCCGAACTTCTGGACAGCGCGCTGACCGACATCCGCGCCGGCAAGAGTGCGGAATGGGCGTGGCAGCGCACGGCGCAGATGCAGGCCGACGCGCTGGCCGGTCTCGCCGATCCCCGCATGGCCGAACGCGCCGCCGACCTGCGCGACCTGGAACAGCAGGTGCTGACCGCCCTGTCGGGCAAGGAGCCGTCGGCCGGGCTGGCGGACCTGCCGGCCGGCACCATCGTGCTGGCCGACGAGATCCTTCCCTCCGACCTCGCCGGGGTTCCGGCCGGTCGGCTGGCCGGCATCGGCATGGCCCATGGCGGTCCGACGTCCCACGCCGTCATTCTGGCCGCCGCGCTCGGCGTGCCGACCGTGGTGGCGCTGGGCCGGCAGGCGGAGCGGGTGCCGGACGGCGCCCCCGTGGTGCTCGACGGCAACCGCGGCGAGCTGCTGGTCTTCCCGCCGGAGGATATGCTGGCGACCACCCGCACCGCCGTCGCCGCCCGTGCCGCCCGGCGCGAGGAGAACCGCCGCACCTCCCGCGAGGACTGCCGCATGGCCGACGGCACCCGGATCGAGGTGTTCGCCAATCTCGGCCGGGTCAGCGACGCCCCCGGCGCCGTGGTGGAGGGGGCGGAGGGCTGCGGCCTGCTGCGCACCGAATTCCTGTTCCTGGAACGCCAGTCCGCCCCGACCGAGGATGAGCAATACCAGCAGTACCAGCAGATCGCCGACGCGCTGGAAGGCCGGCCGCTGGTGATCCGCACTCTGGACGTCGGCGGCGACAAGCCGCTGTCCTACCTGCCGCTGCCGAAGGAGGAGAACCCGGTGCTGGGCCTGCGCGGTGTCCGCGTCGGCCTGCGCGAGCCGGAGCTTCTGCGCGCGCAGATCCGCGCCATCCTGCGCGTCAAGCCGGCCGGCATCTGCCGCATCATGGTGCCGATGATCGCCTCGCCGTCCGAGCTTTTGGCGGTGCGGACGATGGTGGACGAGGAGCGGGCCAGGCTCGGCCGCGCCGAACCGATCGAACTGGGCGCGATGATCGAGGTGCCGGCCGCCGCCCTGATCGCCGACCGCATCGGCGCGGTGGCGGATTTCCTGTCGATCGGCACCAATGACCTGACCCAGTATGTGCTGGCGATGGACCGCGGCAACCCGCATGTGGCGGCGCAGCTCGACGCGCTGCATCCGGGCGTGCTGCGGCTGATCCGCCTTGCGGTGATGGGGGCGAAGACCCACGACCGGGTGGTGGCGGTGTGTGGCGGCTCCGCCTCCGACCCGATGGCGGCGCCGCTGCTGATCGGGCTTGGCGTGACGGAGCTGTCGGCCACCCCGGCGGTGATCGCCGACCTGAAGGCCTTCATCCGCACCCTGCGCCTGGAGGATTGCCGCCGCGTCGCCGAAGCCGCACTCGGCACCGACAGCGCCGCCGAAGTCCGCCGTCTGGTCGCGGAGACGTGGCCGGGGCTTTGATGGGCCAATCCCCCCTCTCCCCCCCGGGGAGAGGGTCGGGGTGAGGGGGATGCACATGCCGGACTTCCTTGAGAATCCTCGCCACGCGCCCCCCTCACCCTAACCCTCTCCCCAGGGGGGAGAGGGGATCGTTCCGGGACATTTCGACATCTAACCTCCCATCACACCCGCCCGACCCTGAGCATCACCGCCGCCTGCCGTCCGCCATGCCAACGGGCGGCACCGCGGGCGGCGGCGCGCATCGCGGCGATGCCGATCAGTGAGGCGGCGACGAACAGTCCCGGCTCCAGATCACTACGCACCAGCAGCGCCGCTCCCAGCCCGACGATCAGCACCCGATAGACCGTCTCGCAGAAGCCCAGCCCGGCAAGGAATCCGTCGGTGCAGCCGAAGCTGTCCGCGCCGGCCAGCCGGGCGAGCTGCGACCGCCCGCCGATGGCGCTCGCCGGCCCGGTGGCGCCGACGGCGATCATCGCCGCCAACGCCGCGATCCCCGCCAGCGCCATCGCTCCCATCAGCGGATTCAGCAGCGTCAGCACCGCCAGATGGATCGGTGCCCATACCGCTTCCAGCAGCCACAGCCGCTCCAGCAACCCCGCCGGCGCACCGGACACAGCGCCAGGCGGCACCAGCCGCGCCAGTTCGCGCGATTGGCCGAAGTCCAGCAGCGCATGCAGGGCGAACAGCCCCAGCGCAATGGCAACCAGCAGAAGCAGGCTGCCGTCGCCGGCCCGCGTCCACAGGGCGTCCTGCAGCGGCCGGGCATAGAGCGCGCTGCCGGCCACCAGCAGGTTCGCCGCCGCCCCGAACAGGATGCTGCGGATCAAAGCCGACCGGTTGATGGCGGCGTTACGGGCGATGGACGACGCCATGTCGGACGCTCGCGTTCGAAAGGGTAGGACCGAAGACGGGTTCCGTTTTCCATGCGCCCCGACAGGGTTGGGAGCGTCCCCGCGGGCGGGCGGATAAGCAGGCTGGTCAATCGATGACAGGCTCATGCGGGCTACGGCCGGACGGCCGCTCCTGACCTTGGGGAAAGTTTGGGGGACCTTGGTGGTCCCCGTGGAACTGCGCAGCGACCGCGGCTGTCACATGCCCGGCATCATGCGTGGGAAAATTTCCCACATCAAGCGAAAAGGTGATTCCCTTTCGGCCCCGCCGCGCTATTGTCGCATCGGCAATAGAGACAGCCCCAACCGCCGGAGTGTCAGGCGCGTGCCCACCCGCAGCCCCCAGCCAGACCGCCCCAGCGAGGCGGGCATCACCGGGGCGGCGCCGCCGCCGGCGCTGCTTTCGGCGGTGCGCCGTGTGCTGGTCCCGCTGGTGCGGACGCTGATCGGCTTCGGCATTTCCTGGCCGATGCTGGCGACCCTGCTGAAGTCGGTGTATGTCGAGGTGGCGGAGCGTGGCTTCGCGTTGCCCGGAAAGCCGATGACCGACAGCCGGATCACCCTGCTGACCGGCGTCCACCGCAAGGACGTCAGCCAGATCCGCGGCGCTCCGCCGGCTGCGGAAGCCGCCGCCGCCGCCGCGCCGTCGCTGGGGTCGCAGGTGCTGAGCCGCTGGCTGACCGATCCCGGCTTCCTCGATGCCGCCGGCTGCCCCCTCCCCCTCCCCCGCAGTTCCGCTTCGGACCGCGAGCCCGGCTTCGAGACGCTGGTGACCGGCATCAGCAAGGACATCCGCCCGCGCGCCCTGCTGGACGAACTGCTGCATGCCGGGCTGGTGACGGAACGGCCCGATGGTCTGCTCGACCTTGCCGAGGCGGCGCATGTGCCGCGTGGCGACCTGGACAAGCTCGCCTACTATTACGGCCGCAACCTCGCCGACCATCTGGCGGCGTCCGGGCATAATCTGGCCGGCGGCACCCCGCCTTTCCTGGAGCGGGCGCTGGCCTATGACCGGCTCAGCCCCGACTCCATCACCGCCCTGCGCCGCGAAGCCGACCGGCTGGGCATGGCGATGCTGGTCGAGCTGAACCGCATGGCCGCCGATCTCGCCGACGGCGATGCCGGCCGCGACGACGCCAGCCACCGCTTCACCGCCGGCCTCTATCTCTATGACGAGGACGAGGCGCCCGTTCCTGCGCAGCAACATGCCGGCTCCGGCGGGGGAGCAGGCGCATCGTGACACGCAAGCCCCTCGCCCGAACCCTGCTGCTGACGCTGCTGCTGGCCGCCGGCTGTGGGCCTGCCCACTCCCCTGGCCGGGATGACGGGCTGGCGGACCGCGGCATCGGCGGCACCGGCGTGTCCGTGACCGACCGCGGCATCGGCGGCACAGGGATCGGAGGCACCGGCATCGTCGGCACGGTCACCGCGTTCGGCAGCGTCTGGGTCAACGGCCTGCGGGTCGATCTGCCGCCGACCACCATCGTGCGGATCGAAGGCCGTCCGGCGCAGCCCGGCGATGTCCGCATCGGCCAGACCGTCGCCATGACCGCCGCGCCCGGCGGGCCGACCGGACTGACCGCGCAAACGCTGGAAGTGCGCTTCGCCGTCGCCGGCCCGGTGGACCGGACGACGGCCGGCGGCGCGCTGGTGCTGGGCCAGAGCATCGACCTCGCCGAGGCCGAGGGCACCACCGCGCTCACGCCCGGACGCTGGGTTGCCGTCTCCGGCCTGCGCCGTCCCGACGGCGTGATCGACGCCAGCCGTGTCGATCCCTGGGACCCGGCGCGCGGCTGGGTTCTTCGCGGCCGGCTCGATGCCATCACGCCGAAGACGCTGACCGTCGCCGGCCTGACGCTGTCCCGCGGCCGGGGGCTCGACGGTGCTTTGCCGGAGGTCGGCGGCATGGTGCGCGTCACCGGCGCTGCCGCTGGAAAAGCCGATGGCAGTGCGGCGCTGACGGTGGAGCCCGATCCCTTCAACCCCTTCGGCACCACGGTCGGCGCCCTGTCGGTCGAGACCTATGTGGACGGCTCCGGCCAGACCGTCGCGCCGGGCGGACCGCGCATCGACCGGGCAAACGGCATCGCCGCGCCGGCACGGGTGGTGATCGACAGTGTGGTCACCACTGGCGGCGGGTTCGGCGGCGGACGGGCCTTCGGCGCGCCGCATCTGGGCGGCCGGTCGCTGCCCGGCACCGATCCCGCCGACCGCGCCGCCGGTCTGGGCGCGGGCATGCGGCCGGAAGGCATGCGCTCCGACGGAATACCGGGACCGAACGCGCCCGGCATGGAGGGGCCGGATGGTCCGGTCGACGGCATGCGCTCCCGTCCAGGAGCGGCGCCGCCCCCCGGCCCCGTTGGCGGTTCCCCCGGTCCGGGCGGTGCATTCGGCGGTCCCGGCCGGGGACCGGGCGGCGGTGTTCCAGGTGGCGGCGGTTCTCCGCACAGCGGCCCCCGCGGCGGATTTGGCGGCGGATTTGGCGGCGGCCCTGATGGAGGGCCGGGTGGTGGCCCCGGCGGCAGCGGCGCGCGTTTCTAAGCGCGTTTATTTTAAATTACGGTCAAATACTTCCGCAGACCTCATGCGGCATTTTGATCCATGCTTCGAATTTACCTGCTATCTCAATCCACGCAGTTTTAGCATATTAATATATCAACGCCGGAGAGATGCCGTCGCGGACCATGCCGGCCGCTGTCAATAGGGGCTGAGCCGAAAGGACGATTCGGTTTCCATCAACGTCTTTGGCTCACATCCAGACCTCTTTCCGGACAGCGCCCGTCCCGCGACGGCTCGAACTCTTCGCACAAACAGGAATCGACCATGATCACGCTCCTCTCGCGGCTGTCGATCCGCGCCACCCTTGGACTTGTCGTCGCCGCGCTGGGCCTGCTGCTGATCGCCACCAGCAGCCACATGCTGGTCGACGTCGTGGACCGCACCCGCAACGCCCACCGTGTCGCCACGCTCAGCGAGACCAGCCGCGACCTGCTGCGCACGCTGCTGGCGATCCGTCTGGAGCGCGGTCTGGTCGGTCCGGCACTGGGGGCGGAGGAGCCGGCCGGCGATGCCGAACTGCGCGACATCGCCGCCAACCGCGCGGTGGCGGAGGCTGGTTACGCCGCCATCGCCGCCAAGCTCGCCACTCTCGACCTGCCCGGCCTGCCGTCAGCGGCCGACAAACTGCGCGCCACCCACGACACGCTTGCCGCCCTGCGCCAGCAGGCCGATGGCGCGGTGCGCCAGCGCAAGGCCTCGCGCGATCCGGCGGTGGCGGACGCCTGGGCGACGGCGCCGGTCGCCTATCTCGACGCGCTGACCGCCGCCACCGACCTGCTCGACGGCTCGCTGAAGCTGGCCGATCCGGTGGTCGACCATCTGCTGGGCATCAAGCGCGCCGCCTGGAACACCCGCCTGAACGCCGGTGGCATGGCGCTGCGCATCCAGACCGCGGTCGCCACCGGCCAAGCCTGGACGCCGGCCGACGCGCAGGCGGTGGCGGAGGCCATCGGCCGCACCGTGCAGGCCTGGGCCCTGGTCAAGGAATCGGCGTCCCGCCCCGACACGCCGGACTCCATCCGCGAGGCGGTCGAGAAGGCCAAGGTGAATTTCGAAGGCCCGCTGGTCGACCAGCGCAAGGCGGTGCTCGCCGCCCTTGCCGAGGGCCGTCCCTCGCCGGTGGAGATCGGCACGCTGCGCCGGCAGGACACCGCCAGCCAGGGCTACATCGTCGATGCCGCGCTGGCGGCGGTGGACCGGATGGTCGTCCGTTCCGAATCGCAGGCCGCGCGCGCCACCCGCGACGCCGTCATCGCCGGCCTGCTGGTGCTGGCCGCCGTGCTGCTGACCGTCGCCGGCCTGATCGTCGCCAAGCGCCGGGTCAGCGACCCGATCCGTTCGATGACCGAGGCGATGCGCCGTCTGGCCGACCGCGACATGGCGGTGGCGATCCCCGGCCTGGGCCGTGCCGACGAGATCGGCGGCATGGCGGCGACCGTCACCGTCTTCCGCGACAGCATGATCACCGCCGACCGTCTGGCGGCGGAACAGGCCCGCGAACAGGCCGCCAAGGAGGCGCGGGCCGCCCGGCTGGAAGCGCTGATGCGCGACTTCGACGCCAAGGCGATGCACATCGTGGAGACCGTCGCGTCCGCCGCCACCGAGATGCAGGGCACCGCCGGCACCATGTCCACCACCGCGACGCAGGCGAGCGCCCAGGCGACCGCCGTCGCCGCGGCTTCCGAACAGGCGTCGGCCAACGTGCAGACCGTGGCCTCGGCGACGGAGGAGCTGTCGGCCTCCATCCATGAGATCGGCCGTCAGATCGCCGCCTCCACCCGCATCTCGGGCGAGGCGGTGACCCAGGCCGAACGGACCAACAGCACCATGCGGATGCTGGTGGAGGCGGCGGACCAGATCGGTCATGTGGTGGAGATGATCAACACCATCGCCGCGCAAACCAACCTGCTGGCGCTGAACGCCACCATCGAAGCCGCGCGTGCGGGTGAAGCGGGCAAGGGCTTCGCCGTCGTGGCGGGCGAGGTGAAGGCGCTGGCCAGCCAGACCGCCCGCGCCACCGACGAGATCCAGGCCAAGGTGAAGGAGATCCAGCAGGCCACCGGCGGCGCCCAGGACGCCATCGCCGGCATCGGCCAGACCATCGGCCGCATCAGCGAGATCACCACCACCATCGCCGCCGCCATCGAGGAGCAGGGCGCCGCCACCCGCGACATCGCCGGCAACGTGACGGAGGCGGCGCGCGGCACCACCGAGGTCTCCTCCACCATCGTCGGCGTCAACCATGCGGTGCTGGAAACCGGCTCCGCCGCCACCGAGGTGCTGGACGCGGCCAGCAGCCTCGCTCGCGAGGCCGAGACCCTGCGCGGCGAGGTCACCAGCTTCATCACCGCCGTTCGCGCGGCGTGACGCCGGTGCCAGTCAGCCCCGTACCGGCCAGCATGGTTTCCTGAACCGCCATCACCGCCGCACCGATCACCCCGGCGCTCTCGACCTCCGGCACATACTGGATGTCGAGATGCCGGGTGGAGAGGGCGAGCGAGCGCTGATAGACGCTCTGCCGGATCGAGGCCAGCAACAGCGGCCCGATCCGCGCGACACCGCCGCCGATGAAGATGTGCGACGGGTTGAAGAAATTGACCACCGCCGCCAGCATCCGCCCGATATGGCCGCCGGCCTGCTGCACGATGGCGTTGGCCGCCGCGTCGCCCGCCCGGCTGGCATTGCCGAGATCGACGGTGGTGAGATGCCCGTTCCGCTCCAGCACCTCCATCAGCCGTGGACTCTCGCCGGCGCGCGCCGCGTCCTCCGCCATGCGGGCGATGGCCGGGCCGGCCGCCATCGCCTCGACGCAGCCGGCATTGCCGCAATGGCAGACGGGCCCGTGGGGATCGACGCAGATATGCCCGACGTCCCCCGCCGACCCGTCCCGCCCGCGATAGACCATGCCGTGGCAGATGATGCCGCAGCCGATGCCGGTGCCGATCTTGATGACCAGGAAGTTCTGAAGCTGGCCGTGCAGGCGCCAATGGGTGCCCAGCGCCATGATGTTCACATCGTTGTCGACGAAGACCGGCGCGGCATACTCCTCCGCCAGACATTCGCGGATCGAGAAGCTCTCCCAACCCGGCAGCAGCGGCGGGTTGACCAGCATGCCGCTGCCGAAGGCGACGGGACCCGGCACCCCGACGCCGATGCCCAGCACCCGCGCCGGCCCGATGCCCAGCCGCTCCCGCGCCTCGCGCAGCAGCGTCCGCACCCGTCCGAACACCGCCACCGGCCCGTCGCGCACGTCCTCCGGTTCCGACCGGTGGTCCAGCACCGTCATGTCGGGGGCGAGCAGCGCCACGTCGATGCTGGTGGCGCCGATGTCGATTCCTGCCAGCACCCCCATCCGGTGGCTCAGCCGCAGCACCTCCGGCCGCCGCCCGCCCGAAGACGGCTGCACCCCGCCCTCCTCGATCAGTTCGCGGCCGATCAGGCTGGAAATGGCGAGGTTGGCCTTGCTCTTGGAAAAGTCGACCGACGCCGCCAGTTCGCCGCGCGACAGCCCGCCGGCCCAGAACAACCGCTCCAGCAGGGCGCGCTCGCCGTCCGACAGACGTTGCCAGTCAACCATCGAAGGGTGCCTTTCTGATTCTTGCGGGGTTAGACCCCCACCTAACCTCCCCCGCTGGGCGGGGGAGGGACTGCCGCCACCCTCCCGCATCAGCACTGCCCCCTCCCCCGCCCAGCGGGGAGGGTTGGGGTGGGGGCAAGAGTCCGCACTTTCCCCCACCCCATCCCTACCACACCCACCCCACTTTTGCCAAATTATGTTCAAAGTCGTCCATTGTCTGTCCAAAGCACCGGGCTTACCATCCGCTCAACGAACGAAGCGGCGTCTTGCGGGACGACACGCTCCGCAGTGGGAGAAACGTCATGGACGGCACCCGCCCCGCCACAACGCGGTCGGTGGAACGGCCGTCAGGGGGTGCGGAGCCATGAGCCTGCATGTCGCCTTCGACGGCATCACCAAGGAATTCGGACCCGTGCGCGTCCTGCACGGTGTCGGCTTCGACCTGCATCCGGGCCGGGTGCATGGGCTGTTGGGCGAGAATGGCGCCGGCAAATCGACGCTGATGAAGATCCTCGCCGGCTACCACGCGCCGACCTCCGGCACGCTCAGCATCGACGGCGAAGCCGTCACCTTCAAAAGCTCCCGCGACGCCGAAAAGCGCGGGATCGTGCTGATCCACCAGGAACTTAGCCTCGCCGACGACCTCACCGTCGCCCAGAACATGTTCCTCGGCCACGAGATCAAGCGCGGCTGGCTGCTCGACGACCGCGCCATGCGCGACCAGGCGGCCCAGGCCCTGCGGCAGGTCGGATTCGACGGCGACCCCGACACCAAGGTGCGCGACCTGATCGTCGCCGAGAAGCAGCTGGTGGAAATTGCCAAGGCGCAGCTGCGCAACGCCCGCCTGCTGATCATGGACGAGCCGACCGCCAGCCTGACCCCGTCGGAATGCGACCGGCTGTTCGGGCTGATCGAGCGGCTGCGCCGGGACGGCGTCACCATCGTCTACATCTCCCACAAGCTGGACGAGGTGGAGCGAATCACCGACGAGGTGATCGTGATGCGCGACGGCCGCTTCGTCGCCCGCGCCCCCACGGCCGAAACCCCGCGCCAACGCATGGCGACGCTGATGGTCGGGCGCGAACTGACCGACATGTTCCCGGACAAGCACATCCCGGCCCTCGGCAAGCCGCTGATGGCGGTGCGCGGCCTGACCGTGCCCGGCTGGGCGGAGGATGTTGGCTTCGATCTCCACCCCGGCGAGATCCTGGGCTTCGCCGGTCTGGTCGGCGCCGGCCGCACCGAACTGTTCGAGGGCATCCTGGGCTTGCGCCCGCGCAGCGCCGGAACCGTCGAGATCGGCGGCCGCCCGGTTCGCTTGCGCAATCCGCGCGAGGCCATGCGCAACGGCCTGACCTATCTCAGCGAGGACCGCAAGGGCAAGGGCCTGCATGTCGGCATGAGCCTGCGCGACAACCTGACCCTGATGACGTTGCGCCACCACGCCCACCCGCTGCTGTCGCCGGCGTCGGAGGACCGGGCGCTGGAGCATGCGGTGACCAGCTTCGGCATCCGCGGCGATCCGCAGGGAAAGGCGTCGTCGCTCTCCGGCGGCAACCAGCAGAAGCTGGCCATCGCCAAGTTCCTGGAGCCGGACCCCCGCGTCTTCGTGCTGGACGAGCCGACGCGCGGCGTCGATGTCGGCGCCAAGCGGGACATCTATTTCCTGATCGCGCGGCTGGCCGCCGAAGGGCGCGGCGTGATCGTCATTTCATCGGAACTGATCGAACTGATCGGGCTCTGCCACCGGGTGATCGTGATGCGCGGGCGGCGGGTGACCGCGACCGTGCCCGCCGACCGGCTCAGCGAAGAGGAGTTGATTGCCCATGCCATCGGGACAGATGCCAGCGGGACCGACATCAGCACCCACACCCGCCCCAACACCCGCTGCTGAGGTCCGTGCGGTGTCCGCCCGAAAGCCGGCGCGCCGCTTCGACCCGCACCGCTTCGGCCCGGTCGTCGGACTGGTTCTGCTGCTGGTGATCGGCACGGCGCTGAACCCGGATTTCGCGACCTGGGGCAACCTGATGAACGTGCTGACCCGCACGGCCTTCATCGGGATCATCTCCATCGGCATGTGCTTCGTCATCATCTCCGGCGGCATCGACCTGTCGGTTGGGTCGATGGCGGCGCTGATCGCCGGCAGCATGATCCTGGTGATGAACGCGCTGGCCGCGTCGGTCGGCTCCCCGGTCGCTGTGGTGGCCCTCGGCGTTTTGTTCGCGCTGCTGCTGGGTGGCGGTTTCGGGCTGGCGCACGGTTTTCTGATCACGCGCGGCCGGATCGAACCCTTCATCGTCACACTGGGCACGCTCGGCATCTTCCGCGCGGTGCTGACGTGGCTGGCCGACGGCGGCGCCATCACGCTGGACAACGACCTGTCCGACGCCTACGGCCCCGTCTATTACGGCAGCCTGCTGGGCCTCCCGGTGCCGGTCTGGGTCTTCCTGGCGGTGTCGGTGGCGGGCGCCGTTCTGCTGAACCGCACCGCCTTCGGTCGCTATGTCCAGGCCATCGGCTCCAACGAGCAGGTGGCGCGCTTCGCCGCCGTGGACGTCGACCGGGTGAAGCTGCTGACCTACGGGCTGCTCGGCGTCTGCGTCGGCATCGCCACCGTATTGTATGTGCCGCGCCTCGGTTCCGCCTCCCCCACCACCGGACTGTTGTGGGAGCTGGAGGCCATCGCCGCGGTGATCGTCGGCGGCACCTCCTTCAAGGGGGGCGAGGGCCGGATCGCCGGGACGGTGATCGGTGCGGTCCTGCTGTCGGTCATCAGCAACATCCTGAACCTGACCAGCATCATCAGCGTCTATCTGAACGCGGCGGTCCAGGGCTGCGTCATCATCGCCGTCGCCTTCCTGCAGCGCCGGCGCCCGTAAGAAACGATAAGGAGGAGAAACGTCATGTCGGAAGTTGCTCGTTATACTCGACGTGTTGTGCTCGGCGCCGGCCTCGCCATGGCCGCGACGGTGGCCCTCGGCGGCGGCTTCGCCCTGGCGGCCGACACCGTCAAGCTGGGCGTCAGCATCCCGGCCGCCACCCACGGCTTCACCGGCGGCATCGTCTGGTGGGCCAACCAGGCGAAGGCGGAGCTGGAAAAGGCCCATCCCAACCTGAAGATCACCGTCAAGACCGCCAGCGGCGCGCCGGAACAGGCGAACCAGCTCCAGGATCTGGTGACGGTGACCGGGATCAACTCGCTGGTCATCTTCCCCTTCGAATCCGCCGCCCTGACCCAGCCGGTGATGCAGGCCAAGAAGAAGGGCGTCTATGTCACCGTCGTCGACCGCGGCCTGACCGACACCAGCGCGCAGGACGCCTACATCGCCGGCGACAACACCGCCTTCGGCCGCATCCCGGCCGAATACATCGCCAAGAAATACAACGGCAAGGCCAACATCGTGGCCCTGCGCGGCATCCCGACCACGCTCGACAACGAGCGGTGGGAGGCCTTCACCGGCGTGCTGAAGCAGTATCCCGACATCAAGATTCTCGACGGCAAATACGCCAACTGGAACCGTGACGACGCCTTCAAGGTGACGCAGGACTTCCTGACCCGCTTCAAGGACATCGACGTCATCTGGGCCGCCGACGACGACATGGCCTTCGGCGTGCTGAAGGCGATCGAGCAGGCCAAGCGCACCGACATCAAGGAGGTGTTCGGCGGCGCCGGGTCCAAGACGATGGTGAAGACCATCCTCGACGGCTCCAACCCCTTGATCCACGCCGACGTGTCCTATTCGCCGAAATTCATCTACGACGCCATCAAGATGACCGCCGAAGCCCGCCTGAAGGGCGACAAGCTGCCGGCGACCCACATCATCCCGTCGGCGCTGATCACCAAGGAGAACGCCAAGGAGTTCTACTTCCCGGATTCGCCGTACTGATCCTTGGTGACGTTAGACCCCCACCTAACCTCCCCCGCTCTCGGCCGACCGAAGGTCGGTCCGATGGCGGGGGAGGAACTGCCGCCACTGTCCCGCCTAAGCACTTGTCCCCTCCCCCGCGAGAGCGGGGGAGGGTTAGGGTGGGGGCAAGTGGCCGCACCTCCCCCCATCAGGGAGCCAAAACCCATGAAGACCATCAAAGGCCCCGCGATCTTCCTCGCCCAGTTCGCGGGCGACGCCGCCCCCTTCAACTCGCTGGACGCCATCGCCCGCTGGGCCGCCGGCCTCGGCTTCAAGGGCGTGCAGATCCCCAGCTGGGACCGACGCCTGTTCGACCTGCAAAAGGCCGCGACCAGCCGGACCTACTGCGACGAGGTCAAGGGCACCCTGGCCGATGCCGGCGTCGAACTGACCGAGCTGTCCACCCACTTGCAAGGCCAGCTCGTCGCCGTCCACCCCGCCTATGACGCGCTTTACGATGGCTTCGCCCCGGCGGAGGTCCACGGCCGCCCCGACGCGCGGCAGTCCTGGGCGGTGGAGCAGTTGCATCTCGCCGCCAAGGCATCGGCCAATCTCGGCCTGACCGCCCACGCCACCTTCTCCGGCGCGCTGGCATGGCCCTACCTCTATCCCTGGCCACAGCGCCCGCCGGGCCTGATCGAGACCGCCTTCGACGAGCTGGCGAAGCGCTGGCGCCCGATCCTCGATGCCTTCGACGAAGCCGGCTGCGATCTCTGCTACGAGATCCACCCCGGCGAGGATCTGTTCGACGGCACGACCTTCCAGATGTTCCTCGACCGCGTCGGCGGGCATGAGCGCTGCAACATCCTGTTCGATCCCAGCCACTTCGTCCTGCAGCAGCTGGACTATCTCGGCTATATCGACGTCTTCCACGACCGCATCCGCATGTTCCACGTCAAGGATGCGGAGTTCAATCCGACCCCCTGGCAGGGCGTCTATTCCGGCTATGCGCCATGGAAGGACCGGGCCGGGCGCTTCCGCTCGCTGGGGGACGGGCAGGTCGATTTCCGCGGCATCTTCTCCAAACTGACCCAGTACGGCTTCGACGGCTGGGCGGTGCTGGAATGGGAATGCTGCATCAAGCATCCGGAGCAGGGAGCCGCCGAAGGCGCCCGCTTCATCCAGGATCACATCATCCGCGTCACCGACCGCGCCTTCGACGATTTCGCCGACGCCGGCACCGACGAGGCGGCCAACCGCCGGATTCTCGGTCTGGGGAAAGGGGCACCATGAGCCCGGATCAAACGCCAGCCCAATCGCCCGCCTCCGCGAGGCGCTTGCGGCTGGGCATGGTCGGCGGCGGTCAGGGCGCCTTCATCGGTGCCGTCCACCGCATCGCCGCCCGCATCGACGACCGCTATGAGCTTGTCGCCGGCGCCCTGTCCTCCGATCCGGAGCGGGCGCGGACCAGCGGAGCGGAGCTGTTCCTCGCCCCCGACCGCTGCTACGACGACTTCCATGCGATGGCGAGGGCGGAGGCGGCACGCCCCGACGGCATCGACGCCGTCGCCATCGTCACGCCGAACCACCTGCATTACCCGGCCGCGAAAGCCTTCCTCGAGGCCGGCATCCACGTCATCTGCGACAAGCCGCTGGTCCATACGGTGGAGGAGGCGGAGGAGTTGGTGGCATTGGTGCGCAGCCGCGACCTCGTCTTCGTGCTGACCCACAATTACAGCGGCTATCCGATGATCCGGCAGGCCCGCGCCATGGTGGCGTCGGGCATGCTCGGCAAAATCCGGGTGGTGCAGGCCGAATATGCCCAGGACTGGCTGGCGACCGATCTGGAGGCCAGCGGCCAGAAGCAGGCCTCCTGGCGCACCGATCCGGCGCGGAGCGGCATCGCCGGCTGCATAGGTGACATCGGCACCCACGCCTTCCATTTGGCGGAGTTCGTCACCGGTCTCCACTGCACCGCTCTCGCCGCCGACCTGACCGCCTTCGTGCCCGGCCGGCGGCTGGACGACAACGCCCACATCATGATGCGTTTCGACGGCGGCGCCCGCGGCATGCTGTGGGCGAGCCAGGTCAGCCCCGGCACCACCAACGGCCTGCGCCTGCGCGTCTTCGGCGAGGCCGGTGGCCTGGAATGGCAGCAGGAGCAGCCCAACGAACTGCGCTTCACCCCGCTGGGCGAGCCGACCCGCACCCTTCTCCGCGCCGGTGCCGGCAGCCTGCCCGCGGCCTCCTCCATCTCCCGCACCCCGGCCGGCCATCCGGAAGGCTATCTGGAAGGCTTCGCGCAAATCTACCGCGACACCGCCGACCGCATCGCCGCCCGCCTGGACGGCCGCTCGGCCCCCACCGACGTGCCCCTGCCGACGGTGGAGGACGGGCTGCGCGGCGTGCGCTTCATCCATGGCGCGGTTGAGTCCAGCCGGCGCAATGCCGCGTGGGTAAGTTTGGCGGTTTAGTTCCCTCTCCCGCCCAAATCCCCCTCTCCCCCCCGGGGAGGGGGTCGGGGTGAGGGGGCGCACTGCGTGGCTTTGCAAGAAATGCAAGGCGCCGCATATCCCCCTGATCCTCCCAATGCGTCCCCCTCACCCTAACCCTCTCCCCAGGGGGGAGAGGGGATTCAAGGCTTTTTGCGTTCCCGACAGCGCGATGCGCAGAACCGGCAAAAGCCGTTCCGAAGAGGCAATCACCCTCTCCGCCCTTTCCGTACCATCCGTTCATCAAGACAGCCGGAGCCGGTCCTGCCGGCCCGGCCAGGAACGGACCACGCATGACCATCCAGGACTTCCATCCCTCCCGCCGGACGGTCCTTTCCGGCAGCGCCGCCCTCGCCGTTGCGGGCAGCGGCCTGCTGGGCGCGCTCCCCGGCACCGCCGCCGCGGCCGAAAAGATGGCCGCCCGCCAAGACCCGACCAAAGGAACGAAACCGATGCTCCAGGGCAGCTACGTCACCACCAAGGACGGCGTCCAGATCTACGTCAAGCAGTGGGGTCCGCAGACCGGCCAGCCGGTGGTCTTCAGCCATGGCTGGCCGCTGACCGGCGACGCCTTCGAAGACCAGATGATGTTCCTGGCCCAGCACGGCTACCGCACCATCGCCCATGACCGCCGCGGCCATGGCCGCTCGTCGCAGCCCGGCTTCGGCAACGATCTCGACCATTACGCCGACGATCTGGCCGCGGTGACCGAGGCGCTGGACCTGAAGAACGCCGTCCATGTCGGCCACTCCACCGGCGGCGGCGAGGTCGCCCGCTACATCGGCCGCCACGGCGTGTCGCGCGTCGCCAAAGCGGTGCTGATCGGCGCCATTACGCCCATCATGGTGAAAACCGACTGGAACCCGGAAGGCGTTCCGCTGGAGGTGTTCGACGGCATCCGTGCCAGCGTGAAGGCCGACCGGTCGCAGTTCTTCAAGGATTTGACCATCCCCTTCTACGGCTACAACCGGCCGGGCGCCAAGGTCTCGCAGGGCGTCATCGACAGCTTCTGGCTGCAGGGCATGATGGGCGGGCTTCAGGCCGAATATGAATGCATCAAGGCCTTCTCCGAGACCGACCAGCGCGACGATCTGAAGAAGATGATCGTCCCGACGCTGGTGCTCCATGGCGACGACGATCAGGTCGTCCCGCTCGCCACCACCGGCAAGGCCGCCGCGGCGATGCTGCCGAAGGGCACGCTGAAGGTCGTCGCCGGCGGTTCGCACGGCATGTGCACCACCCAGAAGGACCTCGTGAACGAGGAACTGCTGGCCTTCATCCGCGCGTAACCGGGAAACCGGGACACTGTCCTCCAAACAGCAACAATTATGTTCTGACTGGTGGAATTATCCCGAAATCCCGGCATGTGCCAATATCCTTTCAGACGGCGCCGCCGACGAAAGCGGCAGCCAACCCCTTCAAAATCCACACGGAACAGGAAACGATCATGACCTTCCCGGCCAAGTCGCTCATCAACGCCGACGACACCGTCTTCATCTTCATCGATCACCAGCCGCAGATGTCCTTCGGCGTTGTCAACATCGACCGCCAGCAGCTGAAGAACAACACGATCGCGCTCGCCAAGACGGCCAAGCTGTTCGGCGCCTCGACCATCGTGACCGCGGTGGAGACCGAGAGCTTCTCCGGCTACATCTGGCCGGAGCTGATGGACGTCCTGAAGCAGGACCCCATCGAGCGCACCTCGATGAACAGCTGGGATTCGGAAGAGCTGGTGGCCGCCGTCAAGGCGACCGGCAAGAAGAAGCTGGTCATCGCCGCGCTGTGGACCGAAGCCTGCCTGCTGTACCCGACGCTGTGCGCCATCGAGGAAGGCTTCGAGGTCTACATCGTCACCGATTGTTCGGGCGGCACCTCCAAGGAGGCCCACGACGCCGCGGTTCGCCGCATGGAGCAGGCCGGCGCCCATTCCATCACCTCGATCAACGTCCTGCTGGAAATCCAGCGCGATTGGGCCAAGCGCGGCACCTATGACGGCGTGATGAACATCGTTCGCGAGCATTTCGGCGCCTACGGCATGGGCGTCGATTACGCCTACACCATGGTCCACAAGGCCCCGCAGCGCGGCGAGTTCGCGCACAAGGTGACCGGCGCCGCCGCGCACGAACATGCGTAATCGGCACGCCTGATCCTGTCCCCGGTGCCCGGTTCCGGCCGGGCACCGGCCCCAATCTACAGACCGGGAGACCGGACCCATGATGCCCTATCTCCTTTCGGCCGGCGCCGGTATCCTGGTCGGCGTCATCTATGCACTGATCGGCGTCCGCTCGCCGGCACCGCCGACCATCGCGCTGATCGGACTGCTCGGCATGCTGGTCGGCGAGCAGGTGGTGCCGGTGGTCAAGCGCATGATCGCCGGCGAACCGGTCGTCGCCTTCATCCAGACCGACTGCGCCCGCCATGTGCTGGGTCCGCAGGCCGGAGCCGACAAGCCGCCGGCCGATCTGGTTCAGGCCGACGAGGCCGGCAAGGGAAAGAAGGCATGATGCCGCCCGCCCCTCCCGCCATCAGCCGCCGCAAGGCGATGGCGGGCAGCGCCGCCGCCTCGCTGCTCGCCGCGCCGCTGCTGTCCACCCTCGCGTCCAGACCCGGGAATGCCGCCATGCCGAACACCGCACCCACTGGTGACCTGATCCTCGTCAACGCCAAGGTCACCACGCTCGACCGCGCCAACCCGCAGGCCAGCGCCATCGCCATCCGCGACGGCCGCTTTCTCGCCGTCGGCACGGAGGCCGAGGTGCGCGCCGCGGCGCCCCAGGCGACGGTGATCGACGCCAAGGGCCGGCGTGTGATCCCCGGGCTGATCGACAGCCACATGCACATCATCCGCGGCGGCCTGAACTACAACATGGAGCTGCGCTGGGACGGCGTGCCGAGCCTCGCCGACGCCATGGCGATGCTGAAGCAGCAGGCGGCGGTCACCCCGGCGCCGCAATGGGTCCGCGTCGTCGGCGGCTTCACCGAACACCAGTTCGCGGAAAAGCGCCTGCCGACCATCGACGAACTGAACGCCGCCGCGCCCGACACGCCGGTCTTCATCCTACACCTCTACGACCGCGCCCTGCTGAACGCCGCGGCCCTGCGCGCGGTAGGCTATACCAAGGACACCCAGAATCCGCCGGGCGGCGAGATCGTGCGCGACGCCGCCGGCAATCCGACCGGCCTGCTGCTGGCCCAGCCCAACGCGACGATCCTCTATTCGACGCTGGCCAAGGGTCCGAAGCTGCCACCCGAGTACCAGCTGAACTCCACCCGCCATTTCATGCGCGAGATGAACCGGCTGGGCGTGACCGGGGTGATCGACGCCGGCGGCGGTTACCAGAACTATCCCGACGATTACGCCATCATCGAAAAGCTGCATGCCGACGGCGAGCTGACTCTGCGCATCAGCTACAACCTGTTCACCCAGAAGCCGAAGGAGGAGCTGGCCGATTTCGCCGGCTGGGCGTCGAAGGTCAAGCCCGGCGACGGCGACGACAGCTACCGCCACAACGGCGCCGGCGAGATGCTGGTCTATTCCGCCGCCGACTTCGAGGATTTCCGCGTCGCCCGCCCCGACATGCCGCCCAACATGGAAGGCGATCTGGAGCCGGTGATCCGCCTGCTGGCCGAGAACCGCTGGCCCTGGCGCCTGCACGCCACCTACGACCAGACCATCAGCCGCGCGCTTGACGTGTTCGAGAAGGTCAACCGCGACATCCCCTTCGACGGGCTGCACTGGTTCTTCGACCATGCCGAGACGATCAGCGACCGCAACATCGACCGCATCGCCGCGCTCGGCGGCGGCATCGCCGTCCAGCACCGCATGGCCTACCAGGGCGAATATTTCGTCGAGCGCTACGGCACCAAGGCGGCCGAACGCACCCCGCCGATCGCCAAGATGATGGCGGCCGGCCTGCCGGTCGGCGCCGGCACGGACGCCACCCGCGTCGCCAGCTACAACCCGTGGGTCTCGCTGTCCTGGCTGGTGACCGGCAAGACGGTGGGCGGGCTCGGCCTCTATCCCCAGGCCAACCTGATGGACCGCGAAACCGCTCTGCGCCTGTGGACGGAGGCCAACACCTGGTTCTCCAACGAGCAGGGCAAGAAGGGTCAGATCAAGGCCGGCCAGCTCGCCGACCTCGCCGTGCTGTCCGACGACTTCTTCTCGGTATCGGAGGACCGCATCGCCCATCTGAACTCGGTGCTGACCATCCTCGGCGGCGCCGTCGTGCATGGCAAGGGCGATTTCGGCCCGCTGGCGCCGCAACTGCCCAAGCCGATGCCGGACTGGTCGCCGGTGCGGACCTTCGGCGGCTATTACAAGTCGGCCGATGCCGGTTCGGGCGACCAGCGCAAGGCGCTCGCCTCGGCCTGCGGCTGCGCCACCGGCTGCGGCGTCCACGGCCACAACCACGCTGCCGCCTATGCCACCGACGTTCCGGCCGCCGACGTGCAATCCTTCTGGGGCGCGCTGGGCTGTGGCTGCTGGGCGGTTTGACCTCTCTCCCCTAAAGCGGATCCCCTCTCCCCCCCGGGGAGAGGGTTAGGGTGAGGGGGTCGCGCGGCGGCCCTTTACCGAGAATCCACCCTGCGCATCCCCCTCACCCCGACCCTCTCCCCGGGGGGAGAGGGAGAATCCCGCGATTCCCCAACCCGGAACACCCCCGCCATGACCCTCCGCTCCTTCGAACGCCCGGCAGAGCGCATCGTCGACCGCATCCTCGACTGGGACGGCACATGGCTGCTCGCCCGGTTGGCGCTGGTGGGTGCCTACCTCCTCGGTGGTCTGGTGAAGCTGACCGACTGGCCGGGCGCCGTCGCCGAACAGGCGCATTTCGGCCTCACCCCGCCGGCCCTGTGGGCGGCCCTGACCATTCTGGTCGAGTTGGTCGGCCCGCTGCTGATCCTGCTGGACCGCGCGCTCTGGCTCGGTGCCGGCGCGCTCGGCGTCTTCACCGTTCTGGCCGCCCTGATCGCCAATGATTTCTGGACGATGGCGGGACAAGAGCGCTTCATGGCCACCAACGCCTTCTTCGAGCATGTCGGGCTCGTCGGCGGCTTCGTCCTGGCGGCGATCATCTCGCGGATGCGCCGCCGGCTCGGCCCGAACGCCTGAAAAAGGGGAACGCCATGGCCCCGTCCTCTCCCCCCGTCGCGGCGCCGCTGCCCTGGCTGCTGATGCTGCTGTCGGTGACGACCGGTCTGGTCGACGCCACCAGCGTGCTCGGCCTCGACAAGGTGTTCACCGCCAACATGACCGGCAACATCGTCTTCCTCGGCTTCGCCGCCGCCGGCACGCCGGGTTTCGACGTCGCCCCCTATCTGACGGCGATCTGCGCCTTCCTGATCGGCGCGCTGGTCGCCGGCCGCACCGGCAAGGCCCATGCCGGCCTTCCGCTGCGTCGCTGGCTGCTGAGCGCCGCCGCCATCGAGGCCGGGCTGCTGTGGCTGGCGGCCCTGGTGGCATGGCTGCGCCAGGGTGGAGAAGCCGCCAGCCACTCGGCCGGCTTCTACGGCATCATCCTGCTGACCGCGCTGGCGATGGGCTTCCGCAACGCGACCATCCGGCAGCTGAAGGTGCCGGACCTGACCACCACGGTGCTGACCCTGACGCTGACCGGTCTGGCGGCCGATTCCCGGCTGGCCGGCGGAGCCGACACCAACTGGATCCGCCGCATCGGCAGTGTCGTCGCCATCTTCATCGGTGCCGCCATCGGCGCCGCGCTGGTGACGCACAGCGGCCTTGCCGCGCCGCTGCTGCTGGCCGGCGCGCTGGGTCTGGCCGGCACCGCCGCCTGCGCCCTGCATCCCGCCGCCGCCACCCCGGCCGCCGCCTGATCCCCTCGACTCTTCCGAAGCAGAACAGCGGACCCCCAGCATGTCGCCATCCGGTCAGTTCGAACTTGTCCTTGGCCTGATGGCGGCGATCATCGTGCTGGAACTGGCGGCCAAGCGTCTGCGGATGCCGCCGTCGGCCGTTCTGGTGCTGGGCGGCATCGCGCTCGCCCTGGTCCCCGGACTGCCGGAGATCACGCCCGATCCCGACCTGACCCTGCTGCTGTTCCTGCCGCCGCTGCTGTTCGCCAGCGCCTATTTCACGGTGTGGAGCGACTTCCGCGCCAACCTGCGCATCATCCTTCAACTGGCGGTCGGCGCCGTCGCCTTCACCACGCTGGCGATCGGGGTGGCCGCCCATCTGGTGATGCCGTCGCTGCCCTGGGCCGCCTGCTTCACGCTCGGGGCCATCCTGTCGCCGCCCGACGCGGTGGCGGCCAAGGCGGTTCTGAAGGGCCTGCCGCTGCCGCCGCGCATCGTCACTTTGCTGGAGGGTGAGAGCCTGGTGAACGACGCCACCGGGCTGGTGCTGTTCCGCATCGCCATCGCCGCCGGGATGACCGGCACCTTCGACGCCGCCGACGCCTCGCTGGAGTTCCTGTGGCTGGCGATCGGCGGCGTGGCGGCCGGCGTGGTCTTCGGCCATATCGCCGCGCTGCTGCTGGGTCGTCTGCGCGACGTGCCGCTCAGCATCGTCGGTGGCTTTCTCGCCGCCTGGGGCAGCTATCTGGGCGGCGAGGCGCTGCATGTGTCGGGCGTGCTCGCCACCGTCGGCTGCGGGCTGGTGATGGGCCGGCGCCAGCACGATGTGTTCACCGCCCAACTCCGCACCCACGCCAACGCGGTGTGGACGGTGGCGGTGTTCCTGATGGAATCGATGGTCTTCATCATCATCGGCCTGTCGCTGCGCGGCGTGCTGGGCCGGCTGGCGGAAGCCGGGACCGGCCTGACCGATCTGCTGCCGATGATCGTCGCCGTCACCCTGGCGATGGTCCTGTCGCGCTTCGCCTGGCTCTTCCCCTCGACCTACCTGCCGCGCTTCCTGTTCCCAAGCTTACGCCGCCGCGATCCCTACCCGTCGGTGGCGGTGCCGGTGATCATGGGCTGGGCAGCGATCCGCGGCGTGGTCAGCCTTGCCGTCGCCCTGTCGGTTCCCGTGGAGTTCCCCGGCCGCGACATCATCCTGGCGACCACCTGGGCGGTGATCCTGCTGTCGATCCTGGGACAGGCGACGACGCTCGCCCCGCTGATCCGCAAGATGCGGTTGGGCGGCTTCACCCTGGAGCGGCGCCCGACTCTGTCGGAATCGGAAACCCGCATCCGCATGGCCCGCGCCGCGCTGGAGGCGGTGCGCAAGCGCTCCGGCACGCCGGACGGCCGCCAGCGTCACCCCCGCCTGCTCGAACAATACGGCCACCGCGCCACCATGGCCGAGCGCTTCCACGAGAGCGAAGGCATGCTGACGGAGGACCGGCGCGAGCATTTCGCCGCCGTCCTGGCCGCCAACCGCGCCGCCCGCACCGAGATCCTGGGCCTGCACCGCGGCGGCCGCATCCACGACACGGTGCTCCACCGCCTGGAAGCGGAACTGGACCTTGAGGAACTCAGCGCCGAGCAGGCGCTGGCGGAGGAAGGTGTGGGGTAACTCCACTTCACCCCGCCAGGATCCCCTCTCCCCCCCGGGGAGAGGGTTAGGGTGAGGGGGTCGCGCGGCGAGGAACATCAAGCATCGCGCACCCTCCGCCTCGACCGAATCCACCCTACGCATCCCCCTCACCCCGACCCTCTCCCCGGGGGGGAGAGGGAGGATTCCGGCGGGAGATGGCCTCCCTACGCCGCCTCGCCCACCGGCGCCGGTTTTGCCGCGCGCAGGATCATGCCGAACAGGTCGCGCGGCTCGTCCGGATCGGCCAGCATGTCCAGATTCTCGTAGAGCCCGGTCCCCGCCACCTTGTCGCGGACATAGCGCAGGGCGGAAAAGTCCTCTGTCGCGAATCCCACCGAATCGAACAGCGTGATCTGCCGCGCGTCGCGCCGGCCGACGGCCTGGCCGGTCATCACCGTCCACAGTTCCGTCACCGGATGGTCGTGCGCCAACTGCTGGATCTCGCCCTCGATCCGCGTCTGCGGCGGGTATTCGACGAAGATGTCCGACCGCAGCAGAATGTCGCGGTGCAGTTCCGTCTTGCCGGGGCAATCGCCGCCGACGGCGTTGATGTGCACCCCCGCCCCGACCATGTTGTCGGTCAGGATGGTGGCATACTGCTTGTCGGCCGTGACGGTGGTGATGATCTGCGCGCCCTCCACCGCCTCCTCGGTCGACTTGCAGGCGGTGATCTCGAAGCCCTGGTCACGCAGGTTGCGCACGCATTTCTGCGTCGCCGCCGGGTCGATGTCGTAGAGCCGCAGCTTGCCTATCCCCAGCAGCGCCTTGAAGGCCAGCGCCTGGAATTCCGCCTGCGCCCCGTTGCCGATGATCGCCATGCAGGCCGCATCCTTCGGCGCCAGATGCTTGGCCGCAACGGCGGAGGTGGCGGCGGTGCGCAGCGCCGTCAGGATGGTCATCTCCGTCATCAGCACCGGATAGCCGTTGCCGACATCGGCCAGCACGCCGAAGGCGGTGACGGTCTGCCGCCCTTCCCGCGTGTTCTTGGGATGGCCGTTGACGTATTTGAAGCCATAGGTGCGGCCGTCGCTGGTCGGCATCAACTCGATCACGCCTTCCGCGCTGTGCGAGGCCACCCGCGGCGTCTTGTCGAAGCTCTCCCAGCGGCGGAAATCCTCCTCCACATAGGCCGACAACTCGGTCAGGAAGCGCTCCACGCCGATGTGCAGCACCAGCTTCATCATGTGATCGACGCTGACGAAGGGAACGAGGTTCAGGTTCGGAATCATTGTCGGACGCTCCGTTCGTTCAGAAACTGCGGGTGGGGTAATCGAGAACGCGGCGCCCCATCAGGCTCGCCAGCAGTTCCACCATCAGGGTCGCGGTCCGGCCGCGCTCGTCCAGGAAGGGGTTCAGCTCCACCAGATCGACGCTGCTGACCAGACCGGTGTCGTGCAGCATCTCCATGACCAGATGCGCCTCGCGGAAAGTGGCGCCGCCGGGAACCGTGGTGCCGACGCCGGGCGCGATGCCGGGATCGAGGAAATCGACGTCCAGGCTGACATGCAATAGCCCGTCCGCCTCCACCACCCTCTTCAGGAACGGCCGCAGCAGGGCGACGATGCCGTGCTCGTCGATCTTGCGCATGTCATGGACGGTGATGCCGGAGGTCTCCAGCGCCCGCCGTTCGGCCGGATCGACGCTGCGGATGCCCATCATGCAGACATTGTGGGGGTCGAGCCGGGCCGGCGGCGGCGGGAAATAGCCGTCGAAACCGCTCCGCCCGGTGGCGTAGGCCATCGGCACGCCATGCAGATTGCCGCTCTCCGTCGTCTCCAGCGTATGGAAATCCGGATGGGCGTCCAGCCACAGCACGAACAGCGGGCGCCGCATCTCGGCGGCGCGCTGCGCCAGCCCGGTCAGGGTGCCGGCGGCAAGGCTGTGGTCGCCGCCCATGAAGATCGGCATGGCGTCCTGCCCGGCGCTCGCCTCATAAGCGATCTGCGACAGCGCGGCGGTCCAGCCCGCCACCTCCGGCAGGAATTTCAGCGCGGCGTTGCCATGCACCATCGGCCGCTGCGGCACCGGCGCCACGTTGCCGAGATCGATCACGCTGTGGCCGAGGTCCGACAGAGCCCGCGCGATGCCGGCGGTGCGGTAGGCGCTGGGTCCCATTTCGCAGCCCAGCCGGCCCGCCCCATCCTGCACCGGCACGCCGACCAGCCGGCACTGCTTCGTCTTTGTCTTCTGGTAGGACATTGTTTGGTCTCTTGCCTGTTCCTCTCACCAGCAAACCACAGGATTCCGGCGGAACGGACAGGACAATTTGACAAAACTCTCCATCGGGCCTACCAAACTGAACAGCCAAGCTTTCCAGAATGTCGAAGGGCCGCGAAAATGACGCTCGACCAACTCGACGAGAAGCTCATCACCCTGCTGCGCCATGACGGCCGCCGCAGCATTTCCGACCTCGCCATCGAACTCGGCGTGTCGCGGGCGACGGTGCGCTCGCGGATGGAGCGGCTGGAAAGCTCCGGCATCATCACCGGCTACACCGTGATCCTGCGCGCCGACACGGTGGAGGCGCCGGTGCGCGGCATCATGCTGATCGAGGTGGAAGGGCAGGCGACCGACCGTGTGGTGCGGACGCTCAGCGGATTCCCCGAGATCATGGAGATCCACAGCACCAACGGGCGTTGGGATCTGATCGTCGAACTGTCGGCCGCCAGCCTGCCGGAATTCGACGGGGTGCTGCGCCGCATCCGCCTCATTCCCGGCATCACCACCAGCGAGACGAACCTTCTCTTGAACACCCCGCGCAGCACCCGCGCCCGGCTGTAGACCGCTCCCGACCTGCCAATCCGCGCAGACCAAGCTTCCAATCTGGCAAGTTTACCCGAGTCTTCCGTCACTTTTTCATCTTTCGGCCGCCATCTGCTTCACGGATGCTCCGTGTCCCCAACGAAAACGGGACGCCGCATGGACCAGCATCGCATCGCCATCGATCGTATCGCCAGCGTCGGCCAGGACGGGCCGGCCCACCGCCACCCTCCCACCAACCCTGCCGCCACCATCGCCGTGCAGGCGGACGGCATCCACAAACGGTTCGGATCGCTGGAGGTGCTGAAAGGCGTGTCGCTGACCGCCCGCGAAGGCGACGTCATCACGCTGATCGGCTCGTCGGGCTCGGGCAAGAGCACACTTCTCCGCTGCATCAACATGCTGGAGGTCCCCGACGAGGGCCGCGTCACCATCTGCGGCGAGACCATCGCCATGAAGACGGCGCGCGGGCGGACCATGCCGGCCGATTCGCGGCAGGTCGACCGCATCCGCACCAGCCTGGGCATGGTGTTCCAGAACTTCAATCTCTGGACCCACATGACCATCCTGGAAAACGTCATCGAGGCGCCGGTGCATGTCCTTGGCGTGCCGAAGGGCGAGGCCATCGACCTCGCGAGAAGCCTGCTCGATAAGGTCGGCATCCTGGGCAAGGCCGATTGCTACCCGGTCCAGCTCTCCGGTGGGCAGCAGCAGCGTGCCGCCATCGCCCGCGCGCTCGCCATGCAGCCGAAGGTGATGCTGTTCGACGAGCCGACCTCCGCCCTCGACCCCGAACTGGTCGGCGAGGTGCTGCGCGTCATCCGCCAGCTGGCCGACGAAGGCCGCACCATGATCCTGGTGACGCACGAGATGGACTTCGCCCGCGAGGTCTCCTCCAAGGTCGTCTTCCTCCACCAGGGCCGCATCGAGGAGGAAGGGGCGCCCGACACCGTGCTGACCAACCCCGACTCCGACCGCGTGCGGCAGTTCCTGTCCCGCCATCTCGCCGCCTGACGCGCACCCGCGTCCTTCAGAACAATCGACAGAGGGAACGCCGATGCTGGACTTCATAACCCAGGGCCTGCACGGCTGGGGGCCACAGCTGCTGTCCGGGACGGCGATGACCGTCGCGGTGGCGCTGTCCTCCTTCCTGCTCGGCCTCGCCTTCGGGGCCGCCGGCGCCGCCGCCAAGCTCAGCGACAGCATCCTGCTGAAGGGCCTGGCGGAGCTTTACACCACCGCCGTGCGCGGCGTGCCGGAACTGCTGGTGATCTACCTGCTGTTCTTCGGCGGGTCCGGCATGATCATGGCGGTGGCCGGCATCTTCGGCTACAGCGGCTATGTCGAACTGAACGCCTTCTCCATCGGTGTCGCCGCCGTCGGCCTGATCTCCGGCGCCTATTCGACCGAGGTGATCCGCGGCGCCGTCAAAGCGGTGCCCTACGGCCAGATCGAGGCGGCGCGCGCCTGCGGCATGGGGCGCTGGCGCATCCTGCGCCGGGTTCTGGTGCCGCAGACCCTGCGCTTCGCCCTGCCCGGCCTGGGCAATGTCTGGCAGCTGACGCTGAAGGACACCGCGCTCATCTCAGTGACCGCGCTGGCCGAGATCATGCGCGTCGCGCACATCGCCGCCGGTTCCACCCGGCAATCCTTCCTGTTCTACAGCGTCGCCGCCCTGCTGTACCTCGCGCTCACCACCGTCTCGACGACGGCGTTCCAGCAGGCCGAGCGCTACGCCAGCCGCGGCGTGCGGAGGGCCTGACGATGAACTGGACTCTGATGTGGGACAGCCTGCCGCGCATGCTCGCGGCCCTGCCCCTGACCCTGGAGCTGGTGGCGCTGGCGCTCGCCTTCGGCGCGGTGCTGGCCTTCGCCACCGCGCTTCTGCGCCTGTCCGGCAACCGCATCGCGGTGGCGCTGACCTCCGCCTACACCTTCGTCTTTCGCGGCACGCCGCTGCTGGTGCAGATCTTCCTGATCTACTACGGCCTCAGCCAGATCGATGTCGTGCGCGACAGCGTCCTGTGGCCGCTCCTCAGCCAGCCGATGTGGTGCGCCATCCTGGCGCTGGCGCTCAACACCGGCGCCTACACGTCCGAGATCCTGCGCGGTGCCATCGAAACCGTGCCGCAGGGACAGGTGGAGGCGGCACGGGCCTGCGGCATGTCGCGGCTGCGGGTGTTCCGCCGCATCGTCCTGCCGGTGGCGATCCGCCAGATGCTGCCGGCCTATGGCAACGAGGTGATTTTGATGGTCAAGGCCAGTTCGCTCGCCAGCACCATCACGATGATGGAGATCACCGGCGTCGCCCGCCGCATGATCGCCCAGACCTTCGCGGTCTTCGAGATCTTCATCGTCGCCGGCATCCTCTATTTGCTGATCAACTTCATCGCCACCCGCCTGATCCGCCACGCCGAATGGCGCATGACCCCCTATCTGCGCGCACGGGCTTAAGGCGCGGCAATTCATGCTATCCTGCCGTCCGACCTCGACTGCACCAGCCACCGGACGACATGACCACCGCCGTCAGCGACCAGGACCGCCTCATCCCCACTCCCGCCGGCCGCCTCTATGTGAAGGATTGGACCCCGGACACGGAGACCGCCGGCACGCTCCCGCCCATCCTGTTGCTCCACGATTCGCTCGGCTGCGTCGATCTGTGGCGCAGCTTTCCCGCCCGCCTTGCCGCCGCGACGGCGCGGCGGGTCGTCGCCTATGACCGGCTGGGATTCGGGCGCTCCGATCCCCACCCCGGCGCCCTCCCCCGCGATTTCGTCGCGGCGGAGGCGCGGGATACCATCCCTCTCCTGCTCGACCATCTCGGCATCGGCGATTTCGTCGCCTGCGGCCACAGCGTCGGCGGCGGCATGGCTGTGGAGACCGCGGCCCGCTTCCCCACCCGCTGCCGGGCGCTGGTGACCATCGCCGCGCAGGCCTTCGTCGAGGAACGGACGCTCGACGGCATCCGCGTGGCGAAACAGGGCTTCCAGGATCCGGCGCAGCTCGCCCGGCTGGCGAGATATCAGGGCGACAAGGCACGCTGGGCGGTCGATGCCTGGACTGAAAGCTGGCTGTCCCCCGCCTTCGCCGACTGGACCCTGGACACGCCGCTGTCGCAGGTCCGCTGCCCGGTGCTGGCCCTGCATGGCGACCGCGACGAATACGGGTCGGCCGAGCACCCGGCCCGCATCGCCGCCGGACGCGGAACCGTCCGCCTCCTGCCCGACACCGGCCACGTTCCCCACCGCGAATGCGAGGACGAGGTGGTCGAAGCGATCCGGACCTTCCTTTCAGAAACCTGACGCGGCCCCACCGGCGGCGCCTATCCGGCCCGGCCGGCACCCGCCACGCGGTCGCGCTCGGCCCGCAAGGCGGCGAGCTTCGATTCCAGCTTGCCGATCTTCCGGTCGAGCTTGCGCAGGCGCTTGCGCGGCGCCTTTCCTTCGGCGGGGTCGGCCTGAACTGCTTGCCGGCCCCCTTGGGCGATCCTGTCGTTGATCGCCGCCTTGGCCGCGTCGCTCAGCCGCTTCCACCCCTTCACCTCCGCCTTGGTGCGGTGGCAGCCCAGGCAGGCACCGTCGCCACCGAACCGGCAGAGGCCGATGCAAGGGTTGTCCGTCGCCCTGCCCAACCTGTCCTTCGATTTTCCGCTCATCTGTCCTGTCGCGTGGTCGTCTCCAGTCGCAGACAAAGTGCGCCGCAAATCCGGCGCGGCAATGGCGGCTGACCACGCACCAAATCCATACAGTCCATGAGATCAACACCGAACCAGTCGATTGTATGGAGAAGTCAGGCTATCAAAGCCATGGGTATGATGCGTCAAACCGACGCACGACGGATTTCCCAGCACAAATTTCCGTACAATGCTCTTGAGCAATCCGTACGATTGATCCATACAAGCCGCATCGCCGGAGGGCCGCCGCTCCATGCGCCTGACAGGCACGGGCAGGCGGCCGGACGGCTTCTTCGTGCCAGGTGATCCATGCCCAGCGATGCGCCCATCATCACCCGCCGCCCGGACCATGCGACCGTCCCCCCGGAGCAGGCCCCGGCCCCAGGTCCGGCCTATGCCTCCCACCGCAAGATCCATCCCAAGGCGGTGCGCGGGCGATACCGGCGCGTGAAGACGCTGTTGGGCGTGGTCCTGCTGGCGCTGTTCGCCGTCATCCCCTGGCTGCGCTGGGAGCGCGGGCCGGGCCTGCCGGATCAGGCGGTCCTGTTCGACCTGGGCAGCCAGCGCTTCTACATCTTCGCCCTGCAGCTGTGGCCGCAGCATGTCTACTACATCACCGGCGTGATGATTCTGGCCGCCATCGGCCTGTTCCTGGCGACCGCGCTCGGCGGCCGGGTCTGGTGCGGCTTCACCTGTCCGCAGACGGTGTGGACCGACCTGTTCGTCTGGGTGGAGCGGCGGGTTGAGGGCGACCGCGGTGACCGCATCCGCCTCGACCGACACCCCTGGACCACCGGCTGGCTGGCGAAAAAGACGGTCAAGCATGCGGCGTGGCTGGCGGTCTCGCTGGTCACCGGCTTCCTCGGCATCGCCTATCTGACCGACGCGCCGACGCTGGCGGTCGATTTGCTGCGCTTCGACGCCTCGGCGCTCGCCGCCGGCTCCGTCCTGTTCATCGCCGCCTGCACCTATGCGATGGCCGGCTTCATGCGCGAACAGATGTGCTTCTACGTCTGCCCCTGGCCGCGCATCCAGGCCGCCATGCTGGACGAGGACAGCCTGGTCGTCACCTATCAGGACTGGCGCGGCGAAGGACGCGCGCCGCTGCGCAAGAGCGAGGGCTGGGACACCCGCACCCACCAGGGTTTTGGCGACTGCATCGACTGCGGGCAATGCGTCCACGTCTGCCCGACCGGGATCGACATCCGCGACGGCATCCAGATGGAATGCATCGGCTGCGGCCTGTGCGTCGACGCCTGCAACGACGTGATGGCACGCATCGGCCGGCCCGGCGACCTGATCCGTTTCGACACGCTGACGTCCCAGGCGGCGAAGGCCACCGCCGTTCCGCCGCCCCGCTACCGCCTGATCCGGCCACGCACCATCGTCTATGGCCTGATGCTGGTCGTGGTCGGCGGGGCGATGGCGATCGCGCTGGCGTTGAGGTCCAGCAACGACATCTCCGTTCTGCGCGACCGGGCGCCGCTGTTCGTGACGCTCAACGACGGCCGCATCCAGAACGCCTACACCATCAAGATCGCCAACATGTCGCTGGTGGAGCGCCACTACCGCCTCACCCTCGCCGGCCTGCCGCAGGCGAGCCTCAGCTTGTCCGGCGACGGCACCGAGGCCGGCGCGCTGTCGCTGTCCGCCCGCGCCAACGCGGTGGAGACCTACCGCATCCAGGTCCGCGTGCCCCATTCGGCCTTGACCGGCTCCTCCACCCCCGTGACCGTCACTCTGACTCCCGAAACCGGCGACGGCCAGCCCGTCCGGCACGACAGCGTCTTCCTGGCGCCGTGACCGAATCGCCCGCAGGAGCTTTCCCTCTCCCGCCCCGGGAGAGGGCATGGAGCCGACGGCCGCAGGCCGGACGACTGCAACGCAGTCGTAGGTGCAATGCAGTCGCGAGACTTGCGAGCGACTTCGGGGCCCATGCGGAGCATGGGAAGGGTGAGGGGTGATTCAAGGAGCTATGCGCTTCTGGATCCTTGCCCTACCCCTCACCCTCCCGCCTTCGGCGGGTCCCTCCCTCTCCCGGGACGGGAGAGGGCATTTATCGTCGATGTGTGATTGCTTGCGGCACCCGCACTGAAACGCGCATATGCTATCGACACTGCCGCAGCATGCAGGCAAGGGAACGGCCAGGAAATCCATGCAATCCGATAACGCAGGGCAAGCCGAAGCGGCGGACACCGGCATCTGGCAGCCCGACCTGACCAACCGCGCGCGGCCGGTCTATCTCGCCATCGCTGACGCCCTTGCCGGCGACATCGCCGGCGGGCGTCTCGCGGCGGGACAGCGGCTGCCGCCACAGCGGGTGCTGGCCGACCGGTTGGGGGTCGATCTGACCACCGTCAGCCGCGCCTACACCGAGGCCCGCCGCCGCGGCCTGCTCGACGCCCGTGTCGGCCAGGGCACCTTCGTCCGCGCACCGAATGCACCATCGGAAAGCGCCGCACCTGTCCCGTCCCAGCGCCCGGCCTTCGCCCCGGCCGCGGTCATCGACATGACCATGAACCAGCCGCCGCTGCCCGACTCGCCGGAGCTGCTGGACCGCGTGCGGCAGGGGCTGGCCCAGGCGATGCTGCACCTCGATCCGCAAGCGCTGCTGCGCTATCCCGAGGCCGACGCCGGTTTCCGTGCCGGGGAAGACGACCGTGCCGCCGGCGCACATTGGCTCGGCAGACGCCTGCCCGACCTTGAGGATAGCGGCCGGATCGTCGTCTGTCCCGGCACGCAGAGCGCGCTGCTGGCCCTGCTCTGCATGCTCACCCGCCCCGGCGACACCGTCTGTACGGAGGCGCTGACCTATCCCGGCTTCAAGGCCATAGCGCGGCAGCTTGGGCTGCGGGTGGTCGGGGTGGCGATGGACGGCGACGGGCTCGACCCCGACGCCCTGCGCGCCGCGGTGGAGGCCCATGCCCCGAAGGCGCTCTATTGCACCCCCACCCTGCACAACCCGACGACGGCGAACCTGCCGGCGGAGCGGCGCGCCGCCATCGCCGCCATCGCCCGCACGCACAACATCCCGATCATCGAGGACGACATCTACGGCGTGCTGCCGCAGGACGCCCCGCCACCCATCGCCGCGCTGGCGCCCGACGTGACCTTCCACGTCGTCGGTCTCGCCAAATGCGTGGCCCCCGGCCTGCGCGTCACCTATGTCGCCGCCCCCGACGCCCGTCAGGCGTCAAGGCTGGCCGCCACCCAGCGCGCCACCATCCTCGGCACGCCGCCGATCCCCGCCGCCGTCGCCACCCAATGGATCACCGACGGCACCGCCGACGCGCTGCTGACCGCCATCCGCGCCGAGGCCACGGCCCGCCAGCGCATGGCGCGCGACCTGCTGCCCCCCGAATCGGTCACCGCCCACGCGGAAGGCTTCCACCTGTGGCTGAGCCTGCCGCCGGCCTGGACGCGCGGGGAGTTCGCCGCCCATCTGCGCAGCGCCGGCATCGCCGCCGCCGTCAGCGACGTCTTCCTGACTGCCGGCCCGGCACCGGAGGCTCTGCGCATCTGCCTCGGCGCCCCGGTGAGCCGCGCCGATTGCCGCCGCATGCTGGAAACCCTCACCGACGCCCTCGACCAGAGCCCCGCCCTGGCCGGCATCGTGATCTGAGCCGTCAGACCAGATCCCGCGCCATGCCCGACCGCACCAGCAAATCGGTGTCGGGCGAGAACCGCGCTTTCAGCGGCAGCATCGCCGCCCCCAGCACGCGGGCCATCGGGCCGATGGAGCCCGCCAGCACCGGCGCCGCCTTCAGCCCCGACCGGTTGAAGCGCTCCACCGCCGCCGCCAGCCGTTGCGTGAAGCGGTCGCGCCAGGACGGCGGCAGGAAGCCGTCGACCACCACCTCCTGAAAATCGATGACGCTGAGCGCCGACACCACGGCGCGCGACAGCTCGGCACAGGCGGTTTCGGCCCAGGCGTCGAAGATGGCGTCCGCCCGCTCGCCGCTGCCGTCGGCCAGTGCGGCGGACAGCGCCGCCGACGGATCGATCCCGGCGGCCGCCAGTTCACGCTCCAGCAGGAAGATGGACGCGGCGTGAATCAGTTGCCCCGGCGCTTCTCCCCGGCCGTTCGATCCGGTGGGCATCGACCCGATGGCCCCGGCATTGCCCTGCTCGCCGCGGTAAAGCCGCCCGTCGATCACCACCCCACCGCCGATGAAGGTGCCGAGATAGATGTAGAGCGCGCTGCGGCTGGTGATGGCGTGGCCGGCGATCATCTCCGCCGCGCAGGCCGCCGCCGCGTCGTTGTACCGCGTCACCGGCAACCCGGTTTCCCGCGCGAAGGCGCCGCCGATGTCGGCATCGCGCCAGCCGTCCAGCGCGCCCGGCGCCAAGCCCAGTTCCGCCGACCACGCATGGATCTCGTCCGGCATGGCGACGCCCAGCCCGACCACCCGCGACCGCGCCGCCGGCGACAGATGCCCCAGCAGCCCGACCGCCTGGGCGATGGCGGTGGAGATCGTCGGCTCCGGCAGCGGCGCGTCGTAGCGCACCCGGCTCGCCCCCATCTCCTCGCCCAGCATGTTGATCAGGATCGCCTCGACGCTGCGCCGGCCGATCTTCACCCCCAGCGAATAGGCCCCCTCCGGGTTCGGCGCGATCGGGGTGGAGGGCTGGCCGACCTGCCCGCGCACCTTGTCCAGCTTGACCAGCAGCCCGTCTTCCAGCAGCCGGTTGACGATCACCGACGCCGCCTGCCCGCTCAGCCCGGTTTCCCGCGCGATTTCCGCCTTGGACAGCATGCCGGCCTGCAACAGCGCATGCATGACCAGCCGCTCGTTGTAGGCGCGCAGCCCGGTGGTATCGCCGCCCCGCATGCTCCCGCCGCCTCCTGCCTCGGATGTCACCAACAATCCGTATAACAACCGATCATAACAAAATCAAAGTGATTTACTTAGTGGCGCTCCTGAACCTTCGAAATGGCGCCGCTGGCTCCGTTCAGACCCTTGATCACCGTAGCAAGTCGCACCGGACAGACGCAAGCGCAGTACCGAAACCGGCTTACTCCTTGCCACAGACCTAGCCCACGACCAAGGCCTCGGTGCCATACGCCCCCGAATATCAAAATCAATGTGATTTATCTATTGCACCCCTCCGCCTCCTGCGCCATAGTGTTCGTGCGCCCTACAAACCGAATGCCGTGGACGCATGCGGAGGTCGGGCGACCAGTCGCAGAGGCCGGCGGAGCAAAGCCAAGGCGCGGCCGGACAGGACATTGGGGAGGAAAACTGGAATGAAGCGTGCGCTATCCTTGATCGGCGCGGCGGTCGCCGCGTTTCTCGGCAGCTCGGCACAGGCGGAAACGCTGTCGATCGCCACGGTGAACAACGGCGACATGATCCGCATGCAGAAGCTGTCGGAGCATTTCACCAAGGCCCATCCCGACATCACGCTGAACTGGGTGACGCTGGAAGAGAACGTGCTGCGCCAGCGCATCACCACCGACATCGCCACCAAGGGCGGCCAGTACGATGTCCTGACCATCGGCACCTACGAGGTTCCGATCTGGACCAAGCAGAAATGGCTGAAGCCGCTCGACAAGCTCGGCGCCAACTATGACGTCGAGGATCTGCTGCCCTCGATCCGCAGCGGCCTGACCACCGACGGCACGCTCTACGCCGCGCCCTTCTACGGCGAAAGCTCGATGGTCATGTACCGCAAGGACCTGTTCGAGAAGGCCGGCCTGACCATGCCGGAGGCGCCGACCTGGAGCTTCATCGGCGACGCCGCGCGCAAGCTGACCGACAAGCAGAACGAGGTCTACGGCATCTGCCTGCGCGGCAAGGCCGGCTGGGGCGAGAACATGGCCTTCCTCAGCGCCATGGCCAACTCCTTCGGCGCCCGCTGGTTCGACATGAACTGGAAGCCCCAGTTCAACACCGAACCGTGGAAGCAGACGCTGACCACATATCTCGGCCTGATGAAGGACGCCGGCCCGCCGGGCGCCTCCTCCAACGGCTTCAACGAGAATCTGGCGCTGTTCCAGACCGGCAAATGCGCGATGTGGATCGACGCCACCGTCGCCGCCTCCTTCGTCTCGAACCCGGCGCAGAGCAAGGTTGCGGACAAGGTCGGCTATGCGCTGGCCCCCGACACCGGTCTCGGCAAGCGGTCCAACTGGCTGTGGGCCTGGAGCCTCGCGGTTCCCGCCAGCAGCAAGAAGGGCGACGCCGCGCAGGCCTTCATCTCCTGGGCGACCTCCAAGGAGTATCTCGACCTCGTCGCCAAGGAAGAGGGCTGGGCCAACGTGCCGCCCGGCACCCGCAGCTCGCTCTATGCCAACCCCGAATACCGCAAGGCCGCTCCCTTCGCCGACCTGACGCTGAAGTCGATCCAGGCCGCCGATCCGCAGCACCCGACGGTGCAGGAAGTCCCCTACACCGGCGTGCAGTTCGTCGCCATCCCCGAATTCCAGGGCATCGGCACAGCGGTGGGCCAAGCCTTCTCCGCCGCGCTGGCCGGCCAGATGACCGCCGACCAGGCCCTGCAGAGCGCCCAGGCCCTGACCACCCGCGAGATGACCAAGGCCGGCTACATCAAGTAAGCGCACACGCCTCCCGCAACGTCGTTCCCCAAGGGTCGAGCCATGGCCACCGCCCATTCGCGTGCAGCCGCGCGCCTGACGATGTCTCCGGCCGTCGTCCTGCTGCTCGGCTGGATGCTGATCCCGCTCGCGATGACGCTCTACTTCTCCTTCCTGCGCTACAACCTGCTGATGCCGGGGCAGGAGGAGTGGATCGGCACGCTGAACTACCAGTATTTCCTGACCGATCCGGCCTTCTTCGCTGCGCTCGGCAACACGCTGACGCTCGTTGGCGGGGTGCTGGTGCTGACCATCGCCGGCGGGATCGGGCTGGCCCTGCTGCTCGACCGGCCCTTCTGGGGGCGGGGGATCGTCCGCCTGCTGATCATCGCTCCCTTCTTCGTCATGCCCACCGTCTCGGCGCTGGTGTGGAAGAACATGCTGATGAACCCGGTGAACGGCCTGTTCGCCGCCATCGCCAGGGGGCTGGGCCTCCAGCCCTTCGACTTCCTGGCCGAGGCGCCGCTGTCCTCGATCATCCTGATCGTGACGTGGCAGTGGCTGCCCTTCGCCACGCTGATCCTGCTGACCGCCCTGCAATCGCTCGACAGCGAAAGGCTTGAAGCGGCGGAGATGGACGGCGCCGGCGCGGTGGACCGCTTCATCCACATCATCCTGCCCCATCTGGCGCGTGCGATGACGGTGGTGACGCTGATCCAGACCATCTTCCTGCTGTCGGTCTTCGCCGAGATCCTGGTGACGACCAACGGCGGCCCCGGCACCGCCACCACCAACATCACCTACCTCGTCTATGCCCAGTCGCTGCTGCAGTTCGATGTCGGCGGCGGCTCCGCCGGCGGCATCGTCGCCGTCGTCCTCGCCAACATCGTCGCCGTCTTCCTGATGAGGATGATCGGCCGCAACCTGGACATCTGACCATGGCGCGCGCCGCAACCAACCGCCAGAAGCTGGTCGTGACCCTGGTCGCCTGGACCATCGGGATCGTGATCTTCTTCCCCATCCTGTGGACCGCGCTGACCAGCTTCAAGACCGAAGCCGAGGCCATCGCCAGCCCACCCTCCTTCCTCGCCTTCCACTGGACGCTGGAGAATTACACGGAGGTGCAGCAGCGCTCCGACTATTTCCTCCATTTCTGGAACTCGGTGGTCATCTCGGTCGGCTCGACGCTGATCGGCCTGATGATCGCGGTTCCGGCCGCGTGGTCGATGGCCTTCGTACCCGGCAAGCGCACCCGCGACGTGCTGATGTGGATGCTGTCGACCAAGATGCTGCCGCCGGTCGGCGTGCTGATCCCGATCTACCTGCTGTTCCGCGATTTCGGGCTTCTCGACACCCGCGTCGGTCTGGTCATCGTGCTGACGCTCATCAACCTGCCGATCATCGTCTGGATGCTGTTCACCTATTTCCGTGAAATTCCCGGCGAGATCCTGGAAGCCGCCCGCATGGACGGCGCCGGCCTGCGCGACGAGATCCTGTTCGTCCTGCTGCCGATGGCGGTGCCCGGCATCGCCTCCACCCTGTTGCTGAACATCATCCTGGCGTGGAACGAGGCCTTCTGGACGCTGAACCTGTCCGCCTCGCAATCGGCGCCGCTGACCGCCTTCATCGCCAGCTACTCCAGCCCGGAAGGGTTGTTCTACGCGAAACTGTCGGCCGCCTCGACCATGGCGGTCGCGCCGATCCTGGTTCTCGGCTGGTTCAGCCAGAAGCAGCTGGTGCGCGGCCTGACCTTCGGCGCCGTGAAGTAGGGGGACCCCGCTATGGGACAGATCACGCTCGACCGCGTCACCAAGAGCTTCGGCGACATCGCCGTCATCCCACCGCTGGACCTCACCATCGGCAATGGCGAGTTCGTGGTGTTCGTCGGCCCGTCCGGCTGCGGCAAGTCCACGCTGCTGCGCCTGATCGCGGGGCTGGAGGACGTGTCGTCCGGCTCCATCCGCATCGACGGCAAGGACGCCACCGCCCTGCCGCCGGCCCAGCGCGGGCTGGCAATGGTGTTCCAGTCCTACGCGCTCTATCCGCACATGACCGTGCGCAACAACATCGCCTTCCCGCTGAAGATGGCCCGGCTGGACAAGGCCGCCATCGACCGCAAGGTGGAGGCGGCGGCCAAGGTCCTGAACCTGACCAGCTATCTCGACCGCCGCCCCGGCCAGCTCTCCGGCGGCCAGCGCCAGCGCGTCGCCATCGGCCGCGCCATCGTCCGCGAGCCGACCGCCTTCCTGTTCGACGAGCCGCTGTCGAACCTCGACGCCGCGCTGCGCGTCAACATGCGGCTGGAGATCTCCGAGCTGCACGCCAGCCTCGGCACCACCATGATCTATGTGACCCACGATCAGGTGGAGGCCATGACCATGGCCGACAAGATCGTGGTGCTGAACGCCGGCCGGATCGAGCAGGTGGGCTCCCCCATCGACCTCTACAGCCGCCCGCGCAACCGCTTCGTCGCCGGCTTCATCGGCTCCCCCCGCATGAACTTCATCGAGGGCGAGGCGGCGCGCGGCGACGGCGCCGACTGCATCGGCATCCGTCCCGAACATCTGGCGCTGTCGACCGAAAGCGGCCGCTGGTCCGGCACCGTCACCGTGTCCGAACATCTGGGCTCCGACACCTTCGTCTATGTGCAGGTGGACGGCATCGGCACGATGGTGGCGCGGGCCGGCGGCGAGTTCCCCGTCCATCACGGCGACCGCGTCTGGCTGACGCCGCTGACCGAAAAGCTCCACCGCTTCGACGCCCAGGGCAACGCCCTGCCCGGCGCCGCCGAAGTCAAAGTGGCATGAAAGGCTCCACCTCCATGAAACGTCTCGACGGCAAATCGGCCATCATCACCGGCGCCGCCCGCGGCATCGGCCGCGCCTTCGCCGCCGCCTATGTCGCGGAGGGCGCCACCGTCGCCATTGCCGACATCAACCTCGCCGCGGCGGAGCAGGCGGCGGCGGAGATCGGTCCGGGCGCCTATGCCGTGGCACTGGACGTGACCGACCAGTCCTCCATCGACGCGGCGGTCGCCACGGTGGTGGAGCGGGCCGGCGGCATCGACATCCTGATCAACAACGCCGCCCTGTTCGACCTCGCCCCCATCGTCGAGATCACGCGGGAGAGCTACGACCGCCTGTTCTCGATCAACGTCGCCGGCACGCTGTTCACGCTGCAGGCGGTGGCGAAGCAGATGATCGCGCAGGGCCGCGGCGGCAAGATCATCAACATGGCCTCCCAGGCCGGGCGGCGGGGCGAAGCGCTGGTCGGCGTCTATTGCGCCACCAAGGCGGCGGTCATCAGCCTGACCCAGTCGGCCGGCCTGAACCTCATCAAGCACGGCATCAACGTCAACGCCATCGCCCCCGGCGTGGTGGATGGCGAGCATTGGGACGGCGTCGACGCCCTGTTCGCCAAACATGAGGGCCTCCAGCCCGGCGAGAAGAAGCGCCAAGTCGGCGAAGCGGTCCCCTTCGGCCGCATGGGCCGGGCCGAGGATCTGACCGGCATGGCGATCTTCCTGGCCAGCCGTGAGGCCGGCTACATCGTCGCCCAAACCTACAACGTCGACGGCGGCAATTGGATGAGTTGAAGAACTTCCCTCTCCCGCCCCGTGATCCCCTCTCCCCTGGGAAGAGTCCCCTCTCCCCCCCGGGGAGAGGGTTAGGGTGAGGGGGACGCACAGCGAGGACCCTCAAGAATCGAACACTCCTCGCACCCCACCGAATCCACGCCACGCATCCCCCTACCCCGACCCTCTCCCCGCTTTCGGCGGACCAAAGGTCCGCCTGTCGCGTCAGCGCAAACGAAGTTTGCGCGTGAGCGGGGGGAGAGGGAGGATCCCCCGATCCCCCGCAGGACCCCCGCCATGACCATCGCCCTTTCCGCCGCCACCCTCCCCGACATCGCCGCCCGCGCTTCGGTGCCGGCCTACGACCGTTCCGCCCTGACCGCCGGGATCCTGCATTTCGGCGTCGGCAACTTCCACCGCGCCCATCAGGCGGTCTATCTCGACAGCCTGTTCGCCCAGGGCCGCGACCATGACTGGGCCATCCTCGGCGCCGGGGTGATGCCGTCGGACCAGCGCATGCGCGACGCGCTGGAGGGCCAGGATTGGCTGACCACCGTGGTCGAGCAATCCGGCGCGCAGAGCCTCGCCCGCGTCACCGGCGCCATGATCGGCATGCTGCCGGTCGGCGACGCCGACGCCATCATCGCCAAGTTGGCCGATCCCGCCATCCGCATCGTCTCGCTGACGGTGACGGAGGGCGGCTATTACATCGACGCCGCCGGCAAGTTCGACGCCAACCATCCGGCCATCCGCGCCGACATCGCCGTGCCCGCCCGGCCGACCACAATCTTCGGCCTGATCGTCGCCGGTCTGGCCCGCCGCCGCGCCGCCGGCACGGTGCCCTTCACCGTCATGTCCTGCGACAACATCCCCCACAACGGCGTCGTCACCCGCAACGCCGTGCTGGGCATCGCCAAGGGCATCGACGCCGGCCTCGCCGCCTGGATCGACGCCGAAGTCGCCTTCCCCAATGGCATGGTCGACCGCATCACGCCTGCCACCGGCGTGCAGGAGCGCGAGACGCTCGACCGCGATTTCGGCATCGCCGACAACTGGCCGGTCTTCTGCGAGGACTTCACCCAATGGGTGCTGGAGGACCGCTTCTCCGCCGGCCGTCCGGCGCTGGAAGCGGTGGGCGTGCAGTTCGTCCCCGACGTGACGCCCTTCGAGACGATGAAGATCCGCATCCTAAACGGCGGCCATGCGGTGATTGCCTATCCCGCCGGCCTGCTCGGCATCACCTACGCGCACGAGGCGATGGAAACCCCGCTGATCCGCGCCTTCCTGCAGAAGATCGAGCAGGAGGAGATCATCCCGACCGTGCCGCCGGTGCCGGGCACCGACCTTGCCAGCTATTTCGGCATCATCGAGCGCCGCTTCGCCAACCCCAAGATCAAGGACACCATCCGCCGGCTCTGCCTGGACGGTTCCAACCGCCAGCCGAAATTCATCGTCCCGTCCATCGCCGACCGGCTGAAGGCCGGCGCCGGCATCGAAGGTCTGGCGCTGGAATCGGCGCTGTGGTGCCGCTACTGCTTCGGCACGACCGACGACGGCCAGCCGATCGAGCCGAACGATCCCAACTGGGACCGCCTGACCGCCGTCGCCCGCCAGGCCCGCACCGAGCCGACGGCGTGGCTCGGCATGGACGACGTCTATGGCGAGGTCGGCCGGGCGCAGCCCTTCCGCGACGCCTTCTCCACCGCCCTGCGCGCCCTGTGGACGGACGGCACCCGCGCCGTGCTCGCCCGCTATGCCGGCGTCTCCAACTGAAGGACGACCCCGCCATGACCGCCATGCCGTCACCCGACGTGATTTGCCCCGACGTGCTGTGCTTGGGCGAGGTGCTGATCGACTTCATGCCCGCCGGCCCGGCGCAGCCCGGCGTGATCGGCGCCTTCGATCCGGCGCCGGGCGGCGCGCCGGCCAACGTCGCGGTCGGGCTGGCCCGGCTGGGGGTGCGCAGCGCCTTCATGGGCCGGACGGCGGCGGACGGCTTCGGCCGCTTCCTGGCGCGCGCACTGACCAACGCCGGCGTCGACGTGTCCCGCCTGCGCCTCGTTCCTGATACCAAGACCCCCGTCGCCTTCGTCTCCCTCGACGAGGAGGGGGAGCGGGAGTTCCTGTTCTATGGCGAGCCGATGGCCGGCTTCTCCACCACCGACCTCGACCTCGACGCCATCGCGGCGGCCCGTCTGCTTCATTGTGGCTCCATCGGCCTGATCGATCCGGCCGCGCGCGAAGCCAGCCTGCTTGCAGTTCAAACGGCACGCAGCCATGGCCGGCTGGTCTCCTTCGACGCCAACCTGCGCCTCGCCCTCTGGCCCGACCGCGCAACGGCGGAACGCCTGATCCGCCAGGGCATTGCCGCCGCCGCCATCGTCAAGCTGAGCGACGAGGAACTGGAATTCCTGACCGGCAGCACCGATCCAGACACCGCCGGCCGCAGCCTGTGGCATGACGGCTTGCGGCTTCTGGTGGTGACGCATGGCCGCAACGGCTGCACCTTCCTGACCGCCCACGCCTCGGGCCATGTGCCGGGGATGGCCGTCACCGCCGTCGACACCACCGGCGCCGGCGACGCCTTCGTCGCCGCACTCCTGGCCGGCATCCTTGAGGATGTGGACACCGCCTTCACCCCCGACCGCCTGCGCGACATCTGCCGCTTCGCCAACGCCGCCGGCGCGTTGACCACCACCGCCCCCGGCGCCATCCCCTCCCTGCCCGACCGCGCCGCGATCGACCGGTTGCTGGCCCGCTGAGGCAGGGCGTTTTTGAAGCTTTCAGTGGTGTGGCGCCGGGCTCGGGATTAGAGTTTCCGGATCAACTCCTCCCTCATTCCCACCCGCGACTATCCCCTCTCCCCCCCGGGGAGAGGGTTAGGGTGAGGGGGATGCGTGGCGAGGATCTGCAAGCATCCCGCACCCCCCGATTTCCACCAAATCCACGCAATGCATCCCCCTCACCCCGACCCTCTCCCCGGGGGGGGAGAGGGAGAATGAAACACTGAACACCCCGCCCAAAACTGTTCCATAGCGTTCCAAATGTTCCACTCCTAGGCTGCCACTCGCCCCCAACCACCACCGATTCAAAGAAACTCAATCTTTAACAAAACAAATTGATCACTCCAAAATAATGATGGCGCGGCTCCGGGTGCCTAGCTATCGTGACATCTGAAATTGCGAATCCTGCCACTTAAATACGGCGTTCTATACCCAATGGTTATATCCAAAGGGGTAGAATATCCCAGAAGCGGCAGGCGTTGCTTTAGTGAGGCATGATGAGTGACTTGCAGACCCTGTCGCCGACCGAACTTGAATTGGCGACGCTGATCGTGAACACCCTCACCCTGGAAGCCGACCCGGAGGACATCGACCCGGACGCCCCCCTCTATGGCGAAGGGCTGGGGCTCGATTCCATCGACATCCTGGAGGTGGCGCTCGCCGTCTCCAAGACCTACGGGGTGAAGCTGCGGGCGGACGACGAGAACAACACGAAGATCTTCTCCTCCCTGCGCACCTTGAACAGCCACATCCAACAGCTCAAAGCCGCCTGATGCCGTCCGCCGCCGCCTGGACCAGGGGAGGGGCCGCGGTGGGCGCCGGCCTGTCGCTCTTCGCGCTCTATCCCCTGCTGGTCCATGGCGCCATCGTCGCCGATCTCGACGCCGACACCGCGCTGGTGCTGGCGCTGGTGCAGGCCGGGGTCACCGGACTGGTGGTCGGCCGGGCCGCGCCGCGCTTCCGCTGGATCGCGCTGGCCGGCGCCATCGCCCTGTTCGGCCTGTCCTGGCGCTCCGCCCGCGACGGGTTGCTGGCCGCCTCGGCGATCAGCCATGCCGCGATCTATGTCGGCCTGCTCGTCCTGTTCGGCCGCACCCTGCTGGCCGGGCGGGAGCCGCTGATCACCTGGATCGCCCGGCGCATCCGCGGCAGCCTGACCGACGAGATGCTGGTCTATACCCGTCGCGTCACCATCGCCTGGTGCCTGTTCTTCGCCGGCCAGCTGGCGATGTCGGCCCTGCTGTTCGCCTTCGCTCCGCCGACGGTCTGGTCCTTCTTCATCAACGTCCTAGACCTGCCTCTGGTCGCCGCGATGTTCCTGACCGAATACGCCTACCGCCTGCGCAAGTTCTGGAATTACTCCCACGGCTCCATCGCCGACGTCGTCCGCGTCTTTTCGGAGCGGCCAAACCCATGACGATGCTGTCCACCACGCGCCTGCCGCTGCTGCGCCACGGCGGTCCCGACGACCTGCTCGCCCTGCATGACGGCCGGCCGGTGACGGTGCGGACCTACCTCGCCGCAGTGCGCGATCTGGCCCGCCGGCTGCCGGACGGCGCCTATCTGCTGAACCTGTGCGGCGACCGCCTGGGATTCGCCGTCGCTCTCGGTGCGGCCCTGCTGCGCCGGCAGATCAGCCTGCATCCCCCCAACGACACCCCGGCCACGCTGCGCCAACTGGAAGAGAGCTATCCCGGCCTGATCTGCCTGACCGATGCAGGCGCAACCTACCCCGGCATGACCTGCATCCAGGCGCTTCCCTCCGGCGGTCTCGACAGCCTGTCCGCTCCGCCCATCGACACCGACCTTGCCTTCCCGGCCGATCAGGTGGCGGCCATCGCCTTCACCTCCGGCTCCACTGGCCGGCCGATGCCGCAGGTGAAAAGCTGGGGCACCCTGGTGCGCAGCGTCCATGGCGCCGGCACCGCGCTGGAGATCGCAAATCTCGGCTCCGCCGGCCCCTCCACCTGTTGTCTGGTCGGCACCGTGCCGCACCAGCACATGTACGGCCTGGAATCGGTCATCCTGCTGGCGCTCCAGCATGGTCTGGTCCTGCATGGCGGCCGACCGCTCTTTCCCGCCGACATTGCCGCCAGCCTCGCCGATCTCCCCGGCCGCCGCATCCTGGTGACCACCCCGGTTCACCTCCAGGCCCTGCTCGCCGACGGCACCGATCTGCCCCCGCTGGACTTCATCCTCTGCGCCACCGCCCCCCTGGCCCCGCAGCTCGCCATCGACGCCGAGGCGAAGCTGGGCGCCCCGCTGCACGAGATCTACGGCTGTTCGGAGACCGGTCAGCTCGCCGTCCGCCGCACCAGCGCCACGGCGGAGTGGCTCTGCATCGACGGCATCCGCCTGCGCCAGGACGAACAAGGCACCTGGGCCTCCGGTGACTTCCTCGACGGCGAGACCCTGCTGGCCGACGTGATCGAGCTGAAGAGCGACACCCGCTTCATCCTGCACGGCCGCTCCGCCGATCAGGTCAACATCGCCGGCAAGCGCAGCTCGCTCGCCTTCCTCAACCACCATCTGAATTCGGTCGAGGGCGTGATAGACGGCGTTTTCTTCATGCCACGGGAGGGGGAAAGCGGGACCACCCGCCTCGCCGCCCTGGTGGTCGCCCCCGGCCTGACCGCCGAGACCCTGCTGGCCCGCCTGCGCGAGCGGATCGACCCGATCTTCCTGCCGCGCCCCCTGCGTTTTGTCGATGCCCTGCCGCGCAACCCGACCGGCAAACTGCCGCGCGAGGCCCTGCTGCGGATGCTCGACGACAGCCGACCCGACTAGGTGCCGCCGCCGTGCCCAACCAGACCGACATCCACTTCCCCGCCGACCATCCCACCGCCGCCGGGCATTTCCCCGGCAACCCGATCATTCCCGGGGCCGTCCTGCTCGACACCGCCCTGGCCGCCATCGCCACGGCGGAAGACCTCGCTCCCGGCCCGTGCCGCCTGCGCGCCGCCAAGTTCCTGCACCCGGTCCGCCCCGGCGACCGCATGCTGGTCGAATGGCAGGCCAGCCCGACCGGCGCCATCGCCTTCTCCGGCAGCGTGGCGGGCCGTCCCGTGATGACCGCCACCATGTTGACCGGCAGCGTGACCTCATGAAGATCCCCCTGCGCGCCAAGCCGGCAGCGGACGCCACGGCCTCTCCCATCGCCGCGCCACCGCCGCGCCGCCGTCGCCGCAAGGAGTGGATGAACCGGCCGGAGCGCAGCACGACGACCGCCATCAAGTTCATCGTCTGGGTCGCCCTGCGGCTCGGCCGGCGGGCGGCGCGGCTGCTGCTCTATCCGATCTGCCTCTATTTCGTGCTGTTCTCGCGCAAGCCGCGCCGGGCGTCGGCGCTGTTCCTGTCAAAGGCGCTGGGCCGCACCCCCAGCTTCGGCGACCTGTTCCGGCACTATCACGTCTTCGCCGCCTGCCTGCTCGACCGCGTCTTCTTCCTGAACGACCAGTCCGACGATTTCGACATCCGCGTCCATGGCGAGGACATCGTCATCGACCTGATGCAGCGGGGGGAGGGCTGTCTTCTGCTCGGCGCCCATATGGGCAGCTTCGAGGCGATCCGCATGCTGGGCCACCGCCAGCGCGACCTGCGCGTCAGTCTGGTGATGTACGAGGAGAATGCCCGCAAGATCAACTCGGTCCTCAACGCGATCAACCCGCTGCTGTCGATGGAGGTGATCGGGCTGGGCCGGCCGGATTCGATGCTGCGCGTGCGCGAAAGGCTGGACCAGGGCCATTTCGTCGGCATGCTCGCCGACCGCACCCTGGACGGGGAGGAGGAGGTCCGCCTGCCCTTCCTCGGCCAGCCGGCCGGCTTCGCGCTCGGTCCCTTCCAGCTGGCGGCGATGCTGAAGCGGCCGGTGGTGCTGATGGTCGGGATCTATCAGGGAGGCCGACGCTACGACGTCCATTTCGAGCGCATCGCCGATTTCTCGGATGTGCCGGTGCAGGACCGGCCGGGCCTTGTCCGCTGGGCGGCCGGGCGCTTCGCCGACCGGCTGGAGCAGCACGCCCTGTCCTCCCCCTACAACTGGTTCAATTTCTATGATTTCTGGAAATAGACCGGCCCGCCGCCCAATCCTGGCGGGCTTGGCCGCCCTCCTGCTGTCGGGCATCGCCCTGCCGGCCCCGGCGGCCGAATCCTGGGGCCTGGAGGATTTGTTCGCCGGCTTCGCCAAAATCCCCAGTTCCAATGCCCGCTTCACCGAAACGCGCGAGATCGGCATGCTGACTGCCCCGCTGGAAAGCAGCGGCACGCTCAGCTACCGCCGTCCGGATTTCCTGGAAAAGCGCACCCTGCAGCCCCAGCCGGAAGGCCTGCGGCTGGAGGGCGACCGACTGACCCTGACCCAGGCGGACGGGGCGTCCCGCACGCTGTCGGTCTCGGCCATGCCGGAAATCCAGACCTATGTGGAGAGCATCCGCGCCACCCTGCGCGGCGACGTTCCCTCCATCATGCGCTTTTACGAAGTGGCCCTGGAAGGCGCGCCGCAGGACTGGCGCATGCAGCTGACCCCCCGGGCGGAGGAGGCGCGCAAGATCGTCCAGCGCATCGTCATCGCCGGCGGCGACACGACGATCCGCCGGATCGAGGTCCTCCAGGCCGACGGCGACCGCTCCGTCATGAACATCCAGCCGGATCCGGCATGACCGCTGCGGTGCGACGGGGCGGATGGGCGATCGCGCTGTGGCTGGCCGGGCTGATCGCCTGCGACCTGCTGGTGGAGCGCACGCCGGTCACCGCCGACCTGTCCGCCTTCCTGCCGCGCTCCCCCTCCGCCACCCAGCAGTTGCTGGTCGACCAACTGCGCGACGGCGTCGTCTCCCGCCTGATCCTGATCGCCATCGAAGGCGCCGAGCCGGATCACCTGACCGGGGTCAGCCGCGACCTCGCCGCCCGTCTGCGCGGCAACCCGCTGATCGCCGCCGTGGAGAATGGCGAGCGGACCGGACGCGGTGCCGACGGCGCCTATCTCTGGACCAACCGCTATCTGCTCAGTCCCGGCGTCACCGCCGACCGCTTCACCGTCGACGGTCTGCACGAAGCCCTGCAGAACGACCTGCGCCTTCTGCAATCGCCCGCCGGCATGGCGCTGAAGCAGGCTCTCTCGGCTGACCCCACCGCCGAGATCCTGCGCCTGACCGACCGGATGCTGGGTGATTCTGCCGGCCCCGCCAGCCGTGACGGCGTGTGGGTGTCGTCCGACGGGGCGCGGGCGCTGCTGCTGGTGCAGACCACCGCCCCCGGCTTCGACATGGACGCCCAGCAGAAGACGCTCGACCTGATCCGCGGCGCCTTCGACGAGGCAGAGGCGACGACCGGCCCCGCCCGGCTGGTGATGACCGGACCGGCCGTCTTCTCCGTCCAGACCCGCGACCGGATCGAGGCGGACGCCACCCGATCCTCCATCATCGCCACGCTGCTGGTGGCCGGCGTCCTTCTGCTGGTCTACCGATCTATTCGCGCATTGGCCCTGTCGCTGCTTCCGGCGGCGACCGGTGCGCTGGCCGGGGTCGCGGCGGTTGGACTGGGCTTCGGCACCGTGCATGGCATCACGCTGGGCTTCGGCGTCACCCTGCTGGGCGAGAGCGTCGATTACGCCATCTACCTGTTCACCCAGACCCAGCCGGGCAGCCCGGCGCGCCGCACCCTTCTCCGCATCTGGCCGACATTGCTGCTGGGGGTTGCGACCTCCGTCGTCGGCTTCGGCACGATGCTGTTCTCCAGCTTCAGCGGCTTGGCGCAGCTCGGCCTCTTCTCGATCACCGGGCTGGTGGTGGCATTGGCGGTTACCCGCTGGGTGCTGCCGGTCCTGCTGCCACAGGACTACTCCACCGAACGCCCGGCAAGGCTGGCGCCGCTGCTGACCGCCTTGACCCGTGCCGCCCCGGCCTTGCGCCTGCCGCTGGCCGCCGTGACGCTGCTGTCTCTGGCATGGCTGGCCTATCAGGGCCCGACCGTCTGGTCGGCGGAACTGTCCAGCCTCAGCCCGATCTCTGAAGCCGACCAACGGCTTGACGAAACGCTGCGCCGCGACCTCGGCGCCCCCGACGCCGGCCATCTGCTGGTCACCAGCGCGCCGACGGTGGACGAGGCGCTGGCCGCCGCCGAACGCCTGTCCGCCCCGCTGGAGGCACTGGCCCGCGACCATCTGATCGCCGGCTACGACTCCCCCGCCCTCGTCCTTCCGAGTCAGGCGACCCAACGCGCCCGCCAAGCCGCCCTGCCGCTGCCCGACCAACTGCGCGCCACCCTGACCCAAGCCCTGCAAGGTCTGCCCTTCCGCCCCGATGCCTTTGCGCCCTTCCTGGCTGACGCCGAAAAGGCGCGGACACAACCGCTGTTGACCAAGGCCAGCCTGGACGGCACCAGCCTAAAGCTGAAATTCGACTCCCTGTTGGTCCGCACCGGCACCGGCTGGACCGCCATGCTGCCCCTGCGCGGCGTCACCGACCCGCAGGCGCTCAGCATCCGGCTGGCCGGCGACCCGGCGGCGAAGGGCGCCGTCCTGATGAACCTGAAGGACGAATCCGACAGCCTCTACCGCACCTATAGGCAGGAGGCGCTGACGCTGGCCGTCCTCGGCGCCATTGCCATCACGGTGCTGCTGGCCGCGGCCCTGCGGTCCGTCCACTCGCTGGTCGCGGCGGTGATGCCGCTGGCCGCGGCGGTGGTCATCACCATGGCGCTGCTGACCGCGCTGGGCCAGACGTTGACGATCTTCCATCTGGTGGGCCTGCTGCTGGTGGTCGGTGTCGGCTCCAACTATTCCCTGCTGTTCGAGCGGCCGGAGCCGTCCGTCGCCTTACGCGAGCGCACCGTCGCCTCCGTCGCCATCGCCAACCTCTGCACCGTCATCGGCTTTGGCACGCTGGCTTTTTCCGCCATCCCCGTGCTGCATGGCATCGGCATGACGGTGGCCGTCGGCGCCTTCCTCAGCCTCGCCTTCGCCGCGGTGCTGAGCCGGCAGCAGCCAGCCGGAGCGGAGGCCCCAAGCCATGGCTGAGCTTCGTTGGACCCCATCGCCGCTGCTGCACGCTTCGGCCGCCCTGCACGTCGCCGCCCTGGCCGGTGTGACGGCTTTGCCCGCGGCATGGCCCTGGGCACTGGCCGCGGTGGCCGGCAACCATGCCCTGCTTGGCGCCATCGGGCTCTGGCCGCGCAGCAGCCTGCTCGGACCCAACCTGCGACGCCTGCCGGCGGCCAATGCGCAGCGGGGCGAAGTCGGCCTCTGCTTCGACGACGGCCCCGATCCGGAGGTGACCCCCGCCGTCCTCGACCAACTCGACCGCGCGAACGCCAAGGCAAGCTTCTTCTGCATCGCCGACCGTGCCGCCCGCCACCCCGCCCTGATCGACGCCATCGTCCGGCGCGGGCACACGGTGGAAAACCACAGCTGGCACCATTCCCACCGCTTCGCCGCCATGGGCATCGGCGCCATCCGCCGCGAGGTTGGGGAGGCGCAACGCATCCTGACCGACCTTGCCGGCCGGCCGCCGCGCTTCTTCACGCCGCCGGCCGGCCTTCGCAATCCCCTGCTCGACCCCGTGCTCGCCGGCTTCGGCCTGCGTCTGGCGACCTGGACGCGGCGCGGCTTCGACGCGGTGCGGCGCGACCCGGCGGGGGTGGAACGGCGCCTCGTCCGCGATCTCGCCCCCGGTGACCTGCTGATGCTGCATGACGGCTCCGCCGCCCGCGACGGCAATGGCGATGGTGGCGGCCGGCCGGTGGTGCTGACGGTGCTGCCGCGCCTGCTCGACACATTGGCCGCCCGTGGGCTGACGGCCGTTTCGCTGGAGGTGGTGGCCGATGACTGACGCCGTCTTCCGCGATCTGGTCGCCGCCGCCGCGCGGCCCTATCGCCGCTGCGGTCGCTACGCCTGGCATTTCGCCAAGGGCAAGCTGGTCGGCGATCCCGTCTTTCGCCACCTGCTGAGCCAGCCCCTGCTGCCCGCCCATGGCCGGCTGCTCGACCTCGGCTGCGGCCAAGGGGTTCTGCCGGCATTGCTGCGCGCGGCGACGGAGCGGTACGCAGCCGGTGACTGGCCGGCCGACTGGCCCGCCCCTCCTGCCGCCCTCGCCACGCAGGGTGTCGAACTGTCGCCCAGGCGGGTGCGGATCGCCCAATCGGCGTTGGGCGCCGACGCCGTCGTCCAGGGCGACGTCCGCAACGCCGACCTGCCGCCATGCGACGCCATCGTCATCCTCGACGTGCTGCTCTACCTCAGCCGGAGCGAACAGGCGGCAATGCTCGCCCGCTGCGCCGACGCGCTGCCGCCCGGCGGACTGCTGCTGCTGCGGGAGGCGGATGCCGACGGCGGCCTGCCCTTCCAAATCACCCGCTGGGCGGAGCAGATCGCCTGCGCCGCCCGTGGCCGCTGGCGCCAACCCCTGACCTACCGCCCGGCGGCGGAGTGGTCCGCCCTGCTGGCCGACCTGGGCTTCGCCACGGAGGCTCTGCCGATGAGCCAGGGCACACCATTCGCCAACACCTTGTTCATAGGCCGCCGAAGCAACGCTTCAGTCCAAATTTGTCCTTCCGGGCATGAATTTTCCAATGCTAGCATTTCACTGAAAATGAAACCGCAATCCGCCGCTCTACCTGCCCAACGATCATAAGAATTTCATCGTGCATCCACTTTCCCTAAGCCATATGAGCATCGTCAGCAGCCTTGGGGCCGGCCAGGATGCAACCCTGGATGCTCTGCGCAGCGGCCGGGGCGGCCTGAAACCTTGCAGCTTCGAAACGGTCACGCTCGACACGCACATCGGCGAGGTGGCGGGGGTGGACGATATACGCCTGCCGCCGGAGCTTGCCGGCTATGACTGCCGCAACAACCGGCTGGCCGAAATGGCGCTGCACCAGGACGGCTTCGCCGAAGCGGTCGCCGCGGCCCGTGAGCGGTACGGCGCCGACCGGATCGGGGTATTCCTCGGCACCAGCACGTCGGGCATCCTGTCGGCCGAACTGGCCTTCCGGGCGCGCGATCCGCAGACGGGAGCCCTGCCCGCCGCCTTCAGCTTCGCCACCACCCACAGCACCGGCTCGCTCGCCGACTTCGTCCGCTGCCGCCTGGGCCTGGAGGGGCCGGCCTTCGTCGTCTCCTCCGCTTGCGCCACGACCTCGAAGGTCTTCGCCAACGCCGCCCGCATGATCGCCACCGGCCTGTGCGACGCCGCGGTGGTCGGCGGGGCCGACAGCCTGTGCCTGACGACGCTATACGGCTTCCATTCGCTGGAGCTGGTCTCTCCCACCCCCTGCCGGCCCTTCGACGCGGAGCGCAGCGGCGTCTCGCTCGGCGAGGGCGCCGGCTTTGCCCTGCTGGAGCGCACGGCTCCCAAGCCGGCCCCCGGCACCATCCACCTGCTGGGTGCCGGCGAGAGCAACGACGCGCACCACATGTCGACCCCGCATCCGGAAGGGCTGGGCGCCCGGCTGGCGATGGAGCGGGCGCTGGCCAGCGCCCGCCTGCGGCCGGAGGATATCGACTACGTCAACCTGCACGGCACAGCCACCACCTATGGCGACGCGGCGGAGGATCAGGCCATCACCGGCCTGCTCGGCACCCGCATCCCGGTCAGTTCCACCAAGGGCTACACCGGCCACACGCTGGGCGCCGCCGGCATCGTCGAGGCGATCATCAGCGTTCTGGCGCTGCGCACCGGCCTGATCCCCGGAAGCCCGCAGACCCGTACCCTCGACCCCGCCGTGCGCAGTCGCTACCTGCAAGCCAACGAAAACGGACGGCTGGACCGGGTGATGACCAACTCCTTCGGCTTCGGGGGCAGCAACAGCAGCCTGATCTTCGGGTGGGCGACCTGATGCGGGCCTATGTCGAGGGCATCGGCCTGCTCGGCCCCGGTCTTCCGGGCTGGGCGGAGTCGCGCGCCATCCTGGCCGGTGACGGCCCCTATGTCGCGACACCGGCCGTGCTGGCCGCCAGTCCGCTGCTGCCGCCGGCCGAACGGCGCCGCAGCGTGCCCACCGTCAAGCTCGCCATGGCGGTGGGGGCGGAGGCGCTGGAGCGGGCCGGCCGCGACCCGGCAACCGTCGCCACCGTCTTCACCTCCTCCAGCGGCGATCCCGATACTCTGCACCAGATCCTGGAAACGCTGGCGACGGAGGAGCGCGACATCTCGCCGACCCGCTTCCACAACTCCGTCCACAACGCGCCGGCCGGCTATTGGAGCATCGCCACCCACTGCCGCGAGCCCTCCACCAGCCTGTCGGCCCATGACGAGAGCTTCCAGACCGGCCTGCTGGAGGCGGCGGCGGAGGTCTCGGCCGATGGCTGGACCGTCGGGCTGATCGCCTACGACCTGCCCTATCCGGAGCCGTTGAACAAGGTCCGTCCCATTGCCGGCATCTTCGGCACCGCCCTGGTGCTGACCCCCCAGCCGACCGACCGTTGCCTCGCCCGCCTCGACATCGACCTGTCGCGTCGGGACGAGCCGGTCAGCCGCATGGCCGAGGTCGGGCTGGAAGCCCTGCGCACCGGCAACCCGACCGGCCGCGCCCTGCCGCTGCTGGCGGCGCTGGCACGGGTCGTCGCGGGCGGCGCTCCGGAAACGGTGGTGCTCGACCTGCCGCCGGGCAGCCGGCTAGTGGTGCGGGTCGGCGCGCCATGCTGATGACGCGCGATGAGATTGCCGCCCTGATCCCGCACGCCGGCACCATGTGCCTGCTGAATGGCGTGCTGTCCTGGAACCGCAGCCACATCCGCTGCATCGCCCGCAGCCATCGTGATCCGGCCAACCCCTTGCGCCATGCGGGACGGCTCGCCGCGCTGTGCGGGGTCGAATATGCGTCCCAGGCGATGGCGGTGCATGGAGGGCTGACGGCCGGCGGCGAGCGCCCCGCCGCCGGCTACCTCGCCAGCCTGCGCGACCTCACCTGCCATGTCGCCCGGCTCGACGACATCACGGAGGATCTGGTCATCGACGCCGAGAATCTGACCGGCGAAGGCAGCCGCGTGATCTACGCCTTCTCTATCGTGGCCGGCGGCCGCGATCTGCTGAGCGGCCGGGCGGCGGTGGTGATCGACGCGGGCGGTGCGGATATGGGAGAATCATGAAACGCGCACTCGTCACCGGCGGCAGCGGCGCCCTGGGTGCCGCCATCAGCAAGGCACTGGCCGCCGACGGCCACCATGTGCTGGTCCACGCCAACGGCTCCCCTGCCCGCGCCGAAGCGCTGGCGGCGGAGATCGCGGCATCCGGCGGATCGGCGGAAGCAATCGCCTTCGACGTCACCGATGCGGAGGCCACCGCCGCCGCCCTGGAACGGGTCCTGGAGTCAGGCCCGATCCAAATCCTGGTCAACAATGCCGGTATCCACGACGACGCGGTGATGCCGGCGATGCGGCGGGAGCAGTGGGGCCGCGTCATCGACGTATCGCTGAACGGCTTCTTCAACGTGACGCAGCCGCTGCTGATGCCGATGATCGGCACACGCTGGGGCCGGATCGTCAATGTGTCGTCGGTGGCGGCCGTCACCGGCAACCGCGGCCAGACCAACTACGCCGCCGCCAAGGCCGGGCTGCATGGCGCCACCAAGTCGCTGGCGCTGGAGTTGGCCCCACGCGGCATCACCGTCAACGCGGTGGCGCCGGGCATCATCGCCTCGCCGATGGCCGACGCCGCCTTCGACGCCGAGACGGTCAAGCGGATGGTGCCGATGAAGCGCGCCGGGCGGCCGGAGGAGGTGGCCGACCTCGTCGCCTTCCTGGCCTCCGACCGCGCCGCCTACATCTCCGGCCAGATCGTCTCGATCAACGGAGGGATGATCTGAGCGGCCGGGAGCGCACCCGCCGGATCGCCAGCATCGGCAGCCGGCCGATGAAACCCAGCATCAGCCGCGTGTGCATCCAGGTCAGCAGGGCGTTGTCCCGGACATAGTTGAAGTGGGAAACCCCGCCGTCCTCCACCTTGAAATAGCGGACCGGGGCCGGCACGTTGATGGTCGGCAGACCGGCCCAGCACAGCCGCACCGCCGCCTCCGGATCGAAGTCGAAGCGCCGCATCCACGGATTGCGCCGCATCACCGCGCGCAGCGGCTTGATCGGATAGACACGGAAGCCGAACAGCGAATCGCCGATCCCACCCCACAGCGTCTCCAGATTGGCCCACCAGTTGGAGATCTTGCGCCCGCCCACCCGCAGCCGCGGCGCGCCGGCATCGAACACCGGCTTTCCCAGCACCAGCGCGTCGGGATTGGCTATCGACACCCCCTGGAACTGCGGGATGCGGTCAGCCGGATGCTGGCCGTCGGCGTCCATGGTCAGCGCGTGGGTGAAGCCGCAGCGCTCCGCCTCCTCCAGCCCGTGCAGGACGGCGGCCCCCTTGCCGCGGTTGGCCGGCAGTTCCAGAACGCGCAGATGCGGATCCTCGGCGGCCATCGCCCGCAGTTCCGCCGCCGTTCCGTCGGTGCTGCCGTCGATGACGACCCAGACCGGCGCCCAATGCGCGCGGGCATCCCGCACCGTCTCGAACAGCTTCGGCCCGGTGTTGTAGCTGGGGATCAGGACCAGATGACTGGATGAGGCGTCGCGTATCACAGCTCTGTCCTGTAGTGGCGTTCCAGATCCTCGACCAACCCGCGCACCTCGGCCGGAGGGTCGAATCGGCGGCCGAGGCGGACGGTGTAGACCAGCGGGAATTCCGGCTTTCGGAACAGCGGCCAGCCCTTGCCGAGGAAATTGCTGTTGGCGTCGATGAAGACGGTCTGCACCGGCGCCCCCGCCGTCTTGGCGATCAGCGCGAAGCCGCCCTTCAGCGGGTTGACCGGCGCCCGCTCCGTCCGGGTGCCTTCGGGGAAGATCAGCAGTTGTTGGCCCGCCCGCACCCGCTGCGCCGCCATCTTGACCAGCGAGTTCGGCGCATCGTTGCGGATATAGCCGGCCATCCGCGCTCCGCCGCCGAAGAGAAGGTTGTCGTAAACCGGGGCCTTGGCGATGCACACCACGTCCGGCAAGCGCGAGATCAGCAGCACGGCATCCAGAATCGACGGATGGTTCGGGCAGATCAGCAGCCCGCCGTCACCCTTCAGCGAATCCAGCGCCGACAGGTCGGTCCTCAGCACCCCACAGGCCCGCAGCGTTCCGAGATAGAGGCGAAATCCCGTCCTGATCGCCTGCCGTCCGAGCGGCCCGGCGATCCGGCGCGGCAGAAGCGGACCGATCAGCGCCGCCGTGAGGCTCCAGGCCAGCGACATCAGGCCGAACAGGAACAGCAGGACATAGAACAGGGGATACTCCCAAGCCCGCCGGACCGTGCCGAGAAACCCTAGACCGCGTCGCCCACGGGGGTGCGCACGTTCTGCCGCCGTTTCCGCCATGCCATGTAGTTCCTTTTGAAGTCCAGCAGGGCGTTCATGTAGTAGATCGCCTTGAATATCTTCAGCCGCGTCTTGATCGGCGACGGGCGGAAGACGTCGCCGGCCAGAAGCGACAGCAGCGCCTCCTCCACCCGGAAGACGTTGCGCGGTCCCATGAACAGGTTGCGCAGCGCCGGCGTCGTCACCCGGTAGATGTACCAGGAGAAGGTGCCGATGCCCTGGCGCACCGTCCGCTCGAAATGCTTCAGCACCTGTTCCTGGCGCGCCGGCTCGCGCAGGCAGGCATCGACCGCCTCGGCCCCTTCGAAGGCGCTGGTCATCGCCAGATAGACGCCGGTGGAGAACACCGGGTCGATGAAGGCGAAGGCGTCGCCCAGCATGACGTAACCCGGCCCCGACATGCGGTCCGCCTGGTAGGAGAAGTTGCCCGTCCCCGTCACCGGGCCGGTCAGTTCCGCCCCCTCCAGCCGCTCCGCCAGCGCCGGGCAGAGCGCCACGGTGTCGAGGAAAAAGCGTGTCTGGTCGGTCTTGCGCGTCTTGAAGTAATAGGGCCAGCAGACCGCGCCGACGCTGGTGGTGCCGTCCGCCAGCGGGATGAACCAGAACCAGCCATGGTCGAACCAGAAGACGGTGATGTTGCCTTCCGCCTTGCCCGGCAGCCGTTTGGCGCCGGTGAAATGGCCGAACATCGCCGCGCTGTTGTGCTTGACGTTGCGCCGCTTGATGCCGAAGCGCGACGCCAGAAGCGTGTCGCGGCCGGACGCATCGACCAGGAAGCGGGTGCGCAGGGTGCGGACCGTGCCGTCCTCCTGCCGCGCTGTGACGATGGTTCCCTCGCTGCCCTGAATGTCGACGTCCGTCACCTTGCAGCCCTCGACGACGGTGGCGCCCTTGGCGGCGGCGTTGCGGATCAGGATGTGGTCGAATTCCGACCGCCGGACCTGAAAGGCATAGGGCTTGGTCTTGTCCCAGGCGTTGGCGAAGTCGAAGGTGACCGCCCTGCCGTGATAGGGCGACACGAATTCCGCCCCATATTTCAGCATGCCGACCCGCTCCACCTCCTCCAGAACGCCCAACCGCTCCAGCAGGGGCAGGTTGCAGGGAAGCAGGGATTCACCGATGTGGAAGCGCGGGTGATGGTCCTTTTCCAGCAGCGTCACCCGATGGCCCTTCCCGGCCAGCAGCGCCGCAGCGGTCGACCCGGCAGGCCCGCCACCCACCACAAGGACATCGCAATCGTAGTTGGAACCGTTCGACACCATGGGCTTTGCCGCTCTCTCGCTTGTCCCGCTTTGGGGGTGTTCGACGTGGATACCCGTTTCTGGCGCCGCGGCCGGTAACTCCTGGGAAGATTTTATCGCACCCCATCACGTGCAATCCAGGGACAAAACCCCGACACTGCCCTTTATCCGGGGCCTAGCCAGAAGGATATATCCACTCGCTACCGGTATCAGCATTCACTGTGCCAGTAACGCTCCACAGCAATGTTTCAGTACGATTTCATTCACACCGCACACTGCTGGCCGATTTCCGCCAATGCACTTGAGATTGCGCAACTAGCTTGAGTGATTACCCATTTGGCGACATGCAAACCCACTTGCCTGCCGGGTTCCGCGCCCACAAGATGCCCACGGCCTGTAGCCGAACAGCTCAACCGGGGATGCGTGGTGCGTGTGTTGCCAACGACGTTTGCCGTTGCCGCCTGCGCCGTGAAGGAGACACCGCCGTGCCGACCGAACCCTCCCCCCGCGTCGGCACCGCCGTCGAACCGCATCCGGTGCTGGACGCCTATTACGGCGACAAGGCGCAACGGCAGCATTTCGTCCGTGGGCTGTTCAACCGGACCGCCCACCACTACGACCGCATCAACGCGATCTTCGCGCTGGGCTCCGGCTCCTGGTACCGGGCGCAATGCCTGCGGCGGGCGGGCTTGCGGCCGGGCATGCGGGTGCTGGACGTCGCCATCGGCACCGGTCTGGTCGCGCGGGAGGCGGTGGCGCTCTGCGGCAATCCCCACGACGTCATCGGGTTGGACCTCAGTGAAGCGATGCTGGCGGAGGCGCGGCGCAGCCTGCCCATCCCGCTGATCCAGGGCGTGGCCGATGCGCTGCCGCTGGCCGACGCCAGCGTCGATCTGGTCACCATCGGCTACGCGTTGCGCCATGTCGGCGACCTGACCGCCACCTTCCGCGAGTTCCGCCGTGTGCTCCGCCCCGGCGGCACCGTGCTGGTGATGGAGATCGGCCGCCCGCGCCGCCCGGTCACCCGGCACCTGATGAACGCCTATCTCGGCATGGTGGTGCCGGCGGTCTCACGCCTCAGCGGCGGCGGCGAGAGTGGGCGGACGCTGATGCGCTATTACTGGGAAACCATCGACCGTTGCGTGGAGCCGGAGGTCATCACCGCTGCGATGGAGGCGGCCGGGCTGGCGCAGGTGCGGTGCGACACCGATTACGACCTGTTCAAGAACTACAGCGGCAAGCGGCAGGTCGAGGCTGCGGCGTAACGGTGGAGCGGCCGGCTGGCTGCCTGTTGTTACTACCCCGGTCAGGCGTTCCTCATCCGCCTTTGCCAATGCTGGCAACCGGTTATCGCCCTCATAGTCGCCACTACATGGCCACGGCCGGAACAGAACCAATAGGAAAAGACATGGTGGGGAAAACGACTTGGGCGGCATTGTCCGCGGTGGCGCTGCTGATCGGCTGCGCCGGGCAGCAGCAGGGCACGGCCAGCAGCAACGGAACGGCGACGACCGCCTCCGCCGCGCCGTCGACGCCGGACGCGCGGATGGTGAAGTCGCGTGACGGCCGGTACGAGGGCGAGGTGATCGGCTCCCCCGCCCCCGGCAGCCGCTTCGCCAAGCTGCAGATCGGCATGACGATGGAGGAGGTCTCCACCCTGATCGGCGCGCCCGACAACATGATCCGGCACGAGACCGGCAAGCGCTGGATCCCGTTCTATTTCGGCAACGACGCCCAGCGGCTGCAGGTCATCTACCGCAATGAAGGTTGCCTGACCTATACCGGCGGCAACGTCTTCGGCGGCGGCGGATCGGAGCTGATCCGCATCACCGTCGCGCCGAAGGGCGGTTGCCTGGACACCTGACAAGAAAGGCGCGGCGTTTAAAAAGCCGCGCCTTTTCGAAACATCGCCGCAACCCGCCCGGTCAGGCATTGGTCAGCAGACGCTTCTTCTCGATTGCCACCTGCTCCGTCCTTGCGGTCGCGATCACCGCCTTCTGGAGCTTCTCGAAGGCACGCACCTCCAACTGCCGCACACGCTCGCGCGAGACGTGGAAGGTCTGGCTCAGCTCCTCCAGCGTCAGCGGCTCGTCACGCAGGCGGCGGGCCACCAGAATCTGGCGCTCGCGGTCGTCCAGCACGCCCAACCCCAGCTTCAGGAACTGCTGGCGCCGGCGGCGTTCCTCGGAATCGGCAAGCGTCGTCTCCTGGTCCGGCCGCTCGTCGGCCAGCAGGTCCTGCCACTCGGCATCGCCCTCTTCCGACAGGCCGACGTTCAGCGAGCGGTCGTTGCCCAGGCGGCGGTTCATCTCCACCACCTCTGCCTTCGACACGTTCAGTTCGGTCGCGATGCTCTCCACCGCTTCCGGCGACAGATCGCCACTCTCCAGTTCCTGCATCCGCGCCTTCAGGCGGCGCAGGCTGAAGAACAGCTTCTTCTGCCCGGCGGTGGTGCCGATCTTCACCAGCGACCAGTTGTGCAGGACATACTCCTGGATCGCCGCACGCACCCACCAGGAGGCGTAGGTGGCGAAGCGGAACCCCTTGGCGGGATCGAACTTTTGCGCCGCCTGCATCACGCCGACGTTGCCCTCCGCCACCAGATCGGCCAGCGGCAGGCCATAGCCGAGATAGCCGCGGGCCATCTTGACGACCAGACGCAGATGGCTGCCGATCAGCTTGTCGAGCGCGGCCGGGTCCTGATGGTCGTGCCAGCGAACGGCCAGATCGAGTTCCTGTTCCGGCGTCAGGTACTGATACTTGCGGGCATCCTGGAGATAGAGCTGCATCGGTTCCGCAGTACGGGGTTCGGAAATACGGGTTTCTGCGGTACGGGTTGGGGCGGTATCGGATTGAGCGGTGCGGGTTTCAGCGTTGCGCTGCATGGTGTCTCTTTTTCTCCCAGCCGACAGGAGCGGCGCCGTGGGCGAAGGCCCCGGCGTTGTTCGGGTCGGTCCTGTTGAAGGTCGGATTTTTGGTTCGTTGCGTTGCCGGCATTCGACGCTGCCGGACGGCGTGCACCGGGCCTCGGTGCGGGAACGGGCAAAGAGGGGTCCTCTCCAGCCCCGCGGGCAGCGCCGCGCCGGGGAAGGTGGCGCCGCAGCCAGCAAGCCGCAGGGCCGGAGAGGAGCGGCAGGGCCAGGCGGTCAGCGCGGCCGAACCAGGGAATTGCAAACGGTCATATGGGCGAAAGCCCTTCTGTCGGGGTCGGCGCCATCAACGGCGCAACGAACACTATATAGGAATTTTGACAACGCATTAAAGGGGCGCCCAGGCGAATTTTCCTGGCACCCTGACTGACACTTGGTTCCCGCTTCGATTTCCAGGAACGCCGCCAGAGATGGGACGGCCTTTGCCTGCTTTCAACCCCCCTTCATCCCGTCATCGAACATCTTTCGAATTTCTATGCAACTTCGCAAGATCATCGGCCAATCGACACCAGTATCATACAAAACATCCAGAGCACAAAAACTGCTTAGAAAGTCTAAGCACTGTCTTTCGTTGAATCAGCCGTGGTATTTTTCGGATGTCACTTGCAGTCCTACCTCTTCTGCGCTTACCGTCGGTCAGTTTCCAGCATCCACCGACCCGAGGTTTGAGCCGACATGCTTGAAGACATCGTCATCGACACTCCTGTCGACCGGCCGCACTCTTCCGGCCAGACCGCAAGTCAGACCGCCGGCCGTGCGTCGTCCCAGCCTCTGCGCGTCGCGGTGCTGTGGAAGACGCCGAATCTCGGCCTCTATTCGAACGCCGCCTTCGACGACCTGTACAACGGCATCGGGCACAACAACGGCAACCTCGCCTTCGTGCATTCAATCTGCAGCCACATCGCCAACCCGGTGAAGCATTTCAGCTGGGGCTCTTCGGCCGAGACGCTGCGGAACAACGCCGACATCATCGTCATTCCCTGCGCCAACCAGCTGGGGCGCCACACCGACTACGGCCAGATGGCGGAGAATCTGGAGAAGTCCGGACTGCCCATCGTCGCCATCGGCCTCGGCGCCCAGGCGAACAGCTACGACCACGACATCGAACTCAGCCCCGGCACGCTGCGGTGGGCGCAGGTGATCGCGGCCTCGAACCCGGCTTCCGCGACCTCGCCCAACATCTACACCCGCGGTGCCTACACCACGGCGCAGTTGGACAAGCTGGGCATCACCGGTTCGCTGCCCGGCGGCTGCCCGTCGCATTTCCTCAACCAGGCGCCGGGCCTGGGCCGGAAGATCCACGCCAGCTGGTCGGCGCTCGACCTGCCGCGCTCGATCACGGTGGCCGGCGGCCATCAGGCCTGGGTCAAGACGCGGGAGATCGAGCACCAACTGATCGCCCTGATGATGGATCCCATCGCGCCCGGCCAGTACATCGTGCAGTCGATGGGCGAGATGATCCGCGCATCGCGCGGGCTGTTCGACGGAATCGACCCGCATGCGCTGAAGGAAATCCACCGCCACACCGTGCCGCACTACTCCTTCGAGGAGTTCAAGGTCTGGTGCCGCAACTACATGCGTTCCTACTATGACGTGCCGGCCTGGATGGACACTCTGCGCCAGCAGGACCTGACCATCGGCTGCCGCTATCACGGCGTCGCGCTGGCGATCCAGGCCGAGCGGATGGGCCTGACGGTCACCATCGATTCCCGCACGCGCGAGCTGTGCGAGAACACCGGCGTCCCCTATGCCGACGCCGCCGACCTCACGATGCCGCTGACCCGCAGCCGCTTGAAGTCGCTCATCAACTTCGACCCCGACGCCTATGACCGCCATCGGGCGGAGTCGGCCGCCCGCTACCTGGACTTCCTGGTCGCCAACCGGCTGCAGCCGGCGCCCTTCCTGAAGTCCATCGCAAACGGCAAGTGACGGGACGAGTGGTGGCAGCCATGCTCAACCGAACCGCGGCGTTCCTGCTGGCGATGGGCATGGTCGCCGCCCCGGCCCACGCGCTGACGATCAAAAGGACGGGGGAACCGGAAACGGTGACCTCCTGGCAGCGCGACGCCTGCGCCCAAAGCGACGCGCCGGACACCCCGGCGCGCGCCTTCCGCGACGCGGGCGGCACGGTGCATCTGATCGCCTCGCATTCCACCGCACGGGCGCTGACCGGCCCGTCGCTGGACGCCGTGCGGCCGAATTGTGCGGTGATCTTCCAAGGCCATGGCCAGGACGATCCGCGCCTGCATGACGACCGCAGTTGGATTTCGTCCTTCTACACGCCCGACGGCACCACCGTCTTCGCCCTGGTCAGCAACGAGTTTCACGCCCAGAAGCGTCCTGCGCTCTGCCCGTCCGGTGAATACATGCGCTGCTGGCGCAACAGCATCACGTCGGCGGTCTCCAGCGATGGCGGGGCGAGCTTCCGGCTGAGCGCGCCGCCGCCCAACCACACCGTCGCGACGCTGCCCTACCCCTATGCCGGCGACGTCGGCCAGCGCACCGGCTATTTCGCGCCCAGCAACATCGTCCGCAACGGCGACCACTGGTACGCCTTCCTATGGGCCGAGCGGTTCGGGGCGCAGTTGCGCGGCGCCTGCCTGATGCGGACCGACAATCTCGCCGATCCGCAGTCCTGGCGCGGCTGGGACGGCAAATCCTTCTCCGTCCGTTTCGTCCGTGATGACCAAGCCAAGGATGCTCCGGAAGCCCATCTCTGCGCCCCGGTCGCCCCCGATGCCCTGCAAGGCACCGTGCGCAGCATCGTCCGGCACCGGGCGAGCGGCCTGTTCATCGCCACGCTGGCCATGACCCGCGACGGCCGCACCGGCATCTGGACCACGACCTCGCCGGATCTGGTGAGCTGGTCGAAGCCGGAGCTTCTGTGGGCGGCCCCGCTGCTGTTCCGCTACGGCTGCGGCGACAAGGCGGCCTTCGACTATCCCGCACTGCTCGATCCCGGCAGCCAGGGCCGCAACTTCGACGATGTCGGCAAGACCGCCTACGTCTACATGACGCGGCTTAACCTGGACAAATGCAAGATCACCTGGAACCGCGACCTCGTCCGCATGCGGGTGGAGATCGACGGCGGCTGACCGGAAATAGCGGTCAGGGCGGCTTGTTCCAGGGCGGCGGCGACAGCCTCTCCGCGATCCAATCAGCAAAGGCACGGGTCTTGCCGGCGGTGAAGCGGCCAGATGGGCGGACCAGATGGATGGCAGCTTCCCCGCCGCCGCCCCTGCCGGCGTCGCTGCCGACCTCCCAATCCGGCAGCACGCGGACCAAACGCCCGCCGGCCAGTTCCCGCCCGATCAGCCATTCCGAACACACCAGCAGCCCTTTTCCGGCCACCGCGGCATGGACGAGGCTGTCGACATTGTCGGTCAGCAGCGGCCCGGACAGCCGCACCCGCACCCGCTCGCGCCCCCGGCTGAAATGCCAATCCGACGGTGAGTCGAACAGCGCGAACAGCAGCGCGTCATGGCCGGCGAGTTCGGCCGGCTCCTGCGGGATTCCCCTTGCGGCGAGATAGGATGGCGCGGCGCAGACCAGCCGCCGTTCCGCCCCCAGCCGGCGGGCCACCAGCGAACTGTCGGGCAGCCGGCCAATGCGGATGGCAAGGTCGAATCCCTCCCCCACCAGATCGACGAAACGGTCGCTGTAGAAGGCTTCGATCCGCACGCGCGGAAAGGCGGTGAGGAAGTCGGGCAGAAGCGGCGCCACCCACAGCCGACCGAACGCCTCCGGCAGTGACAGCCGCAGCGTACCCTGTGGAACGGCCCCGGCATCGGCAGCCTCGCGCTCCGCATCGGCCAGCAGGGTCAAGGCCATGCGCGCCCGGTCGGCGAAGCGGCGGCCGGCCTCGGTCGGCGTCACCCGCCGGGTCGTGCGCTCCAGCAGTCGGACGCCCAGCCGCCGTTCCAGCGCCGACACCCGGCGCGACAGCACGGAGGCGTCGCGATTCAGCACCCGCGCCGCCGGCGCAAAGCCCCCGGTGTCGAGAACCGCCAGAAAGGCGGCCACCTCCTCCAGTCCCTGATCGCTCAATTCGTGCATGATATGCAGCAATATCATGCAGAGACTCCGGATTAAAGGCCCAAGCGCAACGGGATAGCCTCGCGTCACACATCACAGCAAGCAAGGATCCATCCCGATGCGCGCCTATCAGCTTGAAGCCCCCCGTCTCGACGCCCTCCGCATCGCCGAACTGCCGCGCCCCACTCCAGGCGCGGGCGAGGTGCTGGTCCGCCTGCACGCCGCCAGCCTGAACTATGTCGATCTGGCGGTGGCGACCGGCGCCTTTCCCGTGCCGTCGCTGCCGCTCATCCCCGTCGCCGACGGTGCGGGGGAAGTGGCGGAGATCGGTCCCGGCGTGACCGGATTGGCGGAAGGCGACCGGGTCATCCCGCATTTCCTGCCCGACTGGCAGGCCGGCGCGCTGCCGCCGGTCGCCGGCCGGCGGATGCGCGGCATCACCATGCCCGGTTCGCTCGCCGATTACGCGGTGGTCCCCGCCGCCAGCCTCGTGCCGGTGCCCGGCCATTTGTCCTTCACCGAGGCGGCGACCCTGCCCATCGCCGCGACCACGGCATGGCGGGCGATCCGCACCGGCGCGGTGCGTCCGGGAAGCACCGTCCTTCTGCTCGGCACCGGCGGCGTCAGCCTGTTCGCCCTGCAATTCGCCAAGGCGTCGGGTGCCCGAGTCATCATCACCTCCTCCTCCGACGCGAAGCTGGAGCGGGCGAAGGCGCTGGGTGCCGACGAGGCGATCAACTACAGGACGACGCCCGACTGGGACGCGCGGGTCTTGGAATTGACCGGCGGGGCCGGCGTCGATCTGGTGGTGGAGACCGGTGGCGCCCAGACCTTCGCCCGGTCCTTGAACGCCACGGCGGAGGAAGGAACGGTCTTCCTCATCGGCTTCCTCAGCGGCGCCGACCTCCAGGCCTCGCTGTTCCCGATCATCATGAAGATGCTGAAGGTGGTCGGCAGCAACACCGGATCGGTGGCCGACCTGCGCGAAGCCGTCCGCGCCATCGACGCCGGCCAAATCCGTCCGGTGGTCGACCGCGTCCATGACTTCGAGGATGCGGCCGGCGCCTATGCGACCCTGTCGCGCGGCAGCCATTTCGGCAAGATCGCCATCGCGCTGGGAACTGGCGGCTGAGCGGTCGCCTCCCTTGTGCCGGCGGATTCCGTCCGCCGGCACAAAGTCATTGCGGAGCACCGGTACAAGACCGATGTCTCGGTGAACACACCGGATGAGGAGCTGCAGCATGCCGGACGGCGATCCTTTCGACCTCCAGCGCTTCGTCAAGGCGCAGGATCCGGTCTTCGCGACCGTGCTCGACGAATTGCGGGCCGGCCATAAGCGGAGCCACTGGATGTGGTTTATCTTCCCGCAGCTGCGCGACCTCGGCCGCTCCGCCACCGCGCAGTTCTACGGCATCGCCTCGCTCGATGAGGCGCGGGCCTATCTGGCGCACCCGATCCTCGGCCCACGGCTGGTGCAGGCGACGGAAACGGTGCTGGCGGTGCAGGGGCGGACGCTTCATGAGATCTTCGGTTCGCCGGACGACCTGAAGTTCCGCTCCTCCATGACGCTGTTCGCCCGGGCTGCGGCAGAGGACGGCGACCTCTACCGCAAGGCCCTGGACCGCTACTGCGGCGGCCAACCGGACGAGGCGACGCTGAAACTGCTGGGCTGACCGCCCTCAGGCCAACAGTTCGCCCAGCTCCAGCCCGCGCTCCCGCCCCAGGCTGTCCAGCATCGCCAGCGTGGCGCCGTCCAGCGGGATGCCGTCGGCCAAACGCTGGCGGCGGGTGCGGCTTTCCGGCTCGCCCGGCATCTGGATCGCATCCGCCCCCGGTGCGGTGGGCGTGTCGCGGACATAGGCGACCAGATCGTCGAGATCGGCCGCCCATTGGACGTTGCCGCCGCGCGCCGGATCGAAGACGATGGCGAACATGTTGTTCATCACCCGGCCGGAATTCTGGTGCGACGGCGTGCCCGGCATCGCCGAGGCCAGCGCACCGGCCAGCACGTCGCACATCAGCGCCAGCCCGAACCCCTTGTGCCCGCCGAGCGGCAGCAGCGCGCCCGACGGGTCCTGGAACATCACGCCGGGGTCCTGTGTGGGCTCCCCCTGCGGGTCGAGCAGCAGGCCGGGCGCCATCTCCTGCCCCTTGCCCATGGCGACCCGACATTTGCCGACGGCGACGGCGCTGGTGGCGAAATCCAGCACCAGGGCCGGGGTCGAACCCGTACCCGGAACCGCGATGCAGATCGGGTTGGTGCCCAGCCGCGGCCGGGTGCCGTCATGCGGCGCCACCGCCGGGCGGGTGACGACGTTGACGAAGGCCAGCGCCACCAGACCGGCGTCGCTGCACTGTTCGCCATAGGAGCCGACGCGGCCGATATGGTGGCTGTCGCGCAGGGACAGCACCGCCAGCCCGTCCCGCCGCGCCTGTTCGATGGCGAGGTCCATCGCCTCGCGCGCGATCACCTGTCCATAGCCGCTGCCGCCGCCGACCGCCAGGAAGGGACCGGACCGGCCGATCACCGCCGCATGCCGGTTGGGCCGCAAGAGCCCGGCGGCGATCGCCGGCATATACATCGCCAGCATGCCGACACCGTGGCTGTCATGCCCGCGCAGGTTCGCTTCCACCAGATGGTCGGCGACGACGGCCGCCTCCCCCGCCTCGCTGCCCGCCGCCCGCAGCAGGCGCCGAACGGCCTCCGCCAGCCGGTCCGCCCACACCGGCCGCAGTCCGGTGCCATAGACCCCGGCGTTGAAGGACGCCGCCGCGGCGAAGGGATCCTTTTGTGTCTCTGTCATCCTGTACCTTCCCGTTCGATGGCCCCTATTTGGTTGCCGGTCCCTGGACGGGGCAAGGGCTGAATTGCGGCCGGAAAGAAAGCGGGGCGGACCCCGGCGGCCTGAACCGCCGGGCATCCGCCCCCTGCCGCCACCCGATCAGGTAGGCCGATCAGGCCGCATTGACCTCCGACACGAAGCGCTGGACTTCGTCCTTCAGCCGCTCCGACTGCTGCGACACGCTCTCCACGCTGGTGGAGACCAGGCGCATCCGTTCGCTGGTGGTGGTCATGGTGGACGACAGCGACCCGACGCTGCTGGTGACGCGGCGGGAATTGTCGGCGGCGGTGCGGGCGTTGGCGAAGATCTGGTGGGTCGCCGCCTCCTGCTGCTGCACCGCCGACGCCACTTCGCCGTTCAGCGCGCTGAGGTTGGTGATCAGGCCGGCGATGCTTTCGATCGCGCTGATGGCGTTCGCGGTCGCCCCGCGGATCGCGCCGACCTGCGACTGGATGTCCTCGGTCGCCTTCGCCGTCTGGGTGGCCAGGCTCTTCACCTCGCTCGCCACGACGGCGAAGCCCTTGCCGGCTTCGCCGGCGCGCGCCGCCTCGATGGTGGCGTTCAGCGCCAGCAGGTTGGTCTGGCCGGCGATGGAGTTGATCAGTTCCACCACCGCGCCGATCTGCTCGGCGGCGGAGGCAAGGCCGGTGACGATGCCGGTGGTGTTGGCGGTTTCCGTCACCGCGCGGGATGCGGTCTGGGCGGCGCTTTCCACCTGCCGGCTGATCGCGGCGATGGAACCGCGCAACTCCTCGCTGGCCTGGGCGGCGGATTCGACGCTGTCGGACGCGCCTTGCGCAGCACCGGCGGCGGCATGCGCCTCCTCGGTGGTGCTGGCGGCGTCGCTGGTCAGGGCGGCGGTGCGTTCGTGCAGGGCCACGGTGGTGGTGCTGAGCGTCGCCACCACCTCGTCCATCGCGCGGGCGAACTCGGCGGCCCGGGCGGACAGGCGCTCGCGCTGGAGATCGCGGGCGGCACGTTCCAGCTCGCCGCGCTGGCTCTCGTCGCGAGCACCCTGGAGGGTGGTGGCGAGGCCGGCGACGGCACGGGCCATGTCGCCGATCTCGTCGGGGCGGTCGGCATGGGGCACGGCGACGGTCAGGTCACCGCCGCCGATGCGGCCCAGCACGTCACGGATCGCCAGCAGCGGACGCGACATCCCACGCGACACCCAGATGCCGATACCGACGCTGATCGCCAGCAGCAGCAGAGAGACTCCAAATTCGCGCCAGACGCGGGCACGGAATTCCGCATCGACGTCGTCGGTATAGACGCCGGTGCCGATCATCCACTGCCAGGGCTGATAGCCGGCGGCATAGGCGATCTTCGGGGTCGGCTCGGCATCGTCGCTGCGCTTGTGGCGGAAGGCGACGAAGCCGCCGCCCGACTTGGCCGCGTCGGTCATCAACACGTTGAAGGGAACACCATCGGGGTCCTTCAGGTTAAGCAGGTTCTTGCCCTCCACCTGCGGACGCAGGCCATGAACCAGGCTGACGCCCGCATAGTCGTAGACGAAGAAATACTCGCCATTGCCGTAGCGCATGGCGCGCACGGCGCTGCGGGCACGTTCCTGCGCCTCATCGCGCGTCAGCTTCCCGGACTTCTCCTGCTCGCCATACAGCGCGATGACGGAGGCGGCGGCATCGACCATCTCCTTGACCTTGGCCTTGCGCTGCTCGATCAGGTTCGTGCGCGTTCCCGTCAGATGAACGGTGGCGCCGGCAAGCGTGCTGAGCAGCGCCACACCGAACACCAGCAGCATGAGCCGCGTACCAATCTTGAGCTTCATCGCCCTTCTCCTCACTCCTGATCCACGCGGCATCGCGCGGCATTCACGCATCGATTTTTCAATTGATCGTCAGACCGGCTCGAAGGTCAGGCCGGGCAGCAGGCCCCGGCTCTTGCCTCCAGCGGTCTCTCCACCGGGTCGCAACGCCACCATCCCGTGCCGCCCGGCGGGGCGGACAGGCGGGTGAAGGCCATGACCTCGCAATTCCCCAGCTCCACCCCCGGCCGGCCGGCGAGGCGGTGCAGCAGGATGCGGCCGATTCCCTTGCTGCCGACCAGAAGCGGCCGGCGCGCCAGCAGGCCGGCGGGCCCGTTGGCGAGTTCATCGACGCCGTCCAGGACGCGCGCGGCGAAGGCGCCTTCGCTCTCCCCTCCCGGCGGCGTCTCTCCGGCGGCGAACCAGGGGCGGGTCAGGTCGATCGCCAGACCGTTCCATTCGCCCAGGCTGCGCTCCCGCAGCCAGTCGCGCCGGAGCAGCGGGACGCCCAGCGTTTCGGCGAACACCGCACCCGTGACGGCAGTGCGTTGCAACGGCCCGACGATCACGAGGCCGCAGGGTCGTCCGGACTGGCGGAACCGCTCCGCCTCCCACCGGGCCTGTTCGATCCCGCGGTCGGTCAGCGGCACATCGCGGTCGCCGCCGCAACGGACCCCGCGCCGGTTGTCCTCGGTCTCGCCATGGCGGACGAAGTGGAAGCGGTCGGTCATCCCCGGCCCCCTCAGCGGAACAGGATGCGGGCAGCGCCCGCGCTCCAGCCGATGGTGCTTTCCGCCGGCAGGGAATGGGGCGCCGACATCCAGCGGGCCAGCACATCGATGTGCAGCGGATCGCTCAAGGTCGGGGTATGGCCGACGTCCGGCACATGCAGGACGCTCACTCCCGGCTTGCCCGTCATCCGGGCGATGGTCGCCTCCTGCAGGGCGTCGCTCATCATGCCGTGCACCAGCAGCACCGGGCACTCGATGCGCTGCCAGTCGTCCCACTGGTCGTGGTCCCGGACGGCGCCGTCGCGGTAGCATTGCAGCGCGCGGATGTCGTGGCGGTAGACCCGGCCGCCGTTCTCCTCCGACCAGCGGGTCTGATGGAAGCTGTTGTGCAGCAGAACGGTGTCGTCCACCGGCCCGTCGTTCTTCTGGGCCGCTCCGGTGCGGTGGAAAAGCTGGGCCGGTTGGCGGAAGACATAATGGCGGGCGACGGACTCGGCACGGCGGCGGCGGCGCTCGGTCGGGATGAAGGGGCCGATGTCGTTCAGGATCAGGCGGTCGACCAACTCCGGCGCCTCCGCCGCCACCCGCATCGCCACACTGCCGCCGAGCGAGGAGCCCAGCAGCGTGACCGGCCCCAGCTGCTTGTGCCGGATCAGCGCCAGGACCTGGGCGACGTTGCCGTCGAAGCTGTAGTCGGACTGGTCCGCCAGCCAGCCGCTGCGCCCGCGCCCCGCCCAATCGAGGCACAGCACATGGTAGTGGTGCGACAGCGCGCGGGCGACATAGTCGAAACGCCGGGCCGAGTTGGCGATGCCGCCCAGGCACAGCAGCGCCGGCTTCTGCGGGCTGCCCCATTCCGTGTAGGCAAGGCGGATGGTGTAGTCGGAGCGCAGCCGCTCCACCGTGCCGGACTGCAGTGCGGCGCTGTGGGTATAGTCGAAATGGCGCAGCCTGTGGCCGGCACCGACCAGCGGTTCGATCACCCGCATGATCGTTTCATAATCCTTCCAGCTCATCTCCTCGGCCGATCCGACGCCGAGCGCGTCCAGGGTGGCGCGCAGCGCCTCCATGGCGCGGTCGTGGCGGCCGTAGGCGGGAAGAGCCTCTCCGGCAAAGGAGGGGATGGGCATGGTCCGAAGGGGCTCCACGAGCATCTGGTCAGGCATGGGCGTCGAAGCCTCCGTGATCGATGGGTGTGGGGTCGATGGGTGTAAGGTCGACTTGCGGGGCAGGGCTGCCGGCGAATTCATCGGACGGCCTCCCCCGCCGTCGGCGAGGTGGAAGGGGTCAGCAGGAAGACCGCGCAGAAGGCCGTGCCGCACAGCATGCCGAGCACGCCCAGCGCCACCAGCGCCGCCTGAATCCCGAAGCGGTCGGCGAGTGCGGCAGCCAGCAGCGGACCGATCACCGAACCGCCACGCTCCAGCAGGCGATAGACCGCGAAGACGCTGGATTCGCCCATGCGGGCGCAGTCGGCGCGACAGATCTCCGGCACCAGGGCCAACTGGGTGGCATTGTTGAAGGCATGGGCGACGCCAAGCGCCGCGATGCCGATCAGGATCCCGGCGACGCCCTGCTCCTGCAGGATCGCCAGGGTGCCGGCCCCGCCCACCAGTCCGCCCAGACCGGCGAACAGGGCGTGGCGTCCGGTCCGGTCTGCCGCCCTCGACACCCACGGGCCGAGCAGGACGATGATCAGCCCATAGGCCATCATCAGGCGGCCGATCCCGGCCGGCGTCTCTCCCGCCGCATGGAGGGAAACGGGGACGAGATAGAAGAGGTATCCGGTCAGCATCAGCTTCGTCGGCACCGACGAGAACAGCAGCAGCGCCAGGAATCGGGGATTGGCCAGCAGCGCGGCCGCATCGCCCATGCGGAAGGGACGCCGCGCGACCCGTTCCACCCGGTCGGCCGGAAGAAGCGCCACTGCCGCCGCCGCAGCCAGCGCCAGCAGTGCCGAGACCATAAAGGTGGCGCGGTAGCCGAACTGATCGGCCAGGATGCCGCCCAGCGGCGCACCGCACAGGCCGGCGACGATCACCGCGGCGACGAACTGCGCCATGCCGCGCGCCCGCCGATCCGCCGGGGTATGGCGGGCGACGAAGCCCTGCGCGCCGATGAACATCACCGCATAGCCGAGCGCGCAGGCACTGCGCCACAGCAGCAGTTCCGCCAGCGACCCGGCCGTCGCCGTCCCGGCAAACCCCGCCACCGCCGGCAAGGTGCCGAGCAGCAGCGTGCGGCGGTAGCCGAACCGGTCGGCCCAGGCGCCGGCAAAGGGCGTGAAGACGGCGACCAGGAGCATGAACAGGCCGATCGGCAGGCCCATCATCAGGGTTTCCGACAGGCCGGGAACAGGCTTGTAGAGTTCACGCGCGTAAAGCGGCAGGAAGGATCGCGACAGTTCCTCAGCCAGCATGAACAGGAATAATGCGGCGCGGATGGCACCCACCGCAGATGCCGGTTCCGCATCCCGTCGGCGCGGCCGGGCGGCGAGCAGGAGCAATCCTTCGAACGCCAGAAGAAGGCAGACGACCAACAGCACGGCCCCGTCATAGAAGAAGCCGAGCACCGCCTCAGAGGGCAGCAGACCCGCGAGCCGCGGCAGGGTCCCGGCACCACATGCCAGCATCGCTGCCGCCACCACCGTCAGCGCCCGCAAGGGCGTGGCGCCGGCCGCGCGCAGCAGTGATGGCAGCAGCAGCCCGGCAGCCGCAACGGCCGCCGAAATCACAGCCGCAACGGCCGCCACATGGTTGCGTGCGGCAGTCATCACAACCTGTGCGGCAGGAGAAGAAGGCTCCAGCCCAACAGTTCCGTAAAATTTTTCACAAATCAAAAAAGAAAACAGGCAAATTCCAGTTATCGTCAGAACAGGCAGAGTCACAGGCGGACGTGCGACCGAATTTGGTTGCATCATTGGCTCCAGACACACAACCGCTGCGAAGAATTGCTTCGGAGGCTAAATCCTAACTCCAAAGAATTGGTAAACCGAAATTGCATCGGAAATAAAAGTTTTCGCTTAGCGGCTGCATACGTCAGTATGTAGTCGGTTGGCGGTACTGATATAAAAAATGCTTGGGAAGATACGGCGATTTATTTTCAAATGACCGGGTTTTGTGTGGTTTCTACGGCTTTTTGACCCTGCTTGAGGCGGAGCGGTCATCCTTAACCTAAAAATTTGCGATCCCGGACAAACCAATACACACCATGGTTGCAGCGCAGCAAAGCTTGAGCGTTGCTATTTCGAATTGGTCTACCTGTCAGATCTTCATATGACATGCGAGTTGGAGGGAGGCGAAACGTCAAAAGCCAGCACTCTGCCCGGCGGGAAAATAAAGAAAATTGTTCTCCATCGGGATCGGGCAGTCTCGCCCTGCCTCCTCCCCACCCGGCAAGCGGGCTCCGCGGCGCTTCGTCACATCGCAAATGAAAATTATTCGCATCAATATGGCGTCGGCGGCCATAGCCGCTGATCCGCACGTCCTCCGCGGCGTGCTGCCGATAGGTGTTTTCCGATGACTCCGCCGTTGCCCGCCTCCGTTCGCGATGCCACTCCCTCCCCCGCTACCCGTCTGGTTCCCGGCCAAGCACCCGGCCCGATGCCCAGTGGCTCCGCCGACCCTCCGGCCAGCGGCGACAGCTGCCGTCTCGGCGCGTTGCGCAAGGGTCAGCGCGCGGTGGTGACCGGCCTCGACGAGGCCGCCGTCGTCACCCCGCTGCCGCCCGGCGAACTGGAACGCCGCATGATCGAGATGGGCCTGATCGAAGGCGCCCGCGTGGAAATCCTGCATGAGGGATTCCCCGGCGCCGATCCGCTTGCCGTGCGCATCGACGACCACATCCTGGCCCTGCGCCGGGCGGAGGCGCACGCCGTTCTGGTGACGCTCGGCTGAGCCGTCGCCTCCTCTTCCAGCGGAAGGGTTTCCGCGATGTCCGATACCGTTCTCTCCAATCCTGCGCTTCTGGCCGTGCCGCCGCGCATCGCGCTGGTCGGCAATCCCAACTGCGGCAAGACCGCCCTGTTCAACGCCCTGACCGGCGCCCGCCAGAAGGTGGCGAACTATCCCGGCGTGACGGTCGAGCGCAAGGTCGGCGAATTCCTCAGCCCTGCCGGCACCCGCGTGCAGATCGTCGATCTGCCGGGAACCTACAGCCTGCGCGCCCGCTCCCCCGACGAGGAGGTGACGCGCGACGTGGTGCTGGGCCGCTTCCAGCACGAGGCGCCCCCCGACGCGATGGTTTGCGTCGCCGACGCCACCAACCTGCGCCTGCATCTGCGGCTGGTGCTGGAGCTGAAGAAGCTCGGCCGGCCGATCATCCTCGCGCTCAACATGATGGACGTGGCGGAGGCGCGCGGCTGCCGTGTCGATGCGGCGGCCCTGTCGGCGGCGCTGGGCGTCCCGGTGGTACCGACGGTGGCGGTCAAACGCAGCGGGGTGAGCGGGCTGCTCGACCAGATCGACCGCAGCATGATGGCGATGACGACCGATCTCGCCGCCGCGCCCTGCGGCTGGAGCGAACCGTCGGCGCTGGAATTGCGCGCCTATCACCAGGAAGTCGAGAGCATCCTGGCCGCCGCCCTTCAGGATGCCGGCAAGCCGTCGCTCGCCACCCGGCGCATCGACGCGGCCCTGCTGCATCCGGCGGTCGGCCTGCCCTTCCTGTTGCTGGTGCTGTTCCTGATGTTCCAGGCGGTGTTCGCCTGGGCCGCCGTGCCGATGGACATGATCGACGGCGCGCTGGGCTGGGTGCAGGCCACCGCCGGTGCCGCCCTGCCGGACGGCATGCTGAAAAGCCTGATCACCGATGGCATCATCGCCGGGGTGGGCAGCGTGCTGATCTTCCTGCCGCAGATCCTGGTGCTGTTCTTCTTCATCCTGATGCTGGAATCCACCGGCTACATGGCGCGGGCTGCCTTCCTTCTCGACCGGCTGATGGGCGGGGTCGGGCTGCATGGCCGGGCCTTCATCCCGCTGCTGTCCAGCTTCGCCTGCGCGGTTCCCGGCATCATGGCCGCCCGCACCATTGAGAACCGCGCCGACCGGCTGGCGACCATCATGATCGCCCCACTGATGACCTGCTCGGCCCGCCTGCCGGTCTACACGCTCATCATCGCCGCGTTCGTCCCCAACCGGACGGTGGCCGGCGGCATGATCGGGCTGCAGGGGCTGGTGATGTTCACCCTCTATGCCGCCGGCATCCTGTCGGCGCTGGCGGTCGCCTTCGTGCTGAAGCGCACGATCTTCAAGGGCGCCCGCGAGCCGCTGCTGATGGAGCTGCCATCCTACCGGCTGCCCAGCCCGCGCGACATCCTGCTGGGCCTGCTGGAGCGGACGCGCATCTTCCTGGCCCGTGCCGGCACGGTGATCTTCGCCATCATGATCCTGCTGTGGTTCCTCGGCAGCTTCCCGGCGGCGCCGGACGGAGCGATCGGGCCGGCCATCGATTACAGCTTCGCCGGGATGCTCGGCCATGCGCTGGCCCCGCTGCTCGCCCCCATCGGCTTCACCTGGCAGATCGCCATCGCCCTGGTGCCGGGCATGGCGGCCCGCGAGGTGGCAGTGGCCGCCCTCGGCACCGTCTATGCGCTGAGCGAGACGGGAGACGCGCTGTCCGGTTCGCTGGCCGGCGTGCTGGCGGCCGACTGGAGCCTGCCGACCGCCCTGTCCCTGCTCGCGTGGTTCGTCTTCGCCCCGCAATGCGTCTCCACCCTGTCGGTGGTGAAGCGGGAGACCAACAGCTGGTTCTGGATGCTGGTGATGATCGGCTACATGACGGCGCTCGCCTATGGCGCGGCCTTCGTCACCTTCCGGCTCTCCACCGCCCTGCTGGGAGGCTGAGTCATGATGGAAAGCCTCATCGTTGGGCTGATCGTCGCCGCCGCCTTCGCCTGGGTGACCTGGACCATCCTGCTGCCGGCATCCTTGCGCAACCGCCTGCACCGTCTGGCCGGGCGGCCGGTCCCCTCACAGGCGGGCGGCTGCGGCGGAGGATGCTGTGGCTGCGACGCGGCCCTACCCCGTAAGCGCCCCGGCAACTCCTGCGGAACGCACTGACGGGTCAGCCGCCCTTCGCCAGCGCCCGGCGGAAGGCGTCCAGCGTCTCGGCGCTGACATGGTGCTCGATGCCCTCGGCATCGATCCGCGCGGTGTCGGCGCTGACGCCGAGGGAACGGAGGAAGGCCACCACCGTCTGGTGGCGCTCCCGGCTTTCCTCGGCGATCCGCCGGCCGGCGTCGGTCAGGAACACGGCGCGGTACGGCTTGCGGTAGACCAGCCCGTCGGCCGCCAGCCGGTCCAGCATGCGGGCGACGGTCGGTTGCGCCACCCCCAGCCGCGCGGCGATGTTGACCTGCCGCGCCTCCTGCCCGCTTTCGATCAAATCGGCGATCAACTCCACATAATCCTCGGCCAGCGCGGAGCGCTGCGCCTCCCGCGTCTTGCGGAAGCCCTCGGCATGGAGTTCGGCATCGGGCAGCGCCGTCTCGGCGGGCGCGGATGCATCGCCTCCCCTGACTGTCACGCTTCGCCCCCCGGAAAAGTTTGGTTCCGGAAAGTATAGCATCTTGCATACTCGATGTCCCGGCACATACTTGATTGATACCAGTTTGCAATGCGGCCGGGAGCCACACACCGATGTCGGAAGCCGAAGCCGCCGTGCCGCCCCCCAGCGCCTGGAGATACTCCAGCCAGGACGGGGACGGCCGGCCAAGCCTGCCGGAAGTCCATGCCTCCATCGCGGTGCCGCAGGGCGGCCTGTGGCTGCGCCGGCTGCTGGCCTTCGCCGGGCCGGGCTACATGGTGTCGGTCGGCTACATGGACCCCGGCAACTGGGCGACCGATCTCGCAGGCGGGTCGCAGTTCGGCTATACGCTGCTGTCGGTCATCATGCTGTCCAACCTGATGGCGATCCTGCTGCAGTCGCTGGCGGCGCGGCTGGGCATCGTCACCGGGCGCGATCTGGCCCAGGCCTGCCGCGACCATTATCCGCGTCCGATCAACCTGACGCTGTGGGTGGCGTGCGAGGCGGCGATCATCGCCTGCGACCTTGCCGAGGTGATCGGCACCGCCATCGCGCTGAACCTGCTGTTCGGCATCCCGCTGATCGGCGGCGCCCTGATCACCGCGCTCGACGCCTTCCTGGTGCTTCTGCTGATGCAGCGGGGCTTCCGCTATCTGGAGGCCTTCGTGGTGGCCCTGCTGACGGTCATCGCCGGCTGCTTCCTGGTGCAAATCATCGCAGCCGCCCCGCCGGTCGCCGCCGTGCTGCACGGCTTCGTGCCCACGACGGAGGTGGTGACCAACCCCGGCATGCTCTATGTCGCCATCGGCATCCTGGGCGCCACCGTGATGCCGCACAACCTGTACCTCCACTCCTCCATCGTGCAGACCCGCGCCTATCCGCGGACGGAGGAGGGGCGGCGCGACGCCATCACCTGGGCCACGGTCGACAGCACCATCGCGCTGATGCTGGCCCTGTTCGTCAACGCCGCCATCCTGATCCTGGCCGCCAGCGTCTTCCACGGCAGCGGCCATACCGAAGTGGCGGAGATCGGCGAGGCGTTCGAGCTGCTGTCGCCGCTGCTCGGTCTCGGCATCGCTTCCACCCTCTTCGCCGTGGCGCTGCTGGCGTCGGGCCTCAACTCCACCGTGACGGCGACGCTGGCCGGGCAGATCGTGATGGAGGGGTTCCTGCGGCTGCGCCTGCCGCACTGGGCCCGCCGGCTGCTGACCCGCGGGCTCGCCATCATCCCGGTGGTGGTGGTGACGGCGCTCTATGGCGAAAGCGGCACGGCGCAGCTGCTGGTGTTCAGCCAGGTCGTGCTGTCGATGCAGCTTCCCTTCGCGGTCATCCCGCTGGTCCGCTTCGTCACCGACCGCGGCAAGATGGGCCGCTTTGCCGTTCCGGGCTGGGTCGCCGGCCTGTCCTGGATCGTCGCCGGCGTCATCGTCGTGCTGAACCTGAAGCTGCTCTATGACACGGTTCTCGGCTGATCGCCGTTGTGCATCTGAAAGGACGCTTTATCTGAGGGAAAGTACCATTTGTTTGCGCGCTGTCGCGGAGGACCAGAGATGGCCAACAGCCGGCATCCGACGATTTGGGCCTTGCGCGGCGGATGCCTCGCCGTCGTAGCCCTTCTGGCGAGTTCCTGCGCCAACCCGCAGGCAGAGCTGGCATTGCGCGCACCCGTCGCGATGGTCGGCATGAGCAAGGCCAGCCTGCTGTCCTGTGCCGGGGTGCCGGAACGGTCGGCCGTCGCCGGCGATGCGGAGTATCTGGTCTATACCCGCCGGCAGACGCTGGTCGACCGCGACGTGGATTGGGAGCCCAGCCCCTGGCTCGGCCCGCGCGGCCCGATGCTGTGGGAGCCCGACGTGACCACCTGGTCCCGCACCTACAGCTGCGAAGCCACCTTCGAACTGCATGGCGGGCAGGTCACCGCCGTCCGCTACAACGACCGGCGCGATCCCACGCTCTGCTACCAGATCGTCGGAAATTGCATGCGCTAGAGGCCGGCTGGCGGCGAACGGCCTGCCGACGGCGTCCTGGAGCGTCGCCCTGCCGCCTCCCACCACGAAGGAGGGAGGCGGCAGACGGCCCCGTCAGGCGGCCGGAAGCGGAGAGGCCTGGCGGGCCAGCAGCTTCCAGCGTCCGTCGGTTTTCTTCCAGACTTGCAGCACCCGGATATGGGCGGTGTTGGTCTTGCCGTCCGGCAGGTTGTTGACCGAATCGAAGGTGTGACGGGCAACGGCGACATCGCCGATCACCTGGATCGAATGGTCGCTGAGGTCGAGCGCCTTGAACGCGCTCTTGCCGTCCAGGCTGGCGACGAAGGCCGCCTTATCCTCCAGCCGGCTGTTCGAATGTCCGTAGGTCAGCTGGTCCATCGTCATCGCCCGCAGGGTGGCGCCGTCGCCGGCCATCATGGCGTCGCGGAGCGCGTTCACCGCCTTCTCCACCTGCTGCGGGTCGTCGTCGGCACGCGCGTCGGTCAGCGGCGCGATGACGGCGGCCGCGGCCAGCCCGGCGGCGGCGGATGCGAGCAGACGGCGGCGCGAGCGGATATGGCCGGATTTGAAGACGTTCTTCTTGAGCATCGTGACCCTCCCAACCGATTGCGGTTATGCCCGCCCAGGAGATGGCGGACCATGAAAGTAGTATACTAGTATTCACGCTTGCGCCACAAACCATTGGAACATGCGCCGGTTGGCCGCAGGAGGACCGACGCGGAAATCCGGTTGGCATGCGCCCATTGGCATGAGCCTATGTGACTTTCCGGAGATCATCTTGTGATTGGCTGCGCCGGGCGGGCGGGGCGGCTATGCTCCCCGCCGCGGTGAAGGATCGAGAGCGGGGAAGAGGCATGACGACCAGACGGCGAAAGCTGCCACGCAAGCGCAAGGGCCGGCAGGCGACCGCGGTTCGCGGTGCGGCGGCGGAGCCGATCAACACGGGCCGGCCGTCCCAAGGTGGTTTGACGACCGCCGTGAGAGGGACTGCGGCGACGGCGGCCAAGACGGCCAAGGCTCGCGGCCGGGTGCGCTACGTGCCCACCGCCGATGCCGCCGCCGGCCGCTTCCTAAGCCCGGAGCAGCAATTTCTGCTGAAGAAGCGGCGCGAGGCGGAGCAGCGCGAGGCCAAGGACCGCCGCACCGCGCTTGCCATCATCCTGGTGCTGGTCCTGCTGGCGGCCGGGGCGGTCGCCGGTCTGGTCTGGCTGTGGCGCTCGTCGGCGCTCTGACCTGACCGCCGCCTGACCTGAACACCGTCTGCCCTGGATGCCGTCAGCGCGTCGCCCCGGCAAGCGCGGCGGCGTAGCGTTCCGCCAGCAGCGGGCTGGCGGCGGCGCAGGCTTCGGCGACGAGGCGGGAGCCTTCGACATAGGCCTGGGCCCGCTCGACGCTCCACGACAGCGGGCGTTCGACCGCCAGCGCCTGCAGGATCGAGATCTGCTCGGCCAGCTTGATGCGCTTGGCGCCCTCCGGCGCGGCGGCGAGCCGGGCGGCCTGGATCGCCTTGCGCTCGAAAATCGCCTTGCCGACATCCTCCGGCGCGTCGCTGACCGCCGCGACGAGGTCGGCGACCTCCGGGCCGAACCGCTCGGCCAGATCGGCGACGGTGGTCAGCCCGTCCTCGACCGCGTCATGCAGCCACGCGGCGGCGATCTCGGCCGGGATGCCGCCGGCCTGCGCCACCAGTTCCGCCGTTTCCGACAGGTGCGAGACGAAAGGCGTGCGCGCCCGGTCGGGCCGATAGGTGCCTTCGTGCAGGCTCGCCGCGTGACGCAGTGCCGCGACGATCACTTCCTTGTCCATGGACATGTGCTCTCCTCCGTGCCGCTGTCAGGCAGGCAGGCGATGCCTGCGGCGGGAGGGCAACAACGGCCGGTCCCGTGCGCTTGGCAGCGGATGCGGAGATGGTCCGCCCGCGCAAGGCCGATGTCCAGACTCCCAGCCGGCGGCAGATCGCCGCGGCTCCGCCCGGGTGGAGATCACGCCGGCGTCAGCACCCGCGAGGGTGCCGCATAGACGGTGAAGCGGCCGTCACGCACATAGGCGACCACCCCCACGCCCACCGCCTCGGCGAAGCCGACGCACAGCGATGTCGGGGCGGAGATGGCGGCGATCAGCGGGATGCCGGCCGCCGCCGTCTTGTGGACCATCTCGAAGGAGCATCGGCTCGACACCACGACGAAGCCGCCGGCCGGATCGACACCGCTGCGGGCCAGCGCGCCGATCAGCTTGTCGAGCGCATTGTGCCGCCCGACATCCTCACGCACGGCGACCAGTTGCCCGTCCGGACGGGCAAAGCCGGCGGCATGGACGGCCCCGGTCTCCCGGTTCAGCCGCTGACCTGACGGCAAGGCCGCCATGGCGCGGCGGATGGCGTCGGGCGCGATGCGGGCGGTGGAGCGGACGGGGTCGAGCGGCCGCAGCGCCTCCGCGAAGCTGTCGGTTCCGCAACGGCCACAGCCGGAGCCGCCCATCAGGTTGCGCTTTCGCCGCAGCAATGCGGCCAGCCGTTCCACCGGCAGTTCAATGCGGATGCGCACGCCGTCCGTCACCTCGTCGATGGCGGTGACGGCCAGTTCCTCGGCACTGCCGACGATTCCTTCGCTCAGCGAGAAGCCGGTGGCGAAATCCTCAAGGTCGGTCGGGGTCGCCAGCATGACGGAGAAGAGGTCGCCGGCATAGACCAGCCCGACCGGCACCTCGTCGATGACCGTCTCCTCCCGCTCGGCCATCGCGGTTCCGGTGCAGACGGTCGCAGGCACCAGCCTGACGCCCTCACGGGAAAGCGGGCGCGACAGGGCTGGCGGGACGGGCGACGGGGCCACCCAGGCGGTTGCTTGATCCATGATGTGGGCAGAACCTGACTGCGGTGGAAGGGCGGGTGAGGACGAGCGCCGGCCGATCCGTTCGCCGCAGCGCGCAGGTATAACACCGGAGCCGGACCATCGGTCCCGGCGCTGTCCCTGCGCTCCCGAATTACGGGCCAATATATTTAAGGACCAACATCCCCGTCGGCATCGTCGCCGACCACGTCGTCCTCCGTCATGCCGAAGGCCGCACCCGGCTTCCGGTCCATCTCCGAAGCCATATCGTCGTCCTCGGTGATGTCCTCCTCGGCGTCGCTCATGCTGTCCTCGTCGGCGAGCGAGGTGTCGCTGGTGTGCATCCAGCTGTTCTCGTCCGCCATCAGCTCGACGATCTCCTCCTCGGGTTCATCGGTCTCGACCACCTTCTGGTGCCCGCGGATCAGATTTTCGCGCAGGTCGGGCAGCGACAGCGTCTTGTCCGCGATCTCGCGAAGGGCGACGACCGGGTTCTTGTCGTTGTCGCGGTCGATCGACAGCGGCGCACCGCCGGCGATCTGGCGGGCACGCTGCGCCGCCATCATCACCAGATCGAAACGATTGGGGATGAGAAGGACGCAATCCTCGACGGTGACACGAGCCATTCCTCAGATACTCCAGGCGGGGGCAAGGCTTCTCTGGGGCGGCCGGCAGCCATACCACCCCCGCGACCAGTCAACAGCGCCGCCGGTCATTCGTACCCCCCGCTCACTGGTCATACCGCATCGGAGGAATGGCGACCTGCCCCATCGGGGCGTGGCCCTCCTGCGATCTTGCGGGTCTACAGCGGTAATCCGCCACGCCGGAGCGGACGAATCCCGCTGCCGGCTGTTCAAGTGCCGTCGCTCCCCGCCCGTACATGGTTCATGCCCCCCGCCAGACCCTCCGCCCGGCCCTCCGCCCGGATCGCCCAATCCGACAGCCACCTCGCCGAACGTCTCGCCCGCAGGGAGAGGCAGCAGGACCTGCTGGCCCGCTTCGGCATCGCCGCCCTGAAAAGCGCCGACATCGACACCCTGCTGCAACAGGCGACTGCGCTCTGCGCCGAAGGGCTGGAGGCCGAACTGTGCAAGGCCCTGGAATGGCTGGAGGATCCGGACGGCGCCGAACGCCTGCTGGTCCGCGCCGGCGTCGGCTGGAACCCCGGCGTGGTCGGGCATCGGTCGCTCGGCACCGACCTCGCCTGCCCCGCCGGCTACGCGCTGAAGACCGGCGAGCCGGTGATCTCCAACGATCTCAGCCTTGAGTCCCGCTTCCGCTGCCCCGACCTTCTGGCCGAACATGGGGTCAAGCGCGCCATCAACGTCATCATCCGTGGCGAGGGCGAGCCCTTCGGCGTGCTGGAGGTCGACAGCCGGCGCGACGGCCGCTTCGACGCCGCCGACGCCGCCTTCCTCCAGGGGGTCGCCACCCTGCTCGGTGCCGCCATCGACCGCGCCCGCGACGCCGCCGAGCGAGGCCGCACCGAGATGCTTCTGCGCGAGAACGAAGCCCAGTTCCGCAGCCTCGCCGACCTGATCCCGCAGCTGACCTGGATGGCCGACGCCAACGGCGCCGTCTACTGGTACAACCGGCGCTGGTACGAGTTCACCGGGGCCGAGACGGGCGAGACGGAAGGTTGGAACTGGCGGAGCGTCCATCATCCCGACCATGTCGAGCGCGCGTCGGACGGCTTCTTCCGCGCAATCGGGGCGGGGGAACCGTGGGAGGACACCTTCCCCCTGCGCGGCAAGGACGGCCAATACCGCTGGTTCCTGTCCCGCGCCGTGCCGGTGCGCGACCGCGACGGGCGCATCCTGCGCTGGCTCGGCACCAACACCGACGTCACCGAACAGCGCCGGGCCGAATCCCGCGTGATGGAGGCGGAGCGCCGCCTCCAACTGGCGCTCCGCGCCGCGCGGATCGGTGCCTGGTCCTGGAACCTGGAGGACGACCGCATCGAGGCCGATCCCCGGCTGCGCGAGATCTTCGACTTCACGGCGGACGAGCCGATCCGCGGGCAGGACGTGACCGGCCGCGTCCATCCCGACGACCAGCCGCGGATCGGCCAGATCATCGACACCGCCCGGCGGCGGCGCGGCGAATATGACGCCGAATTCCGCATCCTGCTGCCGTCGGGCGAGGTCCGCTGGGCGGTGGCGCGCGGCGTGGTGACCGACGGCACGCCGGAACGCAGCCTGACCCTGATCGGCGTCACCTGGGACACCACCGACGCCAAGCGGGCGGAGGAAAAGCTGCGCCTCAGCGAGGCCCGCTTCCGCTCACTGGTCGAGGCGACCGCCGCCATCGTCTGGAGCACCTCCGGCGCCGGCCGCTTCGAGACCCCGCAGCCGAGCTGGAGCAGCTTCACCGGCCAGACCTTCGATGAGCTGAAGGGCACCGGCTGGGTCGAGGCCATCCATCCCGACGACCGCCCCCACACCTCGGAGGCCTGGCGCGCCGCGCGGGCGGGGAAAACCGTCTACAAGGCCGAACACCGCCTGCGCCGCTACGACGGCGTCTATCGCGACATGCTGGTCCGCGCCGTGCCGCTGCTGGACGCCGGCGGCACCGTCCAGGAATGGGTCGGCGTCCACACCGACATCACCACCCGCCGCCGGGCCGAGGAGGCGCTGCGCGAGACGGAGGAACGCTACCGGCTGGCGGCCCAGGCGACCAACGACGCCATCTGGGACTGGAACCTGTCGTCCGACCGCATCCATTGGAACGAGGCGGTGCGCACCCTCTTTGGTTATGGCGAGGACGTGTCGGAAACCTCGGCCTCCTGGTGGATGGACCACATCCACCCCGACGACCAGGACCATGTGGTGACCGGCATCCATGCGGTGATCGACGGCGGCGGCACGCGCTGGAACGACGAATACCGCTTCCGCCGCGCCGACGGCAGCTATGCCAGCATCCTCGACCGCGGCTTCGTCCTGCGCAGCCCGATCGGCCAGCCCCAGCGCATGATCGGCGCCATGCAGGACATCAGCGTGCGCAAGCGGGCGGAGGAGGAGCTGGAAGCCGCCCGCCTCGCCGCCGAGGAGGCCAACCGGGCCAAGAGCCTGTTCATCGCCAACATGAGCCACGAGCTGCGCACCCCGCTCAGCGCCGTCATCGGCTACACCGAAATGCTGGAGGAGGAACTGGCCGACCTCGGCGTCGACAGCATGCTGCCCGACCTGGAGAAGATCGAGGCGAACGCCCGCCATCTGCTGACCCTCATCAACGGCGTCCTCGACATCTCGAAGATCGAGGCCGGCAAGATGGAGGTGCATGGCGAGGATGCCGATGTCGCCGACCTGACGCGCGAGGTCGCCGCGACGGTGGAGGCGCTGGTGTCGAAGAAGGGCAACCGGCTGGCGGTGGAGGTGGCGGACGACGTGGGGCGCATGCACACCGACGTCGTGAAGGTGCGCCAGTGCCTGTTCAACCTGCTGAGCAACGCCGCGAAGTTCACCGAGAACGGCACCGTCACCCTGTCGGTAGAACGGGCGCCCCCCAGCCCGCAGGGCGCGGGTGAAGTCTCGCCGGTCGACATGGTCGTCTTCCGCGTCACCGACACCGGCATCGGCATGACGGCGGAACAAGTCCGCCGGCTGTTCGAACGCTTCATGCAGGCAGACAGCTCCACCACCCGCCGTTTCGGCGGGACCGGGCTGGGTCTGGCGATCACCAAGGCCTTCGCCGACATGCTGGGCGGGGAGGTCGCGATCGACACCGCGCCGGCCAAGGGAACCAGCTTCACCCTGCGCCTGCCGGCCGACCTGCGGCATGGCCGGCTGCCCGGCTCCGCCGAGTCCGACCCGGTCCGCATCGACGAGGTGCCGCCGGCGCAGGCCGCACGCGAGACCATCCTCATCATCGACGACGAACAGGCGATGCGCGAACTGCTCGCCCGTTTCCTGCACCGCGAGGGCTACGGCGTGGCGCTGGCCGCCGACGGGCAGACCGGCCTGTCGATCGCCCGGCAAATCCGCCCGCGCGCCATCCTGCTGGACGTGATGATGCCGCGCACCGACGGCTGGTCGGTGCTGTCGGTGCTGAAGGCCGAGCCCGACCTTGCCGACATTCCCGTCATCATCATCTCGTCCCGCCGGGAAAAGGGGCTGGCCCTGTCGCTGGGGGCCGCCGACTATTTCACCAAGCCGGTGGACTGGCAGCGCCTGCACCGGGTTCTGAGCGGCCTCAGCGGGCAGGCTCCCGGCACGGCGCTGGTCCTGATGGAAGCCGACGAGACCCGTTCCCTGCTGGGCGCCGAACTGGGCCGCGACGGCTGGCAGGTCGCCGAGGCCGAGACGGAGGAGGAGGCCTTCCGCCAACTCGCCGCCGCCACGCCGACCGTGATCCTGCTCGACCCCTTCACGCCCGATCTGGACGGCTTCGATTTCCTCAAGGCGCTGTGCCGCGACCCGGACTGGTGCCGCATCCCCGTCATCGTCGTCGCCGCCCAGGAGATCGGGCGCGACGAGACTGAGGAACTGCGCGGCCGGGTCCGCGACATCATCCCGATGGCAGAGGATGGATCGGACGGGATGATTGAAGAGTTGAAGGAAGCGATCGCACGCCTGCGGCCCCCTCCCCCCGAAGCGGGCAAGGGAGCGGGACAGGCGGACGGAACGGGAGGTACCGATGGCTAAGCTGCTGCTGGTCGAGGATCACGAGGAAATCTGGGACTTCCTGTCACGCCGTCTGAAGCGGCGCGGGTTCGACGTCGTTCTCGCCTTCGATGGCCGCCAGGGGGTGGACATGGCGCGCGACGAGCGGCCGGACGTCATCCTGCTCGACATGAACCTGCCGGTCATCGACGGCTGGACCGCCGCCCGCGAGCTGAAGGCAGGCCAGGAAACCTCTGGAATCCCGATCATCGCCCTGACCGCCCACGCCATGTCCGGCGACCGCGAGAAGACGCTGCAGGCGGGCTGCGACGATTATCACCCGAAGCCCATCGATTTCTCGCGCCTGCTGACCCAGATCGACACCGCCATGCAGCGCGGACCGCAACCGGCCGGGGAGTAGCCGCAGGATGACCCAAGCCAAGCCAAGCCTGCCCAAGCCGAGCCTGCTGACGCGGCTGTTCGGCGGCGCGCCGAATGCGCCCGCGCCGGCTGCGGCCCCCGTATCCGTCGTACCGCCGGAAACCGGCGGGGCGAAGCCGCGCCTGGGACACGAGCCGGTGCTGCACACCATGCTGGCCCGCCAGATTCTGGACGCCCATCTGCGCAACCGCCACCAGCTTCTCGACCGCGCGCCGACGGACTTCCGCAGCTTCGACGCGGAGGAAACCGATCTGCTGGTCCGCGCCATGGCCGCCGCCGCCCACGCCGACGGCGAACTGGACGCGACGGAGCGCGGCCGGATCCGCAGCAGGCTCAACACCAGCAGCCTTGACGAAGTGGACCGCGACCGCCTGCAACAGCAGGTCGAGCAGCCGCAATGCCTGGAGGAACTGATCCGCCGGATCGACGGCCCGCGGATGGCCGCGCGCTTCTATGCCGTGTCACTGGCGACGGTGGACAAGCACGCGCCGATCAACCGCTCCTACCTGCGCTATCTCGCCCAGCGCCTGGGCCTTCCCGCCGATCTGGTGGTCCGGCTGAACCGGCAGATGGGACTGCGGCTGTAGGGCCGCCGTCCCTCACACGTCCTGCCCGCTGGCGCTGAGTTCGCCCAGCGCATCGCGGATCGTGCCGGTGTCCAGCAGCAGCCGGCGCGAAATGTCGCTCAGCGTCAGCCAGCCGACCACCTGCCCGCCCTCATCCAGAACCGGCAGGCGCCGCACGTGATAGGCGCCCATGATGTCCATGGCCGTGGCCAGCGTGTCGGTGTCGCGGCAGGTGAACAGCGCGCTCGACATCACATCGCGCACCCGCACCCGCGTGTTGTCGCCGCCCTCCGCCACCACGCGGAACAGGATGTCGCGGTCGGTCAGGATCCCCACGAGATCGTCGGCCGAGCCGACCGGCAGGGCGCCGACGTCCAGTTCCCCCATCAGCGTCGCGGCGTCCTGCACGGTGGCGTCCGGCGAGATGAACTCCAGCGCTTTCGCCATGATCTCGGAAACCTGCACGGTCGTCTTCCTCGTTGTTCCGGTTTGGGGAACGGAGCCCCCGTCCTGGTGTTCCTCGTCCTCTTGATCCCTGCCATCGCTCAGCCGCTCAGCGGCCAGAACGTGACGATCAGCCAAGTGCCCAGCGTCAGGATGATCAGCGACAGCGGCACGCCCAGCCGCGGATAATCGCCGAACCGGTAGCCGCCAGGCCCCATCACCAGCGTGTTGCACTGGTGGCCGATCGGCGTCAGGAAATCGCTGCCGGCGCCGACCGCCACCGCCATCAGGAACGGATCGGGACTCAGCCCCAGTTGCTGCGCCACCCCGGCCCCGATGGGCGCCATCACCAGCACCGTCGCGGCATTGTTCAGGAAGGGCGTCACCGCCATCGCAGCCGCCATGATCAGCGTCACGCAGGCGACCGCCGGCAGCCCGCGCGCCGCATCGGCCAGCAGGGTGGAGATCACCTGCGTCGCGCCGGTGCTCTCCAGCGTGCCGCTGACCGGGATCAAGGCGGCGAGCAGGATGATGATCGGCCACTCCACCGCGTGATAGGCATCCTCGACGCTCAGCACGCCGGTGACGACCATCGCCGCCGCAGCCGCCAGGAAGGTCACCGCCAGCGGCGCCAGATGAAATCCGAGCACCAGCATCGTGATGACGAGGATCCCGACCGGCACCCAGACCGGCCGGCGCTGGCCGATCTGCAGACGGCGTTCCGCCAGCGGGATCAGGCCGGCATCGGCCAGCGCATCGGGATAGCGCTCCGCCGGCACCTGCAGCAGCAGCAGGTCGCCCTCCCGGAACATGACATGGTGCAGGCGCCGGGCGATCCGCTTGCCGGTCCGGCTGACCGCCAGCAGGCTGACGCCGAAGCGGCGCCGCAAATCCAGGTTCCGGTCGGAATGACCGGCCAGCGGCGAGTCCGGCGTCACCACCGCCTCAACCGCCAGCAGTTCGCCCTCCACCCCCTCAAGGATGCCCAGCGGCTCCAGCGACGCCCCCTGGACAAGGCGCTGCAGGGCCGGGGCGTCGCCCTCCAGCACCAGCACGTCGTCGGCCAGCAGGGTCCAATGCCGGTCCGGCACATAGCGGCGGAAACGCTCGCGGATCAGGCCGATCACCTGCGCCTCGCCCTCCGCCAGCGCCTCGACGTCGGCGACGGTGCGGCCGACGAAGGATGATCCGGCCGGCAGCCTCATCTCGCTGGCGTAATTCTCGACGGCGAAGGTCTCCTCGGCCGAACGCGCGCCGCTGCGGTCCTGGGGCAGCAGGCGCCAGCCGACCATCAGGAACAGCAGCCCGACCACCGTGATGCCCAGCCCGACCGGCAGATAGTCGAACATCGAGAAGGGCTGTCCGACGATTTCCGTCCGCACGCGGGAGACGATGATGTTGGGGGAGGTGCCGACCAGCGTCATCAGCCCGCCCATCAGCGAGGCGAAGGCCATCGGCATCAGCACCCGGTGCGCGCCCGTCCGGTGCCGCCGCGCCAGCTGCATGGTGATCGGCAGGAAGATGGCGAGCGCGCCGATGTTCTTCATCAGCGCCGACATGAAGGCCACCGATCCGCACAGGAAGGCGATCTGCCGCGTCGGCGTGCTGAGCTTCGCCGCTACCGGCCGCACCAGCGCGTCGATCACGCCGGACCGGGCGATGCCGGCGCTGACGATCAGCGCGGAGGCGATGATGATGACGATGTCGTCGGCAAAGCCGGAAAACGCCTCCTTCGCCGGGACCAGCCCCAGGAACACGCCGGCCAGCAGGGCCAGCACCGCAACCACATCGAAACGCAGCCTGTTCCAGATCAGCATCGCCACCACGATGCCCACCAGCGCGAAGGCCATGAACTGCTGAAGGGTCATCGGGTGTCCATGTGTTGATGTCGCCCGCTTGTAACCCCGCGGCATCCCGCTGGTTCCCGCAGCGTCCGCGCTTGGGTTTTGAAGCGGTGATCTACGTCCTCCCCAACCGCCAGTTTCACCACGGTTCCACAGAAGACCTCATTTCCCGGACCGAATGCCGGGAACCCGGGCTGCCTTATCGAGTTGTACTGGACAGGTCTTGCGGGCGGTCGCCGCAGCCAGCTTTTCAAATCGGTCTTCCTGAGGACTTCAGGATTTCCCGGAACATTTGGACGGAGTGAACACATGCGACGCATTCTCATCCTTGCTGCCGCCGCCGTGCCCCTGATGCTTGCGGGCTGTGCTTCCGAAAACAGCAGCAGCTATGGAACCTCCGGCAGCACGGGCGCCAGCCAACAGACGGTCTCGCCGAATGAGCCCGGCATGGGCCAGAGCCAGACCCGCAAGTCGCTGAACGATTCCAGCCGGGCCGGATCCGGGGCCAGCGGCATGGCCTATGACAACAACGAGACGGTTTCGCCGAACGAGCCCGGCATGGGCCAGAGCCAGACCCGCAAGTCGCTGCCGAACACCGCCGGGAACTCCTCCTCCTCGTCCTGGTAAGGACGGACAGCGAAAGTCCTTGTAAGGACGGACAGCGAACGTCCTGGTAAGGGCGGGCTTCCCCAGCACGAAAAGCGCCCCCGCACCGCTGCGGGGGCTTTTTTCTTGCCCGCAGGGCGGCCAGTCCGTTCTAGCCACGCGGATCGTCGAACACCTCCGACAACCAGTCGATGAAAACTCTTATCCGCGAAGACAGATGGCGGTTCTGCGGATAGACCACCGACACCGGCATCGGTGGGGGCGGGAAGGCTTCCAAGACCGGGACCAGTTGCCCGGCGGCGATCTGGTGCTCAACGCGATAGCGCGGGACCTGTATCAACCCCAAGCCCGCAACCGCCGACGCCGTGTAGATCTCCGCCCCGCGGACGACGACGTCGTAAGGCAGCCGGACCTCCCAGTCCCGTTCCCGCGTCTTGAACTCCATCGGATAGGATTGCCCGGTCGCCGAGGCGGCATAGCCGACCATCCGGTGGCCGTCGAGATCGTCCGGCGTCGACGGGGTGCCATGACGGTCGAGATAGGCGGGACTGGCCAGGGTCAGTTGCTCGAACACCGTGATGCGGCGCCCGATCAGGGAAGAGTCGGACAGATCGCCCGCCCGCACGACACAATCGACGCCCTCGGTGATGAGGTCCACCATCCGGTCGCCTTCGCTGAGGTTCAGTGAAATTCCCGGATAGCGCGCGATGAACGCAGGCAGCGCCGGCAGGATGAAGAACCGCGCGATGGTTCCCTGCATGTCCACGCGGAGCGGCCCCCTGGGCTCGGCGTTCCTGAAGACGCTCTGCATCTCGTCGAGATCGGCGAGGAGCCGAAGGCAGCGCTCATGGTAGAGCGAGCCGTCGAGCGTCGTCCGGACAGTCCGTGTCGTCCGTTCCAGCAGCCGGACGCCGAGATCCGCTTCAAGGCGCTGAATCGCATGGGTGGCGGTCGGACGCGGAACCTGCAGGTCCCGTGCGGCCTGAGCGAAGCTCCCACGTTCGACGATCCTGACGAACAGACGCATGACATCGATGCGATCCATGACTGGCCCAAGCGATTGTTAGCTCCGGTGAAATGGTGATGTCTAATTTGCCGGTCTACCCCGGATTTTCAAAACGGACGATTTTCGTTCCCGAGAGCAGCGGCTGAACAGGGCGCAAATGCCGAACCGGCATCCGGCCCGACCGGCAGCTCATCAATCGATCATCCGACTGGAGCGAAGACCATGCCGTTCGTCAATTTCAAGGTTCCCGAGGCCGCGCTGAGCCGTGCGCAGAAGGAAGAGATCGTCCATCGCACCACGGCGATGCTTGTCGAGTATTTCTCGGAGGCTGCCCGCCCGCACACCATGGTCCTGATCGAAGAGGTCAAGGACGGCGGCTATGCCCGTGCCGACGAGGTGTTCGTCATTCCGGACGCCTATCGGGCGAAGGATTGAAAGCGGCCGGACACCACCACGCGCACCAGGATAGAGGGAGCAGGACAATGACGTCATCAACGAACCGGGTGGCGATCGTCACCGGAGCATCCCGCGGCATCGGAGCCGCCATTGCCCGGCGGCTGGCGAGTGACGGCCTTGCGGTCGTCGTCAACTATGCCGGCAGCGCCGGCGCCGCCGGCACGCTGGTCGAAGAGATCGAGGCGGCCGGTGGCCGGGCCATTCCGGTCCAGGCCGACGTCAGCGACCCGGCGGCGGTGAAGCGGATGTTCGATGCCGCCGAGGCGGCCTATGGCGGCGTGGACGTGCTGGTGAACAATGCCGGCATCATGACGCTGGCGCCCATCGCGCAGATGGACGACGCCGCCTTCGACCGGATCATCGCGATCAACCTCAAGGGGACGTTCAACGGGCTGCGCGAGGCGGCGAACCGGCTGCGTGACGGCGGCCGGATCGTGAATTTCTCCACGAGTGTCGTGGGTCTCTATCAGCCGAGCTACGGGGTCTATGCGGCCACGAAGGCGGCGGTCGAAGCCCTGACGCACATCCTGGCGAAGGAGCTGGGTCCGCGGGGGATCACCGTCAACGCGGTCGCACCCGGCCCGATCGCCACCGAGCTTTTCTTCCAGGGCAAGGATCAGGCCACGCTTGATCGCATCCGGCAGATGATCCCGCTCGGCCGTCTGGGCGAGGTCGACGACATCGCCCGCGTGGTTTCCCTGCTCGTCGGACCGGATGGCGGGTGGATCAACGGTCAGACCCTGCGGGCGAACGGCGGCGTGGTCTGAGGGAGCGGACGGCATGACACAGGTCATTCTCATCACCGGCGCATCGAGCGGCTTCGGCCGCCTGATGGCCAACGCCCTGGCCGCGTCGGGGCATATCGTCTACGCGTCGATGCGCGGGCTGAGCGGCAGGAATGCGGATCAGGCCGCCGAGGTCGCGGCCTATGCGCGGGACCGCAAGGTGGATTTGCGGACGGTCGAACTCGACGTGCAGTCCGACGCATCGGCGCGATCGGCCGTCGAGACCATCATCGCGGAGCATGGCCGGCTCGACGTCCTGATCCACAATGCCGGGCATATGGTGTGGGGGCCGAGCGAGGCATTCACACCCGAACAGCTCGCCGCGCTTTACGACGTGAACGTGCTCGGCACCCAGCGCGTCAACCGGGCCGCCCTGCCGCACATGCGCAAGGCACGGCGGGGATTGGTGGTGTGGATCGGCAGCAGCAGTGCCGCCGGCGGTGTCCCGCCGATGCTCGGCCCCTACTTCGCGGCCAAGGCCGGCATGGACGCCCTGGCGGTCTGCTACGCGCGCGAACTGGCCCCATTCGGCATCGAGACATCGATCATCGTTCCCGGCGCCTTCACCAGGGGAACAAACCACTTCGCCCATGCGGGCGCCCCCGACGATAAGGCCCTTGCGGCGGACTACGAGGCGGGTCTGCCCTCGGGTTTCGCGGACGGGATGCTGAAGGCGCTCGCCGCGACCGTGCCGGAAACCGCGGATCCCAAGCAGGTCGCCGACACCGTCGTCGGTGTGGTGAATGCGCCGTTCGGCAAGAGGCCGTTCCGCGTGGTGGTTGATCCGGCCAACGACGGTTCGGCGGTCGCCTACGCGGTGATCGACCGGGTGCGTGCGGAATTCCTGCATCGCGTCGGCTTCGCCGATCTGATGCACCCCAATGACTTCGGCGCCTCCTGAAATGTTGTCGGCCAGGGCCAGCCGGTCGATCCGATCCGTATCGACCGGCTGGCCCTGGAGCACGGCGACGACGCCGATGAAAGAACGGACGGCGGCCCACTATTCCAAATACGGGTCATTGACGCATCCTGCGACTTCGACCCCGGGCAGTATCTCAGTCGATATCCGATATTTTAAAATATCCGCCCGCCTGATCCAAAGGTTATGGACGGTTTTTCCATGGACAGCATTTGAGTGCTCTGACATCGTTCGAATACGAACCTTCACGGGGACGGTGATTGGAGACAAGAGCAATGAAAACCTCATCCACAAGTTTCAGGGCGGCCTGCCTGTTCGCACTTGCCGGTATCGGCATGGGGATTGGAATGGCCGCATCGCAGGACCACAGCCTGATGCCGGCCCATGCCCACCTCAACCTGCTGGGCTGGGTGTCGCTCTTCCTGTTCGGCGTCTATTACCGGCTGCATCCGGCGTTGGAGACCAGCCGTCTGGCGATGACGCAGATCGTCGTCTGGTGCGTCGGCACGGCCTTCCTGACCGTCGCCGTCGCCGCCCTGCATCTCGGCTATACCGCGTTCGAGCCGGTCGCCGCGGTCAGCGCGCTGTTGCTGCTGGGCGCGCTCGGGCTCTTCACCCTGCTGGTTTTCCGCTCCGGCAAGCAGACGCAGGCCGCAACGCCGGCGCTGACGGCCGCGGAGTAATCCGCACCGCCAGTGCCTTCTTGGGGCGAGCGATCTGAGGGCGGGCCAGTCGGGGACGAGCAAGCCGGCGTTAGACCGGATGTCCCGGATTGGGAGCCTTCTCGAAGCGCTCGCCCTCGGCGGCCTTCTTGTTTTCCTCGGTCGTGCGCGGCACCGCGCCGCCGCCTTCGCCGGGTGCGGCCGGATCTCGATCCGTGCGCCGGTCCTGTTCCTGATTCCGCTCTTTCGTGCCGGACATGGACGGCTCCCTGGGACAGTTGAGGATACAATCCCCAACCGGCAAAGCGTGATGCCGGTTCCGGCCCTCCACCGCAGATGGCCGCCATGGCCCGCCGGGGCCCTTTTCCTGTCCACCGCATTTTTTTGAAAAAATCCGCGCCAGCTTTCGCCGGCCGTTCCGTGGATAGCCACAGAACGAACGGGGCGGCGCCAGCCCGCCGCCCATCCCGAAGAGCCATCGGCCTGAACCGCCGCGAAATCCCGCCCGGATTCCGCGAACGGGCCGCGATTGGGTGGAGAAGGCGATGCTGGTCGATTCTGTCAGCTCTACATCCGCGACGACCACGACGAGCAGTTCGGCGTCGAGCAGTTCGTCCGCCTCGCTGGTCGACAATTACCAGTCCTTCCTGACCCTGCTGCTGAAGCAGCTGGAGGTGCAGGACCCGACCAACCCGGTGGACGCCAGCACCTATACCACCCAGCTGGTCCAGCTCGCCTCGCTGGAACAGCAGATGTCGATCGGCGACAAGCTCGACACGCTGACCAGCACGGTGTCCGACCTCAGCAGCTCGCTCTCCACCGCGCTCGGGTCCGGCAGCAGCGCCGTCAACTACTACGGCCACACCGTCGAGGCCGAAGGCTCCACCACGCCGTTGCAGGACGGCGAGGCGACCTGGGAATACGACCTCGAGTCCGCCGCGTCCTCGGTCAAGCTGACCATCACCGATTCCGACGGCAACACCGTCTACAGCGACGTCAGCTCCTCCACCGCCGCCGGCACGCACGAAGTGACCTGGGACGGCATCGGCACCGACGGCAAGAGCTACAGCAGCGGCACCTACACCCTGTCGGTGACCGCGCTCGACGCCAGCGGCAATGCCATCGACACCACCACCCGCTTCAAGGGCACCGTGACCGCGGTCGACAGCTCCAGCGGTACGGCGGTGCTGACTGTCGGCGGCGTCAGCCTGTCGGCCGACAAGGTGCTGACACTCTCCTGACCCTCTCCCGGACAATTCGAAAGACAGGTGCCGCCATGAGCCTCACCAGCGCGATGTACAGCGCCACGTCCGGGCTGACCGCCCAGAGCAAGGCGCTCGCCAGCATCTCCAGCAATATCGCCAATTCCAGCACCACCGGCTTCAAGGGCACGGTGACGGAGTTCACCTCCTACATCAACAAGACCACCACGGTGGACGAGCAGGTCGGCGGCGTCATCGCGTCCAACACCCGCAGCGTCAGCCGCCAGGGCGAAATCCAGTCGTCGGCGACCACCACCAACATGGCCGTCAACGGCGACGGATTCTTCGTGGTGTCGGACGAGACAACGGACGGCGGCACCTATTTCACCCGCAATGGCTCCTTCTCCACCGATTCCAACGGCAATCTGGTCAATTCGGAGGGCTATTACCTCTACGGGTGGGCGGTCGGCGACGACGGCACCGTCAAGGCCGGCAACAAGACCTCGACCGACAGCCTGGAGGCGATCAACCTCACCAGCATCAAGGGCACGCCCAAGGCGACCTCGACGCTGGACATCGAGGCCAATCTGCCCTCCGACGCCGAGACCGGCGACAGCTTCACCACCGACGTCGAGCTGTTCGACGCGCTGGGCAACAGCCATTCGGTGACGATGACCTGGAGCAAGACGGCCGATAACACATGGTCGCTCAGCGCATCGGACCCGACCAGCTCCGCCGACGGCACCACCACCACCGGCACGATCTCCGGCTTCCCGATCTCCATCACCTTCAACAGCGACGGCTCGCTGGCCGGCGCCACCCAGACCGACAGCAGCGGCACCACGACCAGCGTCGATCCGTCGGCCATCAGCTTTTCGGTCGGCGGCTGGACCACCGGCGCCAGCGATAGCAGCGTGTCGATGAATCTCGGCAGCGCCGACAGCACGACCGGGCTGACGCAGTATGCGTCGGGCGAGGACACCGCCGCCATCGGCGACTGGACGGCCACCGGAGACGGCTATGAACCCGGCACGCTGACCGGCACCACCATCGACAGCAGCGGTGTGGTCCGCGCCACCTTCGACAATGGCGAGACGCGGGCGATCTACCAGATTCCCATCGCGACCTTCGCCAACGCCGACGGGTTGGAGAGCGAGAGCGGAACCACCTTCACCCAGACCTACGAATCCGGCAATTACCAGCTGCGCACTGCCGGCGACGGCGCCGCCGGCGAGATCGAGGCGAGTTCGCTGGAAAGCTCCACGGTGGAACTGACCGACGAGTTCAGCCGCATGATCGTCGCCCAGCAGGCCTATTCCGCCGCATCCAAGGTGATGACGACGGCGCAGGACATGCTGGACACGCTGATTTCGATGAAGCGGTGACGCCATGACCGCCGCACCGGACGACGGGTTCGCCCGCGCCGAAGCCCTGCTGCTGGACCATCGGCGGCTGGTGGTGCAGGCGCGGGCCTTGCTGGCGCGCCCGACCACGCGGGCCGAACGGCTGGCGATGGCCGACGACCTGATCGCACTGATCGACGGCCTCGATTTGGAGAAGCGCGCACTTGGAGCGCGGATCCACCGCGGACGGGTCGCGAATGCTGCGATGAGCGCCTATGGGCGGGCGATGGCGGCACGGCGGTGAGCCGTTGGGCGGATGGGCGTCGGCTTCGAATACCCCCACCCTGACCCTCCCCCGCTGGGGGGGGGAGGGAACTGCCGCCGTTTCGCATAAGGCACCCTCTCCCGCAAAGCGGGGGAGGGTCGGGGAGGGGGCAATCGAAGCCGACACTCCCCCAAAATTCCCCGCCAGCTTTCCCCCATCCGCCGTGGAACCAGACATCCAACACCCGGAGCTATCGCCATGGCGCTCAAGCAGACCCTGCGCAAGCCGGCCCCGCCGAAGCCCGTCCTGACCAAGGCGCAGGCGCCCACCCACCCCGCCGAACCCGCCTCCCCCACCATCGTCCTCCGCGTCGACGCGGTGGAGGTGCTGGAGGCCTTAGTCGCCGAACTGGACCGCAGCGCGGCGCGTGCCGAGGCTGCCGTGCGCGAGGGACGGCCGCGCGACGCGCTGCTGGCGGCCGGCGACATGCAGACTCTGCTGCGGACCTGGAAGGACCGTTTGGACGATGCGCTGGCGCAGACCCGCAGCAAGCGCGTCGCCCCCACCGTGCGCGGCGCCGCGAAGGCCGCCGCCGACCGCGTGCTGCCGTCGCTGGCCGCCCGCATGCGGGAGATCGAGGCGCAGATCATGGTGCACCGCGCCCGCCAGAACGCCATCGGCGCCGCCCTGCGCGCCGCGTCAACCGCGCCGGCCGGCGTCTATGGCGTCGCCTATGGCGCTGCGGGGCGCTACGGCGCACGCGTGGCGACGCGCACCACCGGCCATGTCGTCGGCCTGACGGCCTGACGGCAGGCAACACAGGGGAGGAAACCGCCATGTCGCTTCGCGTCGCCGGTTCAATCGCCACGTCGGCGCTGCGCACGTCCGAGGTCGGGATCGCCGTCGCCTCCTCCAACGTCGCCAATGCCGACACCGACGGCTACACCCGCAAGACCGCCTCCAATGTCACGCGCAGCACCGGCACCAACATCTCCAGCGTCGACGTCACCGCCGTCAGCAGCAACGTCGACCGCTATCTGCTGAAGACCCTGGTCGCGGCGCAATCGGACCTCGGCTACGCCGACACCCGCAACAGCTATCTCGACCAGATGCAGTCCACCTTCGGCAGCGTCAGCGACGACGACAGCGGCGGCACCGACATCGGTTCGATGATCGACGCGCTGGCCGACACGCTGGGCACGCTCGCCACCTCCCCCGAAAGCGAGAGCGCCAAGGCCGCCACCGTGCAGGACCTCTCGGATCTGGCGGAGTCGCTGCGCAGCACCTCCTCATCCATCCAATCGCTGCGCGCCCAGGCGGACGACGGGATCGCCAGCACGGTCGACAGCATCAACGAGACGCTGAACAGCATCGATTCCCTGAACGACCAGATCGTCAAGGGCAAGGCGCTGGGCCAGAACGTCACCGACCTGGAAGACCAGCGCAACACCGCGCTGAAGAGCCTGGCGACCAACATCGACTTGACCTATCAGGTCGACGACAGCGGGCTGATGCGCATCTCCACCGCGTCGGGCAAGTCGCTGCTCGACAGCAAGGTGCATGAACTGTCCTACACGCCGGCCGCCTCGGTCAGCGCCAGAACGGTCTACAGCGCCAGCGGCAGCAGTGGATTTGCCGGCATCATGCTGAACGGCACCGACGTCACCGGCTCCTCGCTGGGTGGAACGCTGGGTGCCCTGGTGCAGTTGCGCGACACCGACCTGCCAGCACAGCAGGCGAGCCTGGACGAACTGGCGACCACCCTGATGGATACGCTGAACGCCATCCAGAACCAGGGCACCTCCTACCCCGCCCCGCAAAGCCTGACCGGCACCGAGACCGTCTCGGCCAGCGACGCGCTGAAGGTGACCGGCGGAACGCTGCGCGTCGCCGTCACCGACAGCAGCGGCACGGCGGCGGAGGTCCTCGACATCGACCTGGCGACCATGTCGACGCTGCAGGATGTGGTCGACGCCATCAACACGATGAGCAATGCGTCCGCCTCGATCTCCGCCGACGGCAAGCTGGTGATATCCGCCACCGATTCCAGCAACGGCATCGCGCTCGGCGGCGATAACGGCGCCTTCTCCGATACCTACGGCATGAACGACCTGCTGACCGGCACCGGCGCCTCCGACATCAAGGTCACGACCCGCATCGCCAGCGACAGCAGCCTGCTCGCGACCGGCGCCCTGTCCTCCACCAGCGGGCTGACCGCCGGCGACACGGTGCTGACCAGCGGCGGGGGATCGGTGGCCAAGGCTCTGTCGGCGGCCTTTTCCACCAGCTACGACCTCGATGCCGCCGGTGGTTTGAGCGCCCGCAGCACGACCTTCGCCGGCTATGCCGGCGCGGTGATCCAGGGGGCGGCGACGCTCGCCGACACGGCGTCCGCCGCCTACGACAGCCAGAACAGCTACACCAGCATCCTCGAATCGACCTTCTCGTCGCGGAGCGGCGTGAATGTCGACGAGGAGACCGCCGCGATCTCCACCCTGCAATCCGCCTACGAGGCCGCAGCCGCGGTCATGAAGACGCTGCAGGAGATGTTCAGCACGGCGCTCGACATGGTCCAGTAGAGGAGACCGCGATGGAACGGGTCGCGACCTACAACCATCAGAACACGCTCGTCCAATACATGATGAAGGCCGAGGCCAAGGTGGCCGCGGAACAGGTCCGCTCGGCGTCGGGGCTGAACTCCACCGACTACAAGGGCATCGCGTCGGACAGCGGCCGGCTGGTCAACCTCGAAAGCCATTACCGCCGGCTCGAACAGTATATCGACGAGGGCGAGGTCGTGAACGGCCGCATCCAGTCGATGTACGACGCCGTCGGCGGCATGTCGGACCTGACCTCCCGCCTCAGCGCGCTGATCACCGGCCTGCAGGGCGACAACGCGGCCGGCGTCGAAGGCGTGGTGGCGGAATCGGCCCAGCTGATGCAGGAATTCGGCGGGCTGCTGAACACCCAGCAGGACGGCCGCTATCTTTTCGCCGGCGGACGCACCGACCAGCAGGCGGTCGACCTCGACAGCTACACCGCCGCGACCTACCCGTCGAGCGCCGACACCGGCTATTACCAGGGAGATTCCACCGTCGCCCACTTCCAGGCAGCCGACGACTTCGTGCTGTCCTATGGCGTCACCGCCGATCAGCCGGCTTTTGAAAAGGCCCTGCGCGCCTTCAGCCTGATCGCCAACATGTCGACCGACCCTGTGGACGACGATCTTCTGGCCGAGGCGACGCAGCTCGCCTCCGACGCCACCGACGGCCTGTCGATCGTGCAGGCCAAGCTGGGTGCCGCCAGCTCCTCGCTGGAGAACACCATCGACCGCCATGTCGACGAACAGCTGGTGCTGCAAACCCAGGTGGAGGACATCCGCAGCGTCGATCTGGCGGAATCCACCACCAGACTGTCGCAGCTCCAGGCCTCGCTGGAGGCGACCATGAGCCTGATGAAGATCCTCGAAGAGGACAACCTGTCCAAATACCTGTGACCGCAGGAGCGGCGAAAAAAAGCGCCAACCCGATCGAAAAATCCCGCCAGCTTTCGCCGCTTGCCCCGTGAGTCCCAGTGAGGGTCGCCGAAACGGCCCGGTTCGATCAGGAGACCACATCATGCCCGTCATCTCGACCAACACGGCTTCCAATTCGGCCCTTCGCTACCTGAACATCAACTCGACCAACCAGTCGGATTCGGTCTCGAAGATCGCCAGCGGTTCGCGCATCACCAAGGCGTCGGACGACGCCGCCGGCCTCGCCGTCGGCACCTCGCTGCAGTCGGACATCACGGTGCTGAACCAGGCGGCCACCAACGCCTCGCATGGGTCGTCGATCCTGCAGACCGCCGACGGCGGCATGTCCAGCATTTCCGACATCGTGCAGCGCATGCGCTCGCTGGCCACGCAATCGCTGTCCGGCTCGGTCACCGACAACGAGCGTTCCTATCTCGACGCCGAGTTCCAGCAGCTGCAGGACGAAATCGACGGCATCGCGTCGGGCACCCGCTTCAACGACGAATCGCTGCTCGATGGTTCGACCAACTGGGCGTCGGGAGTGAACTTCCGCGTCGGCACCACCTCGAACGACAACATCACCGTGCAGATCGCCGGCGTCACCACGACAGGGCTGGGCATCAACGCGCTTGATGTCGGCACATCGGCCACCGCGGCCGCAGCGCTGACGGCGCTGGACACCGCGGTGACCACCCTGTCGGACGCCCGCGCCGACGTCGGAGCACTGATCTCGCGCTTCGAATTCCGCAGCGACATGATCGACACGACCATCGAGAACACCGAGGCCGCGCAGTCCGCCATCATGGACGTCGACGTGGCCGAGGAGCAGTCGAAACTGTCGTCGGAAAAAGTCCTGACCCAGGCCGCCATCGCGGTGCTGTCCCAAGCGAACTCGATGCCGGAGAATTTGCTCTCCCTTCTCCGCTGACGGTTCGTAGGGCCGCTGGCGGGGGCGCGCGTCCCGCACAGCCTCACACACTCGTGGGGCGCGTCGCCGGCGGCCGTTTTCCTCTCGTCATCAGCGCCATGGAATTCACGGTCATGACCTCTTCACGACCGTGCCATCCGCCGCCCGCCGGGCGGCTGGAGCCGGGAGAGTTCTGCAATGACAACGGTCAGCTCCACCACGTCCAGCACGGCCGCGAGCACCGGCTATTCCGCCCTGTCTTCCAGCGATTCGGGCACCGGCATCGATTATGCCACCCTGATCGAGGCGAAGGTCAATGAGAGGCTGGCGAAGGCCGACCGGATCGACACCAAGATCACGGCGAACGAGGCGAAGATCACCGCCTACACCGACCTGCAGGACAAACTGCAGGCGGTCAACGACGCCATCGACGGGCTGCGCAACCGCAGCGTTTCCACCGGCGCGTCCTCCAACCTGTTCGGGCAGCGGACCGCATATGTCGGCGGCGACGACGTGTTCAGCGCCACGGTGGACGACGATACGGAGGTCGGCACCTATTCGGTCGTGGTGCAGCAGCTCGCCACCAAGCACAAGATCGCGGCGGACGCCGTCGGCAGCAAGACCGATGCGCTGGGCTATTCCGGCAGCTTTACGCTCCAGGCGGCCGACGGCAGCGCCGTCACCATCGCGATGGAGAGCGACGACAGCCTGACCGACCTGCGCGACGCCATCAACGCCAACAAATCCACCAGCGGCGTCACCGCCAGCATCGTGCAGGTCAGCGACAGCAGCTATCAGCTGATCCTGACCTCCAACAACACGGGCGAGGCCATTTCGCTGACCGACGGCGGCGACGGCGTCCTGTCGTCGCTCGGCCTGACCGACAGCGACGGCACCATCAAGAACGAGCTGGTCGCGGTGCAGGATGCGATCGTCGAGATCGACGGCGTCACCATCACCCGCGCTTCCAACACCATCGACGACGCCATCGAAGGCGTGACGCTGAACCTCTACAGCGCCAGCCCCGACACGGCGATCTCGATGGAGGTGTCGACCGATCTGTCCTCGATCAAGTCGGCGATCACCAGCTTCGTCGACGCCTACAACGAATACCGCGACTTCGTGCTGACGCAGCAGGCGACGACCAGCGACGGCACGGCGTCCAGCGACGCGACGCTGTTTTCCGACAGCCTGCTGCGGCAGATCGTCAGGTCGGTGAACAGCGCCCTCAACACGTCGATCACCACCGATGACGGCACGGTGCTGTCGATGGCTTCTCTCGGCATCAGTTTCAACAGTTCCAACGAGCTGGAACTGGACGAGGACACGCTGAACAGCATCCTCAGCAGCAACATCGACTCGGTCCAGCAGTTGCTCGGCCTCAACATGACGAGTTCGTCCAGCCAGATGTCGTTGCTGCGCTACACCAACAGTGCTTCGGCTTTGTCCTTCACGCTGGACATCGTGCGCGGCGACGACGGGAACCTGACCTCTGCATCGGTCGACGGCGACAGCAGCCTGTTCACCGTCAGCGGCAACCGCATCATCGGTGCGACCGGCACCGCCTATGAAGGCATCGTTCTGGTCTATTCCGGCAACAGCGGCAGCGTCGACATCGATTTCTCGCAAGGGCTGGCCGACAAGCTGTTCGGCGTCATCGACGATGCGTCGGCGGAGTACGACAGCGACCTCGCGACTGCCATCGACGATCTGGAAACCCGCGACAGCGAGCTGGAAAGCCGGTCCTCCGACATCAAGACCAAGGCCGAGACCTACCGCAGCACCCTGACCGCCTATTACGCGAAGCTGGAGGCGGCGGCCGAGACGGCGGCCCTTCTGCTGAAACAGCTGACCTACAGCGACAGCAGCAGCGACAGCTGACAGCGGTCACGGTCCTTCAATGATGAGGATTTGGCGCCATGCGTAATTCCGCCTATTCGAAAGCCCTGAATGCCTACGCCGTCGCCAACAGCGCGGTGCCGCCGCTGGTCGCCGTGGTGCGGCTGTACGAGCGGGCGATGACCCATCTGTATGCCGCCCGCGACGCCGCCGCGGACCGCCGGTTCGAAGCGCACCACACTGCGATCCGAAATGCGGTCATGGTGTTCGCAGGCCTTGATTCCATTCTGGTTTTCGACAAAAATAAGGATGTCGCGCTGACGCTTCGGCGGTTCTACCACCGGCTGATCGTGCAGGCGGGCGCCGCCGCCAGCCGGAAGGATCCGGTTGCGGCCTGTGACTCGCTCATCCGCCAGACGTCCTTCATGCTGAAGGCCTGGCAGGCCATCGCCGCAGAACGCGGCGGGCCATCCACTGTCGTCGGTGCGCCGGCCAAAGGGTCGCATGCATCCGTCGTCGGGAGAACGATGGATCATGCAAATGGCGGACTCTCGGCTTGACCTTCTGCGGGAGGAGTCCAGCGTCGGGCGCTCCATGTCCGGGGACCTGAGCCGGGGTCCCGCCTCCGGCGTCATCATGCCTGCGGACGAGGACGGCGACGAAGCGCTGATGGCGCAAATCCGCGCCGGCAGCCAGACGGCTTATCGGCGGCTGGTGCATCGCCACCTGAAACGCACCTATGCCCTGGCCCGCCGCCTGACCGGCAACGAGGCGGAGGCCGAGGATGTCGTGCAGGACGCCTTCCTCCAGGTCTGGCAGCGCCGCACCCAATGGAGCGACGACGGCGGCGCCCGGTTCACGACGTGGCTTTACCGCGTGGTGGTGAACCGCTGCATCGACCACAAGCGCCGGCCGGTCGGCCAGGATCTGGAAACCGTGGCGGAGCCGTCGGACAGCGCCCCCGACGCGGTCAGCACCATCCACCGCCGGCAGGTCGCCGCGCGCCTTTTGGATGCCCAGAACAGGCTGACCCCGCAGCAGCGCGCCGCCGTGACGCTGTTTTATTACGAGAATTTAAGCAACGCCGACATCGCCGCCGTTATGCAAATCAGCGTCGGTGCTGTAGAGTCGCTTTTGAAACGCGCGCGCCAGCAACTCCGGCTGCTGCTGCGCGCCAGTGCGCAGGCGGCCAGGGATTCCTTCGATGACGGATGAGGAGTTTCGCGATCGGCTCGATCGCTACGGAGGCGACCTCTCCCTCTGGCCGGCCGATGCGGCCAGGGATGCGCGGCGCCTTCTTCTGCGTTCGGTCAAGGCGCAGGCGATGCTGGACGACATGGTGACCATGGAACTGGCGCTCGGGCAATCGGAAGACCGCCCGCCCCCGGACCTTGCCGACCGCATCTTCGCCGCCGCCTTCCGCCTGCCGCCGTCCAACCGGAGCTTCGACGAGGATGGCGATCAGCCGCCGCGGCTGATGTAGGCCGGTCAGCCCCCCGCCACCCGCCGCAATTCCGTCGCGATCCGCTCCAGCGCCTGTTCAAGCCCCTGCCCGCCCAGCGGCTGGAACAGGCGCATCGAGGGGTACCAGGGCCGCCCGGCGGTGCCGAGCTGCGTCCAATCCCGGTGACCGAAGCGCCAGACCGGCACTCCCAGCGCACCGGCCAGCTCCGCCACCGAATTGGCCGGCGCGATGACGAGGTCGAGCGCCGACACCAGCGCCGCCGTCTCCTCGAAATCGTCGCGCAGGTCCAGCCCTGTCCAGCCATAGATCGGCTGCCCGAACCGCCGTTCCGCCGCCAGGATTTCACGCTGGCAGTCGTCATACTGCAGGTTCACGAAGGTGACGCCGGGCACCGCGAAGAGTGGTCCCCAGGCATCCAGCGGCAGATAGGCGCTGCGGCGGTCGGCGGTCATCACCTGGCTGCGCCAGCTGATGCCGACCCGCAGATCGTCGCCCGCGCCATCCAGCCGCTCGCGCCAGTCGGCGACGCGGCTGCCGTCGGCGAACAGCCAGCAGGACCGTGCCGGAAAGGTCGACAGCCGCTCGCGCAGCAGGCGCGGGACCGAGCCGGCCGGGATGTGATAGTCGCAATCGACCGTCTCCGCCTCCATCAGCCCGCAGGGCGGCTGTTCGGCACGCACCGTCGCCTTCGGGAAGGAGCGGGCGAACAGCGGCACCAGCCGGCGTTCGCATTCGATCACCACCCGCCCGGCCATCCTGATCAGGTCGGGATAGCAGGAGGCGAACAGGAACTCGTCCCCCACCCCCTGCTCGCGCCAGACGAACAGGCGCTTGCCGTCCAGCGGCTCGCCCGTCCATTCGGGGATGGTGAAGCGCCGCTCCGGCCGCACGCGCCCGGCCTTGAAGCGGAAGGCGTAGTCGGCCCAGCCGGCGCTCAGTGCGCCGCGTTCCAGCGACAGCAGGCCGCGGTTGAAGCGGGCCAGCGCATGGCCGGGCGCCGCGGCGACGGCGCGCTCGAACCAGCGGCCGGCGTCGGCCCGCCCCTGCCGTTGCTCCGCCAGCCCCAGGGTGCAGAGCGGGTCGGCCAGCGACGGCGCCAGCGCCAGCGCCCTGCGGCAGGCGACGTCGGCCTCGACCGGGCTCTGGGCACCGTTCAGCGCATAGGCCAGCACGGCATGCAGCGGCGCATGGCCGGGCATCAGCCGGATGGCACGGCGCACCTGCACCACCGCCGGCCCAAAGGCTTCGCGGTCCGACAGGTCGGCGCCGAGATTCCCCAGCGCATCGGCGAAGGCGGGGTGCAGCGCCAGCGCGCGTTTCCAGCAATGCTCGGCTTCCCCCCGCCGCCCCTGGGCCTTGCAGGCGTTGCCCAGATTGTTCCATGCCTCCGCCCGGCCGGGCTCGCGGGCGATGGCGCGACGCTGCCACCGCTCCGCACCGCCATGGTCCCCGAGCGCCGAGTCCGCCAATCCCAGGTTGACGAGCGCCGGAACATGGCACGGGTCGAGCACCAGCGCGGTGCGGAACCGCGACCGCGCCTCCTGATGGCGGCCCTGCGCATGCAGCAGCAGGCCCAGATTGTTGCGGGTCTCGGCATGGCCGGGCTCGCGGCGCAGAGCCTCGACATAGGCGCCTTCAGCCTCGCCGAACCGGCCCAGCCCCTGAAGCGTGGCGCCCAGATTGGTCCAGACCGATCCGTTGTCGGCGCCCAACCCGATGGCGTCCCGATAAGCGGCGGCAGCCTCCGCCATCGCACCCCAACGGCGCAGCGCGTTGGCCAGCACGACGCGGGTGGCGCCATCCTGCGGCCGCAGCTTTGCCGCCATACGGTAGCAGCCGATGGCAGGTCCGGCCTGCCGCAGGTCCTCCAGCGCGCGGCCCATGCCGAGCCGCGGTTCGGCCGCGTTCGGCACCAGACGCGCCGCAGCGCGGTAGCAGCGCAATGCCACGACCGGCCGCCCCTGCCGCCCGGCGATGGAGCCCAGCAGGCACAGCGCGGCGGCATCGTCGGGATTGACGGCGAGAGCCCGGCGGGCGCTGGCGAGTGCGGCCGCCACGCGCCCCTCCTCCATCAACGCCTGTCCGAGCGCCAGATGGTAGGAGCCGACCAGCGCATTGGACCGCGCCGCGGTGTCGAACAGCCGGGTGGCGTCGGTCCTGCGCCCGTCCTGATAGGCGATGTGGCCCAGCAGATGGGCGGCATCGCCATGGGTCGGGTCGATTCGCAGGATCTCGCGGCAAAACCGCTCCGCCCGTTCGCTCTGTCCGGCATTGTGATGCTGGACCGCAAGACGCAGCAATCCGTCGGTACGCCGTGTCGCGTTCCCGTCCATGGTCGTCGCCATTCCGTCAATGAACCCGTCGGCGGCATCGGGCCGCGCTTGTTCGTTGTACGGCGGCGGCAGGGAACTCCTGCGCCGGACGGCGCCGGGCGGTCCCCACCATCACGCGGGGTCACGGAAGGGCTTCGGGCGTTCCGGCCGAAATAGACCGTTTCGGTTCCGGTATAAGTTGGGCAGGATTGAAACAGGATTTTGCCCGAACAAGAGGAACAGGCGATGGACGGGATGGCGACGGGAATGGACAGGCTGACGGCGGACATGACGGAATGGCGGCGCGATCTGCACGCCCATCCGGAAACCGCCTTCGAGGAACAGCGGACCAGCGACTTCGTGGCGGAAAAGCTGGCCTCCTTCGGGCTGGAGGTCCATCGCGGCCTCGCCAAGACCGGGGTGGTCGGGATCCTGCGCAACGGCGAGGGTCCGATGGTCGGCTTCCGCGCCGACATGGATGCGCTGCACATCCATGAGGAAACCAACCTGCCCCACAGCTCGCGCAATCCGGGGCGCATGCACGCCTGCGGGCATGACGGCCATACGGCGATGCTGCTGGGCGCGGCCCGCCACCTGACCGAGAATCCCAACCTCTTCCAGGGCACCATCGTCTTCATCTTCCAGCCGGCCGAGGAGAATGAGGGCGGCGGACGCGTGATGGTCGAAGAAGGGCTGTTCGACCGTTTCCCGGTGGAAAAGGTCTTCGGCATGCACAATTGGCCGGGGCTGGAGGTCGGCCGCATCGCGCTGCGCCCCGGCCCGCTGATGGCCGCCTACGACATCTTCGAGCTGACCCTGACCGGCAAGGGCACCCACGCCGGCATGCCGCACATGGGAACGGACACGATCATGGTGGGAAGCCAGATCGTGGGGGCTTGGCAGACCATCGCCGCCCGCAGCGTCCATCCCATCGATTCGGCCGTCGTCAGCGTCACCCAATTCCACGCCGGCGACACGTGGAATGTCCTGCCGGCCACCGCCGTACTCCGTGGCACGGTGCGGACCTTCCGGCCGGAGGTTCAGGATTTGGTTCAGCGCCGCATGGGCGAGGTCGCGACCGCCATCGCCGGCGGGTTCGGCGTCGAGGCCAGCCTGCGCTACGAACGGCGCTATCCCCCCACCACCAACAGCGTCAAGGAAACCGAACTGGCGCGGCAAGCGGCGGCGCGGGTGGTCGGAGAAGCCGCCCTTGATCTGGACCCGATGCCCAGCATGGGAGCGGAGGATTTCTCCTTCATGCTGCAGAAGCGGCCGGGCTGCTACATCTGGGTCGGCGCCGGGCCTTCTGACCAGGGGCGCAATCTGCACAGCCCGCATTATGACTTCAACGACGCGGTGTTGCCGATCGGCGCAAGCTATTGGGTGCGGCTGGCCGAGGCCGTGCTGCCGAAAGCCGGGTGATCTGCCTCTTGTGCAATTCCCATGAATTTCCCAGCACGACGCATGGCATAAGAATGTTTTTGCGAGAAAATCTTGGGAATTGCGCACGTGTGCCTTTTGTCTCATAGTTTGTCTGGAAACGAAGGGACCTGACCCAAGAACGGATCGGTCCTGACGGATTTTGACCGAATGGGGCAGGCGGACGTGGCAGACCAGGCGCAGGACATTCCAGGCCGGGGCGGGATTTGGCGACGCCCGGACTCGCTATGGGAGGCCACCGCCCCGCCGCCTCCGGACCTGCCGGTGTTGCAGGGCAACGTGCAGGCCGATGTGCTGGTGATCGGCGGCGGCTTCACCGGCCTGTCGGCCGCCCTGCACGCGGCGGAGGCCGGCAAGCACGCGGTGGTGCTGGAGGCGTCCGAACTCGGCCGGGGCGCTTCGGGACGCAACAACGGGCAGGTCATCCCGACCCTGACCCGCCCCGATCCCGCCGACCTCGTCGCCCGTTTCGGCGGCGAGGCCGGGGAGCGCTTCGTCGGCCTGATCCGTGACAGCGCCTCCACCCTGTT